>CBDHHR010000447.1:12500-15522 GCA_965263245.1 Metamycoplasmataceae bacterium | reverse complement strand
TAGGCGCAGGTGTGAATGCCGCACCGCGTGACCTGGCAGGGTGTTTCACGTATAGGCCTACATCTTTAGCAGCTCTCGTATGCTGTTATTCGCGAAAACACAATGACTATGATGTAAACATGTTGGGACATCGTTGTCACTGATGTGACAAATGTGAGATATATGTACGATTTTTATTTCGTATTGAATATATCAACTTAAATGGGTTAGCCGGTATATCAGAACCGCCTAAACTCCTAAAAAACGCGATTTATTTTTTATTGTTTGTGTTATTGTGTGAGATTGTGTAGAAACTTGATCAACGAAAGTTGTATACTTCATAAAGTCATGTAATGTAAGCGTGGTTAAACGCGCCAGCATAGAATTGAATCTTTCGCTGATGTTGAATGCGACAGATTCACACGATCGTTTTAAAACCTACTTTCGATTCCCAGCAAAAGAAAACGGCGTTTCTATTTCTGACGTAAAAGATAACTTGTTTACGTGTAAATCGTGAGACGCAGACAATAGAGAATCGGAAGCCGTGCCTAGTCGCGGTATTTCGCACCTTGACCTTATCGTTAATAACTATTTATCACGGGTGTCATAACATCGGTGCCCGGATGATGACATCAGTGAGACATTAACATGGTTGTCTAACATACTGAAATCTAAACACAACCGCATTAGACAAATTTATGATTGCT
Source organism: Metamycoplasmataceae bacterium (assembly GCA_965263245.1). Lineage (GTDB taxonomy): Bacteria > Bacillota_I > Bacilli_A > Mycoplasmatales > Metamycoplasmataceae > DT-68. Next base: position 14,836 of record CBDHHR010000447.1, on the reverse strand, counting down.
ATATGCGCATAAATAAAACAGTAGGTTTACACAGCGTGTGTATTACATACAAACAAAGACGGAAATGGTCATGCAAATGCATTAAGTTGGAAAAGGGTATGGGCATGCATGCATGCATGCATGCGTGCGTGCGTGCGTGCGTGCGTGCGTGCGTGCGTGCGTGCGTGCGTGCGTGCGTGCGTGCGTGCGTGCGTGCGTGCGTGCGTGCGTGCGTGCGTGCGTGCGTGCGTGCGTGCGTGCGTGCGTGCGTGCGTGCGTGCGTGCGTGCGTGCGTGCGTGCGTGCGTGCGTGCGTGCGTGCGTGCGTGCGTGCGTGCACAACCAATCAAAACTGTCTTACCGATCAAACGAATAAATGCGCGATATATGGTAGGTACACTAGGTGAACTATGAATTATCTTTTAATTAAACTTTTTGGTTATTTTGGCATTTTAACCATCCAAAATCCCAGACTATCTGCATGTAAATCAACGAATGACAATGTTTGTGCATTCCTTAAAGTAGATCTCGGTAAGGGGTCACCTTTGAAGAAGAAAGAACGATCGACGAGCGACGCTTGAAATGGCAATGCGCTCCCGCGCCTAACACCGACACTTTACGGTATTCAGAGCGCGCAGACGGATGGGTTTTTTAGCGCGAGTCGACAGTTCACATGTTGCCTGACTAATCGTGACAAATGATAACGGACGAGTTCGCTGGGCGCAGGAACGCGGCACCGATGTTCGTGATTCACTACAGCGTCTGGGAAGGGAAGCGGTGTGGGTGTATGGGGCCGGGGAATCGAGTAAGAGAATGCAAGAGGCCGTCTTTCAACTTCACGTCGCCATTGTTGTGCTATCAAGTTTCCGCGCTCGCTCCGCAGCTGTCGACTGTGTGTGTTGACGCTCTCGCTCTGGTCACGTCGTTTGATTGTTTACGGTTTGGCTGATGCGCGAATAGATTGCATTCTTCTGCCAAAAATACGCCCAAACGCACAATTTTATAATAATATCAGCCGACCCTGTAGCATAAATGTTTTATTGTTATTGTGAACACATTGAAAGAAAGGACTGTAAATTGTAATTTTGTTATAATAAATACTACAGTATAAACCAAAATAATAACACCCATTAATGAATTCGGGTTATTTTAACTGTTATATTGATCTGCTATTACACTTCTCCTTCCGTTCACCCTGCGGTCCATTGTCAACATGTGGATTTTTAGATACATTTTTTTCCGCTACATTTCGTATCATTTCATTTTAATAATAGGAAAAATCGCATAGGATACGTCCTGCTTAGTTTTATTATTTAAAAAAAAATTATAAAAATCAACTCCACAACGAGTTCGGAGAAATTTCACCGAACGTTAGCAGACGACCGACTCACATCTGCCCGAGCGCAGGGCAGCTGCTACGGCCTGCGAGGAAATCTCGGCGCTGACTCAGCCAGGCCCCGGCCGCAGCTCGGCGGTTAATCGCTACACCCCCGATACGATTACCGCTTATTTGTAGCAATTTGTTATGTGTTTATCCAATTTCAGTGGCGGTGATAACCCGCCTGCCTCTGGCCGGCAGCCCAGGAACAGGCGCGGGGAAAGTTACGGACGGCAACAGGCGGTGGGGCTGACGGGCTGTTGGCAGCTCTATCGGGGCGTGGAAGTGTGGTTTGTGTACGTAGTGTGGGTGCAAGAACACGGCAAATGTGGTCTGTTTCTTACCGGTCTCGTTTTATCTTTATCTGACGGCGTTGTCGTACACGCTGTATGTGTAGTAATGTAGTAATGTTAAGTCCGATTGTTTGTTTTTTGGTCCTGTGGGCGTATGTCCGGGTGTTTTTCCAGTGGGGTTATGTCCGTTTTCCAGTTGTTAAATCGTGTATGCCGAACTCGCGCTACATACATTGGGTTCATTATATTTATAGCTTATGAAATACCAGACGTGGTGCGAAGATTATGTGTTTTCGCCCCATCCCCGTTCAGATACGTGTTCCGGGTGATGAGACCAAATAGGGGTGTGGTTAGGAAAGTACCAGAGAGGATGCTTGATTAGAAAGCGTCAAGACAACCGCGCACGGGAGAAAATAGAGGAAGGCGTCAGATCGCCAAGAGCGAAATCTAGAAACATAAAGAAGACGAGACACACCTGTAAGGAACTTGAACAGACGGTGACACCATCGACTTCTTCCGATGGTATGTCTTCACAGTAAACAAACTGGTCTAATTAATGTCTATATTACTATCACTTTAACTGACCTCTTCAGACACCTACCACGCGCTCCCACATATACACGAATCCTACCGCCGCAAACGAACAAACAAACGCGGTCTTCAGTCGGAAGTCCTCGCAGTGTTCTC
>CBDHHR010000447.1:0-5000 GCA_965263245.1 Metamycoplasmataceae bacterium | reverse complement strand
AGCAGCAATGCATCATGGGTATGTCTGTCTCGTTACAACAACATGATTTTAGTAAAACTAATAACATTCGTTATCAAACAATCTTCTGATAACCCCGCGGAAGCAGTCTACAGTCTGAAGTAAACTTACTGCTAATAATTACCACTATGGATGGTTTAATAACACAATATATCTCATTAACAAACGAAATGCGATGTGAGCATATATATATATATATATATATATATATATATATATATATATATATATATATATATATAATATATATATATATATATATATATATATATATATATGTATGTGTGTATGTATGTATGTATGTATGTATGTATGTATGTATGTATGTATGTATGTATGTATGTATGTATGTATGTATGTATGTATGTATGTATGTATGTATGTATGTAAGTATGTATGTATGTTCACGGTTCAATAAAATATATAGAAAACGCCTACAAAATTATTATTTCACACCGTATGAATTTAACTGCAACGTAAACGCACTTAAACATCCATGTGTGTATATTCGTATATACGTCTTTTCCGAATGTGTTTCTGATGAAGTAATGCAGCCGTCACAGCGCTTTGACTCAATGGTGACACAGGGGCTCTAATAGCAGCTTGCTTATATGGAACAAGTTGTCTTGTTTTTCACAACTGTGAAATCTACTTTACCGGACATGTACCATCGCGTACATCTTCATGCTTTATGGCCAACCATTGTAAATTGACTTAAACGATATATCCGATAATAAATTAAAATATAAAACCATATTAACTTGTTTTAATTGAGTCGTTGTCAGTTGTTATCATATGATGAAACTATCCGCGTAGCCGGAATCCAAGATACATGTGTTGATAATTTCGTTTTATTTCCGATCTCGTTCGTACGATCTTATTCTTCAGCTCAGTCGAGTCCACAAAGACCGCTTTAGCCAAAATGTATGCGGGATTTTCGCCGGTGCCAACGTACACAGTTAGTGTGATCGATTGAATGCTTTAATTAAATCACCCGATCAAGTTATATGTTATGATCTCACCGGGGGAAAAACAATCGCAATAAATAAGTCGGCATCTCGCGCCTTTTGCATGCATGGAGCGTCTCGGCGAAGGATCCCCCGGCCGCTGAGAGGCCCTCGGAGCCCACGCGGGCACGGGGCGGCCTCTCGGGTCCGGGAAAGGGCGCCGCTGGTTCAGCGAATGCACAAGCAGCTTACTCTGATGGATCATCGCTGAGTCGAGATGCAGTTTAATTAATTAGCTGGCGAGATAAGACAAAGCCGCGCCGCGTGGCGTCCGCGGCCATGTTTTAAACATGTAATTAAACAGCGCGTGGGGAGATTAACGGCGGCTTATCGCGCCTTCTTACCGCCGGACACCGTCTGGGTTAGTCGGAGAAGCTACCGTCGGGCACTGTCTGGGTTAGTCGGAGAAGCTACCGTCGGGCACTGTCTGGGTTAGTCGGAGAAGCTACCGTCGGGCACTGTCTGGGTTAGTCGGAGAAGCTACCGTCTTGCACTGTCTGGATTAGTCGGAGAAGCTACCGTCGGGCACTGTCTGGCTTAGTCGGAGAAGCTACCGTCGGGCACTGTCTGCGTTCGTCGGAGAAGCAACTACCGTCGGGCACTGTCTGGGTTAGTCGGAGAAGCTACCGTCGGGCACTGTCTGGGTTAGTCGGAGAAGCTACAACCGTCGGGCACTGTCTGGGTTAGTCAGAGAAGCTACAACCGTCGGGCACTGTCTGGGTTAGTCGGAGAAGCTACCGTCGGGCACTGTCTGGGTTAGTCGGAGAAGCTACCGTCGGGCACTGTCTGGGTTAGTCGGAGAAGCTACCAACGGGCACTGTTTGGGTTAGTCGGAGAAGCTACCGTCGGGCACTGTCTGGGTTAGTCGGAGAAGCAACCGTCGGGCACTGTCTGGGTTAGTCGGAGAAGCAACCGTCGGGCACTGTCTGGGTTAGTCGGAGAAGCAACCGTCGGGCACTGTCTGGGTTAGTCGGAGAAGCTACCGTCGGGCACTGTCTGGGTTAGTCGGAGAAGCTACCGCCGGGCACTGTCTGGGTTAGTCGGATATGTTACCGTCGGGCACCGTCTGGATTAGTTGGAGAAATTACCGCCGGGCACCGTCTGGGTTAGTCGGAGAAGCTACCGCCGGGCACCGTCTGGGTTAATCGGACAAGCTACCGCCGGGCACTGTTTGGGTTAGTCGGAGAAGCTACCGCCGGGCACCGTCTGGGTTAATCGGACAAGCTACCGCCGGGCACTGTTTGGGTTAGTCGGAGAAGCTACCGTCGGACACCGTCTGGGTTAGTCGGAGAAGCTACCGCCGGGCACTGTTTGGGTTAGTCGGAGAAGCTACCGTCGGACACCGTCTGGGTTAGTCGGAGAAGCTATCGCCGGGCACTGTTTGGGTTAGTCGGAGAAGCTACCGTCGGACACCGTCTGGGTTAGTCGGAGAAGCTACCGCCGGGCACTGTTTGGGTTAGTCGGAGAAGCTACCGCCGGGCACTGTTTGGGTTAGTCGGAGAAGCTACCGCCGGGCACCGTCTGGATTAGTTGGAGAAATTACCGCCGGGCACCGTCTGGGTTAGTCGGAGAAGCTACCGCCGGGCACCGTCTGGGTTAGTCGGAGAAGCTACCGCCGGGTACTGTTTGGGTTAGTCGGAGAAGCTACCGCCGGGCACTGTTTGGGTTAGTCGGAGAAGCTACCGCCGGGTACTGTTTGGGTTAGTCGGAGAAGCTACCGTCGGGCACCGTCTGGGTTAGTCGGAGAAGCTACCGTCGGGCACCGTCTGGGTTAGTCGGAGAAGCTACCGCCGGGCACCGTCTGGGTTAGTCGGACAAGCTACCGCCGGGCACTGTTTGGGTTAGTCGGAGAAGCTACCGCCGGGTACTGTTTGGGTTAGTCGGAGAAGCTACCGTCGGGCACTGTCTGGGTTAGTCGGAGAAGCTACCGTCAGGCACCGTCTGGGTTAGTCGGAGAAGCTACCGCCGGGCACTGTCTGGGTTAGTCGGAGAAGCTACCGTCGGGCACTGTCTGGGTTAGTCGGAGAAGCTACCACCGGGCACTGTCTGGGTTAGTCGGAGAAGCTACCGTCGGGCACTGTCTGGGTTAGTCGGAGAAGCTACCGTCGGGCACTGTCTGGGTTAGTCGGAGAAGCTACCGTCGGGCACTGTCTGGGTTAGTCGGAGAAGCTACCGCCGGGCACTGTCTGGGTTAGTCGGAGAAGCTACCGCCGGGCACCGTCTGAGTTAGTCGGAGAAGCTACCGCCGGGCACCGTCTGGGTTAGTCGGAGAAGCTACCGCCGGGCACTGTCTGGGTTAGTCGGAGAAGCTACCGTCGGGCACCGTCTGGGTTAGTCGGAGAAGCTACCGCCGGGCACTGTTTGGGTTATATAGTCGGAGAAGCAACCGTCGGGCACCGTGTGAGTCGGTCGGCCAAGCCTTTTAGTCGGTCGGGTAAATTATCGTTAGGCACTCTCGATCGGTCAGACAAGGTACAATCGGGTACTCTCTGGGTCGTTAGGACAAACTCCCGTCTGACACTGTCTAGGTTAGTCGCAGAAGCTGTCGTCGCGTACAGTCTGAGTTGGTACCTGACTACAACTCTCATGGAAATGAACTGACACATATATAATCGAGTATTATAGAACACGAACCATAGCAGCCAAATATATTTCCTTACCTTGCATACTTTCTATACGGATACAGTTCAGCCACACACAGAGTGTGGCTGACATTTCACCTCACACCACGATGTAGATAGGATCAGTGTCTGTATACACTAGACAAGCCTGGAATGAAGACTATGTCGACAAGCAGGCGAAGTGATATGTCACGCCTTGCTCTCAAAGCAGCCAAAAACGTTACAAAACGCATCGCAGGTCAGAACAGGAATTTAAAAGTTGTTCCTTGCACTTGGATTCATTATAGCGACAGTTCATTACAGACGCCTTTTTTTACAAATGACGCGTTTTTCGGGAGTATGGACCAAGAAAAACGCGCAAAAACAACGCTCGCGCCCACAAATCCCTATTCGAAGCCACACGATTTAATCTCACATTTTCAACGCCAGTATTTTGCCATGTTTTGACAGCAACCGTGATAAAACCAATTAGAACTGCTGACTATTAAGTCGTCTTATCAATGATAAACGACGTCCGCGCACAATCATTGTTTACAGACGCGTTCGTTATATCGGCGTCGGTCGTACGAGATGTTTCGCTTGTTGATATCGCGCGAAAACAAGCAGTTTCTTTAACTTCTACTAACACATTGATACACTCGTCACCTCAGTTAGATTTGTCTTTGCGCGGCGTCAAGATTGGTGATACCAGCGCTCGCGTGGAATCTTGTTTCATTGACGCGTTTGTCAGGGCCGATGACAGCCGAGAAGCAATCCGGTAGTTATTAATGGCTTCCACTGCGGGGGCTTTCTCGCAAATTCGTCGCATCCTCGCAAGCCAGGGGTGATGAACGTATGTCCACTAACCCTGCAGACAGCTTATACATTCTATGGACGTTAGTTAAATCAAATTAGTGATTGATTTATTCGGTCATCCGTGAAAAAAGCCAAGACATCCGCCCGGCCCGCGGTCAAATTCCAAGACAATACCTTCGAGTTCATGGAATGTAAAAATTATAATTATCGTGTATCATATTAGTTTATATGCATAATAGTCATCAGTTGTCGTGAGAGTACAGAATACTACTTTAACTGTCAACAATCGACTTATTTATTTTGCAGTTGAAAAACGTTCGTTGTAGATCTTTGTAATACATGCTCTCTATTTTAGTTTTTCTGTTATTATGACAAAAAATAATAACCTAGCAAATGTATATTATTTTCGCTTTCCCCACAATGTTTACTACGTTAATATAGATACAATTCCATTAGCAAGTTCGCCCCATTATACCGCCCTATGACATACGCTTCGTTTGTGTTGATGCTTTGAACAGGCCGAAAACCAGACGGCTATTGTGTGAAACAAAGCCTCGTT
>CBDHHR010000446.1:0-5045 GCA_965263245.1 Metamycoplasmataceae bacterium | reverse complement strand
CAACAACTATTATCCACCACAATAGCATCGCGTGCTACTTACTGTCTTCTCCAGTCGAAGGTTACATCGATCACGCTCTCGCCCATCAATATAAACACGTGTTGTTGGATTCAAAATGGCCACCAAAATAAGATCACACAATCGTCAGTTATCAAGCTGCCCTGTCCTAATATGTAGGAGCGATGGTTCTCTCGATAGGTGGCGCCACTGCATTCATTTATTTCCAATCAACTCAAGTCACAAACAAACCACTACTAGTCCTATGCGTTTCACACTTGACGAACTATCCGTCCAGTACGACGTATCGTTCTTAAACAAGCTTTGTTCATAAAGACACTATTAACACTGGTTCTGTTTCCGATGTAGCACCAACTCGTTTGAATATAATCCCCATTACTGTCAAAGCAACTGGAAATAATATATATATATATTTGCTGTCATTTAAAGACCTACTGTTATAATAATCTTGTCTGTCCGTCATAGCTCCTTGGTGTGTCTGTCTTTTGGCAATTTGAAGACGGTTTATCGATATTGAGACTGATCAATATGTTTTCTTTATACGCTTTGAGCTCGGTTTCTAAGGCTTTAGGCGCAAAATAATGTATGCAGTTATTTTACATTCAACATTAGAAATATATATTACTAGTATCATTATTATAAATAATGACGTTAATAATAAGATAATGACATAAATTATTATGTTGATGATAAGATAATTACAAACATTATTTTAATTAAATGCTAACGTGGATAATTCCAATTTGTATATGTTTTACCCCGTGTTTGTCAGTTCATGTTGAGAGCAACGAGCATTTCAGGCAATCAGCTTGTTAGCAAAATAACGTTGTTCGCGCTGTGGTATAATGTCACCAATAAATGACGTACATACACACTCATGCGTGCGCCAACCCGATTTACCAGAGCGTCCTGAGATGACTCGCTTTTGTTACGTCATCGAAGCTTGAGTAGATTCGTGGCAGACGTACACACGTTTTTGTAGATCCGGGGTTTTACGGAAATATTGTGAATCAAGTGACGCACTCAAGCAAAGGTAAGGCATTAAAACTGAAACCCCATACAATACGCGCAGCTTTTATTGTTCCTCTGCGCAGAATTAGCCGAGCGATAATATGTGACGGGAAGTCTGTTGTCTAAAATGTGAGGAAGATAAAGCGACATGATCAGTTCGTGGCTTTTTATTTTTATTGCAAAATCATGTTAATCAGTATAAGTTATAAATATTGTAGCATCATGACCGCCAATAAATGTTTTATCGAAACAGAACTGACTTCGTAATGTTAAATGTCGAATGTTTATAAGAATCCCGACGCTGTCACTCAAATCGCCGCGAGTGACACCCACCCTTTGACCTTTACCAACTGGGAGCCGTGCACCTGGCTGGGTGTGACGTTAGTGGCGTCAACTTGTGTTCGCGTGATACTGCATCACATTTCCTTCTGGACTTTTAGCCACGCCTATAACGGTTTCGTAAACGCCTCGTTGTCGATGTGTACACAGAGTTAAGCGCCCTTACTGCGTCTATTTTCAACCCCTACCCCATGAAAACATATTTTTATTGTCTTTACGTTAGGTATAATTTATACCGTATATGATTTTGCAATAAAAATAAAAAGCCACGAACGGACTATGTCGCTTTATGCAGTAAAAGAGTATTGGTGTTAATTATGCTCGCCTGGACAGTATTGCCAATTCATTATGGTTTGAGACTGGATGTCTTGTTTACCTTTCGAACGTGTTGGAGGCGTAATCTGTGAAATTTAACCAGATTTAACCAGATTTAACCAGATTTAACCAGATTTAACCAGATTTAACCAGATTTAACCAGATTTAACCAGATTTAACCAGATTTAACAAGATTTAACAAGATTGCCACCTAGAGATTCAACTCTAGATGGCAGGTGGACTACGAAGCCATTTGGCTTATCGAGAGTCCAACCTATCTGTCTAAGTATACCCCGCCCTTCTTATAAATTGCAAACAATGCTCCGAGCTAAATAAAGTAACTAGACACAAATTGGCAGGTATTAAACCTTCAACGTGCGTCTAGTCACACGAACGTAATATCAGCTAAGCAAAGACAATCTATGAGCTGGTATATTCGCTTTAAGCTAAACCTGTGTGTCGGTAAATCATAAACCCCACTGACGTTAAACATTAGGATTGGGCCATACACCCCAGAAAACGTTTAAAACCCGTAGGTGGGTAGCTACATCGCTAGTCTGTTTCACAAGGAAAACAAACACCTACAGTAGCGCTATACCTACCTAGTGAAATATGAAATATCCTAAAGACATTGTCGTTACTTTGAATGTCACCACATGGGATGCATAATGACTGTATCATGTCAGTTGATTCAAATGAATATTGACTGCGACTAGGACTGAAAGCCGTTTTTGATCGATCAAAATTCAATACCTCGTATTATTGTGGTGTCGTTGAAACGGTACACGATTTTTTTCTCTTAGCGATGTATGCCTAGATTAACCCGATTAAATCGACACCACACACTTTAGACAAGTCCTGGCTACGTATTTATTTGCTACATTGCATCAATCATCGCGGGTTATTCCGAGCGATTAACATAATATCATGGTGCTAATCCCTGGATGGGATATATTGTTTTCTAATCTTACGGTTATCACGTGATGCAGTAATGTATGAGCGCATGAGACCTTTCCAATGCCGCGTACGTGTTGGCCAGTTTTGTTGGTGAAATGAAATAGTAGTTGTATTTATCCTTAGAAATACGACAACTTAGACCAACGTTAGCGCCATTTCCGCTATTTCGACGTCTGCGATCAGTTAGCATAGCAGGTCTACTAGACCAGTGAAAAGAATTGTTTTTGCACGCCAGGTGACGAAATAATAAGTGACAGGTGTGAAATATAAACATTGACACGTGTCAACGTTATGCGGTACACGGACTACTGGACTACCACACGGACTACCGGACTACCACACGGACTACCGGACTATCACACGGACTACCGGACTACCATACGGACTACCAGACTACCACATGGACTACCGGATTACCACACGGACTACCGGACTACCACACGGACTACAGGACTACCACACGGACTACCACATGGACTACCACACGGACTACCACACGGACTACCGGACTACCATGCGGACTACCGGACTACCACACGGACTACAGGACTACCACACGGACTACCGGACTACCATACGGGCAACTGGACTACCACACGGACTACCGGACTACCACACGCACTGCCGGACTACCATACGGGCAACTGGACTACCACACGGACTACCGGACTACCACACGGACTACTGGACTACCATACGGACTACCAGACTACCACACGCACTACCACACAGACTACCAGACTACCACACGGACTATCAAACGGACTACCGGACTAAAACATGGACTACCGGACTACCACATGGACTACCGGACTACCACACGGACTACCAGACTACCACACGAACTACCACACGGAATACCAGACTACCACACCGACTACCAGACTACCACACGGACTACCACACGGACTACCACACGGACTACCAGACTACCACATGGACTACCACACGGACTACCAGACTACCACACGGACTACCACACGGACTACCGGACTACCACATGCACTACCGTACTACCACACGGACTACCGGACTACCACACGGACTACCACACGGACTACCAGACTACCACATGGACTACCACACGGACTACCGGACTAAAACGTGGACTACCACACGGACTACCAGACTACCACACGGACTACCACATGGACTTCCAGACTACCACATGGACTACCGGACTACCACACGGACTACCGGACTACCACACGGACTACCAGACTACCACACGGACTACCACATGGACTTCCAGACTACCACATGGACTACCACACGGACTACCAGACTACCACATGGACTACCACATGGACTACCGGACTACCACACGGACTACCGGACTACCACACGGACTACCAGACTACCACATGGACTACCAGACTACCACACGGACTACCGGACTACCACACGGACTAAAACATGGACTACCACACGGACTACCAGACTACCACACGGACTACCACATGGACTACCAGACTACCACATGGACTACCGGACTACCACACGGACTACCGGACTACCACACGGACTACCGGACTACCACATTGACTACCACATGGACTACCGGACTATCACACGGACTACCGAATGAACTGGACTACCCGGCAGATACCAGACTACCGGGTGTGCTAACAGACAGGCTACCGCACGGATGATCAAAAGGACGAACGTTCGTCTAGACCAAATCTACATTGTCGAACACTGTTGGTTAATCTTTGAAGAATAATTTTGTTTTATAAAAATGTCGACCTCTATACACGTACACATTCAATTTCGTTATTTTAATAGTTTAACACAACACTCCCGAACTGTTGGTTCGAAGTACGGGCCTACGTGAAATCACATACCCTCAATGGCTTGCAAACACCGTGAACACCCGCTTGTGAAATACGTCACACAAGATTGCACCTGTTGCGTAATAATGCTCAGTACATCGGATTTCCACTGGTAAAGTAATTTGGGTCGCAATCAAGATTAATTAACTATTGCATAACGCCTAGTTGCGTTTATCGCTGTAACACAACGTAACAACTGAACGCTGCGTCTAATTTGGAACGTTGTGTGATGCGCGTGGAGTCACACCGGGTGGTAGTTGTGGTCTCATTCGCCAGATGGCGCCACCATGCACGTAGACGCCAGGTCATCGCGGCGGCGTTAAGTCCATAATCGGCGACGACAATTTGCCGCTACGCGTCGTCGCCCGCCACCCGGGCGCCGTTGTTTACCGGTTGCCAAGCAACGCGCGTGCGCTCAATGGCGATCTCGACTATCAACACTTGGATTAACTAATCGGAGGTTTCACGAAACTGGCGTTGGTGCATTAGTAACGGAGTAATACCTGGTGACGTCCCGGCGCACGGAATATACCGCTGTCAGTTCTTCCCACGGTTTGTACGCGTGTGTGTAAT
>CBDHHR010000445.1:0-5000 GCA_965263245.1 Metamycoplasmataceae bacterium | reverse complement strand
TGATCTTGCTCATTTTTCCCCACTCAGTGGTCTTGCTCTGCTTTCCCCACTCGATGATCTTGCTCTGCTTTCCCCACTCAGTGATCTTGCTCTGCTTTCCCCACTCAGTGATCTTGCTCTGCTTTCCCCACTCAGTGATCTTGCTCTGCTTTCCCCACTCAGTGATCTTGCTCTGCTTTCCCCACTCAGTGATCTTGCTCTGCTTTCCCCACTCAGTGATCTTGCTCTGCTTTCCCCACTAGGTGATCTTGCTCTCCTTCACCCACTCAGTGATCTTGCTCTGGTTTCCCCACTCAGTGATCTTGCTCTGCTTTCCCCACTCAGTGATCTTGCTCTGCTTTCCCCACTCAGTGATCTTGCTCTGCTTTCCCCACTCAGGTGATCTTGCTCTGCTTTCCCCACTCAGTGATCTTGCTCTGCTTTCCCCACTCAGTGATCTTGCTCTGGTTTCCCCACTCAGTGATCTTGCTCTACTTCCCCCACTAACAACCTCGCCTTCTTTCGCTCTCAGTCTCTGCCACCCTCTCCCCAGTGTTGGTGTGCAACTAGAGTTAGTATCGCAACTGTCAGCAGACAAGTTGGTGGAGCCGCCAGCCTGTGTAGTCTACAGCCAGCCTGTGTAGTCTACAGCCAGCCTGTGTAGTCTACAGCCAGCTTGTGTAGTCTACAGCCAGCCTGTGTAGTCTACAGCCAGCCTGTGCAGTCTACAGCCAGCCTGTGTAGTCTACAGCCAGCCTGTGTAGTCTACAGCCAGCCTGTGTAGTCTACAGCCAGCCTGTGTAGTCTACAGCCAGCCTGTGCAGTCTACAGCCAGCCTGTGTAGTCTACAGCCAGCCTGTGTAGTCTACAGCCAGCCTGTGTAGTCTACAGCCAGCCTGTGTAGTCTACAGCCAGCCTGTGTAGTCTACAGCCAGCCTGTGTAGTCTACAGCCAGCCTGTGTAGTCTACAGCCAGCCTGTGTAGTCTACAGCCAGCCTGTGTAGTCTACAGCCAGCCTGTGTAGTCTACAGCCAGCCTGTGTAGTCTACAGCCAGTCTGTGTAGTCTACAGCCAGCCTGTGTAGTCTACAGCCAGCCTGTGTAGTCTACAGCCAGTCTGTGTAGTCTACAGCCAGCCTGTGTAGTCTACAGCCAGCCTGTGTAGTCTACAGCCAGCCTGTGTAGTCTACAGCCAGTCTGTGTAGTCTACAGCCAGTCTGTGTAGTCTACAGCCAGTCTATGTAGTCTACAGCCAGTCTGTGTAGTCTACAGCCAGTCCTACAGCCAGTCTGTGTATAGTCTACAGCCAGTCTGTGTAGTCTACAGCCAGTCTGTGTAGTCTACAGCCAGCCTGTGTAGTCTACAGCCAGTCTGTGTAGTCTACAGCCAGCCTGTGTAGTCTACAGCCAGTCTGTGTAGTCTACAGCCAGTCTGTGTAGTCTACAGCCAGTCTGTGTAGTCTACAGCCAGCCTGTGTAGTCTACAGCCAGCCTGTGTAGTCTACAGCCAGCCTGTGTAGTCTACAGCCAGCCTATGTAGTCTACAGCCAGCCTGTGTAGTCTACAGCCAGCCTGTGTAGTCTACAGCCAGTCTGTGTAGTCTACAGCCAGTCTGTGTAGTCTACAGCCAGTCTGTGTAGTCTACAGCCAGCCTGTGTAGTCTACAGCCAGCCTGTGTAGTCTACAGCCAGTCTGTGTAGTCTACAGCCAGCCTGTGTAGTCTACAGCCAGCCTGTGTAGTCTACAGCCAGCCTGTGTAGTCTACAGCCAGCCTGTGTAGTCTACTGCCAGCCTGTGTAGTCTACAGCCAGCCTGTGTAGTCTACAGCCAGTCTGTGTAGTCTACAGCCAGTCTGTGTAGTCTACAGCCAGCCTGTGTAGTCTACAGCCAGCCTGTGTAGTCTACAGCCAGCCTGTGTATTCTACAGCCAGCCTGTGTAGTCTACAGCCAGCCTGTGTAGTCTACAGCCAGCCTCTGTAGTCTACAGCCAGCCTGTGTAGTCTTCAGCCAGCCTGTGTAGTCTTCAGCCAGCCTGTGTAGTCTACAGCCAGCCTGTGTAGTCTACAGCCAGCCTGTGTAGTCTACAGCCAGCCTGTGTAGTCTACAGCCAGCCTGTGTAGTCTACAGCCAGCCTGTGTAGTCTACAGCCAGCCTGTGTAGTCTACAGCCAGCCTGTGTAGTCTACAGCCAGCCTGTGTAGTCTACAGCCAGCCTGTGTAGTCTACAGCCAGCCTGTGTAGTCTTCAGCCAGCCTGTGTAGTCTTCAGCCAGCCTGTGTAGTCTACAGCCAGCCTGTGTAGTCTACAGCCAGCCTGTGTAGTCTACAGCCAGCCTGTGTAGTCTACAGCCAGCCTGTGTAGTCTACAGCCAGCCTGTGTAGTCTACAGTCAGCCTGTGTAGTCTACAGTCAGCCTGTGTAGTCTTCAGCCAGCCTGTGTAGTCTACTGTCAGCCTGTGTAGTCTACAGCCAGCCTGTGTAGTCTACAGTCAGCCTGTGTAGTCTACAGTCAGCCTGTGTAGTCTACAGCCAGCCTGTGTAGTCTACAGCCAGCCTGTGTAGTCTACAGTCAGCCTGTGTAGTCTACAGTCAGCCTGTGTAGTCTACAGCCAGCCTGTGTAGTCTACAGCCAGCCTGTGTAGTCTACAGCCAGTCTGTGTAGTCTACAGCCAGCCTGTGTAGTCTACAGCCAGCCTGTGTAGTCTACAGCCAGCCTGTGTAGTCTACAGCCAGCCTGTGTAGTCTACAGCCATCCTGTGTAGTCTACAGCCAGTCTGTGTAGTCTACAGCCAGCCTGTGTAGTCTACAGCCAGCCTATGTAGTCTACAGTCATTAACGTGCTCCTGTGGCTTGTGTCTGTCTCACAGCTGAAGCAGGTACGCGCCCTGGCCATCGCCAACGACCCAGCCGACGAAAGGTTTGTGCGAAGCATCCGCAGACTTGCCCCGGCCATACAGACTTGTCTCAACAACAGTCCCAGTTGCAGTGTCGTTAAGGAAACCTGCATCACAATCGCGTAAGTGTCAACGTCGTGGCGGTTATGTTTTATACAGGCCGGAGTTGGTGAGGAAAACGGTGTGCCAATTTGCTTAAAGAAAATGTAAATCTTCTAAATATTTATTTATATTACCAACACAACACACACGTTATATATATATATATATATATATATATATATATATATATATATATATATATATTATATGCATGGGTATAATGCTACATTACATTTCATTACTTAACAATAACAGTACATTAAATCACTATGCTACACTAAGCTACACTGCACTATACACAGTATACACTATACTGTAATGCACTATGCCATGCCATGCCATGCCATGCCATGCCTTGCCATGCCTTGCCATGCCATGCCATGCCATGCCATGCCATGCCATAATATACCATGCCATAATATACCATAATATACCATAATATACCATACCATACCATACCATACCATACCATACCATACCATACCATACCATACCATACCATACCATACCATACCATACCATACCATACCATACCATATACATACATCAATGATATATTATATTGTACGAATATGCATTACATTTCAGTGTTTTAGTATGTAAACACTGAAATATAGATAATAAACACCATCATTTTAATTACCAGTATCATCACTGAACTCATAACTGTCGCCAGTATGCTCATCAGTACAAGCTTGGCTACGTGTGAGCTGTCATAAAGACAATGGTACCGCCGTACGACGTTGTGACATTGCATCGTGCAGGTTTCTGTCGGTGCGTCTGGGCGAGAAGTTTGACAACTTCGCTCTGGCCATCATACCTGTGCTCGTCGGCCTGCTACCGAACGGAACCAAGGTCTCTTCGACGTCAGCCGGATTGTGCATCAGCATTATACTGGAGGTGAGTTGGTTTCCGTGATGAACTTCATGTGCTAAGACGTGTTCTCATAAGTTGGCTCAGAAAAACGCATAGCGTTTCGTTGAAGTTCAAATCGCCTCCCACCGAAACTACGTGAACAAATCGAATTAATTTACAAATATGAATGGTATTACTTTGTAAAGATGTATTTTAATGTTGTTGTGTTTTTTGTATACATGTATTACAAGTATTGCATGTATACATGTATTGTATTGTGGTGGTGTTGAAGAGAGTGACTGATAAGTACAGAACTTCTAGCTTACCCCATTTCCGTGTGTGTGTGTATGTATGTGTGTGCGTGCGTGCGTGCGTTCGTTCGTTCGTTCGTTCGTTCGTTCGTTCGTTCGTTCGTTCGTTCGTTCGTTCGTTCGTTCGTTCGTTCGTTCGTTCGTTCGTTCGTTCGTTCGTTCGTTCGTTCGTTCGTTCGTTCGTTCGTTCGTTCGTTCGTTCGTTCGTTCGTTCGTTCGTTCGTTCGTTCGTTCGTTCGTTCGTTCGTTCGTTCGTTCGTTCGTTCGTTCGTTCGTTCGTTCGTTCGTTCGTTCGTTCGTTCGTTCACATTTCATCCCATATGACTTCGATTCGGTTACGCCAGAACCCAAGTAACGCAAGTACCAGTCGAACCCCAAAGATCACTAATTCATGTGACCTCTCTTTACCTATATTAGTAAAGTGAATTTTCAAGGCCGCTACCAAGAGAAAATCGTGGTTTCGAGAGGATTCAATCGAGTAAAGGTCGTCATCAGCACTGACAGCCAATATGGAACATAGGCCTCTATTCTAGTGAAGCATTACATGAAACAATCATTTAAATATATTATCTTAAAGTCACCGCAGTCTATGGGTTATGATTTAAGATTAACAACAAGAAGAAAATCAAATTTACACATTGATCAATTGATTACTTTATTCAATAGGCCTATATTTACAAAAGGGTTTGTGTCCATGATAATGATCGTCGCTGTTCAGTTGCTTTACTCCCGTAGGATTGCGTGCGCAGAGTAAATTACCACAAACCGGATACTACGTAGGGGGGGGGGGGACGCGTGTAACCAGAGTAGATGAATCGAAGTTGGCCCCTGATGTAACATATACCAATCCAATGCCCGGATAT
>CBDHHR010000444.1:5000-16072 GCA_965263245.1 Metamycoplasmataceae bacterium | reverse complement strand
ACCGCTGCGGGACCCACACGAAGATGTCTACGAGAGCCTTCCGAGTCTGACGGACGTAGATGGGCCGAAACAACCCGACTACACGAAGAACGTCCCCGGAGTACCGCCAGAAGCTCTGCCGGTGGTGATGACGCTCCCGCTCGATTCCAGGATGCCCGTCCTGAAGGGACCGAAGGGCAAGAACACGCTCTACACAACCTACGTCGGAGAGACAGTACGTTTCACCCACCTCTTATGAAACTAGACAGTCTCTGCTAAAGCTCCCTTCCGGATAGTTACGTTACTTTTCGTGTGCTTCTCGCAGAAATAGTATTGAAAGCTGTTGTTTCATTGCAAGCATCCTAAGTATTGAGGTATATGCCTATTTTCGCGCTGTACACAGGTATGGTGGAATGCTTCCGAAAATAGGTCTATATAGTATTCGATTAAGCAGGTTGGTGTAGAGTCAAAAATAAATAAACGAACTTACCAATTGTTTTGCTTAAGTGTCACCAATTCGAAGAAACAGGAAACTGAACTTTGACACACTGCCGCCTCCCTCTCCCCTCCTTTCTTCCATCCCTTCTTCCATCCCGCACACAAACACGTATATGTATCCACGCTCGCGTGTGTTATAAGGTAAATAACTTTGAATTTTTTTTACAGCCAAATACATTGCAATCGGTAGCAATTACGACTTTCATTTTTCATTCACAACAGTACTACAAACGTCCCGGAGAACAGGTTGACTTTGACCTGACCGACCTCGAGGGGAACTTCTATAACCTGAGGAACGACTACAACTTGCTGACCGATGTACATCTCAAGGTATGGACCACTTGGAAACAACAGGGTCGACGGATTCAGATTAAACATATATATATATATATATATATATATATATATATATATATATATATATATATATATATATATATATATATATAGATATATAGATATATAGATATATATATATATATGTGTGTGTGTGTGTGTGTGTGTGTGTGTGTGTGTGTGTGTGTGTGTGTGTGTGTGTTCACGGACGGACGGACGGACGGACGGACGGACGGACGGACGGACGGACGGACGGACGGACGGACGGACGGACGGACGGACGGACGGACGGACGGACGGACGGACGGACGGACGGACGGACGGACGGACGGAGACGGAGACGGAGACGGAGACGGAGACGGAGACGGAGACGGAGACGGAGACGGAGACGGAGACGGAGACGGAGACGGAGACGGAGACGGAGACGGAGACGGAGACGGAGACGGAGACGGAGACGGAGACGGAGACGGAGACGGAGACGGAGACGGAGACGGAGACGGAGACGGAGACGGAGAGACAATGAGAAAAGTAACCCTGTGTGTTGTTTGCAGCCATTCCTGCGTCAACATCACATCCGCGACAACCTGACTGACCGAGGTCTGCTGACCGACGACGGCCGGGTGATCGTCAACGTGAAGGACTACAACGAGTTCCGCCGCTACCTACGACACTACAACACCGCTATCTCGGTACGGTCTTCTCCGTCTTCTCTTCTTAGTTCTTCTTCTCCTTATGCTCTTTCTCCATTGTTTATGTGTCGTCTTCTTTCTTTCTTCTTCTTCTTCTTCTCCTTTTTTTTTCTTCTCCTTCGTTTTTCTACTTCTTTTTCTTCCTGTTAAGTTTCGCCTTCTGTTCCTCCTACGTCTTCATCTTTTTCTCCTACGTCTACTTCTACTTCTTCTTTTTACACCTAAGAATATTATGATAAAAGTTATAAAATCGAATGATACCAGGAGAAAGATAAGTTGCATCTGGAGTGAGCGACTTTTTGTGATAAAGAATGTTATTGTCCAATGACAACACATGTAGGGGAAAATACACTGATATTTCAATTAGACCATTTCTCGTTGTCTTTATTTGCTGTAGCTATTGTTCTTATCAGGACTTGCTGCTTCTGATGGTGATCGTATTGCCTGACGCCAGTACTGCTCTTCTGGTGTTAAAATCGTGGTCCCTTCTAACGTCATAGTTTCGGTCGTTTAGAAAAAGGCTGATGACCTTGCGAGAGCGTACGACAGAGAGATGAACCCCGTTGTGTCACCGGCACAGAGGATGGCGATGGAACAAGCCGACAATTATCGCAAGCGCAATGAGCAGGCGAAGACCGTCAGAGAAAGAATTGCACAGCAGCGAGCCGACCGGGTTCTCATGTAGGTCACTGTGTACTTTTAGTCGCATTCGCAAGGTGGCGCACATGGTGCCGGGTGCACTGTAACATTAGTTTGTCACATACACACGCATACACACACAGACACACATGTATGTGCGCACACGCACACGCACACGCACACGCACACGCACACGCACACGCACACGCACACGCACACGCACACGCACACGCACACGCACACGCACACGCACACGCACACGCACACGCACACGCACACGCACACGCACACGCACACGCACACGCACACGCACACGCACACGCACACGCACACGCACACGCACACGCACACGCACACGCACACGCACACGCACACGCACACGCACACGCACAAGCGGTTTTCGTAAGCACGCACATACCCGACGCACTCACAGTGAGATGTAGTGTGACTAGTTATGGTGTATTGGTCGTGACTCCTTTAGGTACGTGAAGAAGGCGAAGGAACAGGATCGTCGTTTGAAGAGGATTCAGGAACGAGATATGGACGAAGCACTGGAGAAGGAGGCGATGAATAGGCTCATCGAAGAGAAGCGAAGACAAGTGATAAGACGCAACGAATTGGAGGTGATTAGTTATGTAATTATGCGTGTAATCGTCAGGCGGATGCTATGCGGGTAGACGGAGCTAGGTAACTACGTGAGCTTCACTAGTTTGTAACAACAGCTGATATCCAACATGCATGCGAGTCAGTTTAGCCAGAACTATTTAACTGCATGAGTTTAAATTGAACTGTTATTCTACCTATTTGGATATCCGTAATATGTGTGTGTGCATCCGCGCGCGCGCGCACATGTACGTGGGTGCGTTCATGTATGCGAGCCCGTGCATGTGTGGTGTGTGCGTGCATGCTTGTGTGACACAGCCGTCCAGACAACGTTTCCTACTTCCTGTATACATCTCGGTTTCCGGTGTTGCGCTGTGCTGTTTCCGCCTTTCGAAGGGTCTTATCAGGTTCGTCTGTGTAGGAACGCAAGCGACAGATGCAGACGATCAAATATTGGATCGAATCAGAACAGATGCGGGAGCATAAGCGCAAGGAACGAGAAAAGGCGGAGGCGGAAGCAAAAGCGATTAAGGTGAGGAGACTCACTGTGATCGTCGGTGTGTGTGGGGGGGTTGCATGAGGTGTGAAACTTGTGTGATTTTCTGATCGTTACGTGAGAGCGAATATAATGGGAGTGGATATAATGGGAGGGGCCCGTTTTGAACGTTAGAGCAACCGTGTGACGGATGTGACAGCCACTATGTTAGTGACGGACGTGACACGCGTGTGACGGGTGCTATTTATGTGACGGACGTAACAAGTTTGTCGTATCTGAATGAATGTGATCTTGGCGAGCAAAGACACAATTGTTGGGGCGCGGGTGGGTGATTAAGCTATTGAAAACAGGTATTTATATTACCTAATCCGTTTAACTGTAATAACATATGAATATCAATTTGTGAAACTCGATATATCAATTTTGACGAGGTCTTATTTTATCTACCCATTCTAATAATTATTTAAAAAATCTTATTACTCGATTCACAACCTGTTTGAAATAAAGGTTTCATTTCACGTTTTTTTGCATTACATTTCATACAGCGCTGAGTAAGTCGTATTGGAATTTGCGTTTTATACAATTAAATGTAACATTAACTTAATAGAATGAGTAGCGGATTTGCAACTTTCAGTTTCGAGAAAGCGGGTTCAGATCCTGTACGGACGTGTCGAACCATGGGGAAGTGGGTACATTCAATGTGGCTCCAGGCCACTCACCTGAGTGAATGAGTACCTGGGTATTATATATATATATATATATATATATATATATATATATATATATATATATATATATATATATATATATATATATATATATATATATATATATATACACAATGATGGATACTTGTGAATGAATACAACTGTCTGTCTCTCTGTCTCTCTGTCTCTCTGTCTCTCTGTCTCTCTGTCTCTCTGTCTCTCTGTCTCTCTGTCTCTCTGTGTCTCTGTGTCTCTGTGTCTCTGTGTCTCTGTCTCTCTGTCTCTCTGTCTCTCTGTCTCTCTGTCTCTCTGTCTCTCTGTCTCTCTGTCTCTCTGTCTCTCATTCTCTCATTCTCTCATTCTCTCTGTCTCTGTTCTGCCTCTGTGCATGATGGGGAAGCAGGAAACTGTGCATATGTGTGGTGTATGTTTGTTAACGCAACAACGCCTATTGAATGCTTAATATTAATTGGTAATAAACTGGGTACTTGTGTAATATCCGGACCCACCTCTATGTTGTCGTTATAACTGTAGTTTTGTCATCGTTTGATGCTTTATTTCATTAAATCAATTCAAATTACTTTATTCTCCTAGGAAAGGATATATCGTCGTGTAACTCATGCTCTTGTGTGTCTGTCTCTGCACAAGAAATAACACATAGCACACATTAGACGTGTATATAAAAATGAAAGATTGTTAAAGAAGAAATATGAAATGCAAACTACAAAAAAGATCATACAACGTCATCGCAGGAACACTTTGGAGGCTGAAAAGACGGCGCGGTCGGCATTAACAGGCTTTGGTTGCACGGGTAGTAAGTAACATGTGGATGCTGCGTTTGCGGTTGGTACAAACCCGAACGCTGCTTGGGTCACAAATGTGTCTAAAACGCAATATTGGGAAACGTGAATGCTGAATGATTAGTGTTAGGGTTAGAGTTTCCGGACCGGACCGGACCGGACCGGACCGGACCGGACCGGACCGGACCGGACCGGACCGGACCGGACCGGACCGGACCGGACCGGACCGGACCGGACCGGACCGGACCGGACCGGACCGGACCGGACCGGACCGGACCGGACCGGACCGGACCGGACCGGACCGGACCGGACCGGACCGGACCGGACCGGACCGGACCGGACCGGACCGGACCGGACCGGACCGGACCGGACCGGACCGGACCGGACCGGACCGGACCGGACCGGACCCTGCCATCACTTACCTGCCATGTGTGTATGTGCAGCTGCGTGAGTCGTGGGAGTCGCACCTGACGCACCAGCAGGACCTTTTGGAGCGCGAGGCCCAGCGGCGCCGGGAGCTGGAGGAGGAGCGGCGTCGACACGTCCACTACCGCGACATCGCCTTCCACCGCCGCCGCCAGCAGCAGCAAGGTACCTATCAGTCGGTCGCTTCTGGCGACTGCTTCACCGAGATCACAACGAGCCCACAAGCTCGATGTGGCTCTGTAAGGGGGGGGGGTGCCAGCCCCTCTGTCCAGAATTGGCCGGGGAGTAATTTGTAACGTTACGTCTGATATCTAGAACGGAAGGAATTGAACGTGTTGCGGTTAACTCTGCTCGCCTGCGCCTTATTGTCAATCAATTTTGTTTTGATGCTGGATGCTTTGTTTACAATTTGAACTTGCTGCAAGCGGAGTCTTTCAAATTTAGAACTTTGTTCCGAGTTTAATAAAGTAACTAAACACAATTTGGCAAGCAACAAACATTCAACCCACATGTTGTAGTCATACGAACGTAATAATAAATGTAAAAACCGTAGGAGCTGGCACCCTCGCCTTGAAGTCGATCCTGGTGCTGCAGCTACTGCAAACTGTCCACACTAGGGCGCGACACCGGCTACTTCCGCCGGTGTGTCACGGAAATGGTGTCCGCGGTGATACGCCGGCAGGATTTTGTACTTCGAGACGTTCCATAGATGGTGTTAATTGACGGTGGATTGTCCCATCAGCTAAGTGTCTCGGTGACACCGTCCAGTGGCAGCACCAGTCGCCCACTCGGCCTCCGTCTTACTTCGGTTCTGTATAGTCTGTGTAGTGATAACTTTGCACACAAATCAGGAAAACGACAATGGTAGTTAGCTACAATTTTCAATTTACGAAGTTAGCTATCAATATATCGGCGAACACTAGATGGTGCCACACAACCAGCATGAACAGCATCAAACATTAGATGGTACCACATAGACAGCATCTAACACTAGATGGTACCACATAGACAGCATCAAACATTAGATGGTGCCACATAAAAAGCATCAAACACTAGATGGTACCACATGAACAGCATCAAACACTAGATGGTACCACATAGACAGCATTGAACACTAGATGGTACCACATAGACAGCATCAAACACTAGATTGTGCCACATAAATAGCATGAAACATTAGATTGTGCCACATAAATAGCATCAAACATTAGATGGTGCCACATAAACAGCATCAAACATTAGATAGTGCCACATAAGCAACATCAAACACTAGATGGTGCCACATAAACAGCACCAAACACTAGATGGTGCCACATAACCAGCACCAAACACTACATGGTGCCACATGAACAGCATCAAACACTAGATGGTGCCACATGAACAGCTTCAAACACTAGATGGTGCCACATAAACAGCACCAAACACCAGATGGTGCCAACAAACCAGCATCAAAATACTGTGACGCTAACTGATACTACTGGTGTGTTGTTATGTGGGTGGGCGTGAGATAGTCGTGTGTAAGTTTTTTATTATTATGCAGTCACGTTAAACAAAGAAGCGGCTTGGTACATAGTCTAGTCGACTCGACGACACCTACCAAGCCACTGAGGATAGCTTTCTTATGCAGCCTTGCGAACCCGAAAACCCCACCCGACGCTCAGGAGTGAACATAAAGCTTGCCACGTGTGGGACTGACCACGTGACGCAGCGACTGACCACGTGACAGCGACAACTGGCGACGAAGACACCGCATCCAAGTGAGACTTCGTCCGAATTGATGACGTCGCGTGGTTTAGCGTGTAATGTTAGACGGTATCAAGTAGTGATTTCAAAAATGACGACTTAGTAGTTAAGAATAACTAATTCAACCGAAATCCGGATACCGACGGGTGCTTGCCTGGATCACGTGACTGCATCAAGTGTTCTGCTCTTCCGCATGATCGCGTTGTTGTGAAATTTTGGAACTACATTGCGACGCGTAGGTATGTACGTATTATAGATTCGGCCCTGATTACCGTGTTTGTTACCACTCTACGGTGCTGCGTCGATAACATTTGCAGACGGGCGATGCTTGCAAATACCGTTCCCCAATATGGGTAGTTCCTACTTTGCCCCATTTCAGAATTAGTTTACATACGCCTTCATAACTTTTATTTTCTGTTTCAGGATCATTCCAGAAGATCGCCGAAGCCAGGCGACGACACCGGAAACGGATAGACGAACAGTATCTGCGCAACTACAACAATCGCATTCAGGAAATGCGGACGAATGCAGCACGTAAAAGTGAGTATACATTATATAGGCAACAGTTCCGGGTTTAGTCGCTAGGTGGAGTAGTAGTAGTTATTGAAAATGCGCCAGGGATGAAGTGGATCCATGCAGGGCTGCCAGGGCACCGGAAGTTCCCTGTTTCCCGGATGCTTGCAAGTGTTGGTTCATTGTTTGTTTCCGTTCATTTTTCGTTCGAATTCTGGTTTGTTACATTAGTTCGTCTGTTTGTTGATTCAACCAACGTTGCTGAGCACATTCGGTCGCTGGCCAAATACAATCACAGCTTGTTAAGGAGTTAATCGAGAAAAATTGAACAGATGCGATATTCGAAGTTCAGCACAAATACGCATGCGCCAACGTATTTCGGCGATGATGACGCGCTGCCATTTTGCGACGCCGGATGTCGTCGTCACACGCACCGCGTAAGTACACCCGACCGAACCGGAAGAGGGGCGGATCCGGCAAAGGTCAAAGGGTAGAGTTCCGGAAATTGACGAAATCGACCGACACGTGACGGACGGAATAACTGAAGCGACAGGACACGTGCTGCGACTGTTCGACATAACGGTGCATGTGCTTTTGTGCATGAGCGGAAGTACGCTTTCTTAATTCCGGAACTTGCCCAGGCCCTGCGTGGATCCGTCCTCTTCGTCTTCTCATTCCAACTAAACAAGTAACTATTTCCCGCAGCAACTACAACTACTACTCTGGAAAGGAGTGTAAAATAAAGTATTATTTAAAAAAATCGTATATATCTGGCAAACATAAAATGGTTTATTAGAGTATGTGATACATTTTCCATCGATCAAAGCAATGAAAATCCGTTTCGCCAGCAGAACGGTGTTCTTGTGTGCGCATCCCTTTGATTGTAGATAACAAGGGCGGGGCACTAGGGTGGATTAAATGAATTAGCCACGTGTCGCTGTACTACAAACGCTTGGTTTTGATGTGCAAAATTGGCTATGCTGGTGGTTATGTTTAATGTCAGGCTTACGCTGAAGGTCGGGGTTATGGTTAATGCTAACTTGAGGGTAAAACACTTACTTCGGCCACATTCGTTCCAGTTACATGCCGTGATATACGGAGCGAGTTCTGCCGTTGCTGTTGTTCACGAAAACGATTTCGTTTCAGTTCCGTCGATCAGCGGTCCGCCTGGCCGGTCGATGGCCAGCAAGCAAGTGGTCGCTTGTGCTACGACGCCGCGCCTTCCGGCCTTGTCGGCACGACCTCGCCACAGAACCCAAGGCTCGGTCGACTCGGAGAAGGCACTGATGCGACGAATGTTTGGTGGTAACGACAATGACGACAGTGACGGCACCGCCAACGACGCTACCGAATAACAACGACGACGGCAACGGGTGATAATTGGACATGTCGCAGCCTGACTTACCAACGGTGTCACAGCGCTCTCTCTGGCTCGAACTCAGGCAGGGGGACAGATAAATAGATAGATAGATACGTGTCCGCCGCGCACCGGTTACCCTCGTACAGCATAACCAGACGGCGTGTTTTGTTTAGCTCAGTTCTTTCCGTTTAGGTGATTCGTACCCGACTTGAGCAGTGCCTGACTGTGCTGATGGATTCCGCGAACACATTTCCGCCATCAATCGCGGGTAAATTCACGTGACGGATGACGGCGCGGTGTCAGGTCCACAGCGGCACTGACGCCGTGCCGTCATCACGACGTGGAATGACGCGCTGTCTTTGCTCCCGGCTGATTTATTCCAGTTTGTTCATTCTCACATCCCCTTGTTAGAAGAGCTGGTCGAAACGTAGTGTGGCTCGGTTACAGCGCGTCCCTCATCGTGCATGGTCAACTCTGGGCTGGCACTCGTGTCTCGCATGTACCTTTCTGACTAGTTCAGCTTCTCTTATCCCCCGCCTGCCTGCCTTTCAGTTGGCTATGACTTACCTTCAACTTATTGAGTTTTCATCCGTTCTGCGTTACTGTGTCTGGGACTCTGTGGCGGGTGCTAGAATTTGTGCCTCTGTGTTTTGTGAAACTGTTGTTCCTTTACCTCACACAGAACACCCCACACCAGCGTCATTGTTACATTTACCTCGTCCAAAATACAAACGCTTCCGGTCTCTCTCTCCTGTTCCGAGAAATTGTCAATGTACACGAATACAGTAGTCTTTTCTTCAACAGAAAGGTAAGTTTGTCAATTAACACATTTGTATTTGGCTTGACGCTTGACGCAATTTATGCTGACCCAAACTGGGCGGCTGCGTAATTGCTGAAGCAAAGTATAGAAGTTACCATTGACAAGATATCAACCAACAGGTTATGACAATTGAATGAGAGTAGAACATATCGCAGGCGGATGTAGTAATCCTATTACCCACAGATCATGTACAGTGTATTCTTCTACTTGGTCGTTCGTAAAATCACACCCTGGATCAGCGTGCATATGCAGTGGTTAGCCTCCGTGAAAGAATTAAGACCGTGAAGCTAATGTAGAGGCAATGTGCCTCCGTGTGCCATATCATTCCCTTTAGCAAATACAGTAGCTTGGAAAGCTACGCTTCGCACACTCACTGGTACTAGATGTTATAGTACGCCAGTGGACCATTCCGACTGTCCTCAGCGTCAAAGAATTCCGTTTAGTGAACTCGCTTATAAACACAACCTTCCGTTAACATCGAACCGAAACTTTGTAACACACTCATAATCAAACTACCTCACTGGAGAGGATTAAATGTGAATTTAAAATGTGGTAAGTTAGCTTTCTGAATCATTGTTTACTCCAACCGAGTCTTCAACATCCTCTCGATGTCAGCACTGAACTGATACACTTCCCGGTTGTCACGTGATGTTGTTGGTGAGCATCACGTGACTACGCAACTACGGAAATCGCAGGTAAATTATAGCCGGTGTCCCTGTTTAGTTTTACGATTTCAATTGCTATATTTGTTTTACTCCGCTAGAATGTGTGTTCCAATACAAACATTGTGGTGTAATGTTGTGGCTCTCGGTCACTGCGTTTCACCCTCAGTTGAGCGTTGGGCCCTCGTATTAATATACGTTTTGATAGACTCTGCCTCCCCCGGAGATCTACTTATTTCGCCTTCATAGGTCTGGTCGCATATGTTGTTTTGGGGTATTTTATCACAACCATGGATCTTTAGGTGTTGTATAGTTTGTGGTATGTCGCTACTCCGTGGTTACCCGATAGGTTGCTCACGTACGGTGAAGATCCTATAGATGACGGATTGGTCTAATTGTCCGCACTAGGTGTAGGTAATGTTGAACATTCATTTTCTGTAGCTAGGCTTGAAGTGCTAATTCGGTGGCGCCGGCCAAACAATATTCTGACAAAGAAAGATTAGTGAAGCAATTGAAATCAGACAAAAATTCCAGATAAATCAAAGCTGCCAACGGAGATAGTGGCTATAATCTATGTGACGAACATAGTGGTTACGTGACAATCGGGAAGCAGATCGGTTTAACGCTGTCGAAGACATTGAGAGGATGCAGAAAACTCCGGTAGAGTATACAAAGAGTTTACCTCTTTAAGAAAACATGACCGTAACTTAATCCAGAAGCAACTTTCATTGGATAACCTATGTTAATTCCAAGATATCCGCCAGGTAGCTCTGAGGTGTCCGCTGGATCACAAATTAGTTT
>CBDHHR010000443.1:2500-5996 GCA_965263245.1 Metamycoplasmataceae bacterium | reverse complement strand
GATTAATTCACATGAACTACTCGATAAATCAACAAGTAGACCCATGGGCGTCGATCGGTGGGGGATGAAGGGGACGCGTCCCTCCCACTTTTTCAGTTCAGAAACAAAATTATGGGCATAAAGCGAGACTGATCCCTCCCCTGCATAGGGCTAGTAGTAACATTAATAAACTGATATGTAAAGTTCCGACTACCCAGTGGAAAATCACTAGATAAATAATGTTTGGTTGGCCGCAGTGCGCAACTTGATCGTAGTCCAGTAAATATTCGTCAAGCCGGGCTCTGTCATTTTGCACCCTTGTGTCGATATATTAATAGGCACTAGCAATCAAACACATTATAGATGATTAATTTTTATTTGCTCTGTCACCCCTTGGATTGCAGTCTGCTGGAGACTTATCGCCAGCTGATTAATACATTTTGTGTCATTTGCTCCCATTCGTCTGATGACAAATTTCTTTGCCAAAAGGTGGGATTGGGAAGTCCTCCACAGGCCACCCTGTACCCTCTAAATCTCGTCACTCTATGAATCAGGTAGGCAGTTATGGGTCCAAAGTCTACCCTCCAAACTTCAGTGATTGGGGCGTAGCCATTTTTCTATGATTATTTGCACCCTGATAAATATCGTGGAAAAGTCACATTTGCAGAGTATAATACTTCTCCTGTGCTTCTGATTAACCTACATTTCTTGTTGCCACGCGACAACAGAATCAGCCTTGTTTAGGAATCACATAGTTGACTGACACCATCCTCAATCCACCCTCGCCCCAGGGGGCACGGCTGATTACCCCCCGTCTCAGTATCACCCTCGCAGATCACCTCGCGAAACCCTAAAGATAAGCTCGGCCAATAATCTAGCTTCCGACACGTTCCGGTGGTCAGAGACTCGTGAGAAAGGTGGGATTTAATGAAGGCGACGTCTTCGTCTTGGAAGTGGACCGCGGGTTGGATGTTTGCTCTGTTCTCACGGGTGGTATTGTACCGCCCTGACCTGCGAAGTCAGTTGCGAGTTTGGTTCAGCTAACCTCCATAACTTGCATGGGACCTCGGGGTGGGATGGTACACGTAGTCAGTAGCATTAGTTTGCGAGGATACCGCGAATATTGAAAATCTTATCAATAACCATAATCGCGCGCCAGGTGTCGCTGCGGCTGATTGCGTCAGTGTCAGTGTTCACTACCCCTGGTTCACCCCTTTGAAAAGCTTCTCTCCTCTCCTAACGTCAGCTAATAAAATCGCCCACGAGGAGCGTGGTCCGCTTCCGGCCATCTGCTATAATTTTGGGTGATTTCAGTCGCTTGGTGCTCATGTTACATGCAATGTTTATGATGGGAATGGGTCATTATATTGGAATTCCCACCAGTCGTGTATCCGTCTTCAAACTAGGGCGGCTATTTGGGCTGTTCCCACGGCTGACTCAGTAGCGACTGGCAAAGTCAATTGCTATAATTTTATAGCTCGACTCCGCTCATTTCCACGATTTGTGGAGACGATTAGCCACAACGAACCCTGGCTTGCGGAGATGTCAATAAGGCTACTACAGGCATGTAACCATTTATACATCAACAAAAAGTGTATATAACAATTATAGATTTGCTTTTATTACACGACTGACATTTGGAATTCGTTCCAACGACACGCAGTGATACCGATCTGTAGCAAATAAACTGTACCCAGCGAGACGTACTTTGTCCCTACCACTGTTTATAGGATAGTACATTTCCCACACTTCCTCACATCTGTCGTGTCACGTCAGCCCACAGTCACTGTTTCCTGGAACCAGGACACAGGCAGACAGACAGACAGACAGACAGAGAGGCAGACACACAGATACACAGACAGACACACAGACAGACACACCGACAGACACAGACAGACAGACAGACAGACAGACAGACAGACAGACAGACAGACAGACAGACAGACAGACAGACAGACAGACAGACAGACAGACAGACAGACAGACAGACAGACAGACAGACAGACAGACAGACAGACAGACAGACAGACAGACAGACAGACAGACAGACAGACAGACAGACAGACAGACAGACAGACAGACAGACAGACAGACAGACAGACAGACAGACAGACAGACAGACAGACAGACAGACAGACAGACACACACACACACACACACACACACACACACACACACACACACACACACAGACATACACGCAGACATACACGCAGACATACACGCAGACACGCAGACAGACAGACAGACAGACAGACAGACAGACAGACAGACATACACACACACACACACACACACAGACATACACGCAGACATACACGCAGACACGCAGACCCGCAGACCCGCAGACACGCAGACACACAGACATACACACCCAAACACCCGCACACCCGCACACCCGCACACCCGCACACCCGCAGACACGCACACCCGCACACCCGCACACCCGCACACCCGCACACCCGCACACCCGCACACCCGCACACCCACACACCCACACACCCACGCACCCACGCACCCACACACCCACGCACCCACACACCCACACACCCACACACCTACACACCCATACACCCACACACCGAGACACCCACACACCGAAACACTGACACTGACACTGACACTGACACTGACACTGACACTGACACTGACACTGACACTGACACTGACACTGACACTGACACTGACACTGACACTGAATTACAGACATTACACTGACACTGAATTACAGACATTACACTGACACTGAATTACAGACATTACACTGACCTTGTATCTTCTATTTTTTTTTTTACAATATTCTTAGTACTAGATAATATACGAAGGTAGAAGCCCTACCGTTATATTGCATTACCCAAAACATAATTGTACAGTTTGAATGTTGTGCTCAAGAGACATTGTTAACAAATTGAACGTTGCGCCGGCGAAACATTGTGTAGGCCTATAATTTGAATGTTTCTCCGGCGAAACATCGTTAGCAAAACAATCAGAGAGTAAACACTTTCTATTAGAGTATTGTGGAGACAGACAGAAAGTTCCTGGAACTGTCCTTTGATGTTTGCCGCATTCACTCGATCAAAAGCAGCAAGTGGGACGATGAACGACTGACTTAGCGAAAACGTCTTCGTATACGATGGTTTATAAATATTACACAATGTTGTTAATTTAGTTGCGCATATTATACAATGAAAACCTCTCGGATGTTGTACGTGATCCGAGAGTGTCATTATACGTGATGGAATATACACAGTCGCTATAACGAATTATAATCGAAGCTAGGTATTGCTTAGTAGATCACGCCAAAGGTTAAGTGCTCGTTGAGACAACAACGGGAACAAATTACAAATCATCGTTTCATCGGGTCAACTAACTGGCGTCCCAGCCGCCGCCGCCGTTGGAACACAGTACTTGAGGTAGGGCTGAGGGTTGCCACCCGCACACCCGCAGACACGCACACCCGCACACCCGCACACCCGCACACCCGCACACCCGCACACCCGCACACCCGCACACCCGC
>CBDHHR010000442.1:10000-14570 GCA_965263245.1 Metamycoplasmataceae bacterium | reverse complement strand
TCGTTGCTTGTCATGGTTCGCTGCCTACTTACAACACAGACACTTCACAGTGTTGATTGTCGATGAGCAGTCAAAACCACACAAGCTGACATGTGGTGTCCCGCAAGGGTCGGTCCTCGGACCACTGTTGTTCACGATTTAGATGACCCCTCTTGCGTCAATACTTAAACTTCATGGCATGACTTACCATCTATACGCCGACGACACTCAACTTTTCCAAGAATTCAGCCTAAGCGACAACATTTCACCCGAGATTGCCATCAGGAAAATGGAACGCTGTGTCATCAGCATCCGTCAGTGCATGAAAAGCAACATGCTGAAGCTGAACGACGACAAAACAGAGATCCTCATCATCCGTCCCAAATCAACACACCAACACCGTCTTCCCGAAAATATAAGAATCGGTAACACCAACGTGACACCCAACACGCACGCCAGAAATTTGGGAGTGACATTCGATTGCAATATGTCCCTTGAGCGACATGTGACAAACATTTCCAGAACAGCATACTACCATCTTCACAGCATTGGACGCATTCGTCGCTATCTAGATCAAGGACACACAAAACAGCTAGTGCATGCCCTTGTTATATCACGTAATGACTGTTGCAACAGTCTCCTGAATGGACAGTGGCGGTAGTTGAAAAAACTACAACGCGTCCAAAATGCTTGTGTTCGTGTTATGCTAATTCGATCGAAACGAGACCATGTCACGCCCATGCTCTTGGAGCTGCACTAGCTTCCTGTTAAGTGTCGCATCACATTAAAAGACCCTACTTCTCATCTTTAAATGCCTCAATGGTTTTGCACCTACATACTTATCAGCACTTCACTCTCCCTACTGTCCGACACGCAGTCTGCGGTTTTCTGACCAGTTACTACTTAATCAGCCCAATTCCCGAACTAAAATTGGCGAACGATCCTTCTCTTGTGCAGCTCCAAGGGCATGGAACCAACTACCCCTTGCAGTGCGACAATGTACGAGTGTGAATCAATTCAAAGTAGCACTCAAGACGCATCTGTTTACAGATTATTATTTTGACACTCTGTGATCACAGTTAATCAGTCAACTATTCATACATTTATTTTAATGTATTTATTATTTTATTAGTATATATTTATACTATTTTATTTTTATTTACTACATATTTATATTATTTTACTTGTTTATTCATTTGTAATACAGTTTGTAGTTTTGTGACAATTAAAGTCGGTATTTTAAAGTATTACATTTGTTTTATTAGCATATCCACATTTTATCAAAGTCGTATTGTATTAACTTTTTAGTATTATTATTATATATATATATATATATATATATATATATATATATATATATATATATATATACACATTATTATGTTATCACTATGTATTTTTATTATAATTATTTTAGGAATAATTATTGTAAAGCGCCCCAGAACAATTATTTGGATGGGGCGCTATAAAAAATAAACCATTATAATTATTATTATTGCTCAACCTTTCACGAGAAATTTAAAACTATGTGTTTTATAAGGCTCTACACTATTCGTATGTTGCATACCTTCTGGGATGGTGTCCCACGTTACGCTTAACACAAATAAATCAAGCAGGAGCGTTCATGACCTCATGCGTTGTTTCTGAAGTGCATATAATAGCTGTAATCGTTCCACATGGCTGAATAAAAACAAAGGTCTGCGCAACATGGCGCGTTTGCGTTCCGGGTTAGGTTTCTTTCCAAAAACAAGCCAAGTAACTAATGGGACTAGGCGGGTAGGTCTATCAAGTTACAGCATCTGTCACGTATTCAACAGTTCTGTGTTGCACGTTGATATTTCTGCCTGGCGCCTAGTGGCATACATTAATTTACATCTGCGGCTTGAGTTTGCGTTAATACATTCAAACAGTGGTTTCGATTGGGTTGTTAGTGACCAGTTTATATATGGAACACAATTGTCGGGCGTATACAGTGTCGAATCATCGGTGAATATGTCAATCTTTGTTTCTCACATTTCTGGAATATAACATAATATAATTTTGGCGTTATCCTTATATATCCCTGTATTTTGCGTGCATTGGTTTTGTTTATGTTATGTTTGATTTAACATTAACGATATATGATTTGTTCTAAAAAGCTGTACAAAAAATGTCATCATTGCATACAGCACAACTACTATATCATGGATCTATGACACAATGACGCACAAACGGTTTGAAATTGCAGTACAATTATTCGTAGAAGGATTGTCACATGGTGTGTCCTTTTTTCTGAAGTTTGACGAGTTTGTTTGTTCGGTCTGTCGTATGTGTTTCGTGGGGTACGCCCAAGTCTTTGTTGTAATATGATCACATTGGTAATTGATATGTTGTTTATGCAAACTGAAAGTTATGCATTCATGATGAGCTGCATTGTTCTTTGACCAATCGCCATATATTTAAGATGTGTTATAGACACAGCCACCATTCCTGTAGCGGGTATAACGGAGGTAAGTGCGAGTGACGTGTTTTCCCATATATTAATATTGTTTCTGATCCAGCAAACTGTTTAACGTGTGTTTATGCTTAAGTGTAAATGCAATGTTTCATTCCCATATTACATAGTGTGTAGATATAAATACTTGTGTGCGTGCTGGCAAAGGTATGAGTTTTTTTTACAGAATATATGCATTTACCTATGCATGTATGTGTGTATTTTTGTGCGAATAGCTGGCGTTTATTTAACTTTAACACATACCTTCCAAAATGCTAGAAAAATGATGTGTTTATCTTGCAAAAGTTAACTGAGTATACGGTAGATATTTTTTCAATTTTCATTTTTGTCGTTTGTCTCCTTTGGAAACCATCAGCATATCCATCCATCCATCCGTGGTAATCTTATTCCGGTAAAATAAGCTGGCTTTACCGCTGTCCCTTCGTCGAATCTCTCAACTTGCATTATTCCTGCATCTTTGATGTTTCTTCCTCACTAGGTTTATAAATGTGACATGTTATTGTAATTATCTCCATAATGTAAAATTGTATTACATTATTGTTATATATATATATATATATATATATATATATATATATATATATATATATATATATATACTCATTTGCATATGCTAGTTTGCTTTCTATAAATGTTGGTTATCGCTTGCATTGCACATGCCATCACACTAGTATGTTTGTAATACATCAATATGAGTTACCTAGACGAAAGTGGTGTACCTGCGTGTAACAACATCCATTAATAGCAAAGACACGGCGCAGTCAGTAAGGCGTGCCCACGTTTTCAAAAAACAAATTAGTCTATTACGTGTTACGGCATTGTTGTGTTATTTTTGACGCTGACGAAATCAAAGCACATTTCGTCTAAACAGCTCAGCTGGTAAACATTATCAAGACAATTAAATAGCGCTTTTCCAACATTCATTGCTCACAGCGCTGTATAACAAGTTCTTGGAGATAGGTATATCTTTTCTTTTACATTAAAAGCAGCAGTGGTCATATTTGTTCATGTCAGTTGTTGCGGTAGCGCGAATCATAGACTTGGGGCTTTTACGCTGAAAGCTCTGTCACCGCAGTGACGCCTTGTGCGTGGTATACATAATTAATGGTGGTCGCTGGAGGGCAGCGACCTAACCGGCTGTAGTCAACTGCTACATTGTTGTATGTAGGTATTCAGTTGCATGGCCAGTCATAGCTCGGTGAGTGAGTAGCAGGATTTTGAATTTCACTCGCACTGCTATCGGCAGCCAGTGCAACTTTATCAGCAGCGGTGTGACATGACTATACTGACATCACCGTCGATTAAACGGGCTGCCCAGTACTTTGAGAAGCCGTTGTATTACCTTCAGAGAAACTCGATAGAAAAGTGTATTGCGAGTGTGCGTGTGCTTGCATGGCGGTTATATAGTTGTCATTGTTTCTCCCTAGAAATGTCTACCACGAGTACGGCCGCCACTGTCTGGTTATTGATGAATTTCGGAATTTTACAAACCTTATCAGGATTTCACCATTGGCCGATGTCTCTTCGTCGACACACTGCATTTGAAAGATGCCTCGAATCCCGCGTCTTCCCTTGTCCACTGCCACGGGGAAGATTTCCCTGGACGCCGGACGTTTTTCACAAGTTCCTGACTAAATTCACGTTTAGTAAGCAATTCGATGAACCGGAAAAGTATCGATCCATCTATAGTGTCCATAGACAAGTGAGAATTTGGGTAAGTGCGCATGATAGTCGTTTCAATCTATTAACGTCATCAATATTATCTGACATGAAAATAATAATTCGATATAAAACAGTACCATAAAGTTGCACTGTTTTACTAGTAAGATTATGTAGGTTCGAAGCGCATATTTTTTAAAGGAAAACAATGACATAAAAATGGTGATCAGCAAATATACAAAGATGAATTATATAATATGCTCGAGTTGTTATCAATTGTATACAAAGTATATCCTACGGACGATTGCTGTATGTGTGTGTCTGTGTGTGTGTGTGTGTGTGTGTGTGTGTGTGTGTGTGTGTGTGTGTGTGTGTGTGTGTGTGTGTGTGTGTGTGTGTGTGTGTGTGTGTGTGTGTGTGTGTGTGTGTGTGTGTGTG
>CBDHHR010000442.1:0-5000 GCA_965263245.1 Metamycoplasmataceae bacterium | reverse complement strand
GTGTGTGTGTGTGTGTGTGTGTGTATGTGTATGTGCATGTGCATGTGCACGTGCATGTGCATGTGCATGTGCATGTGCATGTGCATGTGCATGTGCATGTGCATGTGCATGTGCATGTGCATGTGCATGTGCATGTGCATGTATATGAATACGTGTGTGTATGTGTGTGTGTTTGTCAACAGAAGTACGAAGAATTAACACAACCGAATGTCGTGTGACGTTGCTCCATTGCTCAATGTTTAGGTTGGGTCAGTCACTACGTAATAAGACAGAGATGCTGACAGAGTACTCAAAAAATGCCAAGCAATTCAATACTGGCCATTTTAGGCGACGATCTTAAAGGAAATTCCATTACGTAGCCATTAGGTTAACTTGATGATATAGGAGGCATCGATATGTATACATAATTAACGCAGAGCTCATCACAAATGTGTGAAAGTTGTGACAACAAAGGAACTAAAAATTATTCAAAACTATCATCATTGTGGCACAAAAAAGTACCTTTGAAATGCATTTCTGGATGCCAATTTAACGCCAACTACATTAAAAATGTGGAAGGTCGCAGATTTATTTGCACAACCGTGTTGTTTCTGCTGCACTAAACGTTCGTAATCAGACACCTCTTTCCTGTCTTTCGGTGGGATACATAGTGAGTTGTACGTCATGTAACAGTATTAGTTACTATCTTCACAGATCGTCCAATGTCATCACATTACACCGAACAGTACATGCGTCACGACACATGTTTTAACGTGTGCGTCACTGTTAATGTTAGTTCCCAAAAGTGTAATTTGTGAATATTTGTGAACGAGTCGTCTTCGCGCATTGATTGCATCGTAGCTTGATGCTTCCCGTAGAAGCCGAGGTGTTCAGTTGAACACGTCTGCCATGGAAAATATAAAAACCGCTTTGAGCAATTTGGTGATTGGATGCTTTCAATATTGCACCTTAAAAATACGTTTGTATGTTCCTATTGTGACATGTTCTAATATTTCAGGCGAAAGCTCCGGAGGTACCTTAGCTGCAGCGGTGACATTGAAGTTTCGCAACAGGAACTGGCGACCTCGGATTAAGCTGCAAATTCTACTCTACCCGCCCCTACAGACCATCGACTTCATGACACCGTCGAACCGGAAGAATGCGTGTCTTGGCGACTTGGATCAAGCATATATCCGTGACTTCTGGTAGGTACTAATGCAAAACTCTCGTGGTATTCAATATACATATACGTATTAT
This sequence comes from Metamycoplasmataceae bacterium, assembly GCA_965263245.1. GTDB lineage: Bacteria > Bacillota_I > Bacilli_A > Mycoplasmatales > Metamycoplasmataceae > DT-68. The sequence goes on along the minus strand of CBDHHR010000442.1, from coordinate 3,764 downwards.
TTGTGTTTACCGCAGTCTGTATATGAACGTTACGTGTGTATGTGTGCCCCGACAATATGTATTTAAATAAACTAAAATTAAACCGGTATTGTAGTTATTATATTAAACGTAACTAGCTTGACATAATTACTAGATCAAAAGTAAGTTAATTCTAAAATAATGTTTTTCGCACTTAATTTAGTTATGTCATCATACATTTGTAACAACAATAAGAATTAATAAACAAATATCTTTAGTGATGACGATTCAGAATGATGCGTGTTTTACGTACCACCAGTCTGACACATATTTTGTTAAATGTCGTCGGTTAGATAATCTTCTCATTGATAGAGCAGTTGTTTCTTGAAATGTTGGCTATAATTAAGTGAAGACAATGTGGAGGTAACATCGACAACACACACTGCCTGTTATAGGTTGTGGTACGCCTTCGGTAACGTCACAGACCTTCCTCTCGTCGACTTCTCCCGGAACTGTCACACGACGGCCGCTGCCAAGGCCCGCTACGGCCGACTGCTGCCGTGGTCAGCTCTCCCTGACACAAGCGAGAAGCCAAGCCAACGACGACTCTCCAAGTCATGTCGTCGGCCAAACAAATCTCTCTGGTCCAAAGTCAAGTCGACATTCACTGACCAGTATTTCGCTCCTCTCATGTCACGTGACCTGAGGAGACTTCCGGAAGCACTAATCATTATTGCAAAAGACGATGTTTTGAGGGATGATGGAGTTATGTATGCTCGGCGTTTGAAAGATGCCGGAGTGAAGGTAACTTCGGCCATGTTTTCCGCCCCGCATAATATATTTGCATTACCAGAAGGTAACGTTAACAAAAAGATCGCGCGAGAAATCAGTGATTTTCTCAATTCCAGACTCTAGATAATGACTAAAGTAGGTAACTTTGTCAGTCAGTCAAAGTTTTGAAAGGAGTAATATTGCGCAATATGCCATACGATATGTCCTCAAAAATATCATTCAGTTGAAGTGTTTGTGTGCTATCGGAATAAAAAATATTGTGCGAATCTTGCGTTCGTGTTCCGTTTTGGTCGACACATCCAGAGACCAGACTGCCTTCTTGTGTTTATCTACGAAAATAGTTCGTCTTTTTTAAATTATCAATTTGCTGTATATTTAATAAGTTGTGCCTCCTGTCAAATTATATATATATATATATATATATATATATATATATATATATATATATATATATATATATATATATATAGCAGTAATGTAGTAATTACCTGTAATTTAGGACGTAGTGGACACCACTGGTATTTTTTGTTGTCTTGTGTTTTATTAAATTTCAAAACTTCCCGAATAATATTCCGGAGCGCAACGCTCTCAGCTCAGTGTACCTCACTCCGAAAATTGCACATACATTCAGGCATATGTGATATATTAATGTCAGAGTTGCTGTTACTTCTCTTTTCCAAATTTTCATTTTAGATACTGCATATATTTCGTGATGTCGATGACGAAACGGAAGTGTGTTTTTCTACATATTATAAAATATACATTTCAATAAGTTATTTGTTGTGTTTATTCTCCATTCCGATTATTTTGTCGTAGAAACTAGCTCCGTAGCTATGAAAAAATGAGCCATTTGGACGAAGTGGCCATTCCGACACCCTATAAGTCTGAATGTCAATGCAATTTTAGGTGTGAGGCACACTGATTTGAGAGGGTTGCCCTCTGGAATATTGCTAAGGAAGGTTTCAAGTTTAAAAAACGATTTCCATTCGGAAATGGTTTGTCGGTCGTGTTAGGATTAAATTGAACGTACATATGTCAGTATTGATATCGGACGTTTACACACTTTTCTACTGGAGTAGCAGGAAAACATCATTTGAGTTTCTTGCCTGTCTACTCAAGTAATTACCTACGATTTGCAGAGTCTTCAGATTCCCGTCACGAATGAATGAAAGTTAATTTTAAAACAACAACAACACGGCAATATACAGCATATTATGAAAAATAATACAGTACATAATGGTAACGACAATACAATATAATAAAATTCCGTGATTGGTGAATCGCTGCTGCTGTTATAGGGACTTGGCAGAAGTCAGATGACTTGCAAGGCGCTATACACTTTTCCACTAAAATGCATAGTACTTGTAACAAGAGTTACAAGATTGAATATAAAGCAACAGTAATGGTATGTTTTATCATTGTGTTAACTGTTCATAAATACGAAGAAAGTAAAGTCGACATTAATATATTCTTAAATTGTTGCAAATTGGCATCTGTGTTATGTCACACACGAACAAATGGAATAACCACACCAGCTGCTGCCAACTTCGAGAAATGGACCATCTCACGATGGATGTCAGGATTGACAATATTCTCTACACTATCGTGAGAAGCGCATACCAGCTATTAGCTACGAAAATAATTCTTCTGCATTGTACAAAACACCTGCGGGCCTGTTCAGACCCGGGAATTGGGGGTCCCGTCACAGACAAAGCCATTAAAATGAAGGAATTTTGTCGTGAAATGTAATGAATATGAAAAGACAAAGAAACTAACCGCACAGTTTATGGATCAGTCAATCACGTCAGCGTACAAAGACAAAACAATTACAATAACATAACGATAAAACTAACCGTTGAAATGTCTTCGTAAAAACGACCTTCGTAAACACGAATATATATTTCACAGGTCTGGGTCAGGAGAATAAGGTCGACAGGCCCAGATAGCATTTCATGTTGTTTTCATTAAGTTTTCTGGACGCTTTTGGCCGAAGTGTAAGATTTGTATGCGTCATCGAATCAAAATTATTTTACATCTTTACAATTTATACAAATCAATCAAATCAACGTTTCGCAAATTACGGATTTCATCAATGTTATCATAATAAGAACATCAAGGGTTAGTGCACACACACACACACACACACACACACACACACACACACACACACACACACACACACACACACACACACACACACACACACACACACACACACACACACACACACAAACACACACACACACACACACACACACACACACACACACACATATATATATATATATATATATATATATATATATATATATATATATATATATACCAGTAATTGAATTTGTCGAAATGTAGTACGCAGAGCGCGTGAATGAGCTAATCAGAGTCGAGCTTATATCTAGGCTTGGCTTTAGATTACTTCCTGCTCTGGCAACTCGCTGTAAACAGAACATTTATTTTGCTCTGTTCGTTTTTTTACTTTAAGTATAAGATACAGTGATGATTTAGTTAACTATCATACATGGGATTGACAAGCATCTTCAGGTATGTCTACGAATTCCTTATATACTAAAACAAAAATGTTGAATAAATGGTGTAAACAGACAGACGATGTAACATGAAGTTGTAGTATGTTGTCTGTACTGGGACTGAGTTGATATTGACTTTTTATTGCTTGCTGTTGTATTGCTGCAAGTGACACTGCCAGTCCCTTACGTCGTAATTTTTAACTTAAAATATTGTCTTTATTGGTTTATAGTTTAATGTCATTAAAAATAGAGCCCATATTAAATCACATTGGCATTCTCTAATAATGTAGACCAAACCTGGACTAAATAAAATTAAAAATTGGTACATGTCTTTTGTGCTTTTCAAAATGTTGTCTAAATTGCTAGAAACCCACATAACCTAATGTATATCTCACACTTTATAACCATGTTTATTTAAATATATTTCAGGTGCAGATATCATCAAAAGAGAGGAGTGGTCGCCCCCCCAAAACAAAATCATGGTAATCG
>CBDHHR010000441.1:0-5856 GCA_965263245.1 Metamycoplasmataceae bacterium | reverse complement strand
GAGATATTCGTTGATCACACTGGTACATTGGTAATGATTTACTTGAAGCAATTGTGGGCCAATTTGTGGTTTTGCTGGGACGATGGTGGTGTACATATCTGTATGGCGATGATGGTGGTGTACATATATGTATGGCGATGATGTTGGACGATGGTGGTGTACATATATGTATGGCGATGATGGTGGTGTACATATCTGTATGGCGATGATGCTGTTGTACATATCTGTATGGCGGTGATGGTGGTATACATATATGTATGGCGATGATGGTGGTGTACATATCTGTATGGCGATGATGTTGGACGATGTTGGTGTACATATCTGTATGGCGATGATGTTGGACGATGGTGGTGTACATATATGTATGGCGATGATGGTGGTGTACATATCTGTATGGCGATGATGTTGGACGATGGTGGTGTACATATATGTATGGCGATGATGTTGGACGATGGTGGTGTACATACATGTATGGCGGTGATGTTGGACGATGGTGGTGTACATATATGTACAGCGATGATGTTGGACGATGGTGGTGTACATATCTGTATGGCGATGATGTTGGACGATGTTGGTGTACATATATGTACAGCGATGATGTTGGACGATGGTGGTGTACATATCTGTATGGCGATGATGTTGGACGATGTTGGTGTACATATCTGTATGGCGATGATGTTGGACGATGGTGGTGTACATACATGTATGGCGGTGATGTTGGACGATGGTGGTGTACATATATGTACAGCGATGATGTTGGACGATGGTGGTGTACATATCTGTATGGCGATGATGTTGGACGATGGTGGTGTACATATATGTATGGCGGTGATGTTGGACGATGGTGGTGTACATATATGTATGGCGATGATGTTGGACGATGTTGGTGTACATACATGTATGGCGATGATGTTGGACGATGGTGGTGTACATATATGTATGGCGGTGATGTTGGACGATGGTGGTGTACATACATGTATGGCGGTGATGTTGGACGATGGTGTAGTACATATATGTACAGCGATGATGTTGGACGATGGTGGTGTACATATCTGTATGGCGATGATGTTGGACGATGGTGGTGTACATATATGTACAGCGATGATGTTGGACGATGGTGGTGTACATACATGTATGGCGATGATGTTGGACGATGGTGGTGTACATATATGTATGGCGATGATGTTGGACGATGGTGGTGTACATATCTGTATGGCGATGATGTTGGACGATGTTGGTGTACATATATGTACAGCGATGATGTTGGACGATGTTGGTGTACATATATGTATGGCGATGATGTTGGACGATGGTGGTGTACATATCTGTACGGCGATGATGTTGGACGATGGTGGTGTACATATCTGTACGGCGATGATGTTGGACGATGTTGGTGTACATATCTGTATGGCGATGATGTTGGACGATGTTGGTGTACATATCTGTATGGCGATGATGTTGGACGATGGTGGTGTACATATATGTATGGCGATGATGTTGGACGATGGTGGTGTACATATCTGTATGGCGATGATGTTGGACGATGGTGGTGTACATACATGTATGGCGATGATGTTGGACGATGGTGGTGTACATATATGTATGGCGATGATGTTGGACGATGGTGGTGTACATATCTGTATGGCGATGATGTTGGACGATGGTGGTGTACATACATGTATGGCGATGATGTTGGACGATGGTGGTGTACATATATGTACAGCGATGATGTTGGACGATGGTGGTGTACATATCTGTATGGCGATGATGTTGGACGATGTTGGTGTACATATCTGTATGGCGATGATGTTGGACGATGGTGGTGTACATACATGTATGGCGATGATGTTGGACGATGGTGGTGTACATATATGTATGGCGATGATGTTGGACGATGGTGGTGTACATATCTGTACAGCGATGATGTTGGACGATGGTGGTGTACATATATGTATGGCGATGTTGTTGGACGATGGTGGTGTACATATATGTATGGCGATGATGTTGGACGATGGTGGTGTACATATATGTATGGCGTTGATGTTGGACGATGGTGGTGTACATATCTGTATGGCGATGATGTTGGATGATGGTGGTGTACATATATATATGGCGGTGATGGTGGTGTACATATCTGTATGGCGATGATGTTGAACGATGTTGGTGTACATATCTGTATGGCGATGATGTTGGACGATGGTGGTGTACATATCTGTATGGCGATGATGTTGGACGATGATGGTGTACATATATGTATGGCGATGATGTTGGACGATGGTGGTGTACATATATGTACGGCGATGATGTTGGACGATGTTGGTGTACATATCTGTATGGCGATGATGTTGGACGATGGTGGTGTACATATATGTACAGCGATGATGTTGGACGATGGTGGTGTACATATCTGTATGGCGATGATGTTGGACGATGTTGGTGTACATATCTGTATGGCGATGATGTTGGACGATGGTGGTGTACATATCTGTATGGCGATGATGTTGGACGATGTTGGTGTACATATATGTACAGCGATGATGTTGGACGATGGTGGTGTACATATATGTATGGCGATGATGTTGGACGATGGTGGTGTACATATATGTACAGCGATGATGTTGGACGATGGTGGTGTACATATCTGTATGGCGATGATGTTGGACGATGGTGGTGTACATATATGTATGGCGATGATGTTGGACGATGGTGGTGTACATATATGTACAGCGATGATGTTGGACGATGGTGGTGTACATATCTGTATGGCGATGATGTTGGACGATGTTGGTGTACATATATGTACAGCGATGATGTTGGACGATGGTGGTGTACATATCTGTACAGCGATGATGTTGGACGATGGTGGTGTACATATATGTACAGCGATGATGTTGGACGATGTTGGTGTACATATATGTACAGCGATGATGTTGGACGATGGTGGTGTACATATCTGTATGGCGATGATGTTGGACGATGTTGGTGTACATATATGTACAGCGATGATGTTGGACGATGGTGGTGTACATACATGTATGGCGGTGATGTTGGACGATGGTGGTGTACATATATGTATGGCGATGATGTTGGACGATGTTGGTGTACATATCTGTATGGCGATGATGTTGGACGATGTTGGTGTACATATCTGTATGGCGATGATGTTGGACGATGTTGGTGTACATATCTGTATGGCGATGATGTTGGACGATGTTGGTGTACATATCTGTATGGCGATGATGTTGGACGATGTTGGTGTACATATCTGTATGGCGATGATGTTGGACGATGTTGGTGTACATATCTGTATGGCGATGATGTTGGACGATGTTGGTGTACATACCTGTATGGCGATGATGTTGGACGATGTTGGTGTACATATATGTACAGCGATGATGTTGGACGATGTTGGTGTACATATCTGTATGGCGATGATGTTGGACGATGTTGGTGTACATATCTGTATGGCGATGATGTTGGACGATGTTGGTGTACATATCTGTATGGCGATGATGTTGGACGATGTTGGTGTACATATCTGTATGGCGATGATGTTGGACGATGTTGGTGTACATATATGTACAGCGATGATGTTGGACGATGTTGGTGTACATATATGTATGGCGATGGTGTTGGACGATGTTGGTGTACATATCTGTATGGCGATGATGTTGGACGATGTTGGTGTACATATATGTACAGCGATGATGTTGGACGATGTTGGTGTACATATATGTATGGCGATGATGTTGGACGATGTTGGTGTACATATATGTACAGCGATGATGTTGGACGATGTTGGTGTACATATATGTACAGCGATGATGTTGGACGATGGTGGTGTACATATCTGTACAGCGATGATGTTGGACGATGGTGGTGTACATATCTGTACAGCGATGATGTTGGACGATGGTGGTGTACATATATGTATGGCGATGATGTTGGACGATGGTGGTGTACATATATGTAGGGCGATGATGTTGGACGATGGTGGTGTACATATATGTATGGCGATGATGTTGGACGATGGTGGTGTACATATCTGTATGGCGATGATGTTGGACGATGGTGGTGTACATATATGTATGGCGATGATGTTGGACGATGGTGGTGTACATATCTGTATGGCGATGATGTTGGACGATGTTGGTGTACATATCTGTATGGCGATGATGTTGGACGATGTTGGTGTACATATATGTACAGCGATGATGTTGGACGATGGTGGTGTACATATCTGTACAGCGATGATGTTGGACGATGGTGGTGTACATATATGTATGGCGATGATGTTGGACGATGGTGGTGTACATATATGTATGGCGATGATGTTGGACGATGGTGGTGTACATATATGTATGGCGATGATGTTGGACGATGGTGGTGTACATATCTGTATGGCGATGATGTTGGATGATGGTGGTGTACATATATATATGGCGGTGATGGTGGTGTACATATCTGTATGGCGATGATGTTGAACGATGTTGGTGTACATATCTGTATGGCGATGATGTTGGACGATGGTGGTGTACATATCTGTATGGCGATGATGTTGGACGATGATGGTGTACATATATGTATGGCGATGATGTTGGACGATGGTGGTGTACATATATGTACGGCGATGATGTTGGACGATGTTGGTGTACATATCTGTATGGCGATGATGTTGGACGATGGTGGTGTACATATCTGTATGGCGATGATGTTGGACGATGGTGGTGTACATATCTGTAAGGCGATGATGATGGTGTACATATATGTATGGCGGTGATGTTGGACGATGGTGGTGTACATATATGTACGGCGATGATGTTGGACGATGGTGGTGTACATATCTGTATGGCGATGATGTTGGACGATGGTGGTGTACATATCTGTATGGCGATGATGTTGGAACGATGGTGGTGTACATATCTCTATGGCGGTGATGGTGGTGTACATATCTGTACGGCGGTGATGGTGGTGTACATATATATATGGCGGTGATGGTGGTGTACATATCTGTATGGCGGTGATGGTGGTGTATATATATATATATATATATATATATATATATATATATATATATATATGTATATATATATATATATATATATATATATATATATATATATATATATATATATATGGCGGTGATGGTGGTGTACATATCTGTATGGCGGTGATGGTGGTGTACATATCTGTATGGCGGTGATGGTGGTGTACATATATATATATATATATATATATATATATATATATATATATTTTTTTTTTTATATATATATATTTTATATATATATATATATATATCTGGCGGTGATGGTGGTGTACATATCTGTATGGCGGTGAAGGTGGTGTACACACCCACACACACACACACATATATATATATATATATATATATATATATATATATATATATATATATATATATGGCGGTGATGGTGGTGTACATATCTGTATGGCGGTGATGTTGGTGGCGTGACGTCATAAAACGAAACAATACCCCTTTCACAAATGAATGCGTTCTTTTCTGCGCACTTCCGGCGATCCCACCGGAAGCGGTGTGTTTGACTGAGAGATGCGCATGAGTCGTACTGTCCAATACGTTCGAGTGTTTCCTGTGACCAGGCGGTGTAGGAGTCTGTAGAGATGAGTAATTATGATCACATCACATTAGTATTTTATTGCGACTAAAGTATTTTGACTGTAAATACAATCAAATTGGAGCCACGTCTGATCACCATTCAATTCTTGAAATAAAAAATTAAGGTGACTCTGTCAGAGAGATTAGAGTCCGCACCATTAGTCTTACCTAAGTCATTCGGGACTGTCCTAGTGTGACCTTAATTGCGAGGTGACTGT
>CBDHHR010000440.1:0-6234 GCA_965263245.1 Metamycoplasmataceae bacterium | reverse complement strand
TTTTGCCTAATCGTTCTTGAAATCTTTACTATGCGGCAATACGCAACGCATTCATTGCAGGTATAAATACCACGAACAACTTTTATACTAATTACCAGTTTTACACAAGAAAGTAAAACAAATATGCATTTAAAAGGAGATCTAGCATGAGACAAAAACCGAGTATGGCAACATTTTTGGTGCCAAATGTTGAATCTTACACTTTTTTGTATTTATTTTCTGCAATCTACATGATCTATAGGCCTATACATTCATCCATCACATAAATATTATACATACCTTTACAGAGGACCGGAATTTGTGTTGGTGGTAAAACGTCCTACAATTGACTGCTTCACTCTTCCTTGTATGAAACCGTTAGGTGATCATATATATGAAGTCGGCATCAATGTTACCACTTCAAATTCGACACTAGTGTGTATCATACAGTTCAGTTTACAAATATACATTTGTTTTTATATTTGATGATTTAAGTTTGCCAATATATATACACCATTTGGATTAATTATCAGAATGCAAAACTACATTACCAAACTGAGATGACGTTGACACAATGTCTGCTCAATGTCATGGGTGGATGTCATTTTGTGACCATTAAGGTACGTCCAGAAGACGTAACGTCACAATGTTGCCTGTACGTCATCCCCCAAAATTGTGATGTGACGTTGTCACAACCATTGTGCAATGTTATTTCTGACATTACCAAATCGCGACCAAAAGGCAATGTTGCCTGGATGCCATGTGTTTGCTGGGAAATACATACCAAATTACAATCATATAAATTCCAATCTTGTAGAACAAAGTGCAATCTGTTCACATCGAGACAAATAATGTCCATCCATGCATCTACACTACATATCCATGTTTTTAAATGTATGTACTTTTGCTAATTATTTGAGTACATTAAACATGTAAATGAAAAACATATTCTTCTTATTTTTAAAAGACGAAAGCATGCTTATTTAAATGTCTCTCAGCATGCCTCTGTCACCATGGCTCAGTCCAGCTCATAAATAATAAATTCCATGTTCAAGCTTTACATGTAAAGAATATGTTTGCTGTGCATTAAAATATCATGTAGATGCTATGCACCGCTTTTCATGGAAAACACAACAAAACACCACAAGTAAATTACTGACCTTTATATTATTTATTGATCTATGACCGTGTCTTCTTTTTAACTTATGAGGGCCAAACAGCAACACAATTCTTTTATATGAGATTAACATGAAATTGTTATATTATATTTGTGCTATTATGACTAGTGAACTGTTAGTGAAAATATAACATTTATGTTAATGTTTTAATCAATATAATGTATTCCTTTTTTGTATTATATTATTCACATTTATGGTTAAAAACCTAATTTACGTATAAATCTCCCACATTGGCATTTCCAAAACTTAACATTTATGGGTAAACATCTACTTACCATTTTTTGTTCAGACTGGATTTTCATTCCAAGGACGGTTTTAACTGTCTGTATGGACTCTGCCAGTTTACGAATGCTCAACTCAACCTGCAACCAAAGGAACAGACATGGTCACCATGGTAACACACAAAATAGAGATAAGCAACAACAGAAAACAAATTTGAATAAAATACATACATACATACATTGATAAAAAAACTCGTAAATATCCATGCTACTAATATTGTTGATGTTTTTTTTCACAACAGACATACCTTCGTTGTCTAGGTGATGTAAGGCAGATATTGAGGAACATTTATAACTTAACATTTTGTTCTTCATTAAAGCAAGTAGCTAGCCAATGTGCGATACAAGAGGATGATGGAGAGTTTGAAACAATGTACTCCTACCACATGGTTTCATTTAACCACAATAAATAAGAGTGTTTTGCCCGTGTTGTATCATTCTATCAATGCAGTGTGTATCACGATACATATGGCATCATGGCACCTGTATCGTGATATGTATCACATGGCATCATGGCACCTGTATTGTGATATTATGACATGGCATCATGGCACCTGTATCGTGATATGTATCACATGGCATCATGACACTTGTATCGTGATATGTATCATATGGCATCATGACACCTGTATCATGATATGTATCATATGGCATCATGACACTTGTATTGTGATATGTATCATAAGGCATCATGACACCTGTATCGTGATATGTATCACATGGCATCATGACACTTGTATTGTGATATGTATCATAAGGCATCATGACACCTGTATCATGATATGTATCATATGGCATCATGACACCTGTATCGTGATATGTATCATATGGCATCATGACACCTGTATCGTGATATGTATCATATGGCATCATGACACCTGTATCATGATATGTATCATATGGCATCATGACACCTGTATCGTGATATGTATCATATGGCATCATGACACCTGTATTGTGATATGTATGATAAGGCATCATGACACCTGTATCATGATATGTATCATATGGCATCATGACACCTGTATCGTGATATGTATCATATGGCATCATGACACCTGTATCGTGATATTTATCATAAGGCATCATGACACCTGTATCGTGATATGTATCACATGGCATCATGACACCTGTATCGTGATATGTATCATAAGGCATCATGACACCTGTATCGTGATATGTATCATATGGCATCATGACACCTGTATCGTGATATGTATCATAAGGCATCATGACACCTGTATCGTGATATGTATCATATGGCATCATGACACCTGTATCGTGATATGTATCATATGGCATCATGACACCTGTATCGTGATATGTATCATAAGGCATCATGACACCTGTATCGTGATATGTATCATATGGCATCATGACACCTGTATCGTGATATGTATCATAAGGCATCATGACACCTGTATCGTGATATGTATCATATGGCATCATGACACCTGTATCGTGATATGTATCATAAGGCATCATGACACCTGTATCGTGATATGTATCATATGGCATCATGACACCTGTATCGTGATATGTATCATAAGGCATCATGACACCTGTATCGTGATATGTATCATAAGGCATCATGACACCTGTATCGTGATATGTATCACATGGCATCATGACACCTGTATCGTGATATGTATCATATGGCATCATGACACCTGTATCGTGATATGTATCATAAGGCATCATGACACCTGTATCGTGATATGTATCATATGGCATCATGACACCTGTATCGTGATATGTATCATAAGGCATCATGACACCTGTATCGTGATATGTATCATATGGCATCATGACACCTGTATCGTGATATGTATCATAAGGCATCATGACACCTGTATCGTGATATGTATCATAAGGCATCATGACACCTGTATCGTGATATGTATCACATGGCATCATGACACCTGTATCGTGATATGTATCATATGGCATCATGACACCTGTATCGTGATATGTATCATATGGCATCATGACACCTGTATCGTGATATGTATCATAAGGCATCATGACACCTGTATCGTGATATGTATCATAAGGCATCATGACACCTGTATCGTGATATGTATCGTATGGCATCATGACACCTGTATCGTGATATGTATCATATGGCATCATGACACCTGTATCGTGATATGTATCATAAGGCATCATGACACCTGTATCGTGATATGTATCATATGGCATCATGACACCTGTATCGTGATATGTATCATAAGGCATCATGACACCTGTATCGTGATATGTATCATAAGGCATCATGACACCTGTATCGTGATATGTATCACATGGCATCATGACACCTGTATCGTGATATGTATCATATGGCATCATGACACCTGTATCGTGATATGTATCATATGGCATCATGACACCTGTATCGTGATATGTATCATAAGGCATCATGACACCTGTATCGTGATATGTATCATATGGCATCATGACACCTGTATCGTGATATTTATCATAAGGCATCATGACACCTGTATCATGATATGTATCATATGGCATCATGACACCTGTATCGTGATATTTATCATAAGGCATCATGGCACCTGTATCATGATATGTATCACATGGCATCATGACACCTGTATCATGATATGTATCATATGGCATCATGACACCTGTATCATGATATGTATCATATGGCATCATGACACTTGTATCGTGATATTTATCATAAGGCATCATGACACCTGTATTGTGATATGTATCACATGGCACCTGTATTGTGATATGTATCATATGGCATCATGACACCTGTATCGTGATATGTATCATATGGCATCATGACACCTGTATCGTGATATGTATCATATGGCATCATGACACCTGTATCGTGATATGTATCATATGGCATCATGACACCTGTATCGTGATATGTATCATATGGCATCATGACACCTGTATCGTGATATGTATCATATGGCATCATGACACCTGTATCGTGATATGTATCATATGGCATCATGACACCTGTATCGTAATATGTAGCATATGGCATCATGACACCTGTATCTTGATATGTATCATATGGCATCATGACACCTGTATCGTGATATGTATCATATGGCATCATGACACCTGTATCGTGATATGTAGCATATGGCATCATGACACCTGTATCGTGATATGTATCATATGGCATCATGACACCTGTATCGTGATATGTATCATATGGCATCATGACACCTGTATCGTGATATGTATCATATGGCATCATGGCACCTGTATCGTGATATGTATCACATGGCATCATGGCACCTGTATTGTGATATGTATCATATGACATCATGACACCTGTATTGTGATATGTATCAAATGGCATTATGACATGTGTATCATGCATGACATGTATCAAATGGCACCATGACACCTGTATTGTGATATGTATCAAATGGCATCATGGCTCCTGTATCATGCATGACATGTATCAAATGGCACCATGACACCTGTACTGTGACATGTATCATATGGCATCATGACACCTGTATCGTGATGTGTATCAAATGGCATTATGACACGTGTAATATGATATGTATCACATGGCATCATGACACATGTATCATGATATATATCATATCACAAAGTATCATACCATTCCAGCTCTACTAGATAAACTGACTGTCTACGCATTAAGCAACTGAGTATAATTATATTAAAGATTACGATATGATTGGCTTGTCAAACTTAGAGCAGAAATCATTATGAGACGTCTCTTACTGTGGCTATCTTGTCATCGAGAGTCTGCTGAGTCTCCGTCAGTTGAGCCGTCAGTTTCTCCATCAGTTCTGAGTCGTCCCGTTGAGCTGGAGGAGACTCCACCTCTAGAATCTGCGGCACGGCCTGAGTCTCTCGCAGTTGGTGCAACTCTCTCTCCAACTGAAAGTCATGTTAATTGTAGTAAACAATAAGTGACAGTTGCGATCTGACAAGAAGCACTGCACTATGTAAGTGATGTACTTAGTAATATGTGACAGGCTGCAATGGTTTGGATCATATGGAAGTTTTTGGAAGAATGCAGATAATGGCGACATGGTAAAGAGCAATATTTCAGTTTACAGTGGTAACTGTGTCATCTGTATGAGTCGGTTAGTTGTGAAGTGTACAGTGGTAACTGTGTCATCTGTATGAGTCAGTTGGTTGTGAAGTGTACAGTGGTAACTGTGTCATCTGTATGAGTCAGTTGGTTGTGAAGTTTACAGTGGTAACTGTGTCATCTGTACGAGTCGGTTGGTTGTGAAGTTTACAGTGGTAACTGTGTCATCTGTACGAGTCGGTTGGTTGTGAAGTTTACAGTGATAACTGTGTCATCTGTACGAGTCGGTTGGTTGTGAAGTTTACAGTGGTAACAGTGTCATCTGTAGGAGTCGTTTGGTTGTGAAGTGTACAGTGGTAACAGTGTCATCTGTAGGAGTCGGTTGGTTGTGAAGTGTACAGTGGTAACAGTGTCATCTGTATGAGTCGGTTGGTTGTGAAGTGTACAGTGGTAACTGTGTCATCTGTACGAGTCGGTTGGTTGTGAAGTGTACAGTGGTAACTGTGTCATCTGTACGAGTCGGTTGGTTGTGAAGTGTACAGTGGTAACTGTGTCATCTGTACGAGTCGGTTGGTTGTGAAGTGTACAGTGGTAACTGTGTCATCTGTATGAGTCGGTTGGTTGTGAAGTGTACAGTGGTAACTGTGTCATCTGTATGAGTCGGTTGGTTGTGAAGTGTACAGTGGTAACTGTGTCATCTGTATGAGTCGGTTGGTTGTGAAGTGTACAGTGGTATCTG
>CBDHHR010000439.1:0-2500 GCA_965263245.1 Metamycoplasmataceae bacterium | reverse complement strand
CACACACACACACACACACACACACACACACACACACACACACACACACACACACACACACACACACACACACACACACACACACACACACACACATACACACACACACACACACAGACACACACAGATACACACACACACACATACACACACACAAACACACACACAACACACACACACACACATCCGCACACACACACACACACACACACACACACACACACACACACACACACACACACACACACACACACATATCCGCACACACACAGACAAACACACACACACACACACACACACTCACACATCCACCCACACACACACACACACACACACACACACACACACACACACACACACACACAACACACACACACAGACAAACACACACACAAACACACACACACACACACAC
The DNA here is from genome assembly GCA_965263245.1 of Metamycoplasmataceae bacterium. Classification (GTDB taxonomy): domain Bacteria; phylum Bacillota_I; class Bacilli_A; order Mycoplasmatales; family Metamycoplasmataceae; genus DT-68. Next base: position 2,085 of record CBDHHR010000439.1, on the reverse strand, counting down.
ATGCACACATCCGCACACACACACACACACACAGACACACACACACTCGCATCCGCACACACTCACACATACACACACACACACACACACATCCGCATACACACACACAAACACACACACACACACACACACACACACCCACACACACACACCCGCACACAGATCTGTTGCTCATTCTAAGCTGGCTACCTGACCGGAAGTACAATAAACAAAATATGTTGAACATGACGTGTGTATTCTCACTTTCACCTAGGATCCGGTGTTATTCACAGGCCCACTGCGCATGAATCTGGACCCGTTCGAGCAATACACAGACGAGGAAGTGTGGAGGTCGCTTGAGCATGCGCACCTCAAAGACTTCGTGACGTCACTTCCGTTTGGCCTGCAGCACGATTGTGCAGAAGGTGGAGAAAATCTCAGGTATAAATATTTCACACGTTGAAGGAGACTGTCAGATTAACACAAAAGTCTGTGTCTCACCAACGATACTCTTAGAAATCGGTGGACCGTTCACACCGCTCGGAAAAAATGCGGAAGAGAAGCATAACATTCTGGACAATCTACCATCTGTCTAATGTTCGTCTGACATTCGATGCAAAACCTAAAACACGTATAGGAACCTTGAATCGATAATTGCAAAGTAATATTTCCGTTGTTTTCCTAAAAGAGAGGACGGTCCGTGTGTCTTGCACTGTGTTTGTCGCTAGTGACCATAGCTTTATGTAGAGACCCGTCCACCTGTCATTTGGACAGGTAAAAATGAATATAGACGGGTAGAAATATGGTGGACGGGTAAAAAAATGAAGGTTAAAAAAATGGTCTTCCAAAACCATAGATATTGTTAGTTACGCCTTGAAAGTGGGTGAAAATGATGTCACATGTGTGTTTGTAGTCCAAATCAGGTCATTCAGACACATTTAAAAGTTTGTAAACTGGCTTAACAGTTAACATCCATGTGTCCACCAACACATGTGTGACTGGCAATAATTTTATCCTGCATAAAGCCCTGCTAGTGAGCCACGTCTCTACCATCTGCTCACTCGTTCTTACAGCGTCGGTCAGCGTCAGTTGATATGTCTGGCTCGGGCCCTGCTTCGTAAGTCGAAGATCCTCGTGTTGGACGAAGCGACGGCTGCCGTTGACCTCGAGACAGATGACTTCATCCAGGAGACGATCCGCACTGAATTCGCTGACTCGACAGTCATCACAATCGCTCACAGACTCAACACAATCATGGACTACGACAGGTGGGTTTGAGTTGAAGACGTGATAGCAGCAAATACATAATGTATAAACAAAAAACAATGCCAATAAAATGTTGTCTTACTAAAGCTACTGCAAAAGCCACTGAGCCACCCACACTCTTGTAATTATAAACGCTAACTGAACTTTCGTCAACCGGTGGCAAAACAGGTACTGTTTCGTTGCTGTATGTATATATAATTGTGATCTTTCTGTAAATCATCATGAAAACTACATTTGCTCTATGGTTGAAGACGATGTTTTTGTTTGTTTTCCCACTGCCAGGGTGTTGGTCCTCGATGAAGGGACCATCAAGGAACTGGACAGTCCTGAGGCGCTACTGAGGGACAGAGAAAGCATCTTCTATGGCCTGGCCAAACAAACGGGTCTAGTCTGACAGCAACAGCTTCAGCAGTACCAAATCATCGACATTGCGTTATACAAGAACTTACCTTTAGTTTCAATGTTATGCTCCCGGTGTTTCTGTTTCAATTTTCGTCACGACTTGCTTCTTCCATTCTACACTTTTTAAAATCTCCATCTGTTCTCGTCATAACCATAACCATAACCATAATATTTATTGAGCCCAAGTAGGTATAGAATTTGTTGGAAGTACATCAATTTTGTTAGTACATTTATAGAAGCATACATATGGCACACATATTACATCATGTTCACATACTATTATAAGTCTACACGGTAGGCCTACAATACATACGAATGTGTGCACTTATAGTAATTCTTGTTGTACCAAAATTAAAAATTAAAACCCACAATCATATAACATTACAAACTGGGGTCGGCAGCTTTAAGACAATAATGTCGCTGTCAAAGGAACCACCA
>CBDHHR010000438.1:2500-12876 GCA_965263245.1 Metamycoplasmataceae bacterium | reverse complement strand
TATATGATACGATGATATATGAGATGATTATATATAATACATAACACATAATATGTATATATTCAATTGAGTAAAGTTAAGTAACATAATATAATAGTAATTACCATTATGTATCACGTATGACGTCATTGTGACGTATGTTGCAGGAGTCGGCTACTCGGCGGCCATCATCGCCGCGTGGCTCAACACGTACTACATCGTGATCCTGGCGTGGGCCTTGTTCTACCTCTTCAGTTCCTTCCGGGCGACGCTGCCGTGGGCGACGTGCGACCACTGGTGGAACACGGCGTCCTGTCGCCCTGACTTCGAGCCCATGTGCGCCGTCACAAACGTTACTGAGACGTCATGTCGCGGCCCGGGCAACTTCACGTCACCCGTACGAGAGTTCTGGGAGTAAGTGTGGTCAATAGGGGATTAAATAATAATAATTATTATAACAATACAAAATAATAATAAACAATAATAACTAATAATAAACAATACATAATAATAATGTTAATGTTAATGTTAATGTTGATGTTGATGTTGATGTTGATGTTGATGTTGATGTTGATGTTGATGCTGATGCTGATGCTGATGCTGATGCTGATGCTGATGTTGATGTTGATGTTGATGTTGATGTTGATGTTGATGACAATGACAATGACAATGACAATGACAATGACAATGACAATGACAATGACAATGACAATGACAATGACAATGACAATGATATTAATATTATTATTATTAATCTTAATCTTAATCTTAATCTTAATCTTAATCTTAATCTTAATCTTAATCTTAATCTTAATCTTAATCTTAATCTTAATCTTAATCTTAATCTTAATCTTAATCTTAATAGTGTTAGCGTTAGCGTTAGCGTTAGCGTTAGCGTTAGCGTTAGCGTTAGCGTTAGCGTTAGCGTTAGCGTTAGCGCTAGCGCTAGCGCTAGCGCTAGCGCTAGCGCTAGCGTTAGCGTTAGCGTTAGCGTTAACGTTAACGTTAACGTTAACGTTAACGTTAACATTAACATTAACATTAATATTAACACTAACTTGAATATTAATGTTAATATTAATATTAATATTCACCTCCACATGTAATCCTTTAATATCGCTCCCATTTCGATTAATGGCATTGAAAACGTGTATAGATGTTAGCATCGATTTTACCGAAGAGTGATTATTAGATCACAGGGAATGCAAAACTTTAAAATAGGTTTGTGAACTTACTTTTAATAGCGTTTGTCCTTGCGGTCGGTAAGAGTATTCGCTAGGTAGCAGCATCATTTCCACTATTCAACGTTAGTTTATGTTCACTCGTTTGGCAGATAAGACAGGGGGCCGTATTACCCACAGGGGCCGTTTTGCCCCAGGTTACCCTAATATTCTACATCACATGGCGTCTTATATTCAAACAACTGTCCGCATGCATATTACATTAGTTGTTCGTTTCGCGTGCTTCTGGTATGGTCAGTCATACGGTCAAGTGTTTGGAGAGTCATTGGGCACTCTCGGCGACTCGAAATGATTTTGGGGTTAAGACGTTAAGAACCACTGGTATGGGTAGATGCCACATTTGATTTCATCATAGGCGGCCATTCTAATGTCTCTTTGATTTCCCACTTTTTTAAAGTTATGGTATAGACAATTACAGATATTTATTACTTTCCATTCACACTTGTCCTGTGTAAAATTCGTGAAATGTTCTTTTCTCTTTCTCCTGCGATACAATCTCTAACCTGACACCCCTACATTTCTGCTCCGATCAGCCGACGTTTGCCCATGTTGACACCTCTAGGTCGAATTACACCTGGATGCGTACGCACCTCGTCACTGTCTGACAAATGTCGTTATTTCGCCGCTCTGACGCCATGTTACACGGAAATATCAGTTTTATTAAAAACCAGTCCTACATTCTGTGCTTCCAGAAATGTACACAAGAGCAATGGCGGACGGATACCATTTGGTGGTTTATCCCCATATGACATCGCCGTTTATGTTCTATTTCTTACGCCAACCCTTCCACTACAGTAAAGACTATTCAACCATGGCATGAGTAAGATTGAAGGTTGTGGGAGTACCTTTAATCTGATGTGAATGATTTATACACGCAACCCGTTGTTCCGACGTCACCTTTTGTCAAAAGCGCAGACATTGGGTTCAGGGTCAAATCCCAAGGTCGTAACATGCTTGACCGAACTCAACTTATGCACGGCATTGGGAAAGTCCTATCTTCGTTGTGAATGGCTGTCTGACATTTTCGCATACGTCTAGTACCATCTAAACGTAATTCATCTCAGTGTGCATTGAAATGTGATTCACTACACGGCGTATGTGCAGCGCTGTGCAGGTTTGTGTCCATTACCATGAATGCGTATATTCCAACACATTGAACGTCATATTTGTTTTAATGAATCACAATTATATATTGTCTGAAAACAATTATGTGTAAATTTAATATTTTGTGTAAATTAAAATGACATTGTCGAAACTATTAAGAAGCTAAACGTCATTTTTTATTTAGAAGGAGACCCTATTTTTAAACGGTTTTGTCTGGTCATTCATCACTCCACCCTCTCTGTCGTGACGTCGCTGGGGCCACCATGTCTTGTGGAATGTCCGTGAGTCAATATTCAGCCAAACTATCATTGTTTTTGCTAGGGACAACCCTGTTAACCTTTATCAGGGCCGTGCGCAAGGTTCCTTCAGGATTTCGCGAATATGCAGATACACAAATCTTACTTCTGCAGCACCTGAGGGAAAATGACGTCAAATCCCAGTTTGATCGGTCTGCGTATCCTACATAGGTTGTTATGTATATAGTCTGTAGACAAGTCCAAATGTTAGCTACACAATTCCTCGTTTGCCTGTTTTTTCTGGATGAAAATGTATAATTCATCGGTCTCTCTTTATGTCTGTGTCGGGAACACAAAAAGATGCCACAAAGGGATTAACGTGTAATCGGCCGTCGACCCACAGAACGGATTATCTTCACACTGTAATCTGAGATTGTACCCAAACTCAGGTCTTCTATTATAGTAATACAAAAGAAGAAGCAATAGTTGAATACAGAAAAAGAGAAAAAAAGACAATTAATATAATGAAAGATGTAACAGAAGCGAATGAGAAGGAGAAGAAAATATGAAGAAGAAAAAGAAAAAAGAAGAAGAATTAAAATAACAACAAAAAGCAGACAAAGAAAGAAAAACGTCTTTGTTGCAGTTGCTTCTGCAACTTAGAAATGTCGTCTTTAGAATCCAACATGGCGCTGCTAAAGTGCAATTCGCGAGAAGTGTATCTACGTTTGCTAAAATATGGCAAGTACAGGAACATGTCGCTGCATTCCGTTCTCGTGGTTTGAACAGGCACATGTCAAAAGCAATGACATGCCAGTACTTTGTGGTCGCTCGAGTCAACCACACTGCAGATAAGCGCGAGTGCACGGACAAGCGCTATCGGAAACCAGAGCAGCGAAGGTGAATGGGCCCGCCTGTTGAAATGGTAAAAAATAACGGTACATCGGGTACTTGAAATGGGCGCGGATCGCAGTCACAGGCAGCGCTCTGGAGAGCGTGTCGCGGTGCGCCCGGGAAATCCCACGGATACCGCTTTGTTGTACCACGTTTTTATCTTTATCTTTTGTAATTGCCGGAAACGTCATTCAGAATACCCGGCGGCGACAAGGGCAGGTTATTCCGCCGCTGTGTGTATGCATGGGAGCGACGACACGGTTTATAGTCGGTCACATACATATCACATAGAGTTGTACTGACAGCGACAACGTCGTGCAGTATTGTGCAGCAGAGGCAGGTTTTTATAAATGTATACTGCCAGGCCACAGTCACATGATGTACACGCACGCATACACGAGTGTACACTACCGAAATGCACGCTCCCGTACACTTAGGCGCAAACAATCGCACACTCACGCAGGCACATACACAAACACACATATACCCACAAACGCCCATCCACACACACACACACACACACACACACACACACACACACACACACACACACACACACACACACACACACACACACACACACACACACACACACACACACACGCACGCACGCACGCATACACACACACACACGCACGCACACACACACACACACACACACACACACACACACACACACACTAGCCTAGCACGTTCGCATGCACGCACGCACGTACATACATGCATACACAGAGAAACACTCGCGTGCATACACACAACGCGCACATATATATACACATGCACGCACGCTCCACACACGCACACACACACACACACACACACACACACACACACACACACACTCACACACAACACACACACACACACACACACACACACACACACACACACACACACACACACACACACACACACACACACACACACACACTATTTCTCAGCAGGACAAACGAGGACACCAATTTTTTAGTAGCATACAATTCTTGTAACCCAATTCAAGGCCACTGCAGCGCAAGAAAAACCTAGTTCCCCGCAATGTCATGACAGATCTCCAATATTCTGCTCATGATTCAGGCACCACATCACAAGTATGTAAATTATACGAATCTACAACAAACCACATTGTCGTATGATGAACAGTATACTGACAGATCATTATGGATGATTGCTCAATGTCGGTGCGGCATACAATTGTTGTAACCCAATTACAACCCTTTCATGGTCACTGTAGCGCAAGCAAAATAGTTCCCTGTGATGTCGTGACCGAGCTCCATTCTTTTGCTCAATGATTCACACGCCGTATAACAATTATGTAAATGATACGAGTGTATAATGCGAGCAGTTTGTTGATGTGTTGGTGTGAATTCGCGTCACATTATAAACGTCGAGAAAAGGTGGCGGTTCTCAAAATTCTTCATTCAAATTCAAAACCCAATATGGTGTACAGCTGCATACGTCATTTGTGATGAATAGGTATTCTTCACTTTGTGTAATTGCGTCAGGGTGGAATTGTGAATATCATTACGGAAATGAAAGGTACCCTCGGTTCGCATGATTGCCAAGTACTCAAAGGTCACTAGTTATGTTTCTGTTGGCGCTAGCTTTTTGTCTAAGTACTTTAATAGGTCCTGTCCAAACGATTTCTTTCAAACAAACAAACAAACAAACAAACAAACAAACAAACAAACAAACAAACAAATAAAGAAATAAACAAGCAAACAAGCAAACAAGCAAACAAGCACACAAGCACACAAGCACACAAGCACACAAACACACAAACAAACACACAAACACACACACACACACACACACACACACACACACACACACACACACACACACACACACACACACACACACACACACACACACACACACACACACACACACACACACACACACACACACACACACACACACACACACACACACACACACACACACACACACACACACACACACACACACACACACACACACACACACACACACACACACACACACACACACACACACACACACACACACACACACACACACACACACACACACACACACACACACACACACACACACACACACACACACACACACACACACACACACACGAGGTGTTGGTTATCAAGGATCATCTGCAACTGAACTCAAACCGAGTTGCAGGTGCAGTCCCAAGTCTGTAGTTGCGTCCCTTATCTTGGGAAATATCATTGATAAAAAACGATCAAATGGTTAACAATATAACATATTACGATACTTTCTAATACGTTCGCCCACTGTATTATTAAGATAGCGTTGTTCGCTATATAATCATATAAAAACACTGTCAGATGGCAGTATGTGTAACTTCTGGTAACGCGTGATAAGGACCATATTAAAGAGCAACGACTATGCAATGAGGCTTTGTGTGGTCGCGTGGCGTTTTTTTGGATTATTATTAATAAAACCTGTTGGCATCTGATTAGTGAAGTCAAAACTCAATTCAATGGCCTCCAGTACATGTCTCGATTGATTTATCTGGTTCTGAACTCCAAGTCAATTGACGTTGACGTTGTTGACGTTAGTTTGGTTTGCAGGCGCTACACCTGTGCCATGTTGACGTTAGTTTGGTTTGCAGGCGCTACACCTGTGCCATGTTGACGTTAGTTTGGTTTGCAGGCGCTACACCTGTGGCATGTTGACGTGAGTTTGGTTTGCAGGCGCTACACCTGCGCCATGTTGACGTTAGTTTGGTTTGCAGGCGCTACGCCTGTGCCATGTTGAAGTGAGTTTGGTTTGCAGGCGCTGCGCCTGTGCCATGTTGACGTGAGTTTGGTTTGCAGGCGCTACGCTCTGCAGATCTCGAGTGGGCTGGACCACCCGGGCAGTGTCCGGTGGCAACTGGCCCTCACGCTGCTCCTTGCCTGGGTCGTCTGTTACTTCTGCATATGGAAGGGAGTGCGCTGGACTGGCAAGGTGAGTTCCTTGACAATGTGCCTTCTTATTTGACCACGATGACACTGACTCCAGTTCGACATATCTCGATATCATAAGGCCTGGTGTTTATATAAGTTACTCGTGCTGCTAAGCGATTTGCCATTTATGTAATCAATGCATTTGTTGTCCAAACTTGAACAGCCGCAAGAGGACTGTAGCATTTCTCCACAGGACTATTCCCGACGATAACCAGCCGCTAAGTACACTAGTAGTTATATCTGAGGAGCTACGTTGATGAATTTCATTTGTCTTGTACCGCCGCACCAGGTAAACGCACTCTTCCTGCAAAGGTAAATACGCTTGTTACAGGTGATGAGTTGTGTTTGATGTGTACCGCCGCACCACTGCCCGTCAATATTGGCCAAATTTAGCCTGTTTTTCTGCATTCCAATGGTCATGTTAGAAAAAATGACTAAAATTCACTACGCCAACTACACTCTGCATAGCACGCGTCATTACACTGCAGATACATCATAGCACTGAATCTACTAGTATGCCTGCTCTACTGCATAATTTTTCAAAATCTCAAATGACACAATTGTTAAGGTATTACATTCGTATGAGTCAGACTAGGAAGTTTAACTGTGATCTGAACCCTTCACGGTCGCGGGTGACCCAAGCACTGTGTCGCGCGACCTTCTTCTCCGAGTATTGGCTTTCATCGGAAACACGACGAAACATTTCACTCCCGTGGGACCAGCTGATCTGCTCCGGATAATTACTTGGCAAAGTCCTGCAAAGATGCTGCGCTGAGCGTTAATTTCGCCGTGTCCTTACCCGGAGTCAGTGCGTGCATTGCATGTCATACATTTCACTTCAGCGGGGGGTATTTTACTTGTCATGATATCACCACCTTGCAGAAGCAAGCCATTGCGTTTAATTGCTTATCCGAAAGCCACAGGCGAAACAGCGGCGAACGACATTAACTAAGTGTCCGTTACTGTAATCCATCCAGCAAAGTATGGTTACAACACACAACGCTGGGTATAACGAGAATACGTTCATGACAAAACGTTTCCTCAAGATACGATATCTCAATTATACCAATGTTGTCGACACAACTGATGTCTTTGGAACACCAATGGTGGAGGTCGAGTCGCTCCAGGAACTCACCCGTGGACGCGTCAAGACGCCGGGCAGCGCGTTCTGAACAGGACAGGCAAATTGGATTATTCCACTACAATGGAGTAATTAATATTGGGACGATGTATTCATGTTGCACATCCGTGTCACGACAGACATGTTGATGCATGTTATAGGTGACTTGGTATAAGGCGATGGTGCCCTACGGTTGTTGTAGGTCACATGGTTCACGGCGATGGTGCCCTACGGTTGTTGTAGGTGACCTGGTTCACGGCGATGGTGCCCTACGGTTGTTGTAGGTCACATGGTTCACGGCGATGATGCCCTACGGTTGTTGTAGGTGACCTGGTTCACGGCGATGGTGCCCTACGGTTGTTGTAGGTGACCTGGTTCACGGCGATGGTGCCCTACAGTTGTTGTAGGTGACCTGGTTCACGGCGATGGTGCCCTACGGTTGTTGTAGGTGACCTGGTTCACGGCGATGGTGCCCTACGGTTGTTGTAGGTGACCTGGTTCACGGCGATGGTGCCCTACGGTTGTTGTAGTTGACCTGGTTCACGGCGATGGTGCCCTACAGTTGTTGTAGGTGACCTGGTTCACGGCGATGGTGCCCTACGGTTGTTGTAGGTGACCTGGTTCACGGCGATGGTGCCCTACAGTTGTTGTAGGTGACCTGGTTCACGGCGATGGTGCCCTACGGTTGTTGTAGGTGACCTGGTTCACGGCGATGGTGCCCTACGGTTGTTGTAGGTGACCTGGTTCACGGCGATGGTGCCCTACGGTTGTTGTAGGTGACCTGGTTCACGGCGATGGTGCCCTACGGTTGTTGTAGGTGACCTGGTTCAAGGCGATGGTGCCCTACGGTTGTTGTAGGTGACCTGGTTCACGGTGATGGTGCCCTACAGTTGTTGTAGGTGACCTGGTTCACGGCGATGGTGCCCTACGGTTGTTGTAGGTGACCTGGTTCACGGCGATGGTGCCCTACGGTTGTTGTACGTGACCTGGTTCAAGGCGATGGTGCCCTACGGTTGTTGTAGGTGACCTGGTTTACGGCGATGGTGCCCTACGGTTGTTGTAGGTGACCTGATTCAAGGCGATGGTGCCCTACGGTTGTTACGGTTGTTGTAGGTGACCTGATTCAAGGCGATGGTGCCCTACGGTAGGCGATGGTGCCCTACGGTTGTTGTAGGTGACCTGGTTCAAGGCGATGGTGCCCTACGGTTGTTGTAGGTGACCTGGTTTACGGCGATGATGCCCTAGGTTGTTGTAGGTGACCTGGTTCAAGGCGATGGTGCCCTACGGTTGTTGTAGGTGACCTGGTTCAAGGCGATGGTGCCCTACGGTTGTTGTAGGTGACCTGGTTTACGGCGATTCAAGGCGATGGTGCCCTACGGTTGTTGTAGGTGACCTGGTTCACGGCGATGGTGCCCTACGGTTGTTGTAGGTGACCTGGTTCAAGGCGATGGTGCCCTACGGTTGTTGTAGGACCTGGTTTAGGCGATGATGCCCTACGGTTGTTGTAGGTGACCTGGTTCAAGGCGATGGTGCCCTACGGTTGTTGTAGGTGACCTGGTTCACGGTGATGGTGCCCTGGTTGTTGTAGGTGACCTGGTTCACGGCGATGATGCCCTACGGTTGTTGTAGGTGACCTGGTTCAAGGCGATGGTGCCCTACGGTTGTTGTAGGTGACCTGGTTCAAGGCGATGGTGCCCTACGGTTGTTGTAGGTGACCTGGTTGTTGTAGGTGACCTGGCGATGGTTGTGCCCTACGATGTTTGTAGGTGACCTGATTCAAGGCGATGATGCCCTAGTTGTAGGTGACCTGATTCAAGGCGATGATGCCCCACGGTTGTTGTAGGTGACCTGAGGCGATGGTGCCCTACGGTTGTTGTAGGTGACCTGGTTGTTGTAGGCGATGGTGCCCTACGGTTGTTGTAGGTGACCTGGTTCAAGGCGATGGTGCCCTACGGTTGTTGTAGGTGACCTGATTCAAGGCGATGGTGCCCTACGGTTGTTGTAGGTGACCTGATTCAAGGCGATGGTGCCCTACGGTTGTTAGGTGACCTGATTCAAGGCGATGATGCCCTACGGTTGTTGTAGGTGACCTGATTCAAGGCGATGGTGCCCTACGGTTGTTGTAGGTGACCTGGTTCAAGGCGATGGTGCCCTACGGTTGTTGTAGGTGACCTGATTCAAGGCGATGATGCCCCACGGTTGTTGTAGGTGACCTGATTCAAGGCGATGATGCCCTACGGTTGTTGTAGGTGACCTGGTTCAAGGCGATGGTGCCCTACGGTTGTTGTAGGTGACCTGGTTCACGGCGATGATGCCCTACGGTTGTTGTAGGTGACCTGATTCAAGGCGATGATGCCCTACGGTTGTTGTAGGTGACCTGATTCAAGGCGATGATGCCCTACGGTTGTTGTAGGTGACCTGGTTCAAGGCGATGGTGCCCTACGGTTGTTGTAGGTGACCTGGTTCACGGCGATGGTGCCCTACGGTTGTTGTAGGTGACCTGGTTCACGGCGATGGTGCCCTACGGTTGTTGTAGGTGACCTGGTTCACGGCGATGGTGCCCTACGGTTGTTGTAGGTGACCTGGTTCACGGCGATGGTGCCCTACGGTTGTTGTAGGTGACCTGGTTCACGGCGATGGTGCCCTACGGTTGTTGTAGGTGACCTGGTTCACGGCGATGGTGCCCTACGGTTGTTGTAGGTGACCTGGTTCACGGCGATGGTGCCCTACGGTTGTTGTAGGTGACCTGATTCAAGGCGATGGTGCCCTACGGTTGTTGTAGGTGACCTGATTCAAGGCGATGGTGCCCTACGGTTGTTGTAGGTGACCTGATTCACGGCGATGATGCCCT
>CBDHHR010000437.1:0-4872 GCA_965263245.1 Metamycoplasmataceae bacterium | reverse complement strand
AAAATTTAATTGACTGAAAAAAGTGAGTCGAACATAACAGCGAGTCGACCTTTTTTCACCGTAAGTTGGACGTAACTATGAGGTGACCGTAATATTGCGTCAGCCGCAATTTTGAATTGACCGTAACAATGTGTCAATCGTAACACAAAGAATTTTTTGAAATTGTAACAATTATTAATAAATCAGACTAACCTCTTTCAAAATGTGCTTGCGCTTATAAATATTGTTTTTTTTCAAGGTAAGTTTTTATACAGTACTACACCCAATTCCCAGGACATGATATAGAACGAGTACACTTCACCACCTGTAGGAGATATGTTCGTTTCTTCACCATCAAGACATATTTAGGAAGAATTCAGCCACGCTGCAGGTACTGCGCCATTTGTCCACCACTGTATGTAACTGGGTACACAGTTTTACAGCTTAGTGAATTGAGGCAACACGGGGGAGCGAAATTGTACAAACATAAAATAGCAGCGAGAGGATTCAAAAATGGATTCTGTTGTTTGGGCGTCTTGTGTTCTAACAGTTGCCAACGATACTAATACGACTTTATTTTACAATTAACAAACTATGAAATACATCGAAGATGGCAAAACTCGTTCTTTCCTTTCTATTCTATTCTGACATTTTTGTCGTCAGTCTCACTGTGTCACTATCTTAATCTCCCGACGTCTTCGCCAATCGCGTCAATCGACGACATTGGATTATTCCGCTGTCTATATCGTGTTATCGCGCCTTATCGATGGGGCGAGTTGACTGCCGCCTGGTGGTTAATGAGATCATTACTCGCCGGCTGTCTCAGTCGTGATGCGCGACATAACGCAGACATGCAACTAATGAAATAATCAAATCGCGCGATTGTTCGCTCTCTCGCCCGGGACGTCCGACGTCATCTGTCGATGTGATATTGTAGGGGTCAGACCACAGTTAGACTTCCTGGTGTGTCCCGTACGAATGTTGTACCATAAGAATTGTGTTATTTAAAATTATGCAAATACTGTTTATGTTGAATAAGTACAATAGAGCAGGCATATTAGTATATTCCGTGCCATGGTGTATCTGCAGTGAAATGACCATGTTAGGTAGAGTGTAGTTAGCGTAGTGATTGTTAGCCATCTTTTTGACTTGACAATGCTGAAAAAACGTGCTAAATTTGGTAAACATCGACGGACAGGGTACATGCTTGCATTTAGAAAGAGCCAGAGGTATGTGATTTTGATTACATTTGATGAGCATGGCAATGGCATGATTGCAGTAACTGTGTAGAAAGATAATTGTACTCATGTAGTGTCCTTATCATCTGGCAACACGTTACCAATGGGAAAATCAACTGTGCTCTGTGTCCTGTACTGTGCTCTGTGTCCTGTATTGTGCTCTGTGTCCTGTACTGTGCTCTGTGTCCTGTATTGTGCTCTATGTCTTGTACTGTGCTCTGTGTCCTGTACTGTGCTCTGTGTCCTGTATTGTGCTCTATGTCTTGTACTGTGCTCTGTGTCTTGTACTGTGCTCTGTGTCCTGTACTGTGCTCTGTGTCCTGTACTGTGCTCTGTGTCCTGTACTGTGCTCTGTGTCCTGTACTGTGCTCTGTGTCCTGTACTGTGCTCTGTGTCCTGTACTGTGCTCTGTGTCCTGTAGTGTGCTCTCTGTCCTGTACTGTGCTCTGTGTCCTGTACTGTGCTCTGTGTCCTGTATTGTGCTCTGTGTCCTGTACTGTGCTCTGTGTCCTGTACTGTGCTCTGTGTCTTGTACTGTGCTCTATGTCTTGTACTGTGCTCTGTGTCCTGTACTGTGCTCTGTGTCCTGTATGTGCTCTATGTCCTGTACTGTGCTCTGTGTCCTGTACTGTGCTCTGTGTCCTGTAGTGTGCTCTCTGTCCTGTATTGTGCTCTATGTCTTGTACTCTGCTCTGTGTCCTGTACTGTGCTGTGTGTCCTGTACTGTGCTCTGTGTCCTGTATTATGCTCTGTGTCCTGTACTGTGCTCTGTGTCCTGTATTGTGCTCTATGTCTTGTACTGTGCTCTGTGTCCTGTACTGTGCTCTGTGTCCTGTACTGTGCTCTGTGTCCTGTACTGTGCTCTGTGTCCTGTACTGTGCTCTGTGTCTTGTACTGTTCTCTGTGTCCTGTACTGTGCTATTTGTGTCCTGTACTGTGCTCTGTGTCCTGTACTGTGCTCTGTGTCCTGTACTGTGCTCTGTGTCCTGTAGTGTGCTCTGTGTCCTGTACTGTGCTCTGTGTCCTGTACTGTGCTCTGTGTCCTGTATTGTGCTCTGTGTCCTGTACTGTGCTCTGTGTCCTGTACTGTGCTCTATGTCTTGTACTGTGCTCTATGTCTTGTACTGTGCTCTGTGTCCTGTACTGTGCTCTGTGTCCTGTATTGTGTTCGGTGTCCTGTGCTGTGCTCTGTGTCCTGTACTGTGCTCTGTGTCCTGTACTGTGTTCGGTGTCCTGGGCTGTGCTCTGTGTCCTGTACTGTGCCATGTGTCCTGTACTGTGCTCTGTGTCCTGTACTGTGCTCTGTGTCCTGTACTGTGCTCTATGTCCTGTACTGTGCTCTGTGTCCTGTACTGTGTCCTGTGTCCTGTACTGTGCTCTGTGTCCTATACTGTGCTCTGTGTCCTGTACTGTGCTCTGTGTCCTGTACTGTGCCCTGTGTCCTGTACTGTGCTCTGTGTCCTGTACTGTGTTCGGTGTCCTGGGCTGTGCTCTGTGTCCTGTACTGTGCCCTGTGTCCTGTACTGTGCTCTGTGTCCTGTACTGTGCTCTGTGTCCTGTACTGTTCTCTGTGTCCTGTACTGTGCTCTGTGTCCTGTACTGTGTCCTGTGTCCTGTACTGTGCTCTGTGTCCTGTACTGTGCTCTGTGTCCTGTACTGTGCTCTGTGTCCTGTACTGTGCCCTGTACTGTGCTCTGTGTCCTGTACTGTGCTCTGTGTCCTGTACTGTGCCCTGTGTCCTGTACTGTGCTCTGTGTCATGTACTGTGCTCTGTGTCCTGTACTGTGCCCTGTGTCCTGTACTGTGCTCTGTGTCATGTACTGTGCTCTGTGTTCTGTACTGTGCTCTGTGTCCTGTACTGTGCTCTGTGTCCTGTACTGTGCTCTGTGTCCTGTACTGTGCCCTGTGTCCTGTACTGTGCTCTGTGTCCTGTACTGTGCTCTGTGTCCTGTACTGTGCTCTGTGTCCTGTACTGTGCTCTGTGTCCTGTACTGTGCTCTGTATCCTGCACTGGTCACACAAGGAGGGGGCGACGTATTTTCTTACTTGCCGGCCATTGTCTTTAGTTACATGGAAACAAAAGTCGACTGTTTGCATCTACATGTGTTAATAAAGCATAACATTATATTGTCAGTAGTTTACTAGAAAAACCTTTTTCAAGACACACAAACTGATTTAGACATCTCCATTTTCACATAATTTAATTATACATAGAAATGCCGGATGTCCTACTTTAATCACTTTTTACGATCGTCGAATTAAGACCAATATATTATAGTTTACTGTTCTTAATAGACCCATATATCGCGATCAACTGGTCGTTTGCATGTATAATAGTATGTGCTCAGTTCATTTCGCCCGCACGCTATACAGTAAGGCATTATAATAGAAAACAAAATGTATAATATTGCGGTGGCTGGACCAGCAGCGCATGCCCAACATTCGACACTGCGCTGACAGCCAAGACAAACATTGCGTTGCCTCTCACTTCTTTCGGTCGGACAGGAATGACACCTGAAGGCAGGGAACGGGGTTAGGGGTGCTATTCAAAACAAATTGACATCATGATTTTCGTTTTCTCTCAAACTCGCCACTTTCGCGTTGTCGGAGATGACGTCTATGTACATAGTTCAATAATATTCCACACAAATCTTCATTTACTTTATCACACGCGTTCATGTTTACAAACACACATTATAGTGTCTCAAATAAAACTCGAGACGAAAAACCGCAAAACTGCCCCGGGTCTGGCGACGTTAGCAACAAAATTCAGCTAATCTAAAACCCACTCGCTAAGAAGGGAAGTGCCCACCGAGGGCAATATTCGTGAAAACTCCCCGCGCGAGCGTCACTCGAAGCTGACATCGCGACCACACTGCCCGGGGTTGACACTAAACGACGGCAGCGATGCGAGCAGCGAGTTGCGGCGTGTGAAATCTGACAGCGACTAAACTGTCTGGTGGATCCGTGATGAGGCGGCCCTGGCAAAACCAATGCTCGTCTCGTAGATAACAAGTCGCTAACCACTCATGTCAGATGGTAATTTAATTTCGAGTTTGCCTGAGCTGCGTTTTCAATGACCCCTGCACGGGACTTTCTCCATACGGATAAACGCTAACGTGAAAAATCGCAGTGTTTGGTTTAGTTCCACATGGACAAAATCTCACGAGAACAAAATCACGGTGTTTGGTATATTTCCACATGGACAAGCTGTAGCGTGAATAAAATCGCGGTGTTTCGTCTGTTGGTCCACACGGACAAACTCTAACTGACATCATCGCGGTGTTTGGTGTAGTTCCATATGGACAAAATCTAGCTAGCTCTAGCGTGAATAAAATCGCGGTGTTTCGTCTGTTGGTCCACACGGACAAACTCTAACTGACATCATCGCGGTGTTTGGTCTAGTCACATACGGACAGACTCGAACGTGTTTGGTATACAGCTGTTGAAACTAACTGAACGAAAATAAAAACCTGCATGTGAAGTCAAAAAACGATAAGTGCTTTAGCCTACTATACGCGGGAGCAACAGAATGTTGGAATATTTTAAAGAGTGAAATTGACTGCGTCGTTGACAAATTTGTCCCCTTGAAAAAACAGGGGAAACGGTCAAAGAAGAAACACTTACCGAAGGAAGCCATTAGAAAATGGCTTCC
>CBDHHR010000436.1:15000-20986 GCA_965263245.1 Metamycoplasmataceae bacterium | reverse complement strand
TATGCGTACGCGTACGCGTACGCGTACGCGTACGCATACGCATACGCATACGCATACGCATACGCATACGCATACGCATACGCATACGCATACGCATACGCATACGCATACGCATACGCATACGCATACGCATACGCATACGCATACGCATACGCATACGCATACGCATACGCATACGCATACGCATACGCATACGCATACGCATACGCATACGCATACGCATACGCATACGCATACGCATACGCATACGCATACGCATACGCATACGCATACGCATACGCATACGCATACGCATACGCATACGCATACGCATACGCATACGCATACGCATACGCATACGCATACGCATACGCATACGCATACGCATACGCATACGCATACGCATACGCATACGCATACGCATACGCATACGCATACGCATACGCATACGCATACGCATACGCATACACCTATACGCATACGCATACGCATACGCATACGCATACGCATACGCATACGCATACGCATACGCATACGCATACGCATACACCTATACGCATACGCATACGCATACGCATACGCATACGCATACGCATACGCATACGCATACGCATACGCATACGCATACACATACACATACACATACACATACACATACACATACACATACACATACACATACACATACACATATACATATACATATACATATACATATACATATACATATACATATACATATACATATACATATACATATACATATACATATACATCATCGTTAAATACAATTTTAAAAAATCGTTTTTATTCGCGACGATTTTTTTTATTGTATATAACGATGGTCCTCTGTGTTCTTTGTGGATATCCGTCCTATAACATCGAAACTTTTCCAAACCTTTACTTGGTAAACGTAAATTTATAGTGTTGCCATGGGTGAGAGAATTATATATGCAGTACGTCTAGTTGTCTGCCATTCATAATTTGTATTAATCTGGTAGCATTAAATGTGTTAATTGGCTCACACAATCACAGTACATATTCTACCTACAACTATGCAATGATGCTGCCATCATATTTCTAAATATGGATGATGCGGGCAAAGTGGGCCCTGTAGACAAAGTGGGCCCTGTAGACAAAGCGAGGCCGCTTTGTCTACACACAGCCGCCATTTTAAATAAAACCGATGCGCGCTATCTAATTTCAATTTGCCTTTTGCGCGGCTAATACAAATGAGTTTCATATGCGACACTTAACAAGCCATGTAAATATGTAAGAACAGTATGAAACATGAACTTTTTTATCTCACTTGTTTCAATTTGCGTCACTGGCTTTCGGATATTGTTCAAAGGTGTCCTCTGGGGGTTTAGACGACGACGACGACGACGACGACGACGACGACGACGACGACGACGACGACGACGACGACGACGACGACGACGACGACGACGACGACGACGACGACGACGACGACGACGACGACGACGACGACGACGACGACGACGACGACGACGACGACGACGACGACGACGACGACGACGACGACGACGACGACGACGACGACGACGACGACGACGACGACGACGACGACGACGACGACGACGACGACGACGACGACGACGACGACGACGACGACGACGACGACGACGACGACGACGACGACGACGACGACGACGACGACGACGACGACGACGACGACGACGACGACGACGACGACGACGACGACGACGACGACGACGACGACGACGACGACGACGACGACGACGACGACGACGACGACGACGACGACGACGACGACGACGACGACGACGACGACGACGACGACGACGACGACGACGACGACGACGACGACGACGACGACGACGACGACGACGACGACGACGACGACGACGACGACGACGACGACGACGACGACGACGACGACGACGACGACGACGACGACGACGACGACGACGACGACGACGACGACGACGACGACGACGACGACGACGACGACGACGACGACGACGACGACGACGACGACGACGACGACGACGAGACGACGACGACGACGATGCATTTTGACAA
The DNA here is from genome assembly GCA_965263245.1 of Metamycoplasmataceae bacterium. GTDB lineage: Bacteria > Bacillota_I > Bacilli_A > Mycoplasmatales > Metamycoplasmataceae > DT-68. The sequence goes on along the minus strand of CBDHHR010000436.1, from coordinate 18,940 downwards.
AAAAGGTTTGTTACGTGTTCTCGTTCGAGATTTGGATCACGTAGACACAGCTCGTCCGCCAGTGTTAGTTGCTATATAAACAGAAGGTCTGCGCCGACACCGACAGAGCAAGACTGGACATCTGAACGAAACCTTTCTTGTTTCTGAATCAGGTAAGTAGATTTGACATTTGCTTATATTATTGCCTAGATAGGAGTGTTTCACAAAATATGACATCGACATTGGTGTCATTATGCGCCGTAAGGTATCTTTTGTTTCACTTTAGTATGAAGTTATTATGTCCAAAGTTGTCCAAAGATGAATGACAATTAAGCAACTCTCGATAAATCGTGTAATTTGTCTCTTACAGAGACGCCTTGTAGAGACAGTGCGTGCGAGTGTCGTCTTACTTTTCGCCTTCCTGGCGTTGGCGTTTGTAGCAGCTTACGCAGCGGATGAGTAAGTATCCATGCTAACATTCTGTTTTCTCGCCTCACAAACTGTATAATGTGCTCGTATAAAGAGAACGAAGGCTGTGTTTGATCACTAAAATATTCTCGCTCATAGAATTTCAGAAAGCATGTATTGTTATTATAACTGGTAACATAATTATTCATGTTACGTATTTCTCATTCGATTTACTTTTTCTCTCGAAACATTTGTTTCGTAATCAACAACTATTGTTCAGACGACAAACGGTGTCCGCCGGTCGCGGCCCGGGAGACACATCAGAAGGTCATCGGAGATAGGTGAGAGTTGCCACCGGTCCGTATCGACATCCATTGTTTTCAACAGTGTCGCCATGTACCGTACATACATAAGCAAAGTGGTTTGTGTTTTATGGTGTTAGCCAAAACAATGTTAAAACTCTCAAACTGCTACAAGATTCGTAACGATAGATTTGTTATCTTATAAACAGGAGGAAGCGGAGTGTAACCGTGAATGAAGACAACGAAGATACGTTCGGTGAGTGTTTGTGAATGCGTGTATAATTTATGTGCGTGCGTGTGTGCGCGTGTGCGCGAGTGTGCGTGTTTGTGTATGAAATATTTAAAGATGGAGAGAGAGAGAGGGCGAGAGAGGGAGGGATAGAGAGGGAGAGAGGGAGAGAGGGAGAGAGGGAGAGAGGGAGAGAGGGAGAGAGGGAGAGAGGGAGAGAGGGAGAGAGGGAGAGAGGGAGAGAGGGAGAGAGGGAGAGAGGGAGCGAGCGGTGGTGCTTGTGATTGTGGTCAATGCAGACATTAGCGCATTTGCGTTTGTGCCCGTGAGCATGCGCGTGCGTATACGTTTGCATGTGCTTATACTGGTGTGTGATATTGCCTAATGGTGTTTGACCGGAATGTAAGTTTATGTGCACGTACACCTATGTGTGTTGGTAGCGTAGTGATTGCAAGGGTATGCTAATCTTGCTTACTCGGCTGTGGAGGTGTCTTAATGTTCATTTATGAGAGATGGCAAAACATCACATTTCATACATATCTCCGTGTGCATGTGGTGTTTGTTTGTGTGTATGGTTGTTGTGTATGTTTAAACTATATACTAGCAAAGGGCAGTAAGGACATATTTAATGTTCACCGTAATCCACGTATTAATGTATAACAATTAAGCAGCGTTACCTAACACATTCCTATTGCCTAGCTAACCAGTGTCTCCAGTCAGTTCCTGATATATTCCGTATGTTTATTAGCTGTTGATATTGCTCGTTCCAAGAGAGGTATTGTACCTTTGTAACTAGTTATGTGTGTACCATATTTTGCACACACGCACACGCACACACACACACACTCACACACACACACACTCACACACTCACACACACACACACTCACACACACACACACACTCACACACACACACACACACACACACACACACACACACACACACACACACACACACACACACACACACACACACACACACACACACACACACACACACACACACACACACACACACACACACACACACACACACACACACACACACACGTGCACGCATATATAATTATACTAATCTCTACGTTTATTTTTGTAAATATTCGTGTTGCATTATGCTTCAGTAGTTCCTTATCGTGGAAGAGGAAACATGTCATAAATTCTTTCAGTTTCACAACGTCAACTTTATAGACAGACATTTTTATTTATTCACCACATATATATTCTTCAATTTTAAGTGGTATTTGAATGTATGTATATGTCAAGACAGAGCACATAATATCGCAAACCACATGTTCCAAGTGGAAGCTTACATGTGTTGCAGCACGCAGATGCCCAGCGCCACACGCTGCATACACCTGCAAAGCGAACAAATACAAAAGTGCTAAACGTCCGAGGAAATATTCAAGGCGATGTCCTGTGTGTGACTGCCAGTACTACGCTCGCGGCAGGGTCAGATGGTTTCGGTGGGGATGCGTGGCCTATGGAAACAAAGGCGTTGCAGTGTGGGGATGGGTCAGAGGCCGTTGGCAGTTTGGTAATCTGGACTCCCCCCTTGGTGCCTACGCCAAGTGCAAATACGGAAAGATCTGGCTCAAGTCCAAACGATAGAAACTGCACTCGCCAGGTGGCGCAAGTGGTTTTCTGCTTGTCCGCCAAGGGTCACGACAGTGCCAGTCAACGAATGCAAGGCGGCGTCTGTTAATGTTATCAACTGGCAGTAACTGACTACCTACCTGTAACTACCTCTCGTGATAGAATTACTGTTCCTCATTCGACGAAAATAGTTCTGCATTCGATATTTGGCTTGGTACTAATGTCCAGTGATCTTTGCAAACATAGAATGGAAACATGGCAACTGTACATGTAATTACTTCACTTAACATGTGAACTGTCTTCAACACAGTATGATCTCTTGTAACACGGTGAATTGTCTTGACATATTGTATGACATTGACGTGGTCATTGAACCAGTGATAATAAAAAGTATTCGGCCGAAATGGATGAGTTGTGAATTATATATTTACAGTTCTGGTAGACGACGTTTTTATTTACGATTGATTGCGTACGATATGCACACATTACGTAGAGCTGAGTGAAAAAAAAGCGGCATTAACGTAATATTTACACTCAGCACGATATGACACACACGAAATAGCAGTGAAGTTTGAAACGCTCAAATATGTTTATTCACATTGCAATCATGATATGCTCATTTGTTTATTTCATTAACAAATCGCAGAAACATTCAATCAACATTGTAAACAAAATATTGATGTATGGTAAAGCATGTAAGTTCTGAATACGTGTGATGTCGGCTGTGAACAAATTGTTTTAACAATTCAAGGAGAACGAATTGTGCAACTATACATATTCGTATTGGTTTGATACGTTCTAAATTTATAGCGGTCACACATCGTCATCAATGAATATCAAAGTATGTACACTCACAAGATATTGTTCTTACAAACCTTTGAGTACGATTTGTAAGACAGATTGCAGCGAAAAAAAACATACCTACACTCTACTTGCTTTAATTTAAATATATATATGCTAAATGATGGGGTATATTGACAGAGGAAGAAACAAACACCACATTCTGTCCAGAAGTTTAACGAAGCTTTGGTTCAGCCAAGCTTATGCTTTGTGCAATCAATGAGTTCCTAAAATGATCTGTTCAGTGTATAAAAGAAACATCCCTCCACCACAAAAGCCATAAAGGCATAACAATAGGACGAACTATAAAATAAATATTATATCACCATCACTTAACATATTGTATTTTTAATATTTCAACAAGGATAGAGAACTAATAAAGACATTGCCATTGTATATGTTACGTCCTTGAGATAAAATCCGATTGCTTACGAAGGTTAATGGATTCAATTGTTGCACATACCATTAAAAACGCTTTTGTTTATCCGTTTGCAACGCATGGATGTTATTTGCATAAATGTCAGAATTAATATTACTCATTCAACCACCGCCGTGTTACTCGTGGTCCTGTCAGGATATCACGTCTG
>CBDHHR010000436.1:0-5000 GCA_965263245.1 Metamycoplasmataceae bacterium | reverse complement strand
TGAAACGACGTCGCCACCTGGCGAATGCAGCCGCTACACGGAGTAGGTCTTCGCTCACCGAGTACCTCGGTCCTGGCACTCGCAGTCTGCGTCCCAGTCTCCCGCGGCGTAGGCCCACCTCTGTCCGTCAACAACCTGGCAGCCTCCTGCCTGTTTCTGTGTGTCTTAGAGCTAATATTCGCCGATTTCGTATTTCTCTGTATTTATTATGGATAAATCGACGTTGGTGTTGCAAATAGCTTCAGGGACCACAATGGAAATAAGTGCTTGCACTTTTTTGTGTCATCCCTATATTTAATGAACTTTGTATTTATATCTTACGTATATCTGTACAATGTTTTTACATTTTATATTAAATAAATCCATCCATCCAACAAATGAATGTGTTCTATTCAAAAGCGAACAGAAACTGCACGGACATATTGTTTGTTTTAAAGGAAACCAAAATGAAGATGTTACATGCTATGCACGTGAAAGAGTTAATAAAAACTAACTATTTTGAACGGTAATCACATTTTTAACGGCAGTGGTTTAGTAATAAAAAAAGGTGAACACCTATTCTATCGAAGTTCGTAAGTCGCGCCATTTTGACTGCGGTGTGACGTAGCCAATGTTACCGCAGATCTATATATTTTATATTTAAAATAATCGCCAGATGGCGCTGTCTGTGTTACACGTGCTAAAATGGCTTCGTATGGGGAAACGAACATTCCCTATTTTCGTTCAGAAATAGCTAAATTTCGGTTGCAACGATAAGGGCCAACATTTTCAAGATAGAACTGAACGTGCTTGTAAACTTGGTAAGCCGGAAGCCGAAATGCTGAGGCGAGAAACAAGCCGATGCGACTTTGACAAGTGGCAGTGCAAAGTTTAGTTTTGGTGAACAACGAAACGGAGTATGTATGCTGTCAGGAACAACACGGACATATCGCTTGTTTTAACAGGTTGATCGACAAAATGGCATTGCATCGAGGGTTATCAGCGCGATGAAACATGACAACTTAGCATTATGGTGTGTTGTGGATTAAAAAATAAATGGATTCGAGTTGGACGAGGAACTAATTGTTGAGGCAAACCACAGTTGATCGTGACTCGGTGCAGTTCGTATATAGATAAACACGACTTTAGTCGTTGACTCACGATATCATCAACGCTAAAGGGACTTAACAATCACTGTCGCCGCCGGTTGATCAATACAAGTGATATGGTCGAGTTACTAGGTTCGCTGTTACAAGTTCCCACGACTACGTAATGCTCATTACAATTAATGTCCTGTTAGATCCGGTATATATTTCAGTAACGCACCGCTATTTCTTATAGTCCTCAGTGTAAATTACCATGAACCGGATACCACGTTAGAGTTACGCGAGTAACCCGAGTAGGCCAATGTAAGGCGGCCTACGTGTTTGTGGTGGTGTCTTATTACAGAACAACAGTCCTGATACAGTGAAACGGTATCAGCACTGATACCGTTTGGGTGCGGTTAATTTAAGGCGGGTGTTTAAATGTAGAACCCGGGACATTGTTCTACGGCTACTTATTCCTGATCTGAAAAAATAACAACAACACAATTGTAATTTCCAAAGCATGCATTTACAGCAGTAGCAACATTGTTAACTAACAAATCATAAAATAGTAACAACTAACTGTAAGTATAGCATTTCCAGGTTCAGGTACATACACAAAAATAGGATCACTCACCCACACGCACAAATACGTAACACATATGCCACGTACAATGGCACATAGACCCGAGCTCGCGTACACGCACACACACACACACACACACACACACACACACACACACACACACACACACACACACACACACACACACACACGTACGCACCAACGCACGCATATACAAATTATATTTACAAACTACATAAATAGAAAATGTCACTGTAACGTGATAATTGAACACGACGTGTACTACACTCGTATCGGTTTCTGTAATTCGTTACGATACGGTGAATGCACAGTGAGTCGCATACCTACATTATGTCCCCCGTCCTACACAAGGACAACCACTAAACACACTTACAGTTAACGCATTGTATCACGTGTTCATACATGTGTCGTTCTCAATCAGTCACGACACGATGAACGTTTTCTTATCAACAATATCAATGTTGTTGAAATGCAAGCATGAGGGCAGAGTAGCGTAGAGACGTCTGCCTGTATTACAGGTTGTGATTGCTGATTGTTCCTGCCTAAAATAATCGACAGAGGTAAGCACCACTACAATATACACATTCGCAGAGACCAATCAATAATTTAGACGCAATTGTGACGCTTTTCTTTTATGTACGAAAGACTTCACTCACAAACGGTTGCCTTCACCCTGAATTAGAGTTGAACGTCTTTGATAATTGGCATATGTGACTATAAATGATGTTTCTACAGTAATTACGGTTTGATGGACCATACACAGTAAATGCAATGCTGTGACAATCAAGCGAATATTTGCGACTTCGTACACCGCCTACATGGCTCTGGAAAGTTAATAGCCTGCGTCATATGCTCGCCTTCTATCCCGTTATTATTCGTAAATTGTTTGCCGAAACGCTAGTTCAAATGATTGTCAAATCTGGAACTTTCGCAAGAATGGCCATTAATTGCATGTTTGGTTAGTCTACTTACTATTTGTCCAAGTCAAACGATAACCAATGTGTACAGCTCCTTTTGGTAACTCCTGTGCGCGTGCGTGCGTGCGTGCGTGCGTGCGTGCGTGCGTGCGTGTGTGTGTGTGTGTGTGTGTGTGTGTGTGTGTGTGTGTGTGTGTGTGTGTGTGTGTGTGTGTGTGTGTGTGTGTGTGTGTGTGTGTGTGTGTGTGTGTGTGTGTGTGTGTGTGAGTGTGTGTGTGTGAGTGAGTGTGCTGGTTCGCGCCCGCGTGCATTCGCATGCAACCGTTCAATTCACGATTCATCTAACCAGCTACTCTTAAACAGTCTGTTGGTTTGGGGACGTCTGTCAGTGTTGGTTTAGGAACGTCAGCCAGAAAGACAAGAATAATTTGCAGCGCATTGTAAACACCAGTAGTAAAATAACCAGTTTCAAACAATCCAGTCTCACTGCTCTGTATGAAAAGCAGGAACTGTGTAAAGTCACTAAAACCATTAATGACAATACACATATTCTCCGTAACGAGTACGTCATTCTGCTGCCCTCATCCAGAAGGTTTAGAACCATCACATCCCAAGCAAATAGGAAGCGTGGATCATTCATTCCAATGTCTGTACGACCTTTCATCTGACGTTTCCGTGAGAGACCCGTAGTGTGTATGCTGTGAAAAGTCGACCACAGTTATAACTATTATTACAATTACATTATAGATTAGTATTTTATTTTATCATAATTCAGATTTACATACTGGTTTAATGATGTATTTATATGTATTTTCTATGCTTTTTACTCATGCATTTTTGCCAACGCTGCAAACGAATTTCCCCTCAGGAACAATAAAGTGTTATTGTATTGCATTGTATATTTCACCGAATGTGTTATCAAATGTTGTCATATTGTAAACAAAATTGTTATCTGCCTTGTCAAAGGTGATCGATCTTTCTCTAAAACGGCTAACCCACTAGCAAGCATTCCATTTCACCCATGGGAAACGGAACGTCGTCACTGGCTTCCATTAATTAACTAATGTCCAGGGTAATATTTAACAAACATATGTTACGTAACTAGGCAGCCTTGATATTTGGATTAATACAAATAAACGACAAGGCACAGGTAGGAATAAATTACTGTTGTCTGGCCAAAAGGATTCAGTCGTCCTTTGAAGCATTTTGCAGCCAGCGTTCCTGTTTAGACATAGCAATAAGACAGACCCCGCTGACCCCTGGCAATTGACCACTGGGCAGTGGACAGTTGTTTACCCAGAGCCCACCCAGCCCAGCAGAAAGTAATTCGACTAACTTGCTAATCCCGCCCAGCAATCACTCTTAAACAGTGCACTGGCAACTAGATGTTTGTTGATTCGACAGAACTAATAAGGTTGATGACGTTCAGAATTGTAGCTCCCCGTAGAATTATATGAAAACTACTGCGACCACAGGTTGTTAAGATGAACAGTATAGTTTCCAGCACTATTATCATGAACTCCTCACGGATGTGTCCTTTCCCCACTGCTATATCCTCTGTTTATAAATGACTGTGTTTCACATCACTCTTCTGTACCATTGTTAAAGTTTGCAGATGACACCACATTAGTAGGGCTGGTGTCGGACTCAGCCATGTAGTTAGCAGCCTGGTGTCGTGGCGTGACACTAACAACCTACAACTGAATGCGTCCAAAACTCAAGAGATGATCGTATATTTTAGGAAGAGAAAAACCCCACTTGCTCCCATTATTGTTAACGGCGACTCTATCGAAAGGGTGTACTGTTTTAAATTTCCAGGCACGATAATATCAAGTGACTTAGCTTGGGAAAAGAACACAGACGCTGTCGTCAAAAAGGCCCAACAAAGACTGTTCTTCCTGCGCCAAGTATAGAAGTTAGTGCTGAGGAGAGAAATTCTTGTTCAGTTCTATCGTTCTGCTATTGAGAGTATTCTTACATTCTCAATATGTGTATGGTTCGGCGGCATCAGCCAGCGCCAGAGGAGCAGGCTTGACAGTGGTGAAAACAGCTTCAAAAATTGTCGATGGTGAACTCACCCCTCTAACAGCCATATATAAAGACAGATCCAAAATAAGTGCTTGCAAAATTATCTCAGACCAAACACACCCCGCCCATCATCTGTTCGAATTATTACGATCAGGCAAACGCTATAGCTGCATCCGTACGAAAACAAATCGCTGTAGAAATAGTTTTTACCCGAGTGCCGTAGCTGCCTTATCAGGAATGAAACATAGAACGTAGCTGTAAAGGCCCTGGAAACTCGGCTGTTTTCGCCACTCTGGTGGAATTGTAATTTTTCTGGCGTTGGTTGGTATGGCTGAGTCGTACGCGTGTGGGGTGTGGGTGTACCTATTCTCAGCGGATCGGTGG
>CBDHHR010000435.1:0-6600 GCA_965263245.1 Metamycoplasmataceae bacterium | reverse complement strand
TTCATCTTTTTCTTGGTCCTCAAAAATCTATTTTGTAGGCTATTTTAATTAAGCTTTCATTACAAAACATTGTCACATGAATGTCATCACATCAACATTGTCACAACAACATCCAACCAAAGACATTGTAACAAAGAAATTGTCAAACCAATATTGTCACAATCATGACAACATCACTTATAGTGTATCATTTCTGTCATCACAAATCGCACCATTATAAAATGAATTAAATAAAAATTTCCAGATGACTCAGACATCGGCCCAGCAGAGGGCAGCACCACAAAGGCTCGTCTTCACACTGCAACCAAGCGTATGCTTGGCCTGTCACTGCACAGTCGCGCCAGTAGCGCGACAGCATCACCTGACCACACGTCACGTTCTGTCACTGTGTCACCGACACGAGTCAGGGCGCTGTCAGCGGTGTCAACCATTTCATCTGACTCTGAACTCCAGGTGGCGCTCATGCCAAGTCTCTTCCCGTATGTTCCGCCAACGATTAACTTTGTCCTCGACGGACAGAAAGGTAAACATTCTTCAGAATTTACTATGATATGTCAATTATGGTACGTCAGAAGATTTGGTCCTGATGATCCACCAGAGGGCAGCCGATTTCACCTTGTTTGTTCACCAGGTGGCACTGCATAAGACAGCTTGATGTTGACCAATCTGGATGAGGAATTGTTATTCTCTTGGATAAACCCATCATAGATGCAATGTAGTTGTTTGAAAGGGAAATATGTCAATTGACTACATTTACCAACAGTCTTAATTAAATAACCAAACATTGTGATTGTATACACTTGTTGCATACATGCTAAAATTAAATTTTGTTGTTGTCATGGCACACCATGTAGGTAAGAGTAGTGACAAAATGTTTCTAGTATACAATGTGTTGCCTAGCAACTAGTGCTAATAAGCACATAGCTATTGCATAGCTATCTGTCATTCCATCATATTTGTTTTAGTTCACGTTCCCAAAAATGTGCCTCGTAACAGAAACAAACAACAAAGTTGTAATTGAGGAAGCCAAGTAGAAACTCGACAGCATTGGTAACAAATTACTCTAAAGTTGTTGTTGCCATGGTTACAGTGGAGTCATTGCCATGGGAGATTCGGCGCATGTTGAAGTGGCGACTGAGTCCCATCACTCCCAACGTGGTGAAGCAGTGTATAGCGCGGTCACACTTCAAGATCACACGACGTGAGTCACTATGTGTCTAGGAATGCATGCATGGTGATGGAGGTTGTCACTTGTGTGTGCTTTGTGTCAGTGCACTGTAGTTTCCTTCTGCTCTTTTCATGACTTTGGATTGTGATTAATCTAAATGCCTCACTTGTTGTCCTCACTTGTTGTCCTCACTTGTTGTCCTCACTTGTTGTCCTCACTTGTTGTCCCCACTTGTTGTCCTCACTTGTTGTCCCCACTTGTTGTCCTCACTTGTCCTCACTTGTTGTCCCCACTTGTTGTCCCCACTTGTTGTCCTCACTTGTCCCCACTTGTTGTCCTCACTTGTTATCCCCACTTGTTGTCCTCACTTGTTATCCTCACTTGTTGTCCTCACTTGTCCTCACTTGTTGTCCCCACTTGTTGTCCTCACTTGTTGTCCTCACTTGTTGTCCTCACTTGTTGTCCTCACTTGTTGTCCCCACTTGTTGTCCCCACTTGTTGTCCTCACTTGTTGTCCTCACTTGTTGTCCTCACTTGTTGTCCCCACTTGTTGTCCCCACTTGTTGTCCTCACTTGTTGTCCCCACTTGTTGTCCCCACTTGTTGTCCTCACTTGTTGTCCCCACTTGTTGTCCCCACTTGTTGTCCTCACTTGTTGTCCCCACTTGTTGTCCTCACTTGTTGTCCCCACTTGTTGTCCCCACTTGTTGTCCTCACTTGTTGTCCCCACTTGTTGTCCCCACTTGTTGTCCTCACTTGTTGTCCTCACTTGTTGCCCCCACTTGTTGTCCTCACTTGTTGTCCTCACTTGTTGTCCTCACTTGTTGTCCTCACTTGTTGACCTCACTTGTTGTCCCCACTTGTTGTCCCCACTTGTTGTCCCCACTTGTTGTCCTCACTTGTTGTCCTCACTTGTTGTCCTCACTTGTTGTCCTCACTTGTTGTCCCCACTTGTTGTCCCCACTTGTTGTCCTCACTTGTTGTCCCCACTTGTTGTCCTCACTTGTTGTCCCCACTTGTTGTCCTCACTTGTTGTCCCCACTTGTTGTCCTCACTTGTTGTCCCCACTTGTTGTCCCCACTTGTTGTCCTCACTTGTTGTCCTCACTTGTTGTCCCCATTTGTTGTCCTCACTTGTTGTCCCCACTTGTTGTCCTCACTTGTAGTCTTCACTTGTTGTCCTCATTTGTTGTCCCCACTTGTGGTCCTCACTTGTTGTCCCAACTTGTTGTCCTCACTTGTAGTCTTCACTTGTTGTCCTCACTTGTTGTCCCCACTTGTTGTTCTCACTTGTTGTCCTCACTTGTTGTCCCCACTTGTTGTTCCCACTTGTTGTCCTCACTTGTTGTCCCCACTTGTTGTCCCCACTTGTTGTCCTCACTTGTTGTCCTCACTTGTTGTCCTCACTTGTTGTCCTCACTTGTTGTCCCCACTTGTTGTCCTCACTTGTCCCCACTTGTTGTCCCCACTTGTTGTCCTCACTTGTTGTCCTCACTTGTTGTCCTCACTTGTTGTCCCCACTTGTTGTCCTCACTTGTTGACCCCACTTGTTGTCCCCACTTGTTGTCCTCACTTGTTGACCCCACTTGTTGTCCCCACTTGTTGTCCCCACTTGTTGACCCCACTTGTTGTCCCCACTTGTTGTCCTCACTTGTTGTCCTCACTTGTTGTCCCCACTTGTTGACCCCACTTGTTGTCCTCACTTGTTGTCCCCACTTGTTGTCCCCACTTGTTGTCCCCACTTGATGTCCCCACTTGTTGTCCTCACTTGTTGTCCCAACTTGTTGTCCTCACTTGTTGTCCTCACTTGTTGTCCCCACTTGTTGTCCCCACTTGTTGTCCCCACTTGTTGTCCTCGCTTATTGTCCTCGCTTGTTGTCCCCACTTGTTGTCCTCGCTTGTTGTCCCCACTTGTTGTCCTCGCTTGTTGTCCCCACTTGTTGTCCCCACTTGTTGTCCCCACTTGTTGTCCTCGCTTGTTGTCCCCACTTGTTGTCCCCACTTGTTGTCCCCACTTGTTGTCCCCACTTGTTGTCCCCACTTGTTGTCCCCACTTGTTGTCCTCACTTGTTGTCCCCGCTTGTTGTCCTCGCTTGTTGTCCTCGCTTGTTGTCCCCACTTGTTGTCCTCGCTTGTTGTCCTCGCTTGTTGTCCTCACTTGTTGTCCCCGCTTGTTGTCCTCGCTTGTTGTCCTCACTTGTTGTCCCCACTTGTTGTCCCCACTTGTTGTCCTCACTTGTTGTCCCCGCTTGTTGTCCTCGCTTGTTGTCCTCACTTGTTGTCCCCACTTGTTGTCCTCGCTTGTTGTCCTCACTTGTTGTCCCCACTTGTTGTCCTCGCTTGTTGTCTTCACTTGTTGTCCCCACTTGTTGTCCCCACTTGTTGTCCTCACTTGTTGTCCTCACTTGTTGTCCCCACTTGTTGTCCCCACTTGTTGTCCTCGCTTGTTGTCCTCACTTGTTGTCCCCACTTGTTGTCCTCACTTGTTGTCCCCACTTGTCATTGCAGGCAGCTACGACTGGATCGGCTACTTCGGGAAACACATGAAGGCCCAGGGCTTCAAGGCCATCCGCGAGTATCAGAAGGTGTGTTGACAAGTATCCTTATGTGTGTAGAGAGTATCAGGAGGTGTGTAGAGAGTATTGTTAGGTATGTAGAGAGAGTATCAGAATGTGTGTAGTGAGGGTATCAGGTGAGTAAAAAGACTATCAAAAGGTGCATATCATGGGAGCATCAGAACTTAGGTGTTTAGTGAGAGTATTTAAAGATGTGTTGTTGGAGTATCATAATGCATGTAGTGTGAGTATCAGAAGGTGCACACTATGGAGTATAAGCTTGGAGTATCAGGTATACTGTATATATGAGTAGTGGAAGGCGCATAGCATATTGCAATTGTGTGTAGGAACAAGTTACAACATGAGATGGTTCCTTCTTCTTTCGCTTGATCTCTTTACTTGCTGAGAGTAATGTGTGTTGTATGTGTACATGTACACAGTGAGTTATCTCTTTATCTGCTGAGAGTCATGTGTGTTGTATGTGTACATGTACACAGTGAGTTATCTCTTTATCTGCTGAGAGTCATGTGTGTTGTATGTGTACATGTACACAGTGAGTTATCTCTTTATCTGCTGAGAGTAATGTGTGTTGTATGTGTACATGTACACAGTGAGTTATCTCTTTATCTGCTGAGAGTCATGTGTGTTGTATGTGTACATGTACACAGTGAGTTATCTCTTTATCTGCTGAGAGTCATGTGTGTTGTATGTGTACATGTACACAGTGAGTTATCTCTTTATCTGCTGAGAGTCATGTGTGTTGTATGTGTACATGTACACAGTGTGTTATCTCTTTATCTGCTGAGAGTCATGTGTGTTGTACGTGTACGTGTACACAGTGAGTTATCTCTTTATCTGCTGAGAGTCATGTGTGTTGTATGTGTACATGTACACAGTGAGTTATCTCTTTATCTGCTGAGAGTCATGTGTGTTGTATGTGTACGTGTACACAGTGAGTTATCCCGGGAGAACTTTGAATTCCTCTAGTAGTGTTTCCTAATCATCCCTCTCCCTCCGCAGGTGAACCACTTCCCCGGATCCTTCCAGATGGGAAGGAAGGATCGACTCTGGCGCAACCTCTCCCGCATGCAGGTGCATTATGGGAAGAGGGAGTTCAACTTCTTCCCGCAGACATTTGTGCTGCCGATTGATGCGAAGTTGTTGAAGCGAGCGTGGGACGAGGGCGGCAATCGACACAAGTGGATCATCAAGCCGGTCAGTTCAACCAATCAGCATCTAGTATTCCGCTTGTGTTAATGTCTGTTTGTGGAAACATCTTCCAACACTGTATTTTTTATTTTAACTTATTTATTATTATTATTCATGTATCATACACACAGACGTGTCTTGTTTTCTGGTCTTCAATAATCCGGTTGTTTTGTGATCCAAATGGTTTGTGTGGGAACCACTTCAATAAGTGTCTCACTAATCCGCACATTTCGTTTATCCAACCACAAACCTGGGATCTAAAGTATGCGTATAAATGAGACATGGGTCTATGTATATTTTCACAGTTCACATTTGTGATGAGTGCACAGGCAATATCTCATTGAATCCCCAGGACCCCAACAAGTAGAATGGCCTTACATGACGTAGCAAGGCATTGATTTACTTTATATATATATATATATATATATATATATATATATACATATTTATATATATATATATATATATATATATATATATACATATTTATATATATATATATATATATACATATTTATATATATATATATATATATATATATATATATATATATATATATATATTACATACATGTACATACATACATACATACATACATACACACACACACACACACACACACACACACACACACACACACACACACACACACACACACACACACACACACACACACACACACATGCATGCATGCATGCATGCATGCATGCATGCATACATACATACATACATACATACATACATACATACATACATACATACATACATACATACATACATACATACGTGTTTGATCCTGTGTGAAGGTCAGTGTCACAGTCCATCAGGTCAGGCAGTACTGGTCACTTGCAGGTAGTGAGCGGGTTGTGGTGATGTCTGATCTGATGTGAGAGGTGGTGTTTTAAGTGTCTAAAATATCACACCTCATCATAGAACATTTTCCTTGCGTAAAAATATTTAGAATTCTTATGCAACTGAATGTTGCAGTTGCTGGGGAAATATGTCGCCTGGTTGTTTTGATAATGCTGAAATCCACCAAAGGCAAATAATATACTCCAGCTTTGTATATGGTATTTTAAATATGTTTGACAAAACCAAATTAACTGTGACTAAGACCTGTTTTATGATCTGTGATGTTTCCAGCCAGCATCTGCGAGAGGAATTGGAATCCGTGTTGTTCACAAATGGAATCAGATTCCAAAGCGGCGGCAGGTGATTGTGCAGAGGTAGGGACCGGTGGCACACAAGGATCTGTGCATGTTTATATTCGCACACTTAGTGTAACACACATGTGCATGCATGCAGTGGTGAGAAATTGGAAAACACATTACAATTTGTGTTGATTGCTGTAAAAATATGACCTGTACACACCAGCCGTCTGGTGACTAAATCAAAGTGACCCACAATATCAGTGTCTGTTTGTTCTAAACTTTGTGACAGTCCAGAGTCACTGTTTATTCTGCCACCATGGGTTGTCACCAGTCATATAAAGTCTCTTTGAACATTAGTTTGTAAAGAACCATACCCGGTATATAATTAAGGTCGAAACATAGTGTTGCTCTAAATAAATAAATAAACAAATGTTTGCCCATAAAATGTCCACACATCATTCAACACAACGAACAGGTCAACCACAAAATAATTTTAATAAATTTATTAATTTAAAATT
>CBDHHR010000434.1:5000-6001 GCA_965263245.1 Metamycoplasmataceae bacterium | reverse complement strand
TGATGGCTACAGGTAACATTTCTGTGACGTTTCCAGATCTTAATTGTCTTCTGCTTGTGACTTAACTATACATCATTTTACAGTAGGGTTTACAACATCTAATGCAAAATCAATATGATCATTCGCATTAAATGCTTACATTATTCTGATATACTGTCACCTTGATATTACACTATACGTTTAACTCATAATTACTTATTAATAATAATGGTGGTCGTGGTGGTGGAGGTGACGGTGGCGGTTGCGATGACGATGGCGATGTCAACGATGGCGAAGGCGAAGGCGAAGGCGAAGGCGAAGGCGAAGGCGAAGGCGAAGGCGAAGGCGAAGGCGAAGGCGAAGGCGAAGGCGAAGGCGAAGGCGAGGGCGAAGGCGAAGGCGAAGGCGAAGGCGAAGGCGAAGGCGATGGCGATGGCGATGGCGATGGCGATGGCGATGGCGATGGCGATGGCGATGGCGATGGCGATGGCGATGGCGATGATCGTGATCGTGATCGTGATCGTGATCGTGATCGTGATCGTGATCGTGATCGTGATCGTGATCGTGATCGTGATCGTGATCGTGATCGTGATCGTGATCGTGATCGTGATCGTGATCGTGATCGTGATCGTGATCGTGATCATAATCGCCACCATAAGCGTAATCATAATCATCATAATCATCGCCGTCGCTGTAATCATAATCACAATCATAATCACGACAATAATAATAATAATAGTCAGGATGAATAGCGCGGATGTAGGCCAAATAAGGCTGTCGTAGTCCGTCATCACGGTGTGGCTGCTACGGTGGTTTGGGTGTTACAATGACCTCTTGGAGTTTGCCAGACATTAACATCTTGACAACGCAGAGAGCGTTCTTTCCCAACGGCACGACCTGTTGTCATCTAGCTGTTCTCTTTCCACCAAATATGATTATTCGCGCATTTTCAAAGCAATTCTACCATGTTTCACAAATGAGACGAAGCTAGAATATTCTTTGGGTGAGAAATATTAGGCATA
>CBDHHR010000433.1:12500-28467 GCA_965263245.1 Metamycoplasmataceae bacterium | reverse complement strand
GTAATGTGCATGCATGTGTGTTTACTTTCATGTGTAATGTGCATGCATGTGTGCTTACTTTCATTTGTAACGTGCATGCATGTGTGCTTACTTTCATTTGTAACGTGATCACTTAATCCTCCAGATAGTCGAGTCGCTTCGCGCTGTCGTCTTGTGTCTTCAACACCCCTACTGTGCCGTGCGACACATGGGTGCGAGGTGTCTGGGTGTCCTGAGTCGAGTGGCCACGGAGGAAGTCACGCGGACAGTAGTAACAGATGTCCTGCCACTCATGGGTTCAGAAGCCGTGACCAGCAGACAGGGTGTTGTGGAGTCCATCTACCGTATCCTTCAAGTAGTTGTCTGTGAAGATGAACTGTAGCATTCAAGATACTCATGAATCTCATCAGGTTGCACGCCTATATTTTGGCTTTTTTTTTACGGCCAGGACATATTTTTCATTCAAACAATATATTAATAGCAGAGTTTCTTGGTGAAGGGGTTTTGGTAACGTGGGTTTTTGTGTGTGCGTACGTGTGTGTGTGTGTGGGGGGGGGGGGGGGGGGGGGGGGGGGGGGGTATATGCCTTCTAAATGGAACAAAACTGACACGTTCAACAAAATTATTTCTGAGACACTTTTAATAAGCTCGTGTATGTGAACCGCGGATATTGAATACTGGTGAAATTGACCTTCGCGGTTATGAAGCAACTTAGGCAGTTTTACTAAATAAGAATTGACCTTCGCGGTGATGAAGCAACTTAAGCAGTTGCAAATCAACCCTGAAAAAAAAAATTTTTTTAGGGCTATATTTGCAACTGCCTAAGTTGCTTCATAACAGCGAAGGTCAATTTCACCAGTATAAAAGTAATTCTGCTGGTGAAAATGATCACTGCAATTAGAAGCAACTTAAGTACTTGCAAAGATAGCCCTGCTCTCGTATGGCTTCATAGCTCAGTTATAGAGCGTCGCACCGGTATCGCAGAGGTCATGGGTTCAATTCTCGTTGAAGCCCTGATTTCTTTTTTCAGGGCTATATTTGCAACTGCTTAAATTGCTTCAAACTGCGATGATCATTTTCACTTGCATTGCTATATGCGCAGTTCTTATATGCACGAGTTTATCATGTGTAAATTAATTCAAACTTACTTCTCTCCATAAACTTTCATAACCGTTGGCCAACATTACCTGTGGACTTCGTGTCCATCCCAGAGTTCCTTGCAGTTCTTGAATTAGCGAGATTTCCTTGACACGTGCGCAGATGTGATCGAGCAGCTGGATATGTGTATTGTGCCGTATGTGGTTTTCATGGTGGTGTCTGTGTTGGGGCTTATGAGCGATCAGAGCGAGGACGTGCGCCTCATGTCCACACAGTGCTTTGCTACACTCGTCAGGCTCATGCCTCTGGAGGTACGAACGCCAGGATCGGAAATCGAACTAACATCGGCTTAAAATCGAACAATCGTCGGCTTAAAATCGAACCATCGGCTAACTATATATCGCTCATCCAGCTCATGCCTCTGGAGGTACGAACGCCAGGTCAGGGATTGAACCCGCGTCGGCTTAAAATCGAACCCTCGTCGGCTAACGTTTTTCGCTTTCATCTGTCTCATGCCTCTGGAGGTTCTAACGGCAGATCAGAAATCGAACCAACGTCGGCCTAAAATCGAACCATCGTCGGCTTAAAATCGAACCAATGTCGGCTAACCTATATCGCTCATCCGGCTCATGCCTCCGGGGGTACGAACGCCAGATCGGAAATCGAAATAACATCGGCTTAAAATCGAACCATCGTCGGCTTAAAGTCGATCCCTCGTCGGCTAAACATATAGCTCTCATCTGGCTCATGCCTCTGGAGGTACGAACGCCAGATTGGAAATCGAACCATTGTCGGCTAAAAATCGAACCATCGTCGGCTGACCCATATCGTTCATCCGACTCATGCCACTGGAGGTGCAAACGCCAGAACGAAAATCGAACCAACGTCGGTATGCGGACCCGTACGCCATTTTCGCCTTCATGGTGGCGGCTTGAAGTGAATTCCATCCGATCGAAACTTCCCTTGCATCCTGAGCTGAAATTCAGCGAAAGATTGTAACTGATTAGTTTACTAGTTTCACGTCTCTGCTTGGTCATTCGTTTTGTGTTTTGTCTTAGTTCGTTGGTGCTTTGTAGTAACCGATCAACCGGTGATCCATCACGAGCTCCTCTCTGCTTGGTCATTCGTTTTGTGTTTTGTCTTAGTTCGTTGGTGCTTTGTAGTAACCGATCAACCGGTGATCCATCACGAGCTCCTCTCTGCTTGGTCATTCGTTTTGTGTTTTGTCTTAGTTCGTTGGTGCTTTGTAGTAACCGATCAACCGGTGATCCATGCATATCACGACCTCTATGATATCATCCATTTCAAAGTTCACTAAATACAAAATACAGTAACTACCAACAACTCGCAAATGACGCGCAAAAGACCCCTCTCAAGTCACTAAACGTGAGCAGAAATCATTCACATCACGCCAGGTAAAAACAATAACGGATGTTACTAAAACGAGGAATGGGGAATGGGGAATGAGGTTAGGGTAAGAATTTAGGGTTGGGATTTGGCTCAGGGTTAGGGTTAGGGTTAGGGAATGCGTTAGGGTTAGTGTTAGTGTTAGGGAATGAGTTAAAGTTAGGATTAAGGTTAGGCTTAGGGGCTTAGAGTACCCTAACCCTAACCCTAACCCATTCCCTAACCGTAACCGTAACCCTAACCAATTCCCTAACCCTAACACTAACCCTAACACATTCCCTAACCCTAACCCTGAGCCAAATCCCAACCCTAAATTCTTACCCTAACCTCATTCCCCATTCCCCATTCCCCATTCCCCGTTCCTCGTTTTAGTAACATCCAACAATAACGACAAAGTGCATAAGATCACGAGGAAGGCGCGTCAAACATTGAACCAACGGAAGAAAATTCTGCTTGTGTCAATACGACATATACATAACAATGGTTATCATACGACTATAAACATTTCATCAATCTGATTGGCCAAGAGCACACAAGTTAATCGTTAATTTTCACTAAGTGCAATTTAATCGTAATTTGCACTGAGTGCAAATCATTAATGTTACCGTAGCAATCAAATAACGATCGCTGAGAAACGTGTTCAGCGATTCTAGCGATCACATGGAAACACTATCGTAGGGATCGTAGCGATCGCAGCAATCGCGATCGCTGGGATAGGAAAAATTCTATCGAGAAAATTACAATCTCTTGCACGCGTCGTTGCCTGCATTTTTGAAAGAGGTGTTCTCGGTGGCTTTTTCATGTGTCAGAGCGATCGTGACGTTGATATGCAAACCTACGGTGGCCCACAAGTGTCACGGCAAAACTACGAGTCGCGGCAAATCAAAGTCGACTCACGGCAAAACACAACGAACTCACGGCAGAACACAAGCGAACTCACGGCAGAACACAAGCGAACTCATGGTACGGCAGAACACAACGAACTCGCGGCAGAACCGAGAGACAAAGCTACGGCGGAAGTAGAAATCCACGGCGGAAGTAGAAATCTGCCGTGACTTCGTTGTGTTCTGCCGTGAGTTTTCTTTGTTCTGCCGTGAGTTCGCTTCGTTCTGCCGAGAGTTCGTTGTGTTTTGCCGTGAGTTCGTTGTTTTTTGCCGTGAATTGACTTCGTTTTGCCGCGACTCGTAGTTTTGCCGTGACACTTGTGGGCCACCGTAAATATTCAATCTGACCGTACCGTCAGGGTTTCAAAATCAGTCGCGACAATAGTATCACACGGTAGATACATGCGCTCTCTGTGGACCTATTTTCTGATTAGTGTATCTGAAATAGGCCAGTTCCGAAGAATCATATGCAAATTTATGTAGCTGTCAAGAAATAAATGTGGGATCAAATTTCAATGACGAAAGCACAACAATTAAGTTTTATATCAGATATCCCAAACCATACCAAATGTTTGCCAGAAATAGCACGCGCTCCTTGGTTGCCAGGGGTATAAAAACATTCATATGTATTAGATATCCCAAACCATACCAACTGTTTGCCAGAAATAGCACGCGCTCTTGAGTTGCCAGGGGTATAAAACATTCATATGTATTAAATATCCCAAACCATACCAAATGTTTGCCAGAAATAGCACGCGCTCTTGAGATGCCAGGGGTAAAAAGGCAGTCATATGCCAGGGGTATCAGATATCCCAAACCATACCAAATGTTTGCCAGAAATAGCACGCGCTCCTTGGTTGCCAGGGGTAAAAAGGCAGTCATATGTATCAGATATCCCAAACCATACCAAATGTTTGCCAGAAATAGCACGCGCTCCTTGGTTGCCAGGGGTATAAAAACATTCATATGTATTAGATATCCCAAACCATACCAAATGTTTGCCAGAAATAGCACGCGCTCCTGAGATGCCAGGGGTAAAAAGGCAGTCATATGTATCAGATATCCCAAACCATACCAAATGTTTGCCAGAAATAGCACGCGCTCACCTGACATAACTGGCAACAGTCTGAAGAAGAGGACGAACGCTGGCTTTAAATTTGATAGTGGCTTCTTGTTAACCACTCATGTACAAAATTAATGCATGTAAAAGACCTAATGTCAATCTTGTCAAAAGTACCTTCAACCTAACCCTAATCCTAACCTAAACCCTAACACTAGCCCTAAACCTAACCCAAAACCTTCTTCTACATTAGTTCAACCAAACATGGGCATTTGTACGTGAGTGGTTAGCAAGAAGTCACTACCTTGACGTTCCAACCAGATACATGCAAAACCGACAGGGTTATGGAGGCACGAACAGACAGAGAATAAAGTGTTTTATACAATTGTTTATACATATTTCGTATTCGTAGATATCCAATCTCACTTTTGACACTCAAGCTTTATTATGCGCTAACTCGACGGGCGATAATTTCAAGCTATGTGACACATAGCGCCATCTGAAGGCAAGATGCGAAATGCGACAGAGGGCGCCACTCCAACGTATGCGACGAAATGCTGGTCTGTTTTACGCAGTGGGACTTTCAAACTTCAATAACTTTAAAACTATGCAGCATTTGCGCATACTTCCAGTGGCGTATTTGTAGATGAGATAATACCTTTCAGATGATAGAAAACCATGGAATTCGGCTGGGACTCCACGCACAGCTTCTGAAATATTGAGCCCCCAAGTTCTCTACCCTGGATGAATTTCGAAAATTTCTAAATCATCCCAGTTGGCTAGACCACAACCGCATTATAGCCCCATGCGAAGAATAGTACATAAATATATACACACATACATACGTACGTACGTACGTACGTACACACATGCACACACACACACACACATACACACACATATATATATATACACATACAAACATATATACACACATACATACATACCTACATATACACACATACATACACACACGCATACATACATACACATACATACGTACGTATATATATATATATATATATATATATATATATATATATATATATATATATATATATATATATATATAGTGTACATTCATACACACACTCATATACACATACATACATACATATATACATAAATGCATACATTTATATACACACACAGACACACAGACAAACTCTTATACACATATATACACCCACACTTATATATATATATATATATATATATATATATATATATATATACACACACACACAAATACATACATACATACATACACAACCTACATATATGCACACACATACATATATACATGCAAACAAATACATACGTAGAAAACACTGTTTACATTATATATGCAAGTAAGCAGACATGTCTTATATAAATTTTTTTATAGACATTATATATCGTAATAACATATAAATTATGATAATGCTTGCGCCACAATAATTATAGTCCCACCAGATGGCGAATCTGATATTTATATCAGAGATAAAATTGAAAACATGCTATAATGAAATAAAAAAAGATACATCCTGTCTTGCTGCGTCGTCATTGAAACTTTATCAGGGCTGGTGACAGCCTACATGACTTGCACAACGGCATGGCCGTACAAATGTCGTTCAAACTTGTGACCCTCTCGCCAGTTGCAAATCTCGTCGGAAAACCCATCTCTTTTGTATGTCCTACTAGTCTCATTTTAGAAAAACACTGTCCTCTATTAAATAAGTTTTAATTAGTTATCGTTTTCGTGACGATTGATATTCATGATTTATGATTCATCACGCGTACCATTTTATATAAAATGTATAATAAATGTATTATTATTATTAATCATACATATATATTTATTTATTAGTATTATTTTTTTGTCTCAATTGTAATGATTTACTTATGTATTTATACATTCTACATAATTCAATATTAATTAATTAATTAATTTATTCTTATTACTAAGAGTATGTTACATCATACAGATTCATATTTTTTTTTATTATTAAACCATGTTATGAAATTCAATGTGTTGTGACGTGCCACGAACAATACCTTACGTGGGGCTACATTAAATAAAACATAATAATACTAATTATTATTACTATCATTACGAAATATCTGGGTCCCACTGAAACATCGACGCCCTGGATATGAAGAAGATGGCGAGAGGAGGAACTCGATCCACCTACCCACTAGACAAGGAAGCTTGAAGACATCCATGTGCAGTTGGGGACTGTGTGAAAGATTTCGTATGAATACGGAGGGACCATCAAATAGCATCTCCATAACCCATCCCTGCACTCTCTACCGTGCTTCAAATGGAGATTCGCAAATGGCTGCACGACAATATTCTGCAAGTCTAGGCTGAAGATCATCATCAGCAGTCCCACGAAACGAGGATGACGTCTGCCTTAGGTCTGTCGTGTGTCCCGATGTGACTCAAGAGCCCTATTCTTGATCTGCAGATCTTGTTGCAGTGTGGGCAGGAGATGCCAGATGGAAGGGAGACGTGACGATGTTCAGACACCTCTTTCTCCTCTGCCGTATCTCCGCCTCGTGAAGTGATGGATTGTCTCAATTGGGGTCGTTGCTTGGTGTATGCTGCGACGCCAAAGCCCGCAGCTGCGTCTTCCTAGATAGTGATGCAATTTGGTCTTCATAAGTAACTCCCGAAACATATTATCTCTGGTTTGGAAAATGTCACGTCAGAATACGTATGCAATATCGAGTAGACGTTCGACGTGATTTCTAACAAACATAATAATGGATAATACAGTCTTGTAACTGGGAATTATAATCGTGATGGCAATGGAGTGTGCATGCGTGCATGCGGGTGTGTGTGCGTGCCTGTGTGCGTGTGTTGTAGCCATTTACACGAATATTCCTTGCGCAGGAACACAGATGGTATAGCAAAGAGACACGCAGCCGAATATCACGTATCATGCACTGAAAGTCGTAAGACTAGCATATGTTACTAAACATAGAGCATCCGAAACTTAGGCTGACGTGAAGCATTTCGGGATGTGTGTCTTCTGACATGCGTTGACACCTCGTGCTAGTAGATATGCTGTCATTCTGTCGCGGTTGACCAAGACCACGATGTTCAATCAAAACGAGTCGGGCGTGAGTGGCATCCGGAAGTCGTACAGCGCAGGCGCACGAAGGATCAATCCCGTTCCACCTATCACGCACACGGTGACGTAGACAATAAGAAGGATGCGGTCTATGACGCGTGCCACGTACTTCCATTCGTCGCGTACCTACAACACGTGCATTTCCGTTTGTCACGTACAGTCAATATTCGTACTTCCACTCGTCGCGTACCTGTAACACGTGTATTTGCGTTTGTCACGTACAGTCAATATTCGTACTTCCACTCGTCGCGTACCTGTAACACGTGTATTTCCGTTTGTCACGTAAGTCAATATTCGTACTTCCACTCGTCGCGTACCTGTAACACGTGCATTTCCGTTTGGCATGTACAGTCAATATTCGTATTTCCACTCGTCGCGTACCTGTAACACGTGTATTTCCGTTTGTCACGTACAGTCAATATTCGTACTTCCACTCGTCGCGTACCTGTAACACCTGTATTTCCGTTTGTCACGTAAGTCAATATTTGTACTTCCACTCGTCGCGTACCTGTAACACGTGTATTTCCGTTTGTCACGTACAGTCAATATTTGTATTTCCACTCGTCGCGTACCTGTAACACGTATATTTCCGTCTGTCACTGCAATATACATGAACATTTCCGTCACGCATCGCGTTTCTAAAACATACTTAATTTCACACGTCAGTACACATATAACACTCACGCCTTCAACACACGCTCTGCCACGCTTCACGTATCGACGACATATCTAACTTAACATATCACGTACATTATATCCGACGATAAACGTGATCCTTTGTGTGGCTCTTTAGGAGCGAACCAACACGGTTAACATGAATGCGGCAATAACCATGACAATCAGTTTGGGTTTGCGGATTTGCTATGGACAATAAACAGATGTTGTTTTTTGTCAAACTACTATGATACACGTAATAAACATGGTCTAATAAAGGAACCATTTTCTCCATCACGGGACCGTTTCACTAAGATAAAACCCTCCCAAGGAAAATTTATCCTGAAACAAAATCCGTTGTTAAATTAAATGAGTTGTTTTCAAAACTCAAATATCCATTGGTGTATTATCGAGAACACTACTTACTCGACATACCCGTGACAATAACCCGCGGGCCCCTCATGATGTTGACAGTTTTCAGGTATTGAAGATCACTGTTAAGGATCGACATTTATTTTAAAGTGGAAAACCGGGTTTATGAGGTGTTAACAAGTAACGTTAATTAAATAGTCCCCGATGTTTAGCGATAAAGGTCGCCAAAGTAGTTTACTTGGTTTAATATGTACCCAATGATAAAATGTTTGGCGGTGAAGATCGATTCTCCTCTTAGATTCGCCTTCAATGCCCGCGTGTTTGTCGATAAAGAACCACCAGTCAGTTTGCTAGCTTAGATACGTTCTTCATCCGCTTAGATACATTCCTCGTGCCCGGGTATTTGACGACAAAGAACCCCCAGTCAGTTTACTCGCTTGGATACGTTCTTCGTGCCCGGGTGGTTGGCGATGACGGTCTCGCTCTCAACTTACCCTCTTCGACTCTGTCTCGCCGTCCAGTTGTTTGGCGATGAAGGTCGCCCCCTCGAGCGCCTTGCGGGCGTTCGGTGGTATGTGGTTGTGCCGGCGGTCGGCGCACGCGTCACAGAAGCCGCTTAAGTTGACGTTCATATGCTGTAGGCCGACGAAAGTCGTCGCTATGTTGTGTCTCGATGACGTCATCGCCACGTTCTGTACGGATGACAACGACGCGTTGTCCGGCGTCGCGCGGTGTATATTCTTGTACGTAGTGTGTAAGTCTGGCAGCTCACTGTGAGCGGTCGACCTGGAGAACACAAAGTGTGAGTGTGTGCGTGCCTGCATGTGCGCGCGCGCGTGTGTGAGAGAGAGAGAAAGAGAGAGAGAGAGGGAGGGAGGGAGGAGGGAGAGATGGAAGAGAGAGAGAGAGAGAGAGAGAGAGAGAGAGAGGAGGAGGAGGAGGAGGGAGAGATGGAAGAGAGAGAGAGAAGTGACAGATAGAAGAGAGAGAGAGGGGGGAGGAGAAGAGAACGGTCTATATACATCAGCCACGCTCATACATTTCTTCATGTAAAGGAAAGATAACTTCTTATATATCGCAGTATCCAATCCTCAGGATTGCCCAACGCGGTTTACGCTTTCCTTCCTGGCTGACGTGTTCAAATAAACGCCAATTCGACTTCTCTGGGAAGTATTTAGCGATGCTGCAATTAATGCGCGAAGACTATTTCTACACAACTATCCACCATATCTATATCCAGGTACTCATTCAAACAGCTAAGTGAACTGGAGTGAAAACTCCAGCCCTAGGTTTGACACGGCAGCACAACATTCAAACCCGTGTTCTCCTAGTCAAGAGTCTGAAGCTCTAACCACAGCGCCGCTGCGCCACTGCGCCACTGGGCCACCGCGCCACCGCGTCTCTACTCACCAATCGATGCTGTCGTCCTCATCCGGGTCTTGCTCGTCGTTGTGTCTCTGCCGGTGCATGCAGAGCAGGCGCGGCAGTAGCTCGAGGAACACCCTGCGCGTGAGACGGGGCATCTTCGGCTTGCTCGTCGACCGGCAGCTGACGTTGAGTGTGATGACGGTGGAGAAGATGGAGATGGCGACGAGCACGGACGTGAATAGGATGTACTTGCCCATGAGTGGCATTGTCAGCGACGTCGCCGGGACAATCTCCATGAGGAGGAGCTGGAAGATGCTCAACGACAGCAGGATGGAGATGCACAGGGAAATCTGGAAACAGACAATGCAGTGCGTTGCAATGCAATGCAATGCAATGCAATGCAATGCAATGCAATGCAATGCAATGCAACGCAACGCAACGCAACGCAATGCAATGCAATGCAATGCAATGCAATGCAATGCAATGCAAATACAATGCAATGCAATGCAATGCAATGCAAATACAATGCAATGCAAATACAATGCAATGCAATGCAATGCAATGCAATGCAATGCAATGCAATGCAATGCAATGCAATGCAATGCAATGCAATGCAATGCAATGCAAATACAATGCAATGCAATGCAATGCAATGCAATGCAATGCAATGCAATGCAATGCAATGCAATGCAATGCAATGCAAATACAATGCAATGCAATGCAATGCAAATGCAATGCAATGCAATGCAATGCAATGCAATGCAATGCAATGCAATGCAATGCAATGCAATGCAATGCAATGCAATGCAATGCAATGCAATGCAATGCAATGCATTGAATTTCCCTGTGCATCATCAGCATTATCATAGTGAGCCATAATGTCCCGTGGTTGGGCGAAAGCCTCAGCATGCTGTTTCCACATCTGCCTATATGCGAAAAGACAAAGCTCACAGACGTGATTGAACAAGTTAGAAGACGGAAGTGGACCTGGGCTGGGCACGTCAGCAGAATATAAGATAACTGATATTGATATACATCGCGTATCACCTGGAAACCCTTCGAAGGGAAACAATCTAGAATATAACAATGATATATGATGTGACGCGACGCGACGCAATATATACATATACAAATTATTATAAAAGCAAACATATCAATAAGCTCGCTAACAATAAAGACGATACCTTCTCGCCGGAGTCGGACGGCATGTAGAAGCCGAGGATGGTGAGTGCGTTGATGGAGATGCAGGGGATGAGGAGGTTGATGGTGTAGAACAGCGTCTTGCGGCGTAGTGTCAGGTTGAAGGTGATGTCGATGAAGTCGTACTCGCAGCACGGGTACAGTACCCGGTGCTTCTGCGCTGGCACGCTCAGCAAGTCCCACTCCACGCTACGATGAAACTCGGTCAGGTCGACAGCCATGTCCATGACGGCCAACTCAGCGATGCCTGCCCTCTCGTGCCAGATATGGACGAGGTCCACCTGAAGACACAAAAGCAATAAATGCTAAAAATGCATTAAAATCTATCTACAATAAGTGTCTGTTTCACAAATATGCTACCGGAACAATTTGAATGTTATCGTGCTAAAATGTGCAATTTTTACGTGTATTAGCTGGTGTATCTTATATTTACATAATACTTATATGTATTGATTCCAGTATGTAAACAAGTACACGTTTGGTATCTATAATACGTTTAACTTAATAAGATTGTCTGGTGTGAATTTACATAAAACGTCAACGACTTCATGTTTGCCCCTTCAAGCGTTGTGTATACACATAAAATTATATGCATTTAGTTTGTGTAATGATGTCAATGTTTGAAATACAGGAACGCCATTAAAAGACGAACGGTAGGTAGGGGATAAGTCGGAGTAGTGCGTTTTCTGTTATCCCGAACAATATGTAACCAAACAAATAAATGAGCCTATTTAAGAGGGTATAAAACAATATACGGTGATTCTGCCTGCTGCTCTAGAACACCTACACCAATATATTCTATTCTTAACTGATGAGCTTCCACCCCAACGAATTAGACAGTAGCATAGGACTGACTGGACCGTAGATTTATAGAAGAGATTAGTTATTGTCCGACACACATTAAATGTTCTTAGTTTTCTGACGAAGTAGTTCCGTTGACAACACTTCTTTTGAATGCGCTTCGTGTTCAATGACCAATCAAGCTGGTTGGAAATTTCGACGCCTAGGTAGGAGTATGAGTCTACTCTCTCTCTACTACCTCTCCGTTGATGCATAGTGTAGGCGGGTCATGTTGCAATTTGCGGAAGTCAATGACCATTTCCTTAGTTTTCTTGGTGTTCAGTTGTAGACAGTTCGAATCACACAATGAAACCAGGTTTTGAACTTCCGTCTCATATATCTGGTGGTTATTTTCTATTATCAAACCGAGTAAGGCCTTATCATCAGCGTATTTGAAGAGATGGTCCTTGCTGATAGAGCTGTCAACTGGCCTGCAGTCACTTGTGACACTGAGAACAGTGCTGGTGAACTCACAACACAGCCCTGGAGGGCGCCACTGTTTGTTGTGATGGTAGAAGAAATGGCGTTGTTGATGTTCACCCACTGTTTTCTGTCTGTAAGAAAATCCCAAATCCACTTGCGCAATGATGGTTTCATAAGCATGGCTCTCAGTTTCTGGAGTAGTATATGTGGCTGGATAGTGTTGAACGCACTTGAAAAGTCCAAGAAGAGAATACGGGCTGAAGTTTTGGGTGTATCCAGGTGTTTCTGAACATGGTGAACAAGTGTGAGAGTTGCATCTTAGGTACTCCTGTTTCGCCTGTAGGCAAACTGATGAGGATCTTGAAACTGTGACGTTTCCGTGGAGATGCGCCGGAGAAGAAGTCGTTCCAGACATTTCATCACTAGGGAGGTGAGGGCCACATGTCGATAGTCATTGTTCTCGGATGGTCGAGGCTTTTTTGGAATGGGAACAATACAGGATGATTTCCATAAGCACGGCACCGTGTGTATGTCTACCGACTGCTGGAAGAGATAGTGGACGATGGGGGCCAATTCTCTGTTGCACTCTTTCAGACATCTGTCACTGATCTTGTCAGGACCAGGAGCTTTCTTTGGATTAATTTTTGCTAGTTCTTTTCTTACTTCTTCTACCTGTAGTGTTATTGAATGTCCATTTTCGCTGTTTAGAGTTTCTAATTCCAATGCACGCTCCTGGACGAAATCAGTAGTTTCAAATCGAGCATATAAGTAGGTGATTAAAATTATTATAAAAGTAAAATGAATATCACTTAAAGTCCTAAACCGCACCGTCCACAGCTTGCGGAAGGCGATGTTGGCGAATTGTTTTCGGCGAGCGACATTTCCCGCTTTTCCGAGTAGCGACTCTAATTTGCGAGTCACACGCCACTCTTCCTCTACCCGGTCTGCGTTTCGGCTGATGCTCGGGCGTTCCGTTTACGGCGTGTTGACGGTGAGCGACCATTCCTCCGACAAGTAGATAGGTACGATGCGTTCGACTGTCTCTGTTCGACTGTCTGTGTCTGTGTCTGTCTGTCAGTCAGTCAGTCCATCTGTCCTTCCCTCCCTCCCCTTTTCCAACGCCCTCCCTTAACGTGTCATGTATTCGGATTATGTCAACTAGCAGATGAATACATTTTAATATGTGAGTACTAACTTTCAGGGTATTAGTATATCGTTCATATGAATAGACCAGTCTTTCTGTCAAAGTTCGATAACTGAGTAGTACGATACATTATTATGCATGACTTACTTGAAGGCTGGTGTACGTCCACACGCCGAACTTCATGTGGCAGTGTTGAATGTCAAACGGAAAGAACTCGACTTCCATTTGGCAGAAGCTCTTGAAGATAACGGGCGGTTCCCACCGCACAGTGCCAGAGTAGGACAGTGTAGCCTTTGTCATGATGGTCACCGTGAAGTCGCCATCAGCACTGCAGGAGACAACGACCAGTGTGAGCCGAACGGTGACATCACCGCAAGCCTGGGTTGTTTGCCATGCAAAACTAGGCTTGTCTCTGATCCCGTAAGCGAAGTGCGGGAGTTAACTATGATTGACTTCGCCAGTCACGGCTGCGTCAGTCGTGAGAACAACACAAGCACACCCACGCCAATTGGAAGTAGGACACACGGCTCATTGGAAACCCTGTATAACGACCGGTTCGGATCCTAAACATTGCTACACGGTAGGCAGTGGTTTAAGTGACAAACAGCGACAAACAAACTATTCGGCGGGCGATTTCATTGGCTGAGCTGAAATTCAGAGTTTTGCAAAAAGATCAGCCAAAGGTAATGCTGGCTGACACTGACGTAATCAACAGCAACGTCCCATGGAGCGCAAGGATGAACGGTAACCTTGATCGTTTTTTTTGTTGCGATCGGACGAGTATTGCATCACCAAAGATACTCCTCGCCTTACCTCACAGTGACAAGGTCCGGAACGGTACAGAACTTCGCGATATGCATCCTTGATACAATTTAATTATGTAATATTATTTCGCAGCCACCCACCCACCCACCCACCCATCCACCCCTCCACCCCTCACTCACTCACTCACTCACTCACTCACTCACTCACTCACTCACTCACTCACTCACTCACTCACTCACTCACTCACTCACTCACTCACTCACTCACTCACTCACTCACTCACTCACTCACTCACCCATTCACTCACTCCCTCCCTCCCTCCCTCCCTCCCTCCCTCCCTCCCTCCCTCCCTCCCTCCCTCACTCACTCACTCACTCACTCACTCACTCACTCACTCACACAAGCATGCGCGCAAGCGCGCATATAAACACAATGGCATATGCATACACACACACACACACACACACACACATATATATATATATATATATATATATATATATATATATATATATATATATATATATACGCACATACACATACACACATCCACACATCCACCCCCTCATACACACATCATGCAGAGACAATCGTCCGACTCACTTGTTGTACAGAACTAGATCTGGCACCCAGATTGATTCTGACGGCACAAAGAGCGTCTTCAGTCCTCCATATTCGACA
Organism: Metamycoplasmataceae bacterium; assembly: GCA_965263245.1. Classification (GTDB taxonomy): domain Bacteria; phylum Bacillota_I; class Bacilli_A; order Mycoplasmatales; family Metamycoplasmataceae; genus DT-68. The sequence continues at coordinate 13,473 of CBDHHR010000433.1, read as the reverse complement.
GGATCCCACTTCAACATGCCATCGTGCCACTCCTATAAAACAACAACAACGACATCGACAACGACAACGACAACGACGACGACGACGACGACGACGACGACGACGACGACGACGACGACGACGACGACGACGACGACGACGACGACGACGACGACGACGACGACGACGACGACGACGACGACGACGACGACGACGACGACGACGACGACGACGACGACGACGACGACGACGACGACGACGACGACGACGACGACGACGACGACGACGACGACGACGACGACGACGACGACGACGACGACGACGACGACGACGACGACGACGACGACGACGACGACGGACGACGACGACGACGACAGCAACAACACTGGGACTGGCATAGTTTTTCCCAAATCACATCAAAGCTATGCTTTGTTCATTTCTATTATTGCCGTGGTTTTTCAATGTTAAGCTTGACAAATAGGATTTCTTTTATTTTAATCATATCATAACAAGATAATAATAATACTAACGCGTATAATACTATTACAAACATATAATATTATAAAAACCGTCGACATACACATGTAGCAACTAGCGGGGAGGGAGTATTTTGGCAGGATCTAATGAAGTAGTAGTATACATTTGTATAGATCGAGACCGTTGGCGCTATGAGTTCACGGTAGAGACCGTTGCCTCTGTGAGTTCACAATAGAGACCGATGCCTCTGTGAATTCGCAATGGAGACCGCATGCTCTTTGAGTTCTCGCTAGAGACCGTTAGCGCTATGAGTTCACGATAGAGACTGTGGTACCTGTGAGTCCGCTTAAGACATAATTGGATCTGTGAGTTCACAGACAGTTAGCTTTGTTCGTTCAAGAGGGACACCTTTGGACGAGTGAGTTCAACACTGAGACCGTTGGTTATGTGAATTCACGACACAAACCGTTTGCTCTATCAGTTCACGACAGAGACCGTTGGCTCAGTGAGTTCGTAA
>CBDHHR010000432.1:2500-4996 GCA_965263245.1 Metamycoplasmataceae bacterium | reverse complement strand
ACACATAGACCATGTGCAGGTGTACTTTTGACCATTTATGCACAGATACCATGTGCAGGTGTACTTTTGACCATTTACACACAAAAACCATGTGCAGGTGTACTTTTGACCATTTACACACAGACACCATGTGCAGGTGTACTTTTGACCATTTACGCACAGATACCATGTGCAGGTGTACTTTTGACCATTTACGCACAGATACCATGTGCAGATGTACTTTTGACCATTTACACACAGATACCATGTGCAGATGTACTTTTGACCATTTACGCACAGATACCACGTGCAGGTGTACTTTTGACCATTTACGCACAGATACCATGTGCAGGTGTACTTTTGACCATTTACGCACAGATACCATGTGCAGATGTACTTTTGACCATTTACACACAGACACCATGTGCAGGTGTACTTTTGACCATTTACGCACAGATACCATGTGCAGATGTACTTTTGACCATTTACACACAGATACCATGTGAACAGAAAGTCGAAAGGAGCGTCTTCTTTGTTCTGATCTGAAGAGTTTCTTAAAACCGATGAAGACAGTGTCTTTCCGTTGGGGTATTATTTCCCCGATGATGATGTCTAAATGCAAAAAGCTGCGATGATGCAGACAGAACGGAATTGAAACCGTTCTGATTTTGACGCAAGGTCATTACTATTTCAGGACGACATCCTAAGATTTACTTAATTGTTGATAATGCATACCACAGTAATAGGTAGTCAGACATGAACAAGACATGTGAAACTGTGTGTAGAAAAACATCCTTTAAAGCATGGCAGAACAATATGTCTGAATGTATTTATGTGAAACGTTTTTAATTACCAACATTGGGTCACAGATTATCTTTTTTTACAAATTGCACCCAGCTCGTGTATACGTGGAGGGGTCGACGTAACAATGATTGTAGACACGATATATGGATACTCGATAGTGCTTATCTTATCTGACATGTTTGCTTTAGACGGAACCGTTTGCATGCGTGTGTCCAGTATCACTTTACACTCAAAACAGACGTGCAGAAGTGATTGCTTAGATAACCACACTTTTTATCGCCCATTGTTATTCTTGCTTCTAAATCAATATGCGGCTTCCTGTTGAATAACAACAAATATCCAAAGTTTTATTTCCCGAAAGCTTCGAGTACAATAAAAACGCGTGTTCAGTGGTACAACAATACAGTGTGATTTCAGGGGCAGGTGATTCTGTCGCTGTTCATATCCAAACATTTGTGGATTTATTTTGGTAATCGCATTGCGGTTTCTATTAATGTCGCCAGTGAATTGAGCGAGTGTTATTTTCTATGTTATTATTTTGGATTGTGTTGTTTAATTGTTCACACATACAGTGGTGACCCAATGTAGTTAAAGAACTGCACGTATTTGTTACATTTATTGAAGACAATCACCTCACCTTCCTCATCTGTCCTCCTCTGTGCTCGGTGTCCACAAGGCTGCGATATGACTCCGCCATCTCGCCCTGTCACTGACTACGCGTCTACCTCTCCACGTTGTGTAAAGCCCATTTGAAATTAATACTTGCCATAGTTTTTTCTTTAAATTCTTCTGAGACAGTTGAATTAGAAAATGTCAATGGTTTGTAGTTGTCACTGTCGTGTACGTTCCGTGTTTCACACAGGTGTTTCTTGTGTAGATTGTCAACATTAGACAAGAACAGAACAGCACGATGGGATATGAAAAAAACATTTACATTTGCACGCACGCATGCAAGCACGCACGCACGCGACGACATGTTCACACTCTACTATAACATACACACAATCCACGCGCGCGTGCACGCACACGCACACGCACACGCACATGCGCACATGCGCAAACACACACACACACACACACACACACACACACACACACACACACACTCACACACACTCACACACATATACGCACGCACGCGCATACACGCAAGCACGCAGGATATCTTCGATCCTTGTCTTGGTTAGAGAGTCCGGGGCTTGAGCAGGGCAGTGGTGACTGAGGCTGGCCAAGACCCCGTCAGTCGTGGGCAGTTGCTCCGTCATGCGCCAATAAAACATGCATCATTTTGAATATTCCGCGTCGCGCCAGTCGGGTCGATCCGGCCGGCCGGCCGCGTTTTATTTATACGCACGCAACATGGGAAGGGCCGTGTAGCTCTCACTGTGGGCAACTGTCGTTGTCTCTGTCTCTGTCTCTGTCTCTGTCTCTGTCTCTGTCTCTGTCTCTGTCTCTGTCTCTGTCTCTGTCTCTGTCTCTGTCTCTGTCTCTGTCTCTGTCTCTGTCTCTGTCTCTGTCTCTGTCTCTGTCTCTGTCTCTGTCCCTGTCCCTGTCCCTGTCCCTGTCCCTGTCCCTGTCCCTGTCCCTGTCCCTGTCCCTGTCCCTGTCCCTGTCCCTGTCCCTGTCCCTGTCCCTGTCCCTGTCCCTGTCCCTGTCCCTGTCCCTGTCCCTGTCCCTGTCCCTGTCCCTGTCCCTGTCCCTGTCCCTGTCCCT
>CBDHHR010000431.1:0-69779 GCA_965263245.1 Metamycoplasmataceae bacterium | reverse complement strand
ACACTCATGCAGCTGCAAGAATGATTATATTGGGAACAACTGCGATCGTGGGTATTATTTGTATCGTGTATTTTTTTTAATATATTGAAATAATCTCCCACGGATGACCACGTTTCAAATGCAACCAAATACAAATGGAACTTAAATATAGAAGAACCACTAAGTGTTGAAGGTAACATTCTTAAGAAAACGCCAGTGAAGAAATAACACACTCATTTGTCACGCAATGTGTTTCTTATTAAAACAATTGTCGGAAAAAAGTAATCGTTTGATTTATGTGGCAGTGAATAAAACGGTAGTAATAAAATTGAGACTTCAATTGTTTTACAGAACAGGATTACTGCAAGTCAAGTCCGTGTAAAAATGGAGGCGTCTGCAATAATACCGCAACTGGACACACATGCAGCTGCAAGAATGATTACATTGGGTACAAGTGCGATCGTGAGTATTGTTGCTATTGTGTACATTTTAACAATAATTTTTCATTATTTCATATATATATATATATATATATATATATATATATATATATATATATATATATATATATATATATATATATATATATATAATATATATATATATATAATCAAATCACAGTTATCATAATGTTATTGCATTGTCACTTAACTGAAATGAATTAATTTTTTACTACTCGTTATATATACATATATATATATATATATATATATATATATATATATATATATATATATATATATATATATATATATATATACATATATATTTAACGAGTAGTACAAAATTAACTCATTTCAGTTAGGTGACAATGCAATAAAATTATGATAACTGTGATTTGATTGATCTGACAGAACGTGATTACTGCAAGTCAAGTCCGTGTGAAAATGGAGGCGTCTGCAATAATACCGCAACTGGACACAGATGCAGGTGCAAGAATGATTACATTGGGTACAACTGCGATCGTGAGTATAGTATTGCTATTATGTATATTTAAAAAATAATTTTTTGCTTAATCTCGTATGTATATTAAATTTAGCATGGCCAATAGTTATATTCTTGGAGTAAATTAGGAAAGCATACAAAATTAAATAACTGTATATATCATTAGCTATTATATAATGCGTATTTACAACAAAAACGGTTCAATACTGAAGCCTCAGTAAGTCAACCAAATAAAACAATAACATCTAACACCACGTTTTAAAAGCCATCAAGTACAAACGGAACTTAATTATAGAAGGAACACTAAGTATTGAAGGAAACACTTTATATAAAACACCATGGAAAAACACTAAAATGTAACGCAAAAACATTTTTGGAAAAAATGAAATCGTTTGAGTTAAGTGACAATGCAATAAAACGGTATAATACAAATGAGACTTCACTGGTTTTACAGAACAGGATTATTGCAAGTCAAAGCCGTGTAAAAATGGAGGCGATTGCATTAATGCCGAAACTGGACACACATGCAGCTGCAAGAATGATTACATTGGAAACAACTGCCATCGTGAGTATATTATTGCTATTATGTGCTTATATATATATATATATATATATATATATATATATATATATATATATAGACTATTTAGGACACCTATTGTAACACCAAAAATGGTAGCTAAAACATAAGGGATATGAAGGATAATAAGTCACCTGGAGTGGATGGGATTCCTCCGAAATTACTACTGGAAATTGTAGAACACATTAATATACCGCTTACAATATTGTTCAATTTGTCATTAGAGTAGGGAGTAGTTCCGTTAGAATGGAAAGAAGCAATCATTATACCATAATTTAACAAAAGATCAAGAAGCAAGTCAGAGAACTATAGACCAGTGAGTTAAACATCGATGATTTGCTAATTATTAGAAAGACGATCACTTAGTTGATTTTCTTGTTAAAAATAACATGGTTAACCCATCTCAACATGGGTTTCTAAAAGCGAGGTCATGCTTAACAAATATCTTATGATTTTGGAAGGTGTCACTAAGTGGGTAGATGAGGGATCACCAGTAGATATAATATACTTAGATTTAAAAAAGCCTTTGACAAAGTGCCACATCAAAGATTACTACTTAAACTAAAGGCCCATGGCATAGGAAATGGTATGTTTAACGGGATAGAAAAATGGCTTATTGATAGAAGACAAAGCGTAGTGGTTGATGGGGAGGTTTCAAATTGGAAATCGGTTTTGAGTGGAGTACCGCAGTGATCAGTATTGGGACCTATTTTATTCTTAATATATATCAACGATTTGGATGATGATATAAAAAGCAAGGTGTTGAAGTTTGCGGATGATACAAAGGTGTTTAGAACAATTAAAAGTGATCCAGATGGACAGCATTTACAAGATAATCTGAATAAGTTGACCGAATGGGCTGAGAAGTAGCAAATGCTGTTTACTTATGGGAAGTGTAAGTGCCTCCACTCAGGACATGTGAATGAAGACGCACAATATACAACGGGTGAAACTGTATTAAATACTATCGTAAAGGAAAAGGACATATGGTTAACTATCAGTGCTGATATCAAGGTACCAGAGCAGTGTGGAATTGCAGCAGCGAAGGGAAACCAAATTATTGGATTAATTAGGCGAAATACAGTGTACATAGAAACATATATCATAATACCGCTGTACAAAACAATAGTTAGGCCTCATTTAGAATATTGCATACACGCATGGAGGCCATATCGCAAGAAGGATATTGATATACTAGAAATAGTACAAAGGAGAGCAACGACAATTATTCACAAACTCAGGATATTAGTTATGAAATGCGTCTGAAAGAATGTGTCTAAAATATTGAGTAGGTTGGACTTTCGATAAGCCAATGTCTAAAACGGTAGTAATGAAATTGAAACTTCAATTGTTATACAGAACGTGATTACTGCAAGTCAAGTCCGTGTAAAAATGGAGGCGATTGCAATAATACCGCAACTGGACACATATGCAGCTGCAAGAATGATTACACTGGGAACAACTGCGATCGTTAGTATTATTGCTATTATGTACATTTTTAAATACGTTTTAGTAATCTCTTACGGATGGCCAATAGTAAAAGTAAGTACAATACCAAATTGCAGTATATGTGATTAACAACTAGGTTACGCATGTTTTGTTATTGAACATGTTATGGAAAGATAGCATAACATATTGAAAATACCCTTAACAAAAACAAATACAATTATATCAGACACCACGTTTAAAATGCCACCTGGTACAAATGGAGTCTACATATAGCAGGAACGCTAAATTTAGAAGGAAACATCATTATGAAGGCACCCTAATAATAACATAATAATAACTCCATAAAGTGTCACGCAATGTGTTTCTTATTAAATAGTCGAAAAGATATGTAAACATTTGATTAAAATGACAATGCAATAAAAACGGTAGTAATGAAATTCAGACTTCACTGGTTTTACAGAAAAGGATTACTGCAAGTCAAGGCCGTGTAAAAATGGGGGCGATTGCAATAATACAGCAACTGGACACACATGCAGCTGCAAGAATGATTACATTGGGAAAAATTGCGATCGTGAGTATATTATTGCTATTATGTACTTAAAGATATATATATATATATATATATATATATATATATATATATATATATATACATATATATATATATATATATATATATATATATATATATATATATATATATATATATATATAATCAAGAGTAATGCTGATATCCTTTGAACAGTATAATCAATCGCACTACGTGAATTAGAATTGTATATCATTAACAACTCCTTTAAGCATATTTTACTCTTTTATATATTATGGAAAGTTAGGAATACTGAGGCTCGTTATCAAAAATAATTAAATAACAATACACGTTTCAAATGCAATCAAGTACAAATGGAACCTAATTATAGCAGGAACACTCGCTGTTGAAGGAAACATTATAAAGAAAACACAATAGAATAAAAATAGCATAATAAAGTGTCACGCAATGTGCTTCTTATTAAATATTCGGAACAAAATTTAATAATTTGAATTATTGAGAATTATGTATATATTATTAAGAATTATGTTATGCATATTTTAGTATTGAACATGTTATAGAAAGATAGGATAAAGTACTGAAGCTGCCCTTAACAAAAATAAAAAATTCACATTCTACATAAATTATGTGTGTTACAGTTTTTGATGCATGCAAATCTAATCCATGCCAACATAGTGTTCGCTGTGATAACATTGCGTCGGGGTTTCTTTGCACATGCAATGAAAATTATGAAGGAAAAACGTGCTCTGGTAAGTATTATTCTTATTCCAATAAATAGTGCAACATGCAGTTTGTACGGAAACACCTGTAAGTGCATGTATGAATGCGCAGTTATGTGTGCACGCAAGCACGTGTATTTTTCTACTGAAAGTGACAGTAGCGTCGTGACCATAGTAACATTAGCGTAACTGAAGAAAAAAAAACTATTGAGAATGTATATATGAAAATGATGTCATACCTTACTGAGAAATTCAACAGTTGTTTCAGTGAAACTAGTTATGTGTCTTTGAAGGAAAGATAATATATGTATTTGAAAGTTGTATGTAGGTATTCAAATTACGACACTAATAACATCGAACATTGCATCCGCTATACCACAAGCATTATTAGGTGTAAATATATATATATATATATATATATATATATATATATATATATATATATATATATATATATATATATATATATATATATATATATATATATATATATATATATATATATATATATATACACCTAATAATGCTTGTGGTATAGCGGATGCAATGTTCGATGTTATTTGTGTCGTAATTTGAATACCTACATACAACTTTCAAATACATATATTATCTTTCCTTCAAAGACACATAACATATATATATATAATTATAGTATGTATATGTGTGTGATTCCGTGTTGAGAAACTCACACGTACACACACTTGCATATGCACACACGAAATTGAATACATATTGAGACTTGTCTCATGCGGGACATGAGAATGATTGACATAGTAATTTCGACACACAAGCAGTTGTAGTTGTGTGTGACCACGCATGTGTTGACAGTATGGCAGTTGTCTTTCGCAAAGCAGCGAAGGTGATATTTTATCAAGTGTGTATTCATACATTTCTTTCATACATATTTAAAAACAATGTTACGTCAAATGCAGTTCATAAAGAAAGAAAGCCATATGTAATATATAATGGTTTGTTGATGTAAAATATCGTTTAAGCATCGTGGGGCTACAAGATATTATTAATTACCGATTTATTGGGGATCAGTCATTCACATCCGAACATACAATTATTATGGTAATCCGTGCAACCACATCCACATACCTGGCATTTGTTACGTTCAACTACTTCCTCATTAATGATACTACAGAATGCTATATTTGGTTGAGGGCTTTTGGTAAGGTCGGGTGGAAATAACTGTTCTACCTCATTATGCATTAGAGCCCGTGAACACAATGAATGCACACGGTATAGTTATGTGTAGCCTGATTACATGTTGTAGCGCCGAAGAACATGGACATGTGTTTCCACGTAGACAGAATGTGTGTATTCTCTTGCGAAGATGAAGGCGCTGGTGGAACATATGCATCGTGCGATGACTGTCGCGAATACTTTGTATGCAAAGGTGGCTCAGGGTCAAGTCGTCACTGTCCACACAGACATAACTGGGGCTTCAACGTCGACACCAGACAGTGTCAGTACAAGTCCCCGCACTGCTTTCCTTGCAGTGGTAAGTCACTTTATTCTATTATGAATCTGAATTAAATCTCGCCAATGGAGGCATATTACTCTAAATCTTTTGTTTGCTTGTTTTTGTCGAGTTATCCACTTATGCTTATTTTATTTAGAAATAGTTAGTTCGTTTTATCTCAACTGTGTTCTGCATTGGCAGTTGCTGTAGCAGTTCCGTATTTTGACTGGACCTAAAGATTGGATACTGCACTATATCAGAACTAACGTTTTTACTTCGAAACTTCTGCACCAGAGAGTCAGGGTTACACAGTACCTTTCTAAAACATAATGTTCTGCTCGATGTATGTTATGTTTATTTACATACTTTATAACTGATGTACTTCTATAATGGACCGGGCGAGTATCTAAAATAAAATATTATCGTTACTACTACTAGTTGTACTAGTTTTACTACTGCTACTACTACTACTACTACTACTAGTACTACTACTACTACTACTACTACTACTACTACTACTACTACTACTACTACTACTACTACTACTACTACTACTACTACTACTACTACTATGTTATTACTACAACTACTAATATGCCTGAGTAGTAGTAGTAGCAGTAGTAGTAGTAGTAGTAGTAGTAGTAGTAGAAGTTGTAGTAATAGTAGTAGTTCTAGTAGTAGTAATTAGTAGTAGTAGTAACTAGTAGTAATTTACTACTACCACGACTACTACTACTACTACTACTACTAATATTACTACTACCACGACTACTACTACTACTACCACCACCACCACCACCAACATGTACTGTTATTCTGAACGTTGTTGCTGGTATTTTCAGACCCTTGCATGAATTCTCCTTGCGCCAATGGTGGGACCTGCACAATCGAGGCGGATGATTATTCCTGCAAATGTGCAGCCGGTTGGAGCGGCTATGAGTGCCAATGTACATATAATTTACAAAACAGAATTCTACACAATTAATGTTGTGTCAACGTTGTTCATCTTAATATCCCAATAATATAAAAGCCTGTTGTATGTATATGCGTCTGGTATTGTTTGTAAAGAGCGATTTGTATCGTACTTTCCTGCATCTGTGGTTACATAAAACGTTACAATAGCACGCACACACACACACACACACACACACACACACACACACACACACACACACACACACACACACACACACACACACACACACACACACACACACACACACACACACACACAGACACACACACACAGACACACACACACACACACACATACACACACACACACACACACACACACAGACACACACAGACACACACACACACAGACACACAGACACACATACACACACACACACACACACACACACACACACACACACACACACACACACACACGCACGCACGCACGCACGCACACACACACACACACACACACACACACACACACACACATACACTATTTACAATTCATTAATTTTTATGTTGTCTTCGTCTAATGTCACGCATGCTTGATCGGGATTGAGTCTATGCATCCATGCCCGTTTTTGGTTTACAGTTAACAATTCACTCTGCCAACCGAATCCGTGCCAAAATGGGGCTACATGCCATATTCATGGCGACATCGACGGCATGAACCATTATGTAGCGACCGTCATGTGTGATTGTGTTCTTGGCTACACAGGCGAGCTTTGTGAAGGTAAGTAAACTAACTGGTTGCTTACTTAAATATATTAACAAGTACAGTATTTGCATTGCATAGCAGTCGTACGTATATTATCTCTGCATGCAAAATGGCAAATCAGAGGCACCGTGATGGAGGCCTATGGGGACTTCATGCATTCATCACCTCATACGCTAATCACTCGCACTCCCATACCCACTAATGCCTTCAAGCAAAGACGCAATCGAACATCGATACTTATTAAGTAGTCATTCATTAACTAAATCGCTCACTCACCCACCCGTTTACCCACCCGTTCACACATACACACGCACGCAAACACGCGGGCATACACGCGGGCATATATATATATATATATATATATATATATATATATATATATATATATATATATATATATATATATATATCACGTGAGCTCGTATACATGTGTTATTGAATTTGTATGCAACTCTATAGAGCATTCACGACATATGCATTCCCGCACGCGCATTTGCAACCATATATTTCCATGGATGTACAATCAGTGTCACACATTCTGGTTCAGTAATAAATAATTTAAACAAACGTATTTTGCAGAGTGCTTGGCAAAACTTGAGGAAACGCGCAACAAAGGTATTGATGGTAACGGCTATTACATAAGTTATGAGGACACCCTGGCTGACTGTCAACGTATATGCCTAAGCGACTATCCAATCTGCAGAGCCGTCGACTACAAAGATGGAAAGTGTCATATGTTTCGTAAATACGTATATTATACAGGATTATTAATTGAAAACATTGGAAACGTTCACACCATTGTGAAGTCATGCGACAAACGTTGAGGCCTGGACGGTCAGGATAACGCGTATACACACAAAACACACACACACACACACACACACACACACACGCACACATACACGCACGCACGCACACACACACACACACACACACACACACACAAAACACACACACACACACACACACAAAACACACACACACACACACACAGACACACACACACACACACACACACACACACACACACACACACACACACACACACACACACACAAACACATAAAGTTTACGATGATTGGCCGACGTTACCGAATGTTTTATTAAAGTTCCTGGTTTATCACGGTTTTGTGTGATTGAGTTGATCAGTTTATGTGTCACAGCCGCCGTACATATTTAAAAATGTTTCCAATCTGAAGATCGTCTGTTTTGATATATATATATATATATATATATATATATATATATATATATATATATATATATATAATGTGTACATATACATATACATATATATTATGTGTTGTTGATCACATATTGATAATATTTTATGTCTTTTCAAGAAAATATATAACTTGAAGTATATATTTATGCAAGATATAAGACCATGAATAATTATATATATATATATGCATATATATATATATATATATATATATACATATAAAACAATTATATGCATATCATGTATATAACTGTTATTTGAGAAAACTTACAGATTGCTGTGCTAGGCAAGTATGAGGAATTGTTCAACATTACATCAACATATCAATAAATCATATGATATGGTTATGGACTGCAAACCCCAGGTTATGAAAGTTATTCATTGTATCTATCTCAACGATCGTATATCAACTTAAACTCTGAAATGTAAATGTCTCGGTCACATAATCAGTAACAATCATTACTGAAGATGGCGACATTGCTAGACAAAAATACATCTTGATATACATCATAATAATAATTAGCTCGATAAAGCTCTCTTTGTATTATTTCTATTAAAATTATTAATTTGTTTCAATCGTGCTATGCTGCAATGTACACTTCAAGTATTTGGTGCAAATTCAAACATCTAAGTTTGAGAAAAAAAACTACAACAGTCGCATGAACAAAATACAGTTTCAACATTGTATTTAACTTGCCATCTATGTGTAGTGCATTTTTATGTTGATTAGCAACTACATTACATATTTCAACGAACGCATAAACTCGTACATATTTACCTTCATATGTCGTCTTCGTCAGTCAAAAAACCCTGTTTGTGTTAATTACTTCTATACCGATATACATTTTTTGGAAGTTCTGTGAACAAATAATGTACTTTCCAGTTGTACACGTCATATTTTGAAAAATTATCTGTACGTTTTTCAGTTGTTTTATGATATATGTATATTTACCTATATTCTATAGTTACCTCATAAGTGTTGTAATTGGATTTTACATATTGTATTTTTATTGTATTCTATGTATACATTTGAACTTTTACAGTGTGAGATAATGCAATCAATACGGCAATCAATATAACATATTTTATTGTGATACTAAACAAGTGGCAATAGTTCAGGAGTGTTGCATTTAAGCACCATAGTTTACAGCACACGCGTGGCTATGGCTAAATATGTGAGGCAGGATTATAACGCTACTACATTAATAAGTAACCAACATTGAGCTATGTTTTCAAATTCAAATTACGAGTTTAAATCTAATCGGGCGCTTTATGCTGAGATAATTGAAATGCAACAGTTTGCGTTTGAACACAATAGTCCAGGGGTCGTGCGAGCCTGCCTGTGTTTTGTGTCCGTGACCGTCTCCCTTTCCCTCGCTCACGTGACTCGTCGCATGTTCTGGTATAATGGTGTTCTGTGCTTGGGATTGCAACTACTTTGTCAAGATTATACACGTCAATCACGGTGCACTTATGTTCCTTGTAGTCGAACCAGCTGACATGGCTGAATAATAACAACATATTAGGCGTATGTCCGTGCTTCAGCGTATGTTTGTATATATATATATATATATATATATATATATATATATATATATATATACATACGTATATATATATATACGTATGTATATATATATATATATATATATATATATATATATATATATATATAATATTAAGTGCGAAAGCAAGAGACACAGAGAAAGAGAGAGAGAGAGTGAGAGAGACAGAGACAGAGACAGAGACAGAGACAGAGACAGAGACAGAGACAGAGACAGAGACAGAGACAGAGACAGAGACAGAGACAGAGACAGAGACAGAGACAGAGAGAGCGAGAGAGACAGAGAGCGAGAGAGAGGGAGGGAGGGACGGAGGGAGGGAGGAGGCAGGGAGAGAGACAGAGTCACTGTTATGCGAGTGTGTGTACCGGTGCGAGTGGGTGTATGTGCAGGCGAGCCTACGTGTAGGAACGCGCATAGGCGTGTGTGCATATGCAAATGTGTATACATGTTGGCCGAACGTTGAATGTCATATCCCAACCTGAACGGTGAATGGCAAGAATGTTTATTTAAGGTCTTTATGTAGGTGTATGCAATGTAAACAGTAAATGTTGTTTCAGTCAGGTTGTGCTATGCTATTCGTGAGGGAGACACTTCATCAATGTTTCACAAAAATAGTAATGTTTCTTTAAGTTTCTATTTTACTAATAGGGCATTGACGACAAGATGATCAAACGGAATTAACGCATATTAGTTTATTTATTTAAACTATAGAGCGTTGCGTGTCTACATCTTGACCTAAATGTCCTTTTTATCCACGCTAGATAAATACCTTAAAAATGGAAACATCAAGCTCAATTGATTACAGTCTTATATAAAAATGCAAGAGCATACATAGGAATATTTGTGTTCTATGAACTTAACACACTTCACCTTGGAATTTGAACTTTATTTTTAGTGTTTGGAACATTTCACAAGCGTGAGTCGAGAAAAATAGCGTTCATCATTTTTCTCCATCAGTTTAACCGCATGTTTTGCAGGAGTACTCAAATGTCAAAAGCATTTTCCTACACCGAACTTGTTCTCCATACTTTCCCAGTCTCATTCAGATAAGATAACACTTTTTCTCTATATTTTCCCAGTCTAATCCTGACCTGATGACACTTGTTCTCTAAATTTTCCCAGTCTCGTCCAGACCAGATGACACTTATTCTCTATATTTTCCCAGTCTCATCCAGACCAGATGACACTTGTTCTCTATATTTTCCCAGTCTCATCCAGACCAGATGGCACTTGTTATCTATATTTTCCCAGTCTCATCCAGATGTACAAGCGTTTACCAGCCTTTTTCACAATATTATCCACGTGTTTGTTCCATGTCAGATCCTGAGAAATGGTCACACCTAATAGTTTGGCATGGCAAACTTGTGCTATATCACTCCATCAATCTTTATATTCGGGATAGTGCTTCTGAAATTGCCATCTTGTGCAAAACTAATGATTATTTCTTTTGATTTTTCCGAATTAATTTTCTTGTCATTCTGTTCTGTCCATCTAGCAGCAATACCAACCGACTCTTGTATAACAGATACATAATTTCTGTCGCATATTTCAAATAAGGTACTGTCATCTACATACTTATATAATGGAACAGTCGTTCTTGAATCATTTATGTAAACAAGGAAAGTTTTAGGTCCAGACAATGTCCATTGCGGTACTCCCCCATTGGGATGACCAGAATGGGAATATTAATTTCCTATTTTTACTCGTCTAATAGAAATGTTGCCATCCATCTTAAAATATGTGCGGGCAGCCCATACCACTGTAGGTTATCTAGCAACAAATGATGATTAATAAGATCAAACCAGTTCGACAAGAACATCTGTTGTGGACGTTCCGCTAATTCCCCCAAATTGCTTAGCATCAATTTCACCTTCAATTGTTTCATCCACCCATTTCATTATTATTGATTCAAACACCTTGGTAGGTATTGGAGTTAGTGAAATTGGTCTAATGTCTTTTTCAAACGACACAGGGGAGCTTGTTTTTGGCAACGGTATTACATTGGCCATTTTCCATTCCATTGGGAGTACACCTACTCTTAGTAATTGTTAAAAATAACAGTTAATGGAGGGGCAAGAACATTTGTATAATTTCTTAACACCCATGCAGGGATGTTGTCAGGCCCAGTAGCTTTGTTGGCTTTAACACTCTCCAAGGCTGTCTGGATAGTCATTTTTATATAACAAAGATTTCATATATATATATATATATATTTCATATATATATATATATATATATATATATATATATATGCACGTACGGACGCATGCACCCACGCACGCATGCGCGTATGTACTGAATTGACTTACCGACTATACTTGGAGTGTCTGACGACTGTGTCAGCATTGATACGTCCCGTTTCAAGAGGATGTCATGACGTCCTGTTTCGATATTCCCTAGAGTTACAAACATACTGAGCATATTGTAACACAGCGACCACATTGTTTCACGCAGTGTTTTTACTAAGAACAATTACAATAAACTGTAATACGTGAATAATGGGTCTATGCACGTCAGGAAATCCAACCATTAACGCACTACATAACTCAATACACCATGGTCTATCAATAGGTACAACTCGAGCACAATATCTACCTTAGACATTGGAAAGCATATCATACACGTACTACACATGCGGCTGTAATATTCTTGACTAATCATATTCAAATGATTAGTGTGTTTTGTTTCGCATATCGTTTGTTTTGCAAGTTGTAATCAATGGCATCCTGGCAAGATCAACACATTAATGTGTTCATGTAAGTTAGAATGTATTGTCTTGGGTGTTGTCATGAGGTGCAATAATTACTGGATTTTTTCATGTACGGTTAATCAAATGGTAATAACATGTAGGCGTGTTTTCAACAATAAACATAGTGCCACATTATTTAACTGTTCTTGATTAATAATTAAGTACACAATGGCAAATGTTTTACAGTCAAAGTTAGTAAGGTAGTAATAGTATTCTGGTGAACTATGCATCCAAGAAGGGCATGCTATTGATCTTTTTATCTTCCCCGGTAAAGAAAACAATGGTACCCGTGGCGTCTACCGTGTGTATTTGTCGTTGTAATTCCTCCGCGCCTTTCATGTGTGATCCAGACAGATTACACAGTCCATATGTATCGTCCTATTTCCCAATTGGCAATTCTCTGGTGTCGTAGCTAAGATCTGCTCCACGTTCAAACAATGGGGGATAATGGGCTGCCTATTGTTGTTCCAAATATTAATTTGATTGATACATTTCCCATCCATATCTACAGAATAGTGTCTACACTGCACATGTAAGCACCACCATAATAATAACATTATATATCTCTTGGCAATCATAGAGATTGAAACGGTCATATAAAACATGACAAAGCACACATTCACGATGTTGTCTACATTCTCGCGGGTCCTCTTACTGAGTGTCTTGTATATAATCATGATGTTGTCTACATTCTGGTGGGTCCTCTTACTGAGTGTCTTGTATATAATCATGATGTTGTCTACATTCTGGTGGGTCCTCTTACTGAGTGCCTTGTATATAATCATGATGTTGTCTACATTCTGGTGGGTGCTCTTACTGAGTGTCTTGTATATAACCATGATGTTGTCTACATTCTGGTGGGTCCTCTTACTGAGTGTCTTGTATATAATCATGATGTTGTCTACGTTCTGATGGGTCCTCTTACTGAGTGCCTTGTATATAATCATGATGTTGTCTACATTCTGGCGAGTCCTCTTACTGAGTGTCTTGTATATAATCATGATGTTGTCTACATTCTGGTGGGTCCTCTTACTGAGTGTCTTGTATATAATCATGATGTTGTCTACATTCTGGTGGGTCCTCTTACTGAGTGTCTTGTATATAATCATGATGTTGTCTACATTCTGGTGGGTCCTCTTACTGAGTGTCTTGTATATAATCATGATGTTGTCTACATTCTGGTGGGTCCTCTTACTGAGTGTCTTGTATATAATCATGATGTTGTCTACATTCTGGTGGGTCCTCTTTCTGAGTGTCTTGTATATAATCATGATGTTGTCTACATTCTGGTGGGTCCTCTTACTGAGTGTCTTGTATATAATCATGATGTTGTCTACATTCTGGTGGGTCCTCTTACTGAGTGTCTTGTATATAATCACGATGTTGTCTACATTCTGGTGGGTCCTCTTACTGAGTGTCTTGTATATAATCATGATGTTGTCTACATTTTGGTGGGGCCTCTTACTGAGTGTCTTGTATATAATCATGATGTTGTCTACATTCTGGTGGGTCCTCTTACTGAGTGTCTTGTATATAATCATGATATTGTCTACATTCTGGCGGGTGCTCTTTCTGAGTGTCTTGTATATAATCATGATGTTGTCTACATTCTGGCGGGTGCTCTTTCTGAGTGTCTTGTATATAATCATGATGTTGTCTACATTCTGGCGGGTGCTCTTTCTGAGTGTCTTGTATATAATCATGATGTTGTCTACATTCTGGTGGGTCCTCTTACTGAGTGTCTTGTATATAATCATGATGTTGTCTACGTTCTGATGGGTCCTCTTATTGAGTGTCTTGTATATAATCATGATGTTGTCTACGTTCTGATGGGTCCTCTTACTGAGTGTCTTGTATATAATCATGATGTTGTTTACATTCTGGTGGGTCCTCTTACTGAGTGCCTTGTATATAATCATGATGTTGTCTACATTCTGGCGGGTCCTCTTACTGAGTGTCTTGTATATAATCATGATGTTTTCTACATTCTGGCGGGTCCTCTTACTGAGTGTCTTGTATATAATCATGATGTTGTCTACATTCTGGCGGGTCCTCTTACTGAGTGTCTTGTATATAATCATGATGTTGTCTACATTCTGGCGGGTCCTCTTACTGAGTGTCTTGTATATAATCATGATGTTGTCTACATTCTGGTGGGTCCTCTTTCTGAGTGTCTTGTATATAATCATGATGTTGTCTACATTCTGGTGGGTCCTCTTACTGAGTGTCTTGTATATAATCATGATGTTGTCTACATTCTGGTGGGTGCTCTTACTGAGTGTCTTGTATATAATCATGATGTTGTCTACATTCTGGTGGGTGCTCTTACTGAGTGTCTTGTATATAATCATGATGTTGTCTACATTCTGGTGGGTCCTCTTACTGAGTGTCTTGTATATAATCACGATGTTGTCTACATTCTGGTGGGTCCTCTTACTGAGTGTCTTGTATATAATCATGATGTTGTCTACATTCTGGTGGGTCCTCTTACTGAGTGTCTTGTATATAATCATGATGTTGTCTACATTCTGGTGGGTCCTCTTACTGAGTGTCTTGTATATAATCATGATGTTGTCTACATTCTGGTGGGTCCTCTTACTGAGTGTCTTGTATATAATCATGATGTTGTCTACATTCTGGTGGGTCCTCTTACTGAGTGTCTTGTATATAATCATGATGTTGTCTACATTCTGGTGGGTCCTCTTACTGAGTGTCTTGTATATAATCATGATGTTGTCTACATTCTGGTGGGTCCTCTTACTGAGTGTCTTGTATATAATCATGATGTTGTCTACATTCTGGTGGGTCCTCTTACTGAGTGTCTTGTATATAATCATGATGTTGTCTACATTCTGGTGGGTCCTCTTTCTGAGTGTCTTGTATATAATCACGATGTTGTCTACATTCTGGTGGGTCCTCTTACTGAGTGTCTTGTATATAATCATGATGTTGTCTACATTCTGGTGGGTTCTCTTACTGAGTGTCTTGTATATAATCATGATGTTGTCTACATTCTGGTGGGTCCTCTTACTGAGTGTCTTGTATATAATCATGATGTTGTCTACATTCTGGTGGGTCCTCTTACTGAGTGTCTTGTATATAATCATGATGTTGTCTACATTCTGGTGGGTTCTCTTACTGAGTGTCTTGTATATAATCATGATGTTGTCTACATTCTGGTGGGTGCTCTTTCTGAGTGTCTTGTATATAATCACGATGTTGTCTACATTCTGGCGGGTCCTCTTACCGAGTGTCTTGTATATAATCATGATGTTGTCTACATTCTGGTGGGTTCTCTTACTGAGTGTCTTGTATATAATCATGATGTTGTCTACATTCTGGCGGGTGCTCTTACTGAGTGTCTTGTATATAATCATGATGTTGTCTACATTCTGGTGGGTCCTCTTACTCAGTGTCTTGTATATAATCATGATGTTGTCTACATTCTGGTGGGTGCTTTTACTGAGTGTCTTGTATATAATCATGATGTTGTCTACATTCTGGCGGGTGCTCTTTCTGAGTGTCTTGTATATAATCATGATGTTGTCTACATTCTGGTGGGTCCTCTTACTGAGTGTCTTGTATATAATCACGATGTTGTCTACATTCTGGTGGGTCCTCTTACTGAGTGTCTTGTATATAATCATGATGTTGTCTACATTCTGGTGGGTCCTCTTTCTGAGTGTCTTGTATATAATCATGATGTTGTCTACATTCTGGTGGGTCCTCTTACTGAGTGTCTTGTATATAATCATGATGTTGTCTACATTCTGGTGGGTGCTCTTACTGAGTGTCTTGTATATAATCATGATGTTGTCTACATTCTGGTGGGTCCTCTTACTGAGTGTCTTGTATATAATCATGATGTTGTCTACATTCTGGTGGGTGCTCTCTTCTGAGTGTCTTGTATATAATCATGATGTTGTCTACATTCTGGTGGGTGCTCTTTCTGAGTGTCTTGTATATAATCATGCATTCTGGTGGGTCCTCTTACTGAGTGTCTTGTATATAATCATGATGGTGGGTGCTCTTACTGAGTGTCTTGTATATAATCATATAATCATGATGTTGTCTACATTCTGGTGGGTCCTCTTACTGAGTGTCTTGTATATAATCATGATGTTGTCTACATTCTGGTGGGTGCTCTTACTGAGTGTCTTGTATATAATCATGATGTTGTCTACATTCTGGCGGGTGCTTCTGAGTGTCTTACTGGTGGGTGCTCTTTCTGAGTGTTGTCTTGGTGGGTATTATAGTGTCTTGTATATAATCATGATGTTGTCTACATTCTGGTGGGTCCTCTTACTGAGTGTCTTGTATATAATCATGATGTTGTCTACATTCTGGGTGGGTGTCTTGTATATAATCATGATGTTGTCTACATTCTGGTGGGTGCTCTTACTGTGTCTTGTATATAATCATGATGTTGTCTACATTCTGGTGTTGTCCTCTTACATTCTGGTGGGTGCTCTTTCTGAGTGTCTTGTATATAATCATGATGTTGTCTACATTCTGGTGGGTGCTCTTTCTGAGTGTCTTGTATATAATCACGATGTTGTCTACATTCTGGTGGGTCCTCTTACTGAGTGTCTTGTATATAATCATGATGTTGTCTACATTCTGGTGGGTCCTCTTACTGAGTGTCTTGTATATAATCATGATGTTGTCTACATTCTGGTGGGTGCTCTTACTGAGTGTCTTGTATATAATCATGATGTTGTCTACATTCTGGTGGGTCCTCTTACTGAGTGTCTTGTATATAATCATGATGTTGTCTACATTCTGGTGGGTCCTCTTACTGAGTGTCTTGTATATAATCATGATGTTGTCTACATTCTGGTGGGTGCTCTTTCTGAGTGTCTTGTATATAATCATGATGTTGTCTACATTCTGGCGGGTCCTCTTACCGAGTGTCTTGTATATAATCATGATGTTGTCTACATTCTGGTGGGTTCTCTTACTGAGTGTCTTGTATATAATCATGATGTTGTCTACATTCTGGCGGGTGCTCTTACTGAGTGTCTTGTATATAATCATGATGTTGTCTACATTCTGGTGGGTCCTCTTACTCAGTGTCTTGTATATAATCATGATGTTGTCTACATTCTGGTGGGTGCTTTTACTGAGTGTCTTGTATATAATCATGATGTTGTCTACATTCTGGCGGGTGCTCTTTCTGAGTGTCTTGTATATAATCATGATGTTGTCTACATTCTGGTGGGTCCTCTTACTGAGTGTCTTGTATATAATCACGATGTTGTCTACATTCTGGTGGGTCCTCTTACTGAGTGTCTTGTATATAATCATGATGTTGTCTACATTCTGGTGGGTCCTCTTTCTGAGTGTCTTGTATATAATCATGATGTTGTCTACATTCTGGTGGGTCCTCTTACTGAGTGTCTTGTATATAATCATGATGTTGTCTACATTCTGGTGGGTCCTCTTACTGAGTGTCTTGTATATAATCATGATGTTGTCTACATTCTGGTGGGTCCTCTTACTGAGTGTCTTGTATATAATCATGATGTTGTCTACATTCTGGTGGGTCCTCTTACTGAGTGTCTTGTATATAATCATGATGTTGTCTACATTCTGGTGGGTGCTCTTTCTGAGTGTCTTGTATATAATCATGATGTTGTCTACATTCTGGTGGGTGCTCTTTCTGAGTGTCTTGTATATAATCATGATGTTGTCTACATTCTGGTGGGTGCTCTTTCTGAGTGTCTTGTATATAATCACGATGTTGTCTACATTCTGGTGGGTCCTCTTACTGAGTGTCTTGTATATAATCATGATGTTGTCTACATTCTGGTGGGTCCTCTTACTGAGTGTCTTGTATATAATCATGATGTTGTCTACATTCTGGTGGGTGCTCTTACTGAGTGTCTTGTATATAATCACGATGTTGTCTACATTCTGGCGGGTCCTCTTACTGAGTGTCTTGTATATAATCATGATGTTGTCTACATTCTGGTGGGTTCTCTTACTGAGTGTCTTGTATATAATCATGATGTTGTCTACATTCTGGTGGGTGCTCTTTCTGTGTGTCTTGTATATAATCACGATGTTGTCTACATTCTGGCGGGTCCTCTTACCGAGTGTCTTGTATATAATCATGATGTTGTCTACATTCTGGTGGGTTCTCTTACTGAGTGTCTTGTATATAATCATGATGTTGTCTACATTCTGGCGGGTGCTCTTACTGAGTGTCTTGTATATAATCATGATGTTGTCTACATTCTGGTGGGTCCTCTTACTCAGTGTCTTGTATATAATCATGATGTTGTCTACATTCTGGTGGGTGCTTTTACTGAGTGTCTTGTATATAATCATGATGTTGTCTACATTCTGGCGGGTGCTCTTTCTGAGTGTCTTGTATATAATCATGATGTTGTCTACATTCTGGTGGGTCCTCTTACTGAGTGTCTTGTATATAATCACGATGTTGTCTACAATCTGGTGGGTCCTCTTACTGAGTGTCTTGTATATAATCATGATGTTGTCTACATTCTGGTGGGTCCTCTTTCTGAGTGTCTTGTATATAATCATGATGTTGTCTACATTCTGGTGGGTCCTCTTACTCAGTGTCTTGTATATAATCATGGTGTTGTCTACATTCTGGTGGGTGCTTTTACTGAGTGTCTTGTATATAATCATGATGTTGTCTACATTCTGGTGGGTGCTCTTACTGAGTGTCTTGTATATAATCATGATGTTGTCTACATTCTGGTGGGTGCTCTTTCTGAGTGTCTTGTATATAATCATGATGTTGTCTACATTCTGGTGGGTCCTCTTACTGAGTGTCTTGTATATAATCATGATGTTGTCTACATTCTGGTGGGTGCTTGTATATAATCTTATACTGAGTGTCTTGTATATAATCATGATGTTGTCTACATTCTGGTGGGTGCTCTTACTGAGTGTCTTGTATATAATCATGATGTTGTCTACATTCTGGTGGGTCCTCTTACTGAGTGTCTTGTATATAATCATGATGTTGTCTACATTCTGGTGGGTCTTGTATATAATCTTGTTGTCTACATTCTGGTGGGTGCTCTTTCTGAGTGCTTGTATATAATCATGATGTTGTCTACATTCTGGTGGGTGCTCTTTCTGAGTGTCTTGTATATAATCATGATGTTGTCTACATTCTGGTGGGTCCTCTTACTGAGTGTCTTGTATATAATCATGATGTTGTCTACATTCTGGTGGGTCCTCTTACTGAGTGTCTTGTATATAATCATGATGTTGTCTACATTCTGGTGGGTCCTCTTACTGAGTGTCTTGTATATAATCATGATGTTGTCTACATTCTGGTGGGTCCTCTTACTGAGTGTCTTGTATATAATCATGATGTTGTCTACATTCTGGTGGGTGCTCTTTCTGAGTGTCTTGTATATAATCATGATGTTGTCTACATTCTGGTGGGTCCTCTTACTGAGTGTCTTGTATATAATCACGATGTTGTCTACATTCTGGTGGGTCCTCTTACTGAGTGTCTTGTATATAATCATGATGTTGTCTACATTCTGGTGGGTCCTCTTTCTGAGTGTCTTGTATATAATCATGATGTTGTCTACATTCTGGTGGGTCCTCTTACTGAGTGTCTTGTATATAATCATGATGTTGTCTACATTCTGGTGGGTCCTCTTACTGAGTGTCTTGTATATAATCATGATGTTGTCTACATTCTGGCGGGTGCTCTTTCTGAGTGTCTTGTATATAATCATGATGTTGTCTACATTCTGGCGGGTGCTCTTTCTGAGTGTCTTGTATATAATCATGATGTTGTCTACATTCTGGCGGGTGCTCTTTCTGAGTGTCTTGTATATAATCATGATGTTGTCTACATTCTGGTGGGTCCTCTTACTGAGTGTCTTGTATATCATCATGATGGTGTCTACATTCTGGCGGGTCTCTTACTGAGTGTCTTGTATATAATCATGATGTTGTCTACATTCTGGTGGGTGCTCTTACTGAGTGTCTTGTATATAATCATGATGTTGTCTACATTCTGGCGGGTCCTCTTACTGAGTGTCTTGTATATAATCATGATGTTGTCTACATTCTGGTGGGTTCTCTTACTGAGTGTCTTGTATATAATCATGATGTTGTCTACATTCTGGTGGGTGCTCTTTCTGAGTGTCTTGTATATAATCATGATGTTGTCTACATTCTGGCGGGTCCTCTTACTGAGTGTCTTGTATATAATCATGATGTTGTCTACATTCTGGTGGGTTCTCTTACTGAGTGTCTTGTATATAATCATGATGTTGTCTACATTCTGGCGGGTGCTCTTACTGAGTGTCTTGTATATAATCATGATGTTGTCTACATTCTGGTGGGTCCTCTTACTGAGTGTCTTGTATATAATCATGATGTTGTCTACATTCTGGTGGGTGCTCTTACTGAGTGTCTTGTATATAATCATGATGTTGTCTACATTCTGGTGGGTTCTCTTACTGAGTGTCTTGTATATAATCATGATGTTGTCTACATTCTGGTGGGTGCTCTTACTGAGTGTCTTGTATATAATCATGATGTTGTCTACATTCTGGTGGGTGTCTCTTACTGAGTGTCTTGTATATAATCATGATGTTGTCTACATTCTGGTGGGTGCTCTTTCTGAGTGTCTTGTATATAATCATGATGTTGTCTACATTCTGGTGGGTGCTTTTCTGAGTGCCTTGTATATAATCATGATGTTGTCTACATTCTGGTGGGTGCTTTTTCTGAGTGTCTTGTATATAATCACGATGTTGTCTACATTCTGGTGGGTCCTCTTACTGAGTGCCTTGTATATAATCATGATGTTGTCTACATTCTGGTGGGTGCTTTTACTGAGTGTCTTGTATATAATCATTATGTTGTCTACGTTCTGGTGGGTCCTCTTACTGAGTGTCTTGTATATAATCACGATGTTGTCTACATTCTGGTGGGTCCTCTTACTGAGTGCCTTGTATATAATCATGATTTTGTCTACATTCTGGTGGGTGCTTTTACTGAGTGTCTTGTATATAATCATGATGTTGTCTACGTTCTGGTGGGTCCTCTTACTGAGTGTCTTGTATATAATCATGATGTTGTCTACATTCTGGTGGGTTCTCTTACTGAGTGTCTTGTATATAATCATGATGTTGTCTACATTCTGGTGGGTGCTCTTTCTGTGTGTCTTGTATATAATCACGATGTTGTCTACATTCTGGCGGGTCCTCTTACCGAGTGTCTTGTATATAATCATGATGTTGTCTACATTCTGGTGGGTACTCTTACTCAGTGTCTTGTATATAATCATGATGTTGTCTACATTCTGGTGGGTGCTTTTACTGAGTGTCTTGTATATAATCATGATGTTGTCTACATTCTGGCGGGTGCTCTTTCTGAGTGTCTTGTATATAATCATGATGTTGTCTACATTCTGGTGGGTCCTCTTACTGAGTGTCTTGTATATAATCACGATGTTGTCTACATTCTGGTGGGTCCTCTTACTGAGTGTCTTGTATATAATCATGATGTTGTCTACATTCTGGTGGGTCCTCTTTCTGAGTGTCTTGTATATAATCATGATGTTGTCTACATTCTGGTGGGTCCTCTTACTGAGTGTCTTGTATATAATCATGATGTTGTCTACATTCTGGTGGGTCCTCTTACTGAGTGTCTTGTATATAATCATGATGTTGTCTACATTCTGGCGGGTGCTCTTTCTGAGTGTCTTGTATATAATCATGATGTTGTCTACATTCTGGCGGGTGCTCTTTCTGAGTGTCTTGTATATAATCATGATGTTGTCTACATTCTGGCGGGTGCTCTTTCTGAGTGTCTTGTATATAATCATGATGTTGTCTACATTCTGGCGGGTGCTCTTACTGAGTGTCTTGTATATAATCATGATGTTGTCTACATTCTGGTGGGTCCTCTTACTCAGTGTCTTGTATATAATCATGATGTTGTCTACATTCTGGTGGGTGCTTTTACTGAGTGTCTTGTATATAATCATGATGTTGTCTACATTCTGGCGGGTGCTCTTTCTGAGTGTCTTGTATATAATCATGATGTTGTCTACATTCTGGTGGGTCCTCTTACTGAGTGTCTTGTATATAATCACGATGTTGTCTACAATCTGGTGGGTCCTCTTACTGAGTGTCTTGTATATAATCATGATGTTGTCTACATTCTGGTGGGTCCTCTTTCTGAGTGTCTTGTATATAATCATGATGTTGTCTACATTCTGGTGGGTCCTCTTACTCAGTGTCTTGTATATAATCATGATGTTGTCTACATTCTGGTGGGTGCTTTTACTGAGTGTCTTGTATATAACCATGATGTTGTCTACATTCTGGTGGGTCCTCTTACTGAGTGTCTTGTATATAATCATGATGTTGTCTACATTCTGGTGGGTGCTCTTTCTGAGTGTCTTGTATATAATCATGATGTTGTCTACATTCTGGTGGGTGCTCTTTCTGAGTGCCTTGTATATAATCATGATGTTGTCTACATTCTGGTGGGTGCTCTTTCTGAGTGTCTTGTATATAATCACGATGTTGTCTACATTCTGGTGGGTCCTCTTACTGAGTGCCTTGTATATAATCATGATGTTGTCTACATTCTGGTGGGTCCTCTTACTGAGTGTCTTGTATATAATCATGATGTTGTCTACTTTCTGGTGGGTCCTCTTTCTGAGTGTCTTGTATATAATCATGATGTTGTCTACATTCTGGTGGGTCCTCTTACTGAGTGTCTTGTATATAATCATGATGTTGTCTACATTCTGGTGGGTGCTCTTTCTGAGTGTCTTGTATATAATCATGATGTTGTCTACATTCTGGTGGGTCCTCTTACTGAGTGTCTTGTATATAATCACGATGTTGTCTACATTCTGGTGGGTCCTCTTACTGAGTGTCTTGTATATAATCATGATGTTGTCTACATTCTGGTGGGTCCTCTTTCTGAGTGTCTTGTATATAATCATGATGTTGTCTACATTCTGGTGGGTCCTCTTACTGAGTGTCTTGTATATAATCATGATGTTGTCTACATTCTGGTGGGTCCTCTTACTGAGTGTCTTGTATATAATCATGATGTTGTCTACATTCTGGCGGGTGCTCTTTCTGAGTGTCTTGTATATAATCATGATGTTGTCTACATTCTGGCGGGTGCTCTTTCTGAGTGTCTTGTATATAATCATGATGTTGTCTACATTCTGGCGGGTGCTCTTTCTGAGTGTCTTGTATATAATCATGATGTTGTCTACATTCTGGTGGGTCCTCTTACTGAGTGTCTTGTATATAATCATGATGTTGTCTACATTCTGGTGGGTCCTCTTACTGAGTGTCTTGTATATAATCATGATGTTGTCTACATTCTGGTGGGTCCTCTTTCTGAGTGTCTTGTATATAATCATGATGTTGTCTACATTCTGGTGGGTCCTCTTACTGAGTGTCTTGTATATAATCATGATGTTGTCTACATTCTGGTGGGTCCTCTTACTGAGTGTCTTGTATATAATCATGATGTTGTCTACATTCTGGCGGGTGCTCTTTCTGAGTGTCTTGTATATAATCATGATGTTGTCTACATTCTGGCGGGTGCTCTTTCTGAGTGTCTTGTATATAATCATGATGTTGTCTACATTCTGGCGGGTGCTCTTTCTGAGTGTCTTGTATATAATCATGATGTTGTCTACATTCTGGTGGGTCCTCTTACTGAGTGTCTTGTATATCATCATGATGTTGTCTACATTCTGGTGGGTCCTCTTACTGAGTGTCTTGTATATAATCATGATGTTGTCTACATTCTGGTGGGTGCTCTTACTGAGTGTCTTGTATATAATCACGATGTTGTCTACATTCTGGTGGGTCCTCTTACTGAGTGTCTTGTATATAATCATGATGTTGTCTACATTCTGGTGGGTTCTCTTACTGAGTGTCTTGTATATAATCATGATGTTGTCTACATTCTGGTGGGTGCTCTTACTGAGTGTCTTGTATATAATCATGATGTTGTCTACATTCTGGTGGGTCCTCTTACTGAGTGTCTTGTATATAATCATGATGTTGTCTACATTCTGGTGGGTGCTCTTTACTGAGTGTCTTGTATATAATCATGATGTTGTCTACATTCTGGTGGGTGCTCTTTCTGAGTGTCTTGTATATAATCATGATGTTGTCTACATTCTGGTGGGTCCTCTTACTGAGTGTCTTGTATATAATCACGATGTTGTCTACATTCTGGTGGGTCCTCTTACTGAGTGTCTTGTATATAATCATGATGTTGTCTACATTCTGGTGGGTCCTCTTTCTGAGTGTCTTGTATATAATCATGATGTTGTCTACATTCTGGTGGGTCCTCTTACTGAGTGTCTTGTATATAATCATGATGTTGTCTACATTCTGGTGGGTCCTCTTACTGAGTGTCTTGTATATAATCATGATGTTGTCTACATTCTGGCGGGTGCTCTTTCTGAGTGTCTTGTATATAATCATGATGTTGTCTACATTCTGGTGGGTCCTCTTACTGAGTGTCTTGTATATAATCACGATGTTGTCTACATTCTGGTGGGTCCTCTTACTGAGTGTCTTGTATATAATCATGATGTTGTCTACATTCTGGTGGGTCCTCTTTCTGAGTGTCTTGTATATAATCATGATGTTGTCTACATTCTGGTGGGTGCTTTTACTGAGTGTCTTGTATATAATCATGATGTTGTCTACATTCTGGCGGGTGCTCTTTCTGAGTGTCTTGTATATAATCATGATGTTGTCTACATTCTGGTGGGTCCTCTTACTGAGTGTCTTGTATATAATCACGATGTTGTCTACATTCTGGTGGGTCCTCTTACTGAGTGTCTTGTATATAATCATGATGTTGTCTACATTCTGGTGGGTCCTCTTTCTGAGTGTCTTGTATATAATCATGATGTTGTCTACATTCTGGTGGGTCCTCTTACTCAGTGTCTTGTATATAATCATGATGTACTGTCTTGTATATAATCTACATTCTGGTGGGTGCTTTTACTGAGTGTCTTGTATATAACCATGATGTTGTCTACATTCTGGTGGGTCCTCTTACTGAGTGTCTTGTATATAATCATGATGTTGTCTACATTCTGGTGGGTGCTCTTTCTGAGTGTCTTGTATATAATCATGATGTTGTCTACATTCTGGTGGGTGCTCTTTCTGAGTGCCTTGTATATAATCATGATGTTGTCTACATTCTGGTGGGTGCTCTTTCTGAGTGTCTTGTATATAATCACGATGTTGTCTACATTCTGGTGGGTCCTCTTACTGAGTGCCTTGTATATAATCACGATGTTGTCTACATTCTGGTGGGTCCTCTTACTGAGTGTCTTGTATATAATCATGATGTTGTCTACATTCTGGTGGGTGCTCTTACTGAGTGTCTTGTATATAATCACGATGTTGTCTACATTCTGGCGGGTCCTCTTACTGTGTGTCTTGTATATAATCATGATGTTGTCTACATTCTGGTGGGTTCTCTTACTGAGTGTCTTGTATATAATCATGATGTTGTCTACATTCTGGTGGGTGCTCTTTCTGTGTGTCTTGTATATAATCACGATGTTGTCTACATTCTGGCGGGTCCTCTTACCGAGTGTCTTGTATATAATCATGATGTTGTCTACATTCTGGTGGGTTCTCTTACTGAGTGTCTTGTATATAATCATGATGTTGTCTACATTCTGGCGGGTGCTCTTACTGAGTGTCTTGTATATAATCATGATGTTGTCTACATTCTGGTGGGTCCTCTTACTCAGTGTCTTGTATATAATCATGATGTTGTCTACATTCTGGTGGGTGCTTTTACTGAGTGTCTTGTATATAATCATGATGTTGTCTACATTCTGGCGGGTGCTCTTTCTGAGTGTCTTGTATATAATCATGATGTTGTCTACATTCTGGTGGGTCCTCTTACTGAGTGTCTTGTATATAATCACGATGTTGTCTACAATCTGGTGGGTCCTCTTACTGAGTGTCTTGTATATAATCATGATGTTGTCTACATTCTGGTGGGTCCTCTTTCTGAGTGTCTTGTATATAATCATGATGTTGTCTACATTCTGGTGGGTCCTCTTACTCAGTGTCTTGTATATAATCATGGTGTTGTCTACATTCTGGTGGGTGCTTTTACTGAGTGTCTTGTATATAACCATGATGTTGTCTACATTCTGGTGGGTCCTCTTACTGAGTGTCTTGTATATAATCATGATGTTGTCTACATTCTGGTGGGTGCTCTTTCTGAGTGTCTTGTATATAATCATGATGTTGTCTACATTCTGGTGGGTGCTCTTTCTGAGTGCCTTGTATATAATCATGATGTTGTCTACATTCTGGTGGGTGCTCTTTCTGAGTGTCTTGTATATAATCACGATGTTGTCTACATTCTGGTGGGTCCTCTTACTGAGTGCCTTGTATATAATCATGATGTTGTCTACATTCTGGTGGGTCCTCTTACTGAGTGTCTTGTATATAATCATGATGTTGTCTACTTTCTGGTGGGTCCTCTTTCTGAGTGTCTTGTATATAATCATGATGTTGTCTACATTCTGGTGGGTCCTCTTACTGAGTGTCTTGTATATAATCATGATGTTGTCTACATTCTGGCGGGTGCTCTTTCTGAGTGTCTTGTATATAATCATGATGTTGTCTACATTCTGGTGGGTCCTCTTACTGAGTGTCTTGTATATAATCACGATGTTGTCTACATTCTGGTGGGTCCTCTTACTGAGTGTCTTGTATATAATCATGATGTTGTCTACATTCTGGTGGGTCCTCTTTCTGAGTGTCTTGTATATAATCATGATGTTGTCTACATTCTGGTGGGTCCTCTTACTGAGTGTCTTGTATATAATCATGATGTTGTCTACATTCTGGCGGGTCCTCTTACCGAGTGTCTTGTATATAATCATGATGTTGTCTACATTCTGGTGGGTTCTCTTACTGAGTGTCTTGTATATAATCATGATGTTGTCTACATTCTGGCGGGTGCTCTTACTGAGTGTCTTGTATATAATCATGATGTTGTCTACATTCTGGTGGGTCCTCTTACTCAGTGTCTTGTATATAATCATGATGTTGTCTACATTCTGGTGGGTGCTTTTACTGAGTGTCTTGTATATAATCATGATGTTGTCTACATTCTGGCGGGTGCTCTTTCTGAGTGTCTTGTATATAATCATGATGTTGTCTACATTCTGGTGGGTCCTCTTACTGAGTGTCTTGTATATAATCACGATGTTGTCTACATTCTGATGGGTCCTCTTACTGAGTGTCTTGTATATAATCATGATGTTGTCTACATTCTGGTGGGTCCTCTTTCTGAGTGTCTTGTATATAATCATGATGTTGTCTACATTCTGGTGGGTCCTCTTACTCAGTGTCTTGTATATAATCATGATGTTGTCTACATTCTGGTGGGTGCTTTTACTGAGTGTCTTGTATATAATCATGATGTTGTCTACATTCTGGTGGGTGCTCTTTCTGAGTGTCTTGTATATAATCGTGGTGTTGTCTACATTCTGGTGGGTGCTCTTTCTGAGTGTCTTGTATATAATCATGATGTTGTCTACATTCTGGTGGGTCCTCTTACTGAGTGTCTTGTATATAATCATGATGTTGTCTACATTCTGGTGGGTCCTCTTACTCAGTGTCTTGTATATAATCATGATGTTGTCTACATTCTGGTGGGTGCTTTTACTGAGTGTCTTGTATATAATCATGATGTTGTCTACATTCTGGCGGGTGCTCTTTCTGAGTGTCTTGTATATAATCATGATGTTGTCTACATTCTGGTGGGTGCTCTTACTGAGTGTCTTGTATATAATCACGATGTTGTCTACATTCTGGTGGGTCCTCTTACTGAGTGTCTTGTATATAATCACGATGTTGTCTACATTCTGGTGGGTCCTCTTACTGAGTGTCTTGTATATAATCATGATGTTGTCTACATTCTGGTGGGTCCTCTTACTGAGTGTCTTGTATATAATCATGATGTTGTCTACATTCTGGCGGGTGCTCTTACTGAGTGTCTTGTATATAATCATGATGTTGTCTACATTCTGGTGGGTCCTCTTACTCAGTGTCTTGTATATAATCATGATGTTGTCTACATTCTGGTGGGTGCTTTTACTGAGTGTCTTGTATATAATCATGATGTTGTCTACATTCTGGCGGGTGCTCTTTCTGAGTGTCTTGTATATAATCATGATGTTGTCTACATTCTGGTGGGTCCTCTTACTGAGTGTCTTGTATATAATCACGATGTTGTCTACAATCTGGTGGGTCCTCTTACTGAGTGTCTTGTATATAATCATGATGTTGTCTACATTCTGGTGGGTCCTCTTTCTGAGTGTCTTGTATATAATCATGATGTTGTCTACATTCTGGTGGGTCCTCTTACTCAGTGTCTTGTATATAATCATGGTGTTGTCTACATTCTGGTGGGTGCTTTTACTGAGTGTCTTGTATATAACCATGATGTTGTCTACATTCTGGTGGGTCCTCTTACTGAGTGTCTTGTATATAATCATGATGTTGTCTACATTCTGGTGGGTGCTCTTTCTGAGTGTCTTGTATATAATCATGATGTTGTCTACATTCTGGTGGGTGCTCTTTCTGAGTGCCTTGTATATAATCATGATGTTGTCTACATTCTGGTGGGTGCTCTTTCTGAGTGTCTTGTATATAATCACGATGTTGTCTACATTCTGGTGGGTCCTCTTACTGAGTGCCTTGTATATAATCATGATGTTGTCTACATTCTGGTGGGTCCTCTTACTGAGTGTCTTGTATATAATCATGATGTTGTCTACATTCTGGTGGGTCCTCTTTCTGAGTGTCTTGTATATAATCATGATGTTGTCTACATTCTGGTGGGTCCTCTTACTGAGTGTCTTGTATATAATCATGATGTTGTCTACATTCTGGCGGGTGCTCTTTCTGAGTGTCTTGTATATAATCATGATGTTGTCTACATTCTGGTGGGTCCTCTTACTGAGTGTCTTGTATATAATCACGATGTTGTCTACATTCTGGTGGGTCCTCTTACTGAGTGTCTTGTATATAATCATGATGTTGTCTACATTCTGGTGGGTCCTCTTTCTGAGTGTCTTGTATATAATCATGATGTTGTCTACATTCTGGTGGGTCCTCTTACTGAGTGTCTTGTATATAATCATGATGTTGTCTACATTCTGGTGGGTCCTCTTACTGAGTGTCTTGTATATAATCATGATGTTGTCTACATTCTGGCGGGTGCTCTTTCTGAGTGTCTTGTATATAATCATGATGTTGTCTACATTCTGGCGGGTGCTCTTTCTGAGTGTCTTGTATATAATCATGATGTTGTCTACATTCTGGCGGGTGCTCTTTCTGAGTGTCTTGTATATAATCATGATGTTGTCTACATTCTGGTGGGTCCTCTTACTGAGTGTCTTGTATATCATCATGATGGTGTCTACATTCTGGCGGGTCTCTTACTGAGTGTCTTGTATATAATCATGATGTTGTCTACATTCTGGTGGGTGCTCTTACTGAGTGTCTTGTATATAATCACGATGTTGTCTACATTCTGGTGGGTGCTCTTACTGAGTGTCTTGTATATAATCATGATGTTGTCTACATTCTGGTGGGTTCTCTTACTGAGTGTCTTGTATATAATCATGATGTTGTCTACATTCTGGTGGGTGCTCTTTCTGAGTGTCTTGTATATAATCATGATGTTGTCTACATTCTGGTGGGTGCTCTTTCTGAGTGCCTTGTATATAATCATGATGTTGTCTACATTCTGGTGGGTGCTCTTTCTGAGTGTCTTGTATATAATCACGATGTTGTCTACATTCTGGTGGGTCCTCTTACTGAGTGTCTTGTATATAATCATGATGTTGTCTACATTCTGGTGGGTGCTCTTACTGAGTGTCTTGTATATAATCATGATGTTGTCTACATTCTGGTGGGTCCTCTTACTGAGTGTCTTGTATATAATCATGATGTTGTCTACATTCTGGTGGGTCCTCTTACTGAGTGTCTTGTATATAATCATGATGTTGTCTACCATTCTGGTGGGTACTGAGTGTCTTGTATTACTGAGTGGTCTTGTATATAATCATGATGTTGTCTACATTCTGGTGGGTCCTCTTACTGAGTGTCTTGTATATAATCATGATGTTGTCTACATTCTGGTGGGTGCTCTTACTGAGTGTCTTGTATATAATCATGATGTTGTCTACATTCTGGTGGGTGGAGTGTCTTGTATATAATCATGATGTTGTCTACATTCTGGTGGGTCCTCTTACTGAGTGTCTTGTATATAATCATGATGTTGTCTACATTCTGGTGGGTGCTCTTACTGAGTGTCTTGTATATAATCATGATGTTGTCTACATTCTGGTGGGTGCTCTTACTGAGTGTCTTGTATATAATCACGATGTTGTCTACATTCTGGTGGGTCCTCTTACTGGGTGCCTTGTATATAATCATGATGTTGTCTACATTCTGGTGGGTGCTTTTACTGAGTGTCTTGTATATAATCATTATGTTGTCTACGTTCTGGTGGGTCCTCTTACTGAGTGTCTTGTATATAATCACGATGTTGTCTACATTCTGGTGGGTCCTCTTACTGAGTGCCTTGTATATAATCATGATTTTGTCTACATTCTGGTGGGTGCTTTTACTGAGTGTCTTGTATATAATCATGATGTTGTCTACGTTCTGGTGGGTCCTCTTACTGAGTGTCTTGTATATAATCATGATGTTGTCTACATTCTGGTGGGTTCTCTTACTGAGTGTCTTGTATATAATCATGATGTTGTCTACATTCTGGTGGGTGCTCTTTCTGTGTGTCTTGTATATAATCACGATGTTGTCTACATTCTGGCGGGTCCTCTTACCGAGTGTCTTGTATATAATCATGATGTTGTCTACATTCTGGTGGGTACTCTTACTCAGTGTCTTGTATATAATCATGATGTTGTCTACATTCTGGTGGGTGCTTTTACTGAGTGTCTTGTATATAATCATGATGTTGTCTACATTCTGGCGGGTGCTCTTTCTGAGTGTCTTGTATATAATCATGATGTTGTCTACATTCTGGTGGGTCCTCTTACTGAGTGTCTTGTATATAATCACGATGTTGTCTACATTCTGGTGGGTCCTCTTACTGAGTGTCTTGTATATAATCATGATGTTGTCTACATTCTGGTGGGTCCTCTTTCTGAGTGTCTTGTATATAATCATGATGTTGTCTACATTCTGGTGGGTCCTCTTACTGAGTGTCTTGTATATAATCATGATGTTGTCTACATTCTGGTGGGTCCTCTTACTGAGTGTCTTGTATATAATCATGATGTTGTCTACATTCTGGCGGGTGCTCTTTCTGAGTGTCTTGTATATAATCATGATGTTGTCTACATTCTGGCGGGTGCTCTTTCTGAGTGTCTTGTATATAATCATGATGTTGTCTACATTCTGGCGGGTGCTCTTTCTGAGTGTCTTGTATATAATCATGATGTTGTCTACATTCTGGCGGGTGCTCTTACTGAGTGTCTTGTATATAATCATGATGTTGTCTACATTCTGGTGGGTCCTCTTACTCAGTGTCTTGTATATAATCATGATGTTGTCTACATTCTGGTGGGTGCTTTTACTGAGTGTCTTGTATATAATCATGATGTTGTCTACATTCTGGCGGGTGCTCTTTCTGAGTGTCTTGTATATAATCATGATGTTGTCTACATTCTGGTGGGTCCTCTTACTGAGTGTCTTGTATATAATCACGATGTTGTCTACAATCTGGTGGGTCCTCTTACTGAGTGTCTTGTATATAATCATGATGTTGTCTACATTCTGGTGGGTCCTCTTTCTGAGTGTCTTGTATATAATCATGATGTTGTCTACATTCTGGTGGGTCCTCTTACTGAGTGTCTTGTATATAATCATGATGTTGTCTACATTCTGGTGGGTCCTCTTACTGAGTGTCTTGTATATAATCATGATGTTGTCTACATTCTGGTGGGTCCTCTTTCTGAGTGTCTTGTATATAATCATGATGTTGTCTACATTCTGGTGGGTCCTCTTGTCTTGTATATGAGTGTCTTGTATATAATCATGATGTTGTCTACATTCTGGTGGGTGCTCTTTCTGAGTGTCTTGTATATAATCATGATGTTGTCTACATTCTGGCGGGTGCCTCTTTCTGAGTGTCTTGTATATAATCATGATGTTGTCTACATTCTGGCGGGTGCTCTTACTGAGTGTCTTGTATATAATCATGATGTTGTCTACATTCTGGTCTTGTATATAATCACGATGTTGTCTCTGGTGGGTGCTCTTTGTATATAATGAGTGTCTTGTATGTAATCATGATGTTGTCTACATTCTGGGGTCCTCTTACTGAGTGTCTTGTATATAATCATGATGTTGTCTACATTCTGGTGGGTCCTCTTACTGAGTGTCTTGTATATAATCATGATGTTGTCTACATTCTGGTGGGTGCTCTTTCTGAGTGTCTTGTATATAATCATGATGTTGTCTACATTCTGGTGGGTCCTCTTACTGAGTGTCTTGTATATAATCATGATGTTGTCTACATTCTGGTGGGTCTCTTACTGAGTGTCTTGTATATAATCATGATGTTGTCTACATTCTGGTGGGTGCTCTTACTGAGTGTCTTGTTATAATCATGATGTTGTCTACATTCTGGTGGGTCCTCTTACTGAGTGTCTTGTATATAATCATGATGTTGTCTACATTCTGGTGGGTGCTCTTACTGAGTGTCTTGTATATAATCATGATGTTGTCTACATTCTGGTGGGTTCTCTTACTGAGTGTCTTGTATATAATCATGATGTTGTCTACATTCTGGTGGGTGCTCTTTCTGAGTGTCTTGTATATAATCATGATGTTGTCTACATTCTGGTGGGTGCTCTTTCTGAGTGTCTTGTATATAATCATGATGTTGTCTACATTCTGGTGGGTGCTCTTTCTGAGTGTCTTGTATATAATCATGATGTTGTCTACATTCTGGTGGGTCCTCTTACTGAGTGTCTTGTATATAATCATGATGTTGTCTACATTCTGGTGGGTGCTCTTTCTGAGTGTCTTGTATATAATCATGATGTTGTCTACATTCTGGTGGGTCCTCTTACTGAGTGTCTTGTATATAATCACGATGTTGTCTACATTCTGGTGGGTCCTCTTACTGAGTGTCTTGTATATAATCATGATGTTGTCTACATTCTGGTGGGTCCTCTTTCTGAGTGTCTTGTATATAATCATGATGTTGTCTACATTCTGGTGGGTCCTCTTACTGAGTGTCTTGTATATAATCATGATGTTGTCTACATTCTGGTGGGTCCTCTTACTGAGTGTCTTGTATATAATCATGATGTTGTCTACATTCTGGCGGGTGCTCTTTCTGAGTGTCTTGTATATAATCATGATGTTGTCTACATTCTGGCGGGTGCTCTTTCTGAGTGTCTTGTATATAATCATGATGTTGTCTACATTCTGGCGGGTGCTCTTTCTGAGTGTCTTGTATATAATCATGATGTTGTCTACATTCTGGTGGGTCCTCTTACTGAGTGTCTTGTATATCATCATGATGGTGTCTACATTCTGGCGGGTCTCTTACTGAGTGTCTTGTATATAATCATGATGTTGTCTACATTCTGGTGGGTGCTCTTACTGAGTGTCTTGTATATAATCACGATGTTGTCTACATTCTGGCGGGTCCTCTTACTGAGTGTCTTGTATATAATCATGATGTTGTCTACATTCTGGTGGGTTCTCTTACTGAGTGTCTAGTATATAATCATGATGTTGTCTACATTCTGGTGGGTGCTCTTTCTGTGTGTCTTGTATATAATCACGATGTTGTCTACATTCTGGCGGGTCCTCTTACCGAGTGTCTTGTATATAATCGTGATGTTGTCTACATTCTGGTGGGTTCTCTTACTGAGTGTCTTGTATATAATCATGATGTTGTCTACATTCTGGCGGGTGCTCTTACTGAGTGTCTTGTATATAATCATGATGTTGTCTACATTCTGGTGGGTCCTCTTACTCAGTGTCTTGTATATAATCATGATGTTGTCTACATTCTGGTGGGTGCTTTTACTGAGTGTCTTGTATATAATCATGATGTTGTCTACATTCTGGTGGGTGCTCTTACTGAGTGTCTTGTATATAATCATGATGTTGTCTACATTCTGGTGGGTGCTCTTACTGAGTGTCTTGTATATAATCATGATGTTGTCTACATTCTGGTGGGTCTCTTACTTACTGAGTGTCTTGTATATAATCATGATGTTGTCTACATTCTGGTGGGTGCTCTTACTGAGTGTCTTGTATATAATCACGATGTTGTCTACATTCTGGTGGGTGCTTTTACTGAGTGTCTTGTATATAATCATTATGTTGTCTATATTCTGGTGGGTTCTCTTACTGAGTGTCTGGTATATAATCATGATGTTGTCTACATTCTGGTGGGTGCTCTTTCTGAGTGTCTTGTATATAATCATGATGTTGTCTACATTCTGGTGGGTGCTCTTTCTGAGTGCCTTGTATATAATCATGATGTTGTCTACATTCTGGTGGGTGCTTTTTCTGAGTGTCTTGTATATAATCACGATGTTGTCTACATTCTGGTGGGTCCTCTTACTGAGTGCCTTGTATATAATCATGATGTTGTCTACATTCTGGTGGGTGCTTTTACTGAGTGTCTTGTATATAATCATTATGTTGTCTACGTTCTGGTGGGTCCTCTTACTGAGTGTCTTGTATATAATCATGATGTTGTCTACATTCTGGTGGGTCCTCTTACTGAGTGTCTTGTATATAATCATGATGTTGTCTACATTCTGGTGGGTGCTCTTTACTGAGTGTCTTGTATATAATCATGATGTTGTCTACATTCTGGTGGGTCCTCTTACTGAGTGTCTTGTATATAATCATGATGTTGTCTACATTCTGGTGGGTTCTCTTACTGAGTGTCTTGTATATAATCATGATGTTGTCTACATTCTGGTGGGTGCTCTTTCTGTGTGTCTTGTATATAATCACGATGTTGTCTACATTCTGGCGGGTCCTCTTACCGAGTGTCTTGTATATAATCATGATGTTGTCTACATTCTGGTGGGTACTCTTACTCAGTGTCTTGTATATAATCATGATGTTGTCTACATTCTGGTGGGTGCTTTTACTGAGTGTCTTGTATATAATCATGATGTTGTCTACATTCTGGCGGGTGCTCTTTCTGAGTGTCTTGTATATAATCATGATGTTGTCTACATTCTGGTGGGTCCTCTTACTGAGTGTCTTGTATATAATCACGATGTTGTCTACATTCTGGTGGGTCCTCTTACTGAGTGTCTTGTATATAATCATGATGTTGTCTACATTCTGGTGGGTCCTCTTTCTGAGTGTCTTGTATATAATCATGATGTTGTCTACATTCTGGTGGGTCCTCTTACTGAGTGTCTTGTATATAATCATGATGTTGTCTACATTCTGGTGGGTCCTCTTACTGAGTGTCTTGTATATAATCATGATGTTGTCTACATTCTGGCGGGTGCTCTTTCTGAGTGTCTTGTATATAATCATGATGTTGTCTACATTCTGGCGGGTGCTCTTTCTGAGTGTCTTGTATATAATCATGATGTTGTCTACATTCTGGCGGGTGCTCTTTCTGAGTGTCTTGTATATAATCATGATGTTGTCTACATTCTGGCGGGTGCTCTTACTGAGTGTCTTGTATATAATCATGATGTTGTCTACATTCTGGTGGGTCCTCTTACTCAGTGTCTTGTATATAATCATGATGTTGTCTACATTCTGGTGGGTGCTTTTACTGAGTGTCTTGTATATAATCATGATGTTGTCTACATTCTGGCGGGTGCTCTTTCTGAGTGTCTTGTATATAATCATGATGTTGTCTACATTCTGGTGGGTCCTCTTACTGAGTGTCTTGTATATAATCACGATGTTGTCTACAATCTGGTGGGTCCTCTTACTGAGTGTCTTGTATATAATCATGATGTTGTCTACATTCTGGCGGGTGCTCTTACTGAGTGTCTTGTATATAATCATGATGTTGTCTACATTCTGGTGGGTCCTCTTACTGAGTGTCTTGTATATAATCATGATGTTGTCTACATTCTGGTGGGTGCTTTTACTGAGTGTCTTGTATATAATCATTATGTTGTCTATATTCTGGTGGGTTCTCTTACTGAGTGTCTTGTATATAATCATGATGTTGTCTACATTCTGGTGGGTGCTCTTTCTGAGTGTCTTGTATATAATCATGATGTTGTCTACATTCTGGTGGGTGCTCTTTCTGAGTGCCTTGTATATAATCATGATGTTGTCTACATTCTGGTGGGTGCTTTTTTCTCTGAGTGTCTTGTATATAATCACGATGTTGTCTACATTCTGGTGGGTCCTCTTACTGAGTGCCTTGTATATAATCATGATGTTGTCTACATTCTGGTGGGTGCTTTTACTGAGTGTCTTGTATATAATCATTATGTTGTCTATATTCTGGTGGGTTCTCTTACTGAGTGAGTCTTGTATATAATCATTGTATATAATCATGTGTTGTCTACATTCTGGTGGGTGCTCTTTCTGAGTGTCTTGTATATAATCATGATGTTGTCTACATTCTGGTGGGTGCTCTTTCTGAGTGCCTTGTATATAATCATGATGTTGTCTACATTCTGGTGGGTGCTCTTTCTGAGTGTCTTGTATATAATCATGATGTTGTCTACATTCTGGTGGGTCCTCTTACTGAGTGTCTTGTATATAATCATGATGTTGTCTACATTCTGGTGGGTCCTCTTACTGAGTGTCTTGTATATAATCATGATGTTGTCTACATTCTGGTGGGTTCTCTTACTGAGTGTCTTGTATATAATCATGATGTTGTCTACATTCTGGTGGGTGCTCTTTCTGAGTGTCTTGTATATAATCATGATGTTGTCTACATTCTGGCGGGTGCTCTTTCTGAGTGTCTTGTATATAATCATGATGTTGTTTACATTCTGGTGGGTCCTCTTACTGAGTGTCTTGTATATAATCACGATGTTGTCTACATTCTCGTGGGTCCTCTTACTGAGTGTCTTGTATATAATCATGATGTTGTCTACATTCTGGTGGGTCCTCTTTCTGAGTGTCTTGTATATAATCATGATGTTGTCTACATTCTGGTGGGTCCTCTTACTGAGTGTCTTGTATATAATCATGATGTTGTCTACATTCTGGTGGGTCCTCTTACTGAGTGTCTTGTATATAATCATGATGTTGTCTACATTCTGGCGGGTGCTCTTTCTGAGTGTCTTGTATATAATCATGATGTTGTCTACATTCTGGCGGGTGCTCTTTCTGAGTGTCTTGTATATAACCATGATGTTGTCTACATTCTGGCGGGTGCTCTTTCTGAGTGTCTTGTATATAATCATGATGTTGTCTACATTCTGGTGGGTCCTCTTACTGAGTGTCTTGTATATCATCATGATGGTGTCTACATTCTGGCGGGTCTCTTACTGAGTGTCTTCTATATAATCATGATGTTGTCTACATTCTGGTGGGTGCTCTTACTGAGTGTCTTGTATATAATCACGATGTTGTCTACATTCTGGCGGGTCCTCTTACTGAGTGTCTTGTATATAATCATGATGTTGTCTACATTCTGGTGGGTTCTCTTACTGAGTGTCTAGTATATAATCATGATGTTGTCTACATTCTGGTGGGTGCTCTTTCTGTGTGTCTTGTATATAATCACGATGTTGTCTACATTCTGGCGGGTCCTCTTACCGAGTGTCTTGTATATAATCGTGATGTTGTCTACATTCTGGTGGGTTCTCTTACTGAGTGTCTTGTATATAATCATGATGTTGTCTACATTCTGGCGGGTGCTCTTACTGAGTGTCTTGTATATAATCATGATGTTGTCTACATTCTGGTGGGTACTCTTACTCAGTGTCTTGTATATAATCATGATGTTGTCTACATTCTGGTGGGTGCTTTTACTGAGTGTCTTGTATATAATCATGATGTTGTCTACATTCTGGCGGGTGCTCTTTCTGAGTGTCTTGTATATAATCATGATGTTGTCTACATTCTGGTGGGTCCTCTTACTGAGTGTCTTGTATATAATCACGATGTTGTCTACATTCTGGTGGGTCCTCTTACTGAGTGTCTTGTATATAATCATGATGTTGTCTACATTCTGGTGGGTCCTCTTTCTGAGTGTCTTGTATATAATCATGATGTTGTCTACATTCTGGTGGGTCCTCTTACTGAGTGTCTTGTATATAATCATGATGTTGTCTACATTCTGGTGGGTCCTCTTACTGAGTGTCTTGTATATAATCATGATGTTGTCTACATTCTGGCGGGTGCTCTTTCTGAGTGTCTTGTATATAATCATGATGTTGTCTACATTCTGGCGGGTGCTCTTTCTGAGTGTCTTGTATATAATCATGATGTTGTCTACATTCTGGCGGGTGCTCTTTCTGAGTGTCTTGTATATAATCATGATGTTGTCTACATTCTGGCGGGTGCTCTTACTGAGTGTCTTGTATATAATCATGATGTTGTCTACATTCTGGTGGGTCCTCTTACTCAGTGTCTTGTATATAATCATGATGTTGTCTACATTCTGGTGGGTGCTTTTACTGAGTGTCTTGTATATAATCATGATGTTGTCTACATTCTGGCGGGTGCTCTTTCTGAGTGTCTTGTATATAATCATGATGTTGTCTACATTCTGGTGGGTCCTCTTACTGAGTGTCTTGTATATAATCACGATGTTGTCTACAATCTGGTGGGTCCTCTTACTGAGTGTCTTGTATATAATCATGATGTTGTCTACATTCTGGTGGGTCCTCTTTCTGAGTGTCTTGTATATAATCATGATGTTGTCTACATTCTGGTGGGTCCTCTTACTCAGTGTCTTGTATATAATCATGATGTTGTCTACATTCTGGTGGGTGCTCTTACTGAGTGTCTTGTATATAATCATGATGTTGTCTACATTCTGGTGGGTCCTCTTACTGAGTGTCTTGTATATAATCATGATGTTGTCTACATTCTGGTGGGTCCTCTTACTGAGTGTCTTGTATATAATCATGATGTTGTCTACATTCTGGTGGGTGCTCTTACTGAGTGTCTTGTATATAATCATGATGTTGTCTACATTCTGAGTGTCTTGTATATAATCATGATGTTGTCTACATTCTGGTGGGTGCTCTTACTGAGTGTCTTGTATATAATCATGATGTTGTCTACATTCTGGTGGGTGCTCTTACTGAGTGTCTTGTATATAATCATGATGTTGTCTACATTCTGGTGGGTGCTCTTACTGAGTGTCTTGTATATAATCATGATGTTGTCTACATTCTGGTGGGTGCTCTTATTGTCTGCACGATGTTGTCTACATTCTGGTGGGTGCTCTTTCTGAGTGTCTTGTATATAATCATGATGTTGTCTACATTCTGGTGGGTGCTCTTACTGAGTGTCTTGTATATAATCATGATGTTGTCTACATTC
This sequence comes from Metamycoplasmataceae bacterium, assembly GCA_965263245.1. Taxonomy (GTDB): domain Bacteria; phylum Bacillota_I; class Bacilli_A; order Mycoplasmatales; family Metamycoplasmataceae; genus DT-68. The sequence goes on along the minus strand of CBDHHR010000431.1, from coordinate 29,309 downwards.
TGGTGGGTCCTCTTACTGAGTGTCTTGTATATAATCATGATGTTGTCTACATTCTGGTGGGTGCTCTTTCTGAGTGTCTTGTATATAATCATGATGTTGTCTACATTCTGGTGGGTGCTCTTTCTGAGTGTCTTGTATATAATCATGATGTTGTCTACATTCTGGTGGGTGCTCTTACTGAGTGTCTTGTATATAATCATGATGTTGTCTACATTCTGGTGGGTGCTCTTACTGAGTGTCTTGTATATAATCATGATGTTGTCTACATTCTGGTGGGTCCTCTTACTGAGTGTCTTGTATATAATCACGATGTTGTCTACATTCTGGTGGGTCCTCTTACTGAGTGTCTTGTATATAATCATGATGTTGTCTACATTCTGGTGGGTCCTCTTTCTGAGTGTCTTGTATATAATCATGATGTTGTCTACATTCTGGTGGGTCCTCTTACTGAGTGTCTTGTATATAATCATGATGTTGTCTACATTCTGGTGGGTCCTCTTACTGAGTGTCTTGTATATAATCATGATGTTGTCTACATTCTGGCGGGTGCTCTTTCTGAGTGTCTTGTATATAATCATGATGTTGTCTACATTCTGGCGGGTGCTCTTTCTGAGTGTCTTGTATATAATCATGATGTTGTCTACATTCTGGCGGGTGCTCTTTCTGAGTGTCTTGTATATAATCATGATGTTGTCTACATTCTGGTGGGTCCTCTTACTGAGTGTCTTGTATATCATCATGATGGTGTCTACATTCTGGCGGGTCTCTTACTGAGTGTCTTGTATATAATCATGATGTTGTCTACATTCTGGTGGGTGCTCTTACTGAGTGTCTTGTATATAATCACGATGTTGTCTACATTCTGGCGGGTCCTCTTACTGAGTGTCTTGTATATAATCATGATGTTGTCTACATTCTGGTGGGTTCTCTTACTGAGTGTCTAGTATATAATCATGATGTTGTCTACATTCTGGTGGGTGCTCTTTCTGTGTGTCTTGTATATAATCACGATGTTGTCTACATTCTGGCGGGTCCTCTTACCGAGTGTCTTGTATATAATCGTGATGTTGTCTACATTCTGGTGGGTTCTCTTACTGAGTGTCTTGTATATAATCATGATGTTGTCTACATTCTGGCGGGTGCTCTTACTGAGTGTCTTGTATATAATCATGATGTTGTCTACATTCTGGTGGGTCCTCTTACTCAGTGTCTTGTATATAATCATGATGTTGTCTACATTCTGGTGGGTGCTTTTACTGAGTGTCTTGTATATAATCATTATGTTGTCTACATTCTGGTGGGTCCTCTTACTGAGTGCCTTGTATATAATCATGATGTTGTCTACATTCTGGTGGGTGCTTTTACTGAGTGTCTTGTATATAATCATGATGTTGTCTACATTCTGGTGGGTCCTCTTACTGAGTGTCTTGTATATAATCATGATGTTGTCTACATTCTGGTGGGTCTACTCTTACTGAGTGTCTTGTATATAATCATGATGTTGTCTACATTCTGGTGGGTGCTCTTACTGAGTGTCTTGTATATAATCATGATGTTGTCTACATTCTGGTGGGTGCTCTTTCTGAGTGCCTTGTATATAATCATGATGTTGTCTACATTCTGGTGGGTGCTTTTTCTGAGTGTCTTGTATATAATCACGATGTTGTCTACATTCTGGTGGGTCCTCTTACTGAGTGCCTTGTATATAATCATGATGTTGTCTACATTCTGGTGGGTGCTTTTACTGAGTGTCTTGTATATAATCATTATGTTGTCTACGTTCTGGTGGGTCCTCTTACTGAGTGTCTTGTATATAATCACGATGTTGTCTACATTCTGGTGGGTCCTCTTACTGAGTGCCTTGTATATAATCATGATTTTGTCTACATTCTGGTGGGTGCTTTTACTGAGTGTCTTGTATATAATCATGATGTTGTCTACGTTCTGGTGGGTCCTCTTACTGAGTGTCTTGTATATAATCATGATGTTGTCTACATTCTGGTGGGTTCTCTTACTGAGTGTCTTGTATATAATCATGATGTTGTCTACATTCTGGTGGGTGCTCTTTCTGTGTGTCTTGTATATAATCACGATGTTGTCTACATTCTGGCGGGTCCTCTTACCGAGTGTCTTGTATATAATCATGATGTTGTCTACATTCTGGTGGGTACTCTTACTCAGTGTCTTGTATATAATCATGATGTTGTCTACATTCTGGTGGGTGCTTTTACTGAGTGTCTTGTATATAATCATGATGTTGTCTACATTCTGGCGGGTGCTCTTTCTGAGTGTCTTGTATATAATCATGATGTTGTCTACATTCTGGTGGGTCCTCTTACTGAGTGTCTTGTATATAATCACGATGTTGTCTACATTCTGGTGGGTCCTCTTACTGAGTGTCTTGTATATAATCATGATGTTGTCTACATTCTGGTGGGTCCTCTTTCTGAGTGTCTTGTATATAATCATGATGTTGTCTACATTCTGGTGGGTCCTCTTACTGAGTGTCTTGTATATAATCATGATGTTGTCTACATTCTGGTGGGTCCTCTTACTGAGTGTCTTGTATATAATCATGATGTTGTCTACATTCTGGCGGGTGCTCTTTCTGAGTGTCTTGTATATAATCATGATGTTGTCTACATTCTGGCGGGTGCTCTTTCTGAGTGTCTTGTATATAATCATGATGTTGTCTACATTCTGGCGGGTGCTCTTTCTGAGTGTCTTGTATATAATCATGATGTTGTCTACATTCTGGCGGGTGCTCTTACTGAGTGTCTTGTATATAATCATGATGTTGTCTACATTCTGGTGGGTCCTCTTACTCAGTGTCTTGTATATAATCATGATGTTGTCTACATTCTGGTGGGTGCTTTTACTGAGTGTCTTGTATATAATCATGATGTTGTCTACATTCTGGCGGGTGCTCTTTCTGAGTGTCTTGTATATAATCATGATGTTGTCTACATTCTGGTGGGTCCTCTTACTGAGTGTCTTGTATATAATCACGATGTTGTCTACAATCTGGTGGGTCCTCTTACTGAGTGTCTTGTATATAATCATGATGTTGTCTACATTCTGGTGGGTCCTCTTTCTGAGTGTCTTGTATATAATCATGATGTTGTCTACATTCTGGTGGGTCCTCTTACTGAGTGTCTTGTATATAATCATGATGTTGTCTACATTCTGGTGGGTGCTCTTACTGAGTGTCTTGTATATAATCATGATGTTGTCTACATTCTGGTGGGTCCTCTTACTGAGTGTCTTGTATATAATCATGATGTTGTCTACATTCTGGTGGGTGCTCTTTCTGAGTGTCTTGTATATAATCATGATGTTGTCTACATTCTGGTGGGTGCTCTTTCTGAGTGTCTTGTATATAATCATGATGTTGTCTACATTCTGGTGGGTGCTCTTTCTGAGTGTCTTGTATATAATCATGATGTTGTCTACATTCAGGTGGCGGGTGGTATATAATCATCTGTTGTCTACATTCTGAGTGGGTGTCTTACTGAGTGTCTTGTATATAATCATGATGTTGTCTACATTCTGGTGGGTCCTCTTACTGAGTGTCTTGTATATAATCATGATGTTGTCTACATTCTGGTGGGTCCTCTTACTGAGTGTCTTGTATATAATCATGATGTTGTATATAATCATGACATTCTGGTGGGTCCTCTTACTGAGTGTCTTGTATATAATCATGATGTTGTCTACATTCTGGGTGGGTCTTGTATATAATCTGATGTTGTCTACTTGGTATATAATCACTGAGTGTCTTGTTATAATCATGATGTTGTCTACATTCTGGTGGGTCTCTTACTGAGTGTCTTGTATATAATCATGATGTTGTCTACATTCTGGTGGGTCCTCTTACTGAGTGTCTTGTATATAATCATGATGTTGTCTACATTCTGGTGGGTCCTCTTACTGAGTGTCTTGTATATAATCATGATGTTGTCTACATTCTGGTGGGTCCTCTTACTGAGTGTCTTGTATATAATCATGATGTTGTCTACATTCTGGTGGGTCCTCTTACTGAGTGTCTTGTATATAATCATGATGTTGTCTACATTCTGGTGGGTGCTCTTACTGAGTGTCTTGTATATAATCATGATGTTGTCTACATTCTGGTGGGTGCTCTTACTGAGTGTCTTGTATATAATCATGATGTTGTCTACATTCTGGTGGGTGCTCTTTCTGAGTGTCTTGTATATAATCATGATGTTGTCTACATTCTGGCGGGTGCTCTTTCTGAGTGTCTTGTATATAATCATGATGTTGTCTACATTCTGGTGGGTCCTCTTACTGAGTGTCTTGTATATAATCACGATGTTGTCTACATTCTGGTGGGTCCTCTTACTGAGTGTCTTGTATATAATCATGATGTTGTCTACATTCTGGTGGGTCCTCTTTCTGAGTGTCTTGTATATAATCATGATGTTGTCTACATTCTGGTGGGTCCTCTTACTGAGTGTCTTGTATATAATCATGATGTTGTCTACATTCTGGTGGGTCCTCTTACTGAGTGTCTTGTATATAATCATGATGTTGTCTACATTCTGGCGGGTGCTCTTTCTGAGTGTCTTGTATATAATCATGATGTTGTCTACATTCTGGCGGGTGCTCTTTCTGAGTGTCTTGTATATAATCATGATGTTGTCTACATTCTGGCGGGTGCTCTTTCTGAGTGTCTTGTATATAATCATGATGTTGTCTACATTCTGGTGGGTCCTCTTACTGAGTGTCTTGTATATAATCATGATGTTGTCTACATTCTGGTGGGTCTCTTACTGAGTGTCTTGTATATAATCATGATGTTGTCTACATTCTGGTGGGTGCTCTTACTGAGTGTCTTGTATATAATCATGATGTTGTCTACATTCTGGTGGGTCCTCTTACTGAGTGTCTTGTATATAATCATGATGTTGTCTACATTCTGGTGGGTTCTCTTACTGAGTGTCTTGTATATAATCATGATGTTGTCTACATTCTGGTGGGTGCTCTTTCTGTGTGTCTTGTATATAATCACGATGTTGTCTACATTCTGGCGGGTCCTCTTACCGAGTGTCTTGTATATAATCATGATGTTGTCTACATTCTGGTGGGTTCTCTTACTGAGTGTCTTGTATATAATCATGATGTTGTCTACATTCTGGCGGGTGCTCTTACTGAGTGTCTTGTATATAATCATGATGTTGTCTACATTCTGGTGGGTCCTCTTACTGAGTGTCTTGTATATAATCATGATGTTGTCTACATTCTGGTGGGTGCTCTTACTGAGTGTCTTGTATATAATCATTATGTTGTCTACATTCTGGTGGGTTCTCTTACTGAGTGTCTTGTATATAATCATGATGTTGTCTACATTCTGGTGGGTGCTCTTTCTGAGTGTCTTGTATATAATCATGATGTTGTCTACATTCTGGCGGGTGCTCTTTCTGAGTGTCTTGTATATAATCATGATGTTGTCTACATTCTGGTGGGTCCTCTTACTGAGTGTCTTGTATATAATCACGATGTTGTCTACATTCTGGTGGGTCCTCTTACTGAGTGTCTTGTATATAATCATGATGTTGTCTACATTCTGGTGGGTCCTCTTTCTGAGTGTCTTGTATATAATCATGATGTTGTCTAATCATTATGTTGTCTACATTCTGGTGGGTCCTCTTACTGAGTGTCTTGTATATAATCATGATGTTGTCTACATTCTGGTGGGTCCTCTTACTGAGTGTCTTGTATATAATCATGATGTTGTCTACATTCTGGTGGGTGCTTTTACTGAGTGTCTTGTATATAATCATGATGTTGTCTACATTCTGGTGGGTCCTCTTACTGAGTGTCTTGTATATAATCATGATGTTGTCTACATTCTGGTGGGTGCTCTTACTGAGTGTCTTGTATATAATCATGATGTTGTCTACATTCTGGTGGGTGCTCTTACTGAGTGTCTTGTATATAATCACGATGTTGTCTACATTCTGGCGGGTCCTCTTACTGAGTGTCTTGTATATAATCATGATGTTGTCTACATTCTGGTGGGTGCTCTTACTGAGTGTCTTGTATATAATCATGATGTTGTCTACATTCTGGTGGGTGCTCTTACTGAGTGTCTTGTATATAATCATGATGTTGTCTACATTCTGGTGGGTTCTCTTACTGAGTGTCTTGTATATAATCATGATGTTGTCTACATTCTGGTGGGTGCTCTTTCTGAGTGTCTTGTATATAATCACGATGTTGTCTACATTCTGGTGGGTCCTCTTACTGAGTGTCTTGTATATAATCATGATGTTGTCTACATTCTGGTGGGTGCTCTTACTGAGTGTCTTGTATATAATCATGATGTTGTCTACATTCTGGTGGGTGCTCTTTACTGAGTGTCTTGTATATAATCATGATGTTGTCTACATTCTGGTGGGTGCTCTTTCTGAGTGTCTTGTATATAATCATGATGTTGTCTACATTCTGGTGGGTGCTCTTACTGAGTGTCTTGTATATAATCATGATGTTGTCTACATTCTGGTGGGTCCTCTTACTGAGTGTCTTGTATATAATCATGATGTTGTCTACATTCTGGTGGGTCCTCTTACTGAGTGTCTTGTATATAATCATGATGTTGTCTACATTCTGGTGGGTGCTCTTTACTGAGTGTCTTGTATATAATCATGATGTTGTCTACATTCTGGTGGGTTCTCTTACTGAGTGTCTTGTATATAATCATGATGTTGTCTACATTCTGGTGGGTGCTCTTACTGAGTGTCTTGTATATAATCATGATGTTGTCTACATTCTGGTGGGTGCTCTTTCTGAGTGTCTTGTATATAATCATGATGTTGTCTACATTCTGGTGGGTGCTCTTTCTGAGTGTCTTGTATATAATCATGATGTTGTCTACATTCTGGTGGGTCCTCTTACTGAGTGTCTTGTATATAATCATGATGTTGTCTACATTCTGGTGGGTCCTCTTACTGAGTGTCTTGTATATAATCATGATGTTGTCTACATTCTGGTGGGTCCTCTTTCTGAGTGTCTTGTATATAATCATGATGTTGTCTACATTCTGGTGGGTGCTCTTTCTGAGTGTCTTGTATATAATCATGATGTCTTGTATAATCATGATGTTGTCTACATTCTGGTGGGTCAAGACTCTTACTGAGTGTCTTGTATATAATCATGATGTTGTCTACATTCTGGTGGGTCCTCTTACTGAGTGTCTTGTATATAATCATGATGTTGTCTACATTCTGGTGGGTGCTCTTACTGAGTGTCTTGTATATAATCATGATGTTGTCTACATTCTGGTGGGTCCTCTTTCTGAGTGTCTTGTATATAATCATGATGTTGTCTACATTCTGGTGGGTCCCTTTCTGAGTGTCTTGTATATAATCATGATGTTGTCTACATTCTGGTGGGTGCTCTTACTGAGTGTCTTGTATATAATCACGATGTTGTCTACATTCTGGTGGGTGATTATTACTGAGTGTCTTGTATATAATCATGATGTTGTCTACATTCTGGTGGGTATACTCTTACTGAGTGTCTTGTATATAATCATGATATGAAAGGGTCCTCTTACTGAGTGTCTTGTATATACATTCACTGGTGGGTCCTCTTACTGAGTGTCTTGTATATCATCATGATGGTGTCTACATTCTGGCGGGTCTCTTACTGAGTGTCTTGTATATAATCATGATGTTGTCTACATTCTGGTGGGTGCTCTTACTGAGTGTCTTGTATATAATCATGATGTTGTCTACATTCTGGTGGGTGCTTTTACTGAGTGTCTTGTATATAATCATGATGTTGTCTATATTCTGGTGGGTTCTCTTACTGAGTGTCTGGTATATAATCATGATGTTGTCTACATTCTGGTGGGTGCTCTTTCTGAGTGTCTTGTATATAATCATGATGTTGTCTACATTCTGGTGGGTGCTCTTTCTGAGTGCCTTGTATATAATCATGATGTTGTCTACATTCTGGTGGGTGCTTTTTCTGAGTGTCTTGTATATAATCACGATGTTGTCTACATCTGGTGGCATTCTGGTGGGTCTCTTTCTGAGTGCCTTGTATATAATCATGATGTTGTCTACATTCTGGTGGGTGCTTTTACTGAGTGTCTTGTATATAATCATGATGTTGTCTACATTCTGGTGGGTCCTCTTACTGAGTGTCTTGTATATAATCATGATGTTGTCTACATTCTGGTGGGTGCTCTTTCTGAGTGTCTTGTATATAATCATGATGTTGTCTACATTCTGGTGGGTGCTCTTACTGAGTGACCTTGTATATAATCATGATGTTGTCTACATTCTGGTGGGTGCTCTTTCTGAGTGTCTTGTATATAATCACGATGTTGTCTACATTCTGGTGGGTCCTCTTACTGAGTGCCTTGTATATAATCATGATGTTGTCTACATTCTGGTGGGTCCTCTTACTGAGTGTCTTGTATATAATCATGATGTTGTCTATATTCTGGTGGGTTCCCACCTTGTATATAATCATGATGTTGTCTACATTCTGGTGGGTCCTCTTACTGAGTGTCTTGTATATAATCATGATGTTGTCTAGATTCTGGTGGGTTCTCTTACTGAGTGTAGTATATAATCATGATGTTGTCTACATTCTGGTGGGTGCTCTTTCTGAGTGTCTTGTATATAATCATGATGTTGTCTACATTCTGGTGGGTGCTCTTTCTGAGTGCCTTGTATATAATCATGATGTTGTCTACATTCTGGTGGGTGCTCTTTCTGAGTGTCTTGTATATAATCATGATGTTGTCTACATTCTGGTGGGTCCTCTTACTGAGTGTTGTATATAATCATGATGTTGTCTACATTCTGGTGGGTCCTCTTACTGAGTGTCTTGTATATAATCATGATGTTGTCTACATTCTGGTGGGTCCTCTTTCAGAATGTAGTATATAATCATGATGTTGTCTACATTCTGGTGGGTCCTCTTACTGAGTGTCTTGTATATAATCATGATGTTGTCTACATTCTGGTGGGTCCTCTTACTGAGTGTCTTGTATATAATCATGATGTTGTATATAACATTGTTGGCATTTTGGTGCTCTTTCTGAGTGTCTTGTATATAATCATGATGTTGTCTACATTCTGGTGGGTCCTCTTACTGAGTGTCTTGTATATCATCATGATGGTGTCTACATTCTGGCGGGTCTCTTACTGAGTGTCTTGTATATAATCATGATGTTGTCTACATTCTGGTGGGTGCTCTTACTGAGTGTCTTGTATATAATCACGATGTTGTCTACATTCTGGTGGGTGCTTTTACTGAGTGTCTTGTATATAATCATTATGTTGTCTATATTCTGGTGGGTTCTCTTACTGAGTGTCTGGTATATAATCATGATGTTGTCTACATTCTGGTGGGTGCTCTTTCTGAGTGTCTTGTATATAATCATGATGTTGTCTACATTCTGGTGGGTGCTCTTTCTGAGTGCCTTGTATATAATCATGATGTTGTCTACATTCTGGTGGGTGCTTTTTCTGAGTGTCTTGTATATAATCACGATGTTGTCTACATTCTGGTGGGTCCTCTTACTGAGTGCCTTGTATATAATCATGATGTTGTCTACATTCTGGTGGGTGCTTTTACTGAGTGTCTTGTATATAATCATTATGTTGTCTACGTTCTGGTGGGTCCTCTTACTGAGTGTCTTGTATATAATCACGATGTTGTCTACATTCTGGTGGGTCCTCTTACTGAGTGCCTTGTATATAATCATGATTTTGTCTACATTCTGGTGGGTGCTTTTACTGAGTGTCTTGTATATAATCATGATGTTGTCTACGTTCTGGTGGGTCCTCTTACTGAGTGTCTTGTATATAATCATGATGTTGTCTACATTCTGGTGGGTTCTCTTACTGAGTGTCTTGTATATAATCATGATGTTGTCTACATTCTGGTGGGTGCTCTTTCTGTGTGTCTTGTATATAATCACGATGTTGTCTACATTCTGGCGGGTCCTCTTACCGAGTGTCTTGTATATAATCATGATGTTGTCTACATTCTGGTGGGTACTCTTACTCAGTGTCTTGTATATAATCATGATGTTGTCTACATTCTGGTGGGTGCTTTTACTGAGTGTCTTGTATATAATCATGATGTTGTCTACATTCTGGCGGGTGCTCTTTCTGAGTGTCTTGTATATAATCATGATGTTGTCTACATTCTGGTGGGTCCTCTTACTGAGTGTCTTGTATATAATCACGATGTTGTCTACATTCTGGTGGGTCCTCTTACTGAGTGTCTTGTATATAATCATGATGTTGTCTACATTCTGGTGGGTCCTCTTTCTGAGTGTCTTGTATATAATCATGATGTTGTCTACATTCTGGTGGGTCCTCTTACTGAGTGTCTTGTATATAATCATGATGTTGTCTACATTCTGGTGGGTCCTCTTACTGAGTGTCTTGTATATAATCATGATGTTGTCTACATTCTGGCGGGTGCTCTTTCTGAGTGTCTTGTATATAATCATGATGTTGTCTACATTCTGGCGGGTGCTCTTTCTGAGTGTCTTGTATATAATCATGATGTTGTCTACATTCTGGCGGGTGCTCTTTCTGAGTGTCTTGTATATAATCATGATGTTGTCTACATTCTGGTGGGTCCTCTTACTGAGTGTCTTGTATATCATCATGATGGTGTCTACATTCTGGCGGGTCTCTTACTGAGTGTCTTGTATATAATCATGATGTTGTCTACATTCTGGTGGGTGCTCTTACTGAGTGTCTTGTATGTAATCACGATGTTGTCTACATTCTGGCCGGTCCTCTTACTGAGTGTCTTGTATATAATCATGATGTTGTCTACATTCTGTTGGGTTCTCTTACTGAGTGTCTTGTATATAATCATGATGTTGTCTACATTCTGGTGGGTGCTCTTTCTGTGTGTCTTGTATATAATCACGATGTTGTCTACATTCTGGCGGGTCCTCTTACCGAGTGTCTTGTATATAATCGTGATGTTGTCTACATTCTGGCGGGTGCTCTTACTGAGTGTCTTGTATATAATCATGATGTTGTCTACATTCTGGTGGGTCCTCTTACTCAGTGTCTTGTATATAATCATGATGTTGTCTACATTCTGGTGGGTGCTTTTACTGAGTGTCTTGTATATAATCATTATGTTGTCTATATTCTGGTGGGTTCTCTTACTGAGTGTCTTGTATATAATCATGATGTTGTCTACATTCTGGTGGGTGCTCTTTCTGAGTGTCTTGTATATAATCATGATGTTGTCTACATTCTGGCGGGTGCTCTTTCTGAGTGTCTTGTATATAATCATGATGTTGTCTACATTCTGGTGGGTCCTCTTACTGAGTGTCTTGTATATAATCACGATGTTGTCTACATTCTGGTGGGTCCTCTTACTGAGTGTCTTGTATATAATCATGATGTTGTCTACATTCTGGTGGGTCCTCTTTCTGAGTGTCTTGTATATAATCATGATGTTGTCTACATTCTGGTGGGTCCTCTTACTGAGTGTCTTGTATATAATCATGATGTTGTCTACATTCTGGTGGGTCCTCTTACTGAGTGTCTTGTATATAATCATGATGTTGTCTACATTCTGGCGGGTGCTCTTTCTGAGTGTCTTGTATATAATCATGATGTTGTCTACATTCTGGCGGGTGCTCTTTCTGAGTGTCTTGTATATAATCATGATGTTGTCTACATTCTGGCGGGTGCTCTTTCTGAGTGTCTTGTATATAATCATGATGTTGTCTACATTCTGGTGGGTCCTCTTTCTGAGTGTCTTGTATATCATCATGATGGTGTCTACATTCTGGCGGGTCTCTTACTGAGTGTCTTGTATATAATCATGATGTTGTCTACATTCTGGTGGGTGCTCTTACTGAGTGTCATGTATGTAATCACGATGTTGTCTACATTCTGGCGGGTCCTCTTACTGAGTGTCTTGTATATAATCATGATGTTGTCTACATTCTGTTGGGTTCTCTTACTGAGTGTCTTGTATATAATCATGATGTTGTCTACATTCTGGTGGGTGCTCTTTCTGTGTGTCTTGTATATAATCACGATGTTGTCTACATTCTGGCGGGTCCTCTTACCGAGTGTCTTGTATATAATCGTGATGTTGTCTACATTCTGGTGGGTTCTCTTACTGAGTGTCTTGTATATAATCATGATGTTGTCTACATTCTGGCGGGTGCTCTTACTGAGTGTCTTGTATATAATCATGATGTTGTCTACATTCTGGTGGGTCCTCTTACTCAGTGTCTTGTATATAATCATGATGTTGTCTACATTCTGGTGGGTGCTTTTACTGAGTGTCTTGTATATAATCATTATGTTGTCTATATTCTGGTGGGTTCTCTTACTGAGTGTCTTGTATATAATCATGATGTTGTCTACATTCTGGAATGTAGACAACATCATGATGTATATACAAGACACTCAGTAAGAGACCCGCCAGAATGTAGACACATCATGATGGGTACAAGACACTCAGTAAGAGTGACCCACCAGAATGTAGACAACATCATGATTATATACTAGACACTCAGGAGCACCCGCCAAAATGTAGACAACATCATGATTATATACAAGACACTCAGTAAGAGGACCCACCAGAATGTAGACAACATCTGATTATATACAAGACACTCAGTAAGAGTGACCCTTGTAGACAACATCATGATTATATACAAGACACTCAGGTGGAGGACCCACCAGAATGTAGACAACATCATGATGTATATACAAGACACTCAGGTGAGGTCCCACCAGAATGTAGACAACATCATGATTATATACAAGACACTCAGGTGAGGTTCCTTTCAGAATGTAGACAACATCATGATGTTGTCTACATTCAGGAGGTTCCTCTTACTGAGTGTCTTGTATATAATCATGATGTTGTCTACATTCTGGTGGGTCCTCTTACTGAGTGTCTTGTATATAATCATGATGTAGTCTACATTGATTGGCGGGTGCTCTTTCTGAGTGTCTTGTATATAATCATGATGTTGTCTACATTCTGGTGGGTCCTCTTACTGAGTGTCTTGTATATCATCATGATGGTGTCTACATTCTGGCGGGTCTCCCACTGAGTGTCTTGTATATAATCATGATGTTGTCTAGACATTCTGGTGGGTGCTCTTACTGAGTGTCTTGTATATAATCATGATGTTGTCTACATTCTGGTGGGTGCTCTTACTGAGTGTCTTGTATATAATCATGATGTTGTCTAGATTCTGGTGGGTTCTCTTACTGAGTGTAGATATAATCATGATGTATATACAAGGTCAGTAAGAGTTCCCACCAGAATGTAGACAACATCATGATTATATACAAGACACTCAGTAAGAGTGCCCACCAGAATGTAGACAACATCATGATTATATACAAGACACTCAGTAAGAGCACCCACCAGAATGTAGACAACATCATGATTATATACAAGACACTCAGTAAAAGCACCCACCAGAATGTAGACAACATCATGATTATATACAAGACACTCAGTAAGAGGACCCACCAGAATGTAGACAACATCATGATTATATACAAGACACTCAGGTGGGAGCACCCACCAGAATGTAGACAACATCATGATTATATACAAGACACTCAGTGAGCACCCACCAGAATGTAGACAACATCATGATTATATACAAGACACTCAGGTGGAGTGCCCACCAGAATGTAGACAACATCATGATTATATACTAGACACTCAGTAAGAGCTCCCACCAGAATGTAGACAACATCATGATTATATACAAGACACTCAGTAGGTGCTCTTTCTGAGTGTCTTGTATATAATCATGATGTTGTCTACATTCTGGTGGGTGCTCTTTCTGAGTGCCTTGTATATAATCATGATGTTGTCTACATTCTGGTGGGTGCTCTTTCTGAGTGTCTTGTATATAATCACGATGTTGTCTACATTCTGGTGGGTCCTCTTACTGAGTGCCTTGTATATAATCATGATGTTGTCTACATTCTGGTGGGTCCTCTTACTGAGTGTCTTGTATATAATCATGATGTTGTCTATATTCTGGTGGGTTCTCTTACTGAGTGTCTTGTATATAATCATGATGTTGTCTACATTCTGGTGGGTGCTCTTTCTGAGTGTCTTGTATATAATCATGATGTTGTCTACATTCTGGTGGGTGCTCTTTCTGAGTGCCTTGTATATAATCATGATGTTGTCTACATTCTGGTGGGTGCTCTTTCTGAGTGTCTTGTATATAATCACGATGTTGTCTACATTCTGGTGGGTCCTCTTACTGAGTGTAGACAACATCATGATGTATATACTAGACACTCTGGTGAGGTCCCTTACCAGAATGTAGACATAATCATGATGTTATACAAGACACTCTGGTGGAGTCCCTTACCAGAATGTAGACAACATCATGATTATATACAAGACACTCAGGTGGAGTCCCTTTCAGAATGTAGACAACATCATGATTATATACAAGACACTCAGGTGGGTCCCTTTCAGAATGTAGACAACATCATGATTATATACTAGACACTCTGGTGGGTCCCTTACCAGAATGTAGACAACATCATGATGTATATACAAGACACTCAGGTGGGTCCCTTACCAGAATGTAGACAACATCATGATTATATACAAGACACTCAGGCGGGTGCTCCCACCAGAATGTAGACAACATCATGATTATATACAAGACACTCTGGTGAGGTCCCTTACCAGAATGTAGACAACATCATGATTATATACAAGACACTCAGTAAAGAGTCTCCCACCAGAATGTAGACAACATCTTGTTGTCTACATTCTGGTGGGTGCTCTTACTGAGTGTCTTGTATATAATCACGATGTTGTCTACATTCTGGTGGGTGCTTTTACTGAGTGTCTTGTATATAATCATTATGTTGTCTATATTCTGGTGGGTTCTCTTACTGAGTGTCTGGTATATAATCATGATGTTGTCTACATTCTGGTGGGTGCTCTTTCTGAGTGTCTTGTATATAATCATGATGTTGTCTACATTCTGGTGGGTGCTCTTTCTGAGTGCCTTGTATATAATCATGATGTTGTCTACATTCTGGTGGGTGCTTTTTCTGAGTGTCTTGTATATAATCACGATGTTGTCTACATTCTGGTGGGTCCTCTTACTGAGTGCCTTGTATATAATCATGATGTTGTCTACATTCTGGTGGGTGCTTTTTCTGAGTGTCTTGTATATAATCATTATGTTGTCTACGTTCTGGTGGGTCCTCTTACTGAGTGTCTTGTATATAATCACGATGTTGTCTACATTCTGGTGGGTCCTCTTACTGAGTGCCTTGTATATAATCATGATTTTGTCTACATTCTGGTGGGTGCTTTTACTGAGTGTCTTGTATATAATCATGATGTTGTCTACGTTCTGGTGGGTCCTCTTACTGAGTGTCTTGTATATAATCATGATGTTGTCTACATTCTGGTGGGTTCTCTTACTGAGTGTCTTGTATATAATCATGATGTTGTCTACATTCTGGTGGGTGCTCTTTCTGTGTGTCTTGTATATAATCACGATGTTGTCTACATTCTGGCGGGTCCTCTTACCGAGTGTCTTGTATATAATCATGATGTTGTCTACATTCTGGTGGGTACTCTTACTCAGTGTCTTGTATATAATCATGATGTTGTCTACATTCTGGTGGGTGCTTTTACTGAGTGTCTTGTATATAATCATGATGTTGTCTACGTTCTGGTGGGTCCTCTTACTGAGTGTCTTGTATATAATCATGATGTTGTCTACATTCTGGTGGGTTCTCTTACTGAGTGTCTTGTATATAATCATGATGTTGTCTACATTCTGGTGGGTGCTCTTTCTGAGTGTCTTGTATATAATCACGATGTTGTCTACATTCTGGTGGGTCCTCTTACTGAGTGTCTTGTATATAATCATGATGTTGTCTACATTCTGGTGGGTACTCTTACTGAGTGTCTTGTATATAATCATGATGTTGTCTACATTCTGGTGGGTGCTTTTACTGAGTGTCTTGTATATAATCATGATGTTGTCTACATTCTGGTGGGTGCTTTTACTGAGTGTCTTGTATATAATCATGATGTTGTCTACATTCTGGCGGGTGCTCTTTCTGAGTGTCTTGTATATAATCATGATGTTGTCTACATTCTGGTGGGTCCTCTTACTGAGTGTCTTGTATATAATCACGATGTTGTCTACATTCTGGTGGGTCCTCTTACTGAGTGTCTTGTATATAATCATGATGTTGTCTACATTCTGGTGGGTCCTCTTTCTGAGTGTCTTGTATATAATCATGATGTTGTCTACATTCTGGTGGGTCCTCTTACTGAGTGTCTTGTATATAATCATGATGTTGTCTACATTCTGGTGGGTCCTCTTACTGAGTGTCTTGTATATAATCATGATGTTGTCTACATTCTGGCGGGTGCTCTTTCTGAGTGTCTTGTATATAATCATGATGTTGTCTACATTCTGGTGGGTGCTCTTTCTGAGTGTCTTGTATATAATCATGATGTTGTCTACATTCTGGCGGGTGCTCTTTCTGAGTGTCTTGTATATAATCATGATGTTGTCTACATTCTGGTGGGTCCTCTTACTGAGTGTCTTGTATATAATCATGATGTTGTCTACATTCTGGCGGGTCTCTTACTGAGTGTCTTGTATATAATCATGATGTTGTCTACATTCTGGTGGGTGCTCTTACTGAGTGTCTTGTATATAATCATGATGTTGTCTACATTCTGGTGGGTCCTCTTACTGAGTGTCTTGTATATAATCATGATGTTGTCTACATTCTGTTGGGTTCTCTTACTGAGTGTCTTGTATATAATCATGATGTTGTCTACATTCTGGTGGGTGCTCTTTCTGTGTGTCTTGTATATAATCACGATGTTGTCTACATTCTGGCGGGTCCTCTTACCGAGTGTCTTGTATATAATCGTGATGTTGTCTACATTCTGGTGGGTTCTCTTACTGAGTGTCTTGTATATAATCATGATGTTGTCTACATTCTGGCGGGTGCTCTTACTGAGTGTCTTGTATATAATCATGATGTTGTCTACATTCTGGTGGGTCCTCTTACTCAGTGTCTTGTATATAATCATGATGTTGTCTACATTCTGGTGGGTGCTTTTACTGAGTGTCTTGTATATAATCATTATGTTGTCTATATTCTGGTGGGTTCTCTTACTGAGTGTCTTGTATATAATCATGATGTTGTCTACATTCTGGTGGGTGCTCTTTCTGAGTGTCTTGTATATAATCACTCAGTAAGAGGACCCACCAGAATGTAGACAACATCATGATTATATACAAGACACTCAGTAAGAGGACCCACCAGAATGTAGACAACATCATGATTATATACAAGACACTCAGAAAGAGCACCCACCAGAATGTAGACAACATCATGATTATATACAAGACACTCAGTAAGAGGACCCACCAGAATGTAGACAACATCATGATTATATACAAGACACTCAGTAAGAGGACCCACCAGAATGTAGACAACATCATGATTATATACAAGACACTCAGAAAGAGGACCCACCAGAATGTAGACAACATCATGATTATATACAAGACACTCAGAAAGAGGACCCACCAGAATGTAGACAACATCATGATTATATACAAGACACTCAGTAAGAGGACCCACCAGAATGTAGACAACATCATGATTATATACAAGACACTCAGTAAGAGGACCCACCAGAATGTAGACAACATCATGATTATATACAAGACACTCAGAAAGAGCACCCACCAGAATGTAGACAACATCATGATTATATACAAGGCACTCAGAAAGAGCACCCACCAGAATGTAGACAACATCATGATTATATACAAGACACTCAGAAAGAGCACCCACCAGAATGTAGACAACATCATGATTATATACAAGACACTCAGTAAGAGAACCCACCAGAATGTAGACAACATCATGATTATATACAAGACACTCAGTAAGAGGACCCACCAGAATGTAGACAACATCATGATTATATACAAGGCACTCAGTAAGAGGACCCACCAGAATGTAGACAACATCATGATTATATACAAGACACTCAGAAAGAGCACCCACCAGAATGTAGACAACATCATGATTATATACAAGGCACTCAGAAAGAGCACCCACCAGAATGTAGACAACATCATGATTATATACAAGACACTCAGTAAGAGGACCCACCAGAATGTAGACAACATCATGATTATATACAAGACACTCAGTAAGAGAACCCACCAGAATGTAGACAACATCATGATTATATACAAGACACTCAGTAAAAGCACCCACCAGAATGTAGACAACATCATGATTATATACAAGACACTCAGTAAGAGGACCCACCAGAATGTAGACAACATCATGATTATATACAAGACACTCAGAAAAAGCACCCACCAGAATGTAGACAACATCATGATTATATACAAGGCACTCAGAAAGAGCACCCACCAGAATGTAGACAACATCATGATTATATACAAGACACTCAGAAAGAGCACCCACCAGAATGTAGACAACATCATGATTATATACCAGACACTCAGTAAGAGAACCCACCAGAATGTAGACAACATCATGATTATATACAAGACACTCAGTAAAAGCACCCACCAGAATGTAGACAACATCGTGATTATATACAAGACACTCAGTAAGAGCACCCACCAGAATGTAGACAACATCATGATTATATACAAGACACTCAGTAAGAGACCCGCCAGAATGTAGACACCATCATGATGATATACAAGACACTCAGTAAGAGGACCCACCAGAATGTAGACAACATCATGATTATATACAAGACACTCAGAAAGAGCACCCACCAGAATGTAGACAACATCATGATTATATACAAGACACTCAGTAAGAGGACCCACCAGAATGTAGACAACATCATGATTATATACAAGACACTCAGTAAGAGGACCCACCAGAATGTAGACAACATCATGATTATATACAAGACACTCAGTAAGAGGACCCACCAGAATGTAGACAACATCATGATTATATACAAGACACTCAGTAAGAGGACCCACCAGAATGTAGACAACATCATGATTATATACAAGACACTCAGAAAGAGCACCCACCAGAATGTAGACAACATCATGATTATATACAAGGCACTCAGAAAGAGGACCCACCAGAATGTAGACAACATCATGATTATATACAAGACACTCAGAAAGAGCACCCACCAGAATGTAGACAACATCATGATTATATACAAGACACTCAGAAAGAGCACCCACCAGAATGTAGACAACATCATGATTATATACAAGACACTCAGGTGGGTCCCACCAGAATGTAGACAACATCATGATTATATACAAGACACTCAGGTGGAGTCCCACCAGAATGTAGACAACATCATGATTATATACTAGACACTCTGGTGGGTCCCTTACCAGAATGTAGACATAATCATGATGTTATCAAGACACTTTGGCGGAGCTCCCACCAGAATGTAGACAACATCATGATTATATACAAGACACTCAGGTGGAGTCCCTTACCAGAATGTAGACAACATCATGATTATATACAAGACACTCAGGCGGGTCCCTTACCAGAATGTAGACAACATTGATTATATACAAGACACTGATGTTGTCTACATTCTGAATGGTGCTCTTACTGAGTGTCTTGTATATAATCACGAATGTAGACAACATCTGATGGGTACAAGACACTTAGAAAGAGTGACCCTCTTGTATATAATCATTATGTTGTCTATATTCTGGTGGGTTCTCTTACTGAGTGTCTGGTATATAATCATGATGTTGTCTACATTCTGGTGGGTGCTCTTTCTGAGTGTCTTGTATATAATCATGATGTTGTCTACATTCTGGTGGGTGCTCTTTCTGAGTGCCTTGTATATAATCATGATGTTGTCTACATTCTGGTGGGTGCTTTTTCTGAGTGTCTTGTATATAATCACGATGTTGTCTACATTCTGGTGGGTCCTCTTACTGAGTGCCTTGTATATAATCATGATGTTGTCTACATTCTGGTGGGTGCTTTTACTGAGTGTCTTGTATATAATCATTATGTTGTCTACGTTCTGGTGGGTCCTCTTACTGAGTGTCTTGTATATAATCACGATGTTGTCTACATTCTGGTGGGTCCTCTTACTGAGTGCCTTGTATATAATCATGATTTTGTCTACGTTCTGGTGGGTGCTTTTACTGAGTGTCTTGTATATAATCATGATGTTGTCTACGTTCTGGTGGGTCCTCTTACTGAGTGTCTTGTATATAATCATGATGTTGTCTACATTCTGGTGGGTTCTCTTACTGAGTGTCTTGTATATAATCATGATGTTGTCTACATTCTGGTGGGTGCTCTTTCTGTGTGTCTTGTATATAATCACGATGTTGTCTACATTCTGGCGGGTCCTCTTACCGAGTGTCTTGTATATAATCATGATGTTGTCTACATTCTGGTGGGTACTCTTACTCAGTGTCTTGTATATAATCATGATGTTGTCTACATTCTGGTGGGTGCTTTTACTGAGTGTCTTGTATATAATCATGATGTTGTCTACATTCTGGCGGGTGCTCTTTCTGAGTGTCTTGTATATAATCATGATGTTGTCTACATTCTGGTGGGTCCTCTTACTGAGTGTCTTGTATATAATCACGATGTTGTCTACATTCTGGTGGGTCCTCTTACTGAGTGTCTTGTATATAATCATGATGTTGTCTACATTCTGGTGGGTCCTCTTTCTGAGTGTCTTGTATATAATCATGATGTTGTCTACATTCTGGTGGGTCCTCTTACTGAGTGTCTTGTATATAATCATGATGTTGTCTACATTCTGGTGGGTCCTCTTACTGAGTGTCTTGTATATAATCATGATGTTGTCTACATTCTGGCGGGTGCTCTTTCTGAGTGTCTTGTATATAATCATGATGTTGTCTACATTCTGGCGGGTGCTCTTTCTGAGTGTCTTGTATATAATCATGATGTTGTCTACATTCTGGCGGGTGCTCTTTCTGAGTGTCTTGTATATAATCATGATGTTGTCTACATTCTGGTGGGTCCTCTTACTGAGTGTCTTGTATATCATCATGATGGTGTCTACATTCTGGCGGGTCTCTTACTGAGTGTCTTGTATATAATCATGATGTTGTCTACATTCTGGTGGGTGCTCTTACTGAGTGTCTTGTATGTAATCACGATGTTGTCTACATTCTGGCCGGTCCTCTTACTGAGTGTCTTGTATATAATCATGATGTTGTCTACATTCTGGTGGGTTCTCTTACTGAGTGTCTTGTATATAATCATGATGTTGTCTACATTCTGGTGGGTGCTCTTTCTGAGTGTCTTGTATATAATCATGATGTTGTCTACATTCTGGCGGGTCCTCTTACTGAGTGTCTTGTATATAATCATGATGTTGTCTACATTCTGGTGGGTGCTCTTACTGAGTGTCTTGTATATAATCATGATGTTGTCTACATTCTGGTGGGTCCTCTTACTGAGTGTCTTGTATATAATCATGATGTTGTCTACATTCTGGTGGGTGCTTTTACTGAGTGTCTTGTATATAATCATTATGTTGTCTATATTCTGGTGGGTTCTCTTACTGAGTGTCTTGTATATAATCATGATGTTGTCTACATTCTGGTGGGTGCTCTTTCTGAGTGTCTTGTATATAATCATGATGTTGTCTACATTCTGGCGGGTGCTCTTTCTGAGTGTCTTGTATATAATCATGATGTTGTCTACATTCTGGTGGGTCCTCTTACTGAGTGTCTTGTATATAATCACGATGTTGTCTACATTCTGGTGGGTCCTCTTACTGAGTGTCTTGTATATAATCATGATGTTGTCTACATTCTGGTGGGTCCTCTTTCTGAGTGTCTTGTATATAATCATGATGTTGTCTACATTCTGGTGGGTCCTCTTACTGAGTGTCTTGTATATAATCATGATGTTGTCTACATTCTGGTGGGTCCTCTTACTGAGTGTCTTGTATATAATCATGATGTTGTCTACATTCTGGCGGGTGCTCTTTCTGAGTGTCTTGTATATAATCATGATGTTGTCTACATTCTGGCGGGTGCTCTTTCTGAGTGTCTTGTATATAATCATGATGTTGTCTACATTCTGGCGGGTGCTCTTTCTGAGTGTCTTGTATATAATCATGATGTTGTCTACATTCTGGTGGGTCCTCTTTCTGAGTGTCTTGTATATCATCATGATGGTGTCTACATTCTGGCGGGTCTCTTACTGAGTGTCTTGTATATAATCATGATGTTGTCTACATTCTGGTGGGTGCTCTTACTGAGTGTCTTGTATGTAATCACGATGTTGTCTACATTCTGGCGGGTCCTCTTACTGAGTGTCTTGTATATAATCATGATGTTGTCTACATTCTGTTGGGTTCTCTTACTGAGTGTCTTGTATATAATCATGATGTTGTCTACATTCTGGTGGGTGCTCTTTCTGTGTGTCTTGTATATAATCACGATGTTGTCTACATTCTGGCGGGTCCTCTTACCGAGTGTCTTGTATATAATCGTGATGTTGTCTACATTCTGGTGGGTTCTCTTACTGAGTGTCTTGTATATAATCATGATGTTGTCTACATTCTGGCGGGTGCTCTTACTGAGTGTCTTGTATATAATCATGATGTTGTCTACATTCTGGTGGGTCCTCTTACTCAGTGTCTTGTATATAATCATGATGTTGTCTACATTCTGGTGGGTGCTTTTACTGAGTGTCTTGTATATAATCATTATGTTGTCTATATTCTGGTGGGTTCTCTTACTGAGTGTCTTGTATATAATCATGATGTTGTCTACATTCTGGTGGGTGCTCTTTCTGAGTGTCTTGTATATAATCATGATGTTGTCTACATTCTGGTGGGTGCTCTTTCTGAGTGTCTTGTATATAATCATGATGTTGTCTACATTCTGGTGGGTGCTCTTTCTGAGTGTCTTGTATATAATCACGATGTTGTCTACATTCTGGTGGGTCCTCTTACTGAGTGCCTTGTATATAATCATGATGTTGTCTACATTCTGGTGGGTCCTCTTACTGAGTGTCTTGTATATAATCATGATGTTGTCTACATTCTGGTGGAATTGTCCTCTTTCTGATACAAGTCTTCAGGTGGGTTCTCTTACTGAATATAATCACCAGATGTTGTCTACATTCTGGTGGGTATACTCTTTCTGAGTGTCTTGTATATAATCATGATGTTGTCTACATTCTGGTGGACCTCTTACTGAGTGTCTTGTATATAATCATGATGTTGTCTACATTCTGGTGGGTCCTCTTACTGAGTGTCTTGTATATAATCATGATGTTGTCTACATTCAGGCGGGTGCTCTTTCTGAGTGTCTTGTATATAATCATGATGTTGTCTACACCAGAATCTGATTATGGGTCCTCTTACTGAGTGTCTTGTATATCATCATGATGGTGTCTACATTCTGGCACTCTTACTGAGTGTCTTGTATATAATCATGATGTTGTCTACATTCTGGTGGGTTCTTACTGAGTGTCTTGTAAGAGGTCTACATTCTGGTGGGTGCACCAGAATGTAGTCAACATCATACCAGAATGTAGACAACATCATGATTATATACAAGACACTCAGGTGGGTGCTCACCTGAGTGTCTTGTATATAATCATGATGTTGTCTAGACATTCTGGTGGGTTCTCACCTGAGTGTAGTATATACATCATGATGTATGTCTACATTCTGGTGGGTGCTCTTTCTGAGTGTCTTGTATATAATCATGATGTTGTCTACATTCTGGTGGGTGCTCTTTCTGAGTGTAGTATATAATCATGATGTTGTCTACATTCTGGTGGGTGCTTTTTCTGAGTGTCTTGTATATACATCATGATGTATGTCTAGACATTCTGGTGGGTCCCTTACTGAGTGTAGTATATAATCATGATGTTGTCTACATTCTGGTGGGTGCCCTTACTGAGTGTCTTGTATATAATCATGATGTTGTCTAGGCATTCAGGTAAGAGCACCCACCAGAATGTAGACAACTCATGTCAGAAAGAGCACCCACCAGAATATATACAAGACACTCAGTTCTCTTACTGAGTGTCTTGTATATAATCATGATGTTGTCTACATTCTGGTGGGTGCTCTTTCTGAGTGTCTTGTATATAATCATGATGTTGTCTACATTCTGGTGGGTGCTCTTTCTGAGTGTAGTATATAATCATGATGTTCAGTCTACATGTCTCATGATGGGTGCTCTTTCTGAGTGCCTTGTATATAATCATGATGTTGTCTACATTCTGGTGGGTGCTCTTTCTGAGTGTAGTATATAATCACGATGTTGTCTACATTCTGGTGGGTCCTCTTACTGAGTGCCTTGTATATAATCATGATGTTGTCTACATTCTGGTGGGTCCTCTTACTGAGTGTAGTATATAATCATGATGTTGTCTACATTCTGGTGGGTCCTCTTTCTGAGTGTCTTGTATATAATCATGATGTTGTCTAATCAGGTGAGGTGCTCTTTCTGAGTGTCTTGTATATAATCATGATGTTGTCTACATTCTGTGGGTCCTCTTACTGAGTGTAGTATATAATCATGATGTTGTCTACATTCTGGTGGGTGCTCTTTCTGAGTGTCTTGTATATAATCATGATGTTGTCTACATTCTGGTGGGTGCTCTTACTGAGTGACAACTTGTATATAATCATGATGTTGTCCCACAGAATCTGGACAACATGGGTGATTATTACTGAGTGTCTTGTATATAATCACCAGATGTTGTCTACATTCTGGTGGGTCAAGACTCTTACTGAGTGTCTTGTATATAATCATGATGTTGTCTACATTCTGGTGGGTCCTCTTACTGAGTGTAGACTTGTATATAATCATGATGTTGTCTACATTCTGGTGGGTCAACATCATGATTATATACAAGTTGTCACTCAGTAAGAGAACCCACCAGAATGTAGATCATCATGTTGTCTACATTCTGGTGGGTTCTCTTACTGAGTGTCTCATGTATATAATCATGATGTTGTCTACATCATGATGGGTGCTCTTAAGAGTGTCTTGTATATAATCATGATGTTGTCTACATTCTGGTGGAGTGCTCTTTCTGAGTGTCTTGTATATAATCATGATGTTGTCTACATTCTGGTGGGTGCTCACTGAGTGTCTTGTATATAATCATGATGTTGTCTACATTCTGGTGGGTCCTCTTACTGAGTGACAACTTGTATATAATCACTCAGATGTTGTCTACATTCTGGTGGGTCATGATTATATACTGAGTGTCTTGTATATAATCATGATGTTGTCTACATTCTGGTGGGTACAAGAGTGTCTTGTATATAAGAGTTGACCCACCAGATGTTGTCTACATTCTGGTGGGTCCTCTTACTGAGTGTCTTGTATATAATCATGATGTTGTCTACATTCTGGTGGGTGCTTTTACTGAGTGTCTTGTATATAATCATGATGTTGTCTACGTTCTGGTGGGTCCTCTTACTGAGTGTCTTGTATATAATCATGATGTTGTCTACATTCTGGTGGGTGCTCTTTCTGAGTGTCTTGTATATAATCATGATGTTGTCTACATTCTGGTGGGTGCTCTTTCTGAGTGTCTTGTATATAATCATGATGTTGTCTACATTCTGGTGGGTCCTCTTACTGAGTGTCTTGTATATAATCATGATGTTGTCTACATTCTGGTGGGTGCTCTTACTGAGTGTCTTGTATATAATCATGATGTTGTCTACATTCTGGTGGGTGCTCTTTACTGAGTGTCTTGTATATAATCATTATGTTGTCTACATTCTGGTGGGTCTCTTACTGAGTGTCTTGTATATAATCATGATGTTGTCTACATTCTGGTGGGTGCTCTTACTGAGTGTCTTGTATATAATCATGATGTTGTCTACATTCTGGTGGGTGCTCTTTACTGAGTGTCTTGTATATAATCATGATGTTGTCTACATTCTGGTGGGTCCTCTTACTGAGTGTCTTGTATATAATCATGATGTTGTCTACATTCTGGTGGGTCCTCTTACTGAGTGTCTTGTATATAATCATGATGTTGTCTACATTCTGGTGGGTGCTCTTTCTGAGTGTCTTGTATATAATCATGATGTTGTCTACATTCTGGTGGGTCCTCTTACTGAGTGTCTTGTATATAATCATGATGTTGTCTACATTCTGGTGGGTGCTCTTACTGAGTGTCTTGTATATAATCATGATGTTGTCTACATTCTGGTGGGTGCTCTTTACTGAGTGTCTTGTATATAATCATGATGTTGTCTACATTCTGGTGGGTCCTCTTACTGAGTGTCTTGTATATAATCATGATGTTGTCTACATTCTGGTGGGTGCTCTTACTGAGTGTCTTGTATATAATCATGATGTTGTCTACATTCTGGTGGGTGCTCTTACTGAGTGTCTTGTATATAATCATGATGTTGTCTACATTCTGGTGGGTCCTCTTACTGAGTGTCTTGTATATAATCATGATGTTGTCTACATTCTGGTGGGTTCTCTTACTGAGTGTCTTGTATATAATCATGATGTTGTCTACATTCTGGTGGGTGCTCTTTCTGAGTGTCTTGTATATAATCATGATGTTGTCTACATTCTGGTGGGTGCTCTTACTGAGTGTCTTGTATATAATCATGATGTTGTCTACATTCTGGTGGGTGCTCTTTCTGAGTGTCTTGTATATAATCATGATGTTGTCTACATTCTGGTGGGTCCTCTTACTGAGTGTCTTGTATATAATCATGATGTTGTCTACATTCTGGTGGGTCCTCTTACTGAGTGTCTTGTATATAATCATGATGTTGTCTACATTCTGGTGGGTCCTCTTTCTGAGTGTCTTGTATATAATCATGATGTTGTCTACATTCTGGTGGGTCCTCTTACTGAGTGTCTTGTATATAATCATGATGTTGTCTACATTCTGGTGGGTCCTCTTACTGAGTGTCTTGTATATAATCATGATGTTGTCTACATTCTGGTGGGTGCTCTTTCTGAGTGTCTTGTATATAATCATGATGTTGTCTACATTCTGGCGGGTGCTCTTTCTGAGTGTCTTGTATATAATCATGATGTTGTCTACATTCTGGTGGGTGCTCTTTCTGAGTGTCTTGTATATAATCATGATGTTGTCTACATTCTGGTGGGTCCTCTTACTGAGTGTCTTGTATATAATCATGATGTTGTCTACATTCTGGTGGGTCTCTTACTGAGTGTCTTGTATATAATCATGATGTTGTCTACATTCTGGTGGGTGCTCTTACTGAGTGTCTTGTATATAATCATGATGTTGTCTACATTCTGGTGGGTCCTCTTACTGAGTGTCTTGTATATAATCATGATGTTGTCTACATTCTGGTGGGTGCTCTTACTGAGTGTCTTGTATATAATCATGATGTTGTCTACATTCTGGTGGGTGCTCTTTCTGAGTGTCTTGTATATAATCATGATGTTGTCTACATTCTGGCGGGTGCTCTTACTGAGTGTCTTGTATATAATCATGATGTTGTCTACATTCTGGTGGGTCTCTTACTGAGTGCCTTGTATATAATCATGATGTTGTCTACATTCTGGTGGGTGCTTTTACTGAGTGTCTTGTATATAATCATTATGTTGTCTACGTTCTGGTGGGTCCTCTTACTGAGTGTCTTGTATATAATCACGATGTTGTCTACATTCTGGTGGGTCCTCTTACTGAGTGCCTTGTATATAATCATGATTTTGTCTACATTCTGGTGGGTGCTTTTACTGAGTGTCTTGTATATAATCATGATGTTGTCTACGTTCTGGTGGGTCCTCTTACTGAGTGTCTTGTATATAATCATGATGTTGTCTACATTCTGGTGGGTTCTCTTACTGAGTGTCTTGTATATAATCATGATGTTGTCTACATTCTGGTGGGTGCTCTTTCTGTGTGTCTTGTATATAATCACGATGTTGTCTACATTCTGGCGGGTCCTCTTACTGAGTGTCTTGTATATAATCATGATGTTGTCTACATTCTGGTGGGTACTCTTACTCAGTGTCTTGTATATAATCATGATGTTGTCTACATTCTGGTGGGTGCTTTTACTGAGTGTCTTGTATATAATCATGATGTTGTCTACGTTCTGGTGGGTCCTCTTACTGAGTGTCTTGTATATAATCATGATGTTGTCTACATTCTGGTGGGTTCTCTTACTGAGTGTCTTGTATATAATCATGATGTTGTCTACATTCTGGTGGGTGCTCTTTCTGTGTGTCTTGTATATAATCACGATGTTGTCTACATTCTGGCGGGTCCTCTTACCGAGTGTCTTGTATATAATCATGATGCTGTCTACATTCTGGTGGGTACTCTTACTCAGTGTCTTGTATATAATCATGATGTTGTCTACATTCTGGTGGGTGCTTTTACTGAGTGTCTTGTATATAATCATGATGTTGTCTACATTCTGGTGGGTGCTTTTACTGAGTGTCTTGTATATAATCATGATGTTGTCTACATTCTGGCGGGTGCTCTTTCTGAGTGTCTTGTATATAATCATGATGTTGTCTACATTCTGGTGGGTCCTCTTACTGAGTGTCTTGTATATAATCACGATGTTGTCTACATTCTGGTGGGTCCTCTTACTGAGTGTCTTGTATA
Source organism: Metamycoplasmataceae bacterium (assembly GCA_965263245.1). GTDB lineage: Bacteria > Bacillota_I > Bacilli_A > Mycoplasmatales > Metamycoplasmataceae > DT-68. The sequence continues at coordinate 630 of CBDHHR010000431.1, read as the reverse complement.
TAATCATGATGTTGTCTACATTCTGGTGGGTCCTCTTTCTGAGTGTCTTGTATATAATCATGATGTTGTCTACATTCTGGTGGGTCCTCTTACTGAGTGTCTTGTATATAATCATGATGTTGTCTACATTCTGGTGGGTCCTCTTACTGAGTGTCTTGTATATAATCATGATGTTGTCTACATTCTGGCGGGTGCTCTTTCTGAGTGTCTTGTATATAATCATGATGTTGTCTACATTCTGGCGGGTGCTCTTTCTGAGTGTCTTGTATATAATCATGATGTTGTCTACATTCTGGCGGGTGCTCTTTCTGAGTGTCTTGTATATAATCATGATGTTGTCTACATTCTGGTGGGTCCTCTTTCTGAGTGTCTTGTATATCATCATGATGGTGTCTACATTCTGGCGGGTCTCTTACTGAGTGTCTTGTATATAATCATGATGTTGTCTACATTCTGGTGGGTGCTCTTACTGAGTGTCTTGTATGTAATCACGATGTTGTCTACATTCTGGCGGGTCCTCTTACTGAGTGTCTTGTATATAATCATGATGTTGTCTACATTCTGTTGGGTTCTCTTACTGAGTGTCTTGTATATAATCATGATGTTGTCTACATTCTGGTGGGTGCTCTT
>CBDHHR010000430.1:2500-7500 GCA_965263245.1 Metamycoplasmataceae bacterium | reverse complement strand
ACCTTTCCAGATTCTGGTCGGAGAAATTTCCACAAGTATTGCATTTAGCAGTATTCTGTAAAGTGTCACTCACGTCTTTCACTTATAGTGGCGCTGCATATCTCCGATGTGTGTTTTCATTAGTCGATACCTTTTCATGTCAGGGAAAGTCCACTACATTGCAACAAAATGAAAGGTATCCGCATTGAATTCATACCATATATATTGACATTTTATAAATGCGCCATTTCCAACAAGGAAAGCAACATATTACACGTGATCCTAGAATATATTATGAAAGTTGAACTAGACAACTCTTTGTGTTATACCAGTTGAAGTGTTATATAAGTCCGCAGTCGTTTAGGCGCAACAGAAGTAACTACTACTATTACTACTACATTCCAGGCGAAACTATTTTATAGAAAATCCTGTTGTCGTCAAGTGGATTAGGGTAAGCTGAACGAAATATCTTACCAGAATAGATTTGCTTTCGCTGGTTAATTCGCAGAATGATATCGTGCGTGTTTGTGAAATCACGCGCGCGTGTAGTATGCATACATACGTGTGTATGCGTATGTAGGGCGAATTAAGTAATCAATCCGTAACTAATTAATACATATAACTGCTTATGTGCTACTAAATGTTTCCGATATGTTATGACAAGATCAAATATTAATGACTATTCAATGTAATTGTTATCGTTTCTATTTACCCAACAGCTGCTGATGAACACAGCTGGAAGCCGCACAGCTACATTAAAGGCTGAAGATAGACTCGACTGAGTAAAATTGACAGCAACGTTGTTGTGGATATTCACACATATGTATCCTGGTAGTTTGCCAGATGCGGTGAGATTATTGCTATTATTGCTGACGTCGATGGTCAAGTAGGGTCAATGATCACGTGCGGCCGTGGGCTCAATTAGAGATCAAAAAGATACATCCTCTATTCCTGGCCGATATTCATATTTTAGGCACGATTTAATGAAATAAATATAACGCATGGTGACTTGTTTATGTTCCTATTTTCAAGTCAGACGTGGTCGACTTGGTGTACATTATATTTAATTTTTATATTAATGCTAACAAAATTAATCTATCGCGCCTGACATTTAATAACCATAATATAACGTGTGCGTGCGCGAACGCGCGTGTGTGTGTTGGTTTGTGTGTGCGAGTATGTGCTTGTGTGTGTCTGTGTATATGTGTAAGTGTGCGCGTATGTGTGTGTGTGTGTATATATATATATATATATATATATATATATATATATATATATATATATGTGTGTGTGTATGTGTGTGTGTGTGTGTGTGCGTGCGTGCGTTCGTGCGTGCGCGCGTGCGTGCGTGTGTGTGCGTGTGTGTTTATCTAGCACATTATCCAGTCCACATGACACCTCATGGCGCTTAACACTTTCCTCCCTGGCCTACCTGTTCAACCGAACACTGTCTGGACTTTCTGTGAAAGATTCAGCCATGCTGCAATACATCCGCAACTATTATCCATATACAGATATCCACCAGTGTATGCTGCAAAGCAAACATCCACATCGCTGAGTGAACTAGAGCAACGAGTGTAAACGAACTTGTCAAAGGATTCGAAGCCGGGTTGTGTTTATTGAGAGTACGATGCTCTAGTCGGTGAGCCGCTTCGCTCTATAATATACAAGACATTGTGATCCTAGCTGGACTGGACCAGACACGTGGACGTGGTCTTGATGGCCATTTTGTTCACCACTATGGTCAACCCGGGTTTGTAATAGACATTGTTAATGATTAACAGCTAAGTTGAGCAACATGGACCATTTGTAGCCAGTTACGTGCCAACTATGCGAAATAAATGTATACGTATACCATCGGTATTTCAACACATACTTGCCACAGGGAACATTACCACAAAGAGGAGGCAAGTCACCACATGGTGTACAACACGCCTTAATAGTTACAATAAAGCGGGAGGAGACAAGTTACCACTTGGTGTACAACATGTCTTACTAGTTACAATAAAGAGAGACGAATTACCACTTGGTGGACAACATGTCTTATTAGTTACAATAAAGAGGAGACAAGTTACCACATGATGGACAACATGCCTTAATAGTTACACTAAAGCAGAGACAAGGTTCCACTTGGTTGAGGACATAATAATAGTTAAAGTATGACATTTTCCGTGTTAAGGTGACGAAATTCTAAGATCATAAGATGTTATCACGTCTTCGTAGTAAACATACACAATGTCACCTCTATATTATAAAGTTATAACAAGGTAAAATGTTAAGAAGTAACCACGTCAATGCAATGCGTAGACAGACTATAATACAAATAAATATAGAGACATTTATATTAGATGCTTCCACAAATTTTATACTGCAACCATAGGCGCCAGGATAGCGTCCGGGAAAGAAAATGCTATAGTAAATCGAATGGGTATGGATGCACCGATGAATCAACTTTATTACACCGTTGTGAGATGGAGGTCGATATGTTGTCGTCTCAATCGATATCATTGTATGTATGTATGTATGTATGTATGTATGTATGTATGTATGTATGTATGTATGTATGTATGTATGTATGTATGTATGTATGTATGTATGTATGTATGTATGTATGTATATATGTATGTATGTATGTATGTATGTATGTATGTATGTATGTATGTATGTATGTATGTATGTATGTATGTATGTATGTATGTATGTATGTATGTATGTATGTATGTATGTATGTATGTATGTATGTATGTATGTATGTATGTATGTATGTATGTGTGTGTGTGTGTGTGTGTGTGTGTGTGTGTGTGTGTGTGCGTGCGTGCGTGCGTGCGTGCGTGCGTGCGTGCCTGCGTGCCTGCCTGCCTGCCTGCCTGCCTGCCTGCCTGCCTGCCTGCCTGCCTGCCTGCCTGCCTGCCTGCCTGCCTGCCTGCCTGCCTGCCTGCCTGCCTGCCTGCCTGCCTGCCTGCCTGCCTGCCTGCCTGCCTGCCTGCCTGCCTGCCTGCCTGCCTGCCTGCCTGCCTGCCTGCCTGCCTGCCTGCCTGCCTGCCTGCCTGCCTGCCTGCCTGCCTGCCTGCCTGCCAAACGTGACAACAACAACAAACAATCACGCTGCAGATGCACATGTCCTCTAAAGCGAAGGTTACCTCAAAATATGGAAATGTTTCCAAGAAATAGCGACGTCACCGTTATAAGTCTGAGCTGATTGGTTCGCGATCCGTTGCGCAAAAATCATGCCATAGTTGGTTACCCATGACGTCTATATATGCATGGGCATCAACACCTAGTTTTAATGCATAGCGGTTTTTCCTGCCGTTCCAGACCGAGACACTCGTAAAAAGTTAGCAGGTAAGTGTACATTTGTACTTCAACGCGTATTTTCGCGAGAAAAAAACAACTGATTGAACTCTTAGAAGCCTGCAAGTTGGAAGGTGATAATCACAAAATAAACTACCTGTCATAACATTCTCTTCATGGACACGGTCAAACCAAAGCTGTCTGTGAAAGTCCACAAGGAGACATACACTTCCTGCGTAAGACAGGGCAAATTGTAGGATGAAGGCGAGCTATGTCATCACGTTCTTGTAGTTTCCACCGCTCGGCAGGGTTATATTAACCTGACTAGTATGTCAATGTTAGGGTTATAACGTTGTGAACACATGAGATATCATTGCACCAGTCAGTTAGTTCAGACCATTTACGGCAAGTTGACCTATCTATGCTGGCACTGAGGGTGGTGGTCACTCAGTGGTTATTTAATTTACTTTAACAATTTGCATGTGTGTTTGCTGGAAGATGTTGAATGATTGTGTTATGAATACAGTGATTTTTGTATGAAGACATTGTATGGAGTGTAGTATTCTAATAAGCCACCCATGCGAAGGTGTTGTGTGTATATTGGTAGTTTCAAGGTACGTAGTTTGCCCATGTCTGTGGCGGCGAATTGACACCAAATGTGGCCTGACTCGCTGCAAAGAATCGCAGTTAATGAATGCTAGTTTCAATATCACTGTTTGGGATACACCACATTGCATGCTTACTAGTGTTTCTGGACTATGGCCAAGTTGCCTACATTAACACAACCAATCCTTTTTAGTTTGCGTTATCAAGATTGTGGCATTACATCATAACACAATATTATTGTGTTGTCGGTATCTTAGTCAAACGTATCTAACATCAGGTTCTGAGATCCCGTTCTATGAAATATAATAGTCATAAAATCCCGGCATACTATCATTTGATGATCACTACGTTAATTACACTGCAACATACAAATCAATTAGCAATTATTGTAATGAGGGACATTAAACTGTATATGCACAAAGTGTCTCAGTTGTGTCTGTTTGCAGTTAATTAATACTAGTTTCCTTATCACTCCACGTTGCTTGCTCTTTGGGAGTAACTACGTCGTGTACGTGTGTTGTGGTCTTACCAATGCTCTAGTGTCTACATAAACACATTGAATCATATCACGTGTCGTATCAAGATTATTCTATTATGCCTTAATCGAACACCTATTGTAATTTTGATAGCTTTTCAAATTTAGTATAGTATGTGGTTCTGGGTTACCATTCTGTGAAGTGAGGTAGTCACCAAATTCTAGCATATCGTCAAGTAACGCCATTATTACAGTAATTATTATAATAATATATTTTCCAGCTTGAGACAAATAAAAGCTTCATTGATTGCAGTTACGATATCATCAAACATGGGCTTCTGGAAGAAACGATTGAAATTCTCCAGCGTTAATTACGCTACTACGCATAAACAATTTCGCAGTTATTACCATAATTGACGACATTAACCCATATGTATATCAGATATAATTAAGGTGTTTTAGTTAGTAAAGTATGTGTCTCAAACGGCCAGTCAAAACATATATAAAGAGTGAATGAAAGAAATGTCTTACTGGTCATGCTGCGCTGGTAAGGAGGCTAAATTAAATGCAGATCGTCTGACCAAGACGTCAGCACACACATAGATGAAATAGTGTTCCCCTTTTCAGATGTTAGTGACACCAATGTACA
>CBDHHR010000429.1:0-33535 GCA_965263245.1 Metamycoplasmataceae bacterium | reverse complement strand
AAACGGGGAAACGGAGACACGTAGAAACGGAGAAACGGAGAAGCGGAGAAACCGAGAAACGGAGAAACGGAGAAACGGAGAAGTGGAGAAACGGAGAAACGGAGAAACGGAGAAACGGAGAAACGGAAAAACGGAGAAACATAGAAACGGAGAAACGGAGAAACGGAGAAACGGAGAAAGGGAGAAACGGAGAAAGGGAGAACCGGAGAAACGGAGAAACGGACAAACGGAGAAACGGAGAAACGGAGAAACGGAGAAAGGGAGAAAGGGAGAAAGGGAGAAAGGGAGAAAGGGAGAAACGGAGAAAGGGAGAAAGGGAGAAACGGAGAAAGGGAGAAAGGGAGAAACGGAGAAACGGAATAACGGAGAAACGGACGGAGAATCGGAGAAGCGAGAAGTGAGAAGCGGAGAAGCGGAGAAGCGGAGAAGCGGAGAAACGGAATAACGGAGAAACGGAGAAACGGAATAACGGAATAACGGAATAATGGAGAAACGGAGAAACGTAGAAACGGAGAAAGGGAGAAACGGAGAAAGGGAGAAACGGAGATACGGAGAAACGGAGAAACGGAGAAACGGAGAAAAGGAGAAACGGAGAAACGGAGAAACGGAATAACGGAGAAACGGAATAACGGAATAACGGAGAAACGGAATAACGGAGAAACGGAGAAACGGAGAAACGGGGAAACGGGGAAACGGAGAAACGGAGAAACGTAATAACGGAATAACGGAGAAACGGAGAAACGGGGAAACGGGGAAACGGAGAAACGGGGAAACGGAGACACGGAGAAACGGAGACACGGAGACACGGAGAAACGGAGAAACGGGGAAACGGAGAAACGGAGAAACGGAGACACGGAGACACGGAGACACGGAGAAACGGAGAAACGGAATAACGGAGAAACGGAATAACGGGGAAACGGGGAAACGGGGAAACGGAGAAACGGGGAAACGGAGAAACGGAGAAACGGAGAAACGGAGAAACGGGGAAACGGGGAAACGGGGAAACGGAATAACGGAGAAACGGAATAACGGGGAAACGGGGAAACGGGGAAACGGAGAAACGGGGAAACGGAGAAACGGAGAAACGGAGAAACGGAGAAACGGAGAAACGGGGAAACGGGGAAACGGGGAAACGGAGAAACGTGGAAACGGGGAAACGGTATAACGGAGAAACGGAGAAACGGAATAACGGAGAAACGGAGAAACGGGGAAACGGGGAAACGGAGAAACGGAGAAACGGAGACACGGAGAAACGGAGATACGGAGAAACGGAGAAACGGAATAACGGAGAAACGGGGAAACGGGGAAACGGAGAAACGGGGAAACGGAGAAAAGGAGAAACGGAGAAACGGAGAAACGGAGAAACGGAGAAACGGAGAAACGGAGAAACGGAATAACGGAGAAACGGAATAACGGAGAAACGGAGAAACGGAGAAACGGAGAAACGGGGAAACGGGGAAACGGAGAAACGGAGAAACAGAATAACGGAGAAACGGAATAACGGAGAAACGGAGAAACGGGGAAACGGGGAAACGAAGAAACGGAGAAACGGAATAACGAAATAACGGAATAACGGAGAAACGGAATAACGGAATAACGGAATAACGGAGAAACGTAGAAACGGAGAAACGGAGAAACGTAGAAACGGAGAAACGGAATAACGGAGAAACGGAATAACGGAGAAACGGAGAAACGGGGAAACGGGGAAACGGTAAAACGGGGAAACGGGGAAACGGGGAAACGGAGAAACGGAGAAACGGCGTAACGGAGAAACGGAGAAACGGAGAAACGGAGAAAGGGAGAAACGGAGAAACGGAGAAACGGAGAAACGGAGAAGTGGAAAAGTGGAGAAGTTGAGAAACTGAGAAACTGAGAAATGGAGAAACGGAGACACGGAGACACGGAGACACGGAGAAGCGGAGAAACGGAGAAGTGAGAAGCGGAGAAACGGAGAAACGGAGAAACGGAGAAACGGAATAACGGAAAAACGGAGAAACGGAATAACGGAATAACGGAGAAACGGAGAAACGGAGAAACGGAGAAACGGAGAAACGGAGAATCGGAGAAACCGAGAAACGGAGAAACGGAGAAACGGAGAAGTGGAGAAACGGAGAAACGGAGAAACGGAGAAACGGAAAAACGGAGAAACATAGAAACGGAGAAACGGAGGAACGGAGAAACGGAGAAACGGAGAAAGGGAGAAACGGAGAAACGGAGAAAGGGAGAACCGGAGAAACGGAGAACCGGAGAAACGGAGAAACGGAGAAACGGAGAAACGGAGAAACGGAGAAAGGGAGAAAGGGAGAAACGGAGAAACGGAGAAAGGGAGAAAGGGAGAAAGGGAGAAAGGGAGAAACGGAGAAGCGGAGAAGCGGAGAAACGGAGAAACGGAGAAACGGAGAAACGGAGAAACGGAGAAAGGGAGAAAGGGAGAAACGGAGAAACGGAGAAAGGGAGAAAGGGAGAAAGGGAGAAAGGGAGAAACGGAGAAGCGGAGAAGCGGAGAAACGGAGACACGGAGACACGGAGAAACGGAGACACGGAGACACGGAGAAGCGAGAAGTGAGAAGCGGAGAAACGGAGAAACGGAGAAACGGGGAAACCGGGAAACGGGGAAACGGAGAAACGGAGACACGGAGAAACGGAGATACGGAGAAACGGAGAAACGGAGAAACGGAGAAACGGAATAACGGAGAAACGGAATAACGGGGAAACGGGGAAACGGGGAAACGGAGAAACGGGGAAACGGGGAAACAGGGAAACGGAGAAACGGAGAAACGGAGAAACGGAGAAACGGGGAAACGGGGAAACGGGGAAACGGGGAAACGGAGAAACGTGGAAACGGGGAAACGGGGAAACGGTATTACGGAGAAACGGAGAAACGGAGAAACGGAATAACGGAGAAACGGAGAAACGGGGAAACGGGGAAACGGGGAAACGGAGAAACGGAGAAACGGAGACACGGAGAAACGGAGATACGGAGATACGGAGAAACGGAGAAACGGAGATACGGAGAAACGGAGAAACGGAGAAACGGAATAACGGAGAAACGGGGAAACGGGGAAACGGGGAAACGGAGAAGCGGAGAAGCGGAGAAACGGAGACACGGAGAAACGGAGAAACTGAGAAACGGAATAACGGAGAAACGGAATAACGGGGAAACGGGGAAACGGGGAAACGGAGAAACGGCGAAACGGAGAAACGAAGAAACGGAGAAACGGGGAAACGGGGAAACGGGGAAACGGGGAAACGGGGAAACGTGGAAACGGGGAAACGGGAAAACGGAGAAACGTGGAAACGGGGAAACAGTATAACGGAGAAACGGGGAAACGGAGAAACTAAGATACGGAGAAACGGAGAAACGGAGATACGGAGAAACGGAGAAACGGAATAACGGAGAAACGGAGAAACGGGGAAACGGAGAAACGGAGAAACGGAATAACGGAGAAACGGAATAACGGAGAAACGGAGAAACGGGGAAACGGGGAAACGGGGAAACGGAGAAACGGAGAAACGGCGTAACGGAGAAACGGAGAAACGGAGAAACGGAGAAACGGAATAACGGAGAAACGGAATAACGGAATAACGGAATAACGGAATAACGGAGAAACGTAGAAACGGAGAAACGTAGAAACGATGAAACGGAGAAACGGAGAAACGGAGAAACGCAGCAACGGAGAAACGGAGAAACGGAGAAACGGAGAAAGGGAGAAAGGGAGAAAGAAAAAAAGGAGAAAGGGAGAAAGGGAGAAAGGGAGAAAGGGAGAAACGGAGAAACGGGGAAACGGAGATACGGGGAAACGGGGAAACGGAGGAACGGAGGAACGGAGAAACGGGGAAACGGGGAAACGGGGAAACGGGGAAACGGAATAACGGAAAAACGGAATAACGGAATAACAGGGAAACGGGGAAACGGGGAAACGGGGAAACGGGGAAACGGAGAAACGGAGAAACGGAGAAACGTAATAAAGGAATAACGGAATAAAGGAGAAACGGAATAACGGAATAACGGAATAACGGAATAACGGAGAAAAGTAGAAACGGAGAAAGGGAGAAACGGAGAAAGGGAGAAACGGGGAAACGGAGAAACGGCGAAACGGAGAAACGGAGACACGGAGAAACGGAGAAACGGAGATACGGAGAAACGGAGAAACGGAGAAACGGGGAAACGGGGAAACGGAGACACGTAGAAACGGAGAAACGGAATAACGGAATAACGGAGAAACGGAGAAACGGAGAAGCGGAGAAACCGAGAAACGGAGAAACGGAGAAACGGAGAAGTGGAGAAACGGAGAAACGGAGAAACGGAGAAACGGAGAAACGGAAAAACGGAGAAACATAGAAACGGAGAAACGGAGAAACGGAGAAACGGAGAAACGGAGAAACGGAGAAAGGGAGAAAGGGAGAAACGGAGAAACGGACAAACGGAAAACGGAGAAACGGAGAAACGGAGAAACGGAGAAAGGGAGAAAGGGAGAAAGGGAGAAAGGGAGAAAGGGAGAAAGGGAGAAACGGAGAAAGGGAGAAAGGGAGAAACGGAGAAAGGGAGAAAGGGAGAAACGGAGAAGTGGAGAAGCGGAGAAACGGAGACACGGAGAAACGGAGACACGGAGAAACGGAGAAGCGAGAAGTGAGAAGCGGAGAAGCGGAGAAGCGGAGAAGCGGAGAAACGGAATAACGGAGAAACGGAGAAACGGAATAACGGAATAACGGAATAATGGAGAAACGGAGAAACGTAGAAACGGAGAAAGGGAGAAACGGAGAAAGGGAGAAACGGAGATACGGAGAAACGGAGAAACGGAGAAACGGAGAAAAGGAGAAACGGAGAAACGGAGAAACGGAATAACGGAGAAACGGAATAACGGAATAACGGAGAAACGGAATAACGGAGAAACGGAGAAACGGAGAAACGGAGAAACGGGGAAACGGGGAAACGGAGAAACGTAATAACGGAATAACGGAGAAACGGAGAAACGGGGAAACGGGGAAACGGAGAAACGGGGAAACGGAGACACGGAGAAACGGAGACACGGAGACACGGAGAAACGGAGAAACGGGGAAACGGAGAAACGGAGAAACGGAGACACGGAGACACGGAGACACGGAGAAACGGAGAAACGGAATAACGGAGAAACGGAATAACGGGGAAACGGGGAAACGGGGAAACGGAGAAACGGGGAAACGGAGAAACGGAGAAACGGAGAAACGGAGAAACGGGGAAACGGGGAAACGGGGAAACGGAATAACGGAGAAACGGAATAACGGGGAAACGGGGAAACGGGGAAACGGAGAAACGGGGAAACGGAGAAACGGAGAAACGGAGAAACGGAGAAACGGAGAAACGGGGAAACGGGGAAACGGGGAAACGGAGAAACGTGGAAACGGGGAAACGGTATAACGGAGAAACGGAGAAACGGAATAACGGAGAAACGGAGAAACGGGGAAACGGGGAAACGGAGAAACGGAGAAACGGAGACACGGAGAAACGGAGATACGGAGAAACGGAGAAACGGAATAACGGAGAAACGGGGAAACGGGGAAACGGAGAAACGGGGAAACGGAGAAAAGGAGAAACGGAGAAACGGAGAAACGGAGAAACGGAGAAACGGAGAAACGGAGAAACGGAATAACGGAGAAACGGAATAACGGAGAAACGGAGAAACGGAGAAACGGAGAAACGGGGAAACGGGGAAACGGAGAAACGGAGAAACAGAATAACGGAGAAACGGAATAACGGAGAAACGGAGAAACGGGGAAACGGGGAAACGGAGAAACGGAGAAACGGAATAACGAAATAACGGAATAACGGAGAAACGGAATAACGGAATAACGGAATAACGGAGAAACGTAGAAACGGAGAAACGGAGAAACGTAGAAACGGAGAAACGGAATAACGGAGAAACGGAATAACGGAGAAACGGAGAAACGGGGAAACGGGGAAACGGTAAAACGGGGAAACGGGGAAACGGGGAAACGGAGAAACGGAGAAACGGCGTAACGGAGAAACGGAGAAACGGAGAAACGGAGAAAGGGAGAAACGGAGAAACGGAGAAACGGAGAAACGGAGAAGTGGAAAAGTGGAGAAGCTGAGAAACTGAGAAACTGAGAAATGGAGAAACGGAGACACGGAGACACGGAGACACGGAGAAGCGGAGAAACGGAGAAGTGAGAAGCGGAGAAACGGAGAAACGGAGAAACGGAGAAACGGAATAACGGAGAAACGGAGAAACGGAATAACGGAATAACGGAGAAACGGAGAAACGGAGAAACGGAGAAACGGAGAAACGGAGAATCGGAGAAACCGGAGAAACGGAGAAACGGAGAAACGGAGAAGTGGAGAAACGGAGAAACGGAGAAACGGAGAAACGGAAAAACGGAGAAACATAGAAACGGAGAAACGGAGGAACGGAGAAACGGAGAAACGGAGAAAGGGAGAAACGGAGAAACGGAGAAAGGGAGAACCGGAGAAACGGAGAACCGGAGAAACGGAGAAACGGAGAAACGGAGAAACGGAGAAACGGAGAAAGGGAGAAAGGGAGAAACGGAGAAACGGAGAAAGGGAGAAAGGGAGAAAGGGAGAAAGGGAGAAACGGAGAAGCGGAGAAGCGGAGAAACGGAGAAACGGAGAAACGGAGAAACGGAGAAACGGAGAAAGGGAGAAACGGAGAAACGGAGAAAGGGAGAAAGGGAGAAAGGGAGAAAGGGAGAAACGGAGAAGCGGAGAAGCGGAGAAACGGAGACACGGAGACACGGAGAAACGGAGACACGGAGACACGGAGAAGCGAGAAGTGAGAAGCGGAGAAACGGAGAAACGGAGAAACGGAGAAACCGGGAAACGGGGAAACGGAGAAACGGAGAGGAGAAACGGAGATACGGAGAAACGGAGAAACGGAGAAACGGAGAAACGGAATAACGGAGAAACGGAATAACGGGGAAACGGGGAAACGGGGAAACGGAGAAACGGGGAAACGGGGAAACGGGAGAAACGGAGAAACGGAGAAACGGAGAAACGGGGAAACGGGGAAACGGGGAAACGGGGAAACGGAGAAACGTGGAAACGGGGAAACGGGGAAACGGTATAACGGAGAAACGGAGAAACGGAGAAACGGAATAACGGAGAAACGGAGAAACGGGGAAACGGGGAAACGGGGAAACGGAGAAACGGAGAAACGGAGAACGGAGAAACGGAGATACGGAGATACGGAGAAACGGAGAAACGGAGATACGGAGAAACGGAGAAACGGAGAAACGGAGATAACGGAGAAACGGGGAAACGGGGAAACGGGGAAACGGAGAAGCGGAGAAGCGGAGAAACGGAGACACGGAGAAACGGAGAAACTGAGAAACGGAATAACGGAGAAACGGAGAAACGGGGAAACGGGGAAACGGAGAAACGGCGAAACGGAGAAACGGAAACGGAGAAACGGGGAAACGGGGAAACGGGGAAACGGGGAAACGGGGAAAACGGGGAAACGGGAAAACGGAGAAACGTGGAAACGGGGAAACAGTATAACGGAGAAACGGGGAAACGGAGAAACGAAGATACGGAGAAACGGAGAAACGGAGATACGGAGAAACGGAGAAACGGAATAACGGAGAAACGGAGAAACGGGGAAACGGAGAAACGGAGAAACGGAATAACGGAGAAACGGAATAACGGAGAAACGGAGAAACGGGGAAACGGGGAAACGGGGAAACGGAGAAACGGAGAAACGGCGTAACGGAGAAACGGAGAAACGGAGAAACGGAGAAACGGAGATAACGGAGAAACGGAATAACGGAATAACGGAATAACGAATAACGGAGAAACGTAGAAACGGAGAAACGTAGAAACGATGAAACGGAGAAACGGAGAAACGGAGAAACGCAGCAACGGAGAAACGGAGAAACGGAGAAACGGAGAAAGGGAGAAAGGGAGAAAGAAAAAAAGGAGAAAGGGAGAAAGGGAGAAAGGGAGAAAGGGAGAAACGGAGAAACGGGGAAACGGAGATACGGGGAAACGGGGAAACGGAGGAACGGAGGAACGGAGAAACGGGGAAACGGGGAAACGGGGAAACGGGGAAACGGAATAACGGAAAAACGGAATAACGGAATAACAGGGAAACGGGGAAACGGGGAAACGGGGAAACGGGGAAACGGAGAAACGGAGAAACGGAGAAACGTAATAAAGGAATAACGGAATAAAGGAGAAACGGAATAACGGAATAACGGAATAACGGAATAACGGAGAAAAGTAGAAACGGAGAAAGGGAGAAACGGAGAAAGGGAGAAACGGGGAAACGGAGAAACGGCGAAACGGAGAAACGGAGACACGGAGAAACGGAGAAACGGAGATACGGAGAAACGGAGAAACGGAGAAACGGGGAAACGGGGAAACGGAGACACGTAGAAACGGAGAAACGGAATAACGGAATAACGGAGAAACGGAGAAACGGAGAAGCGGAGAAACCGAGAAACGGAGAAACGGAAACGGAGAAACGGAGAAGTGGAGAAACGGAGAAACGGAGAAACGGAGAAACGGAGAAACGGAAAAACGGAGAAACATAGAAACGGAGAAACGGAGAAACGGAGAAACGGAGAAACGGAGAAAGGGAGAAACGGAGAAAGGGAGAACCGGAGAAACGGACAAACGGACAAACGGAGAAACGGAGAAACGGAGAAACGGAGAAAGGGAGAAAGGGAGAAAGGGAGAAAGGGAGAAAGGGAGAAAGGGAGAAACGGAGAAAGGGAGAAAGGGAGAAACGGAGAAAGGGAGAAAGGGAGAAACGGAGAAGTGGAGAAGCGGAGAAACGGAGACACGGAGAAACGGAGACACGGAGAAACGGAGAAGCGAGAAGTGAGAAGCGGAGAAGCGGAGAAGCGGAGAAGCGGAGAAACGGAATAACGGAGAAACGGAGAAACGGAATAACGGAATAACGGAATAATGGAGAAACGGAGAAACGTAGAAACGGAGAAAGGGAGAAACGGAGAAAGGGAGAAACGGAGATACGGAGAAACGGAGAAACGGAGAAACGGAGAAAAGGAGAAACGGAGAAACGGAGAAACGGAATAACGGAGAAACGGAATAACGGAATAACGGAGAAACGGAATAACGGAGAAACGGAGAAACGGAGAAACGGGGAAACGGGGAAACGGAGAAACGGAGAAACGTAATAACGGAATAACGGAGAAACGGAGAAACGGGGAAACGGGGAAACGGAGAAACGGGGAAACGGAGACACGGAGAAACGGAGACACGGAGACACGGAGAAACGGAGAAACGGGGAAACGGAGAAACGGAGAAACGGAGACACGGAGACACGGAGACACGGAGAAACGGAGAAACGGAATAACGGAGAAACGGAATAACGGGGAAACGGGGAAACGGGGAAACGGAGAAACGGGGAAACGGAGAAACGGAGAAACGGAGAAACGGAGAAACGGGGAAACGGGGAAACGGGGAAACGGAATAACGGAGAAACGGAATAACGGGGAAACGGGGAAACGGGGAAACGGAGAAACGGGGAAACGGAGAAACGGAGAAACGGAGAAACGGAGAAACGGAGAAACGGGGAAACGGGGAAACGGGGAAACGGAGAAACGTGGAAACGGGGAAACGGTATAACGGAGAAACGGAGAAACGGAATAACGGAGAAACGGAGAAACGGGGAAACGGGGAAACGGAGAAACGGAGAAACGGAGACACGGAGAAACGGAGATACGGAGAAACGGAGAAACGGAATAACGGAGAAACGGGGAAACGGGGAAACGGAGAAACGGGGAAACGGAGAAAAGGAGAAACGGAGAAACGGAGAAACGGAGAAACGGAGAAACGGAGAAACGGAGAAACGGAATAACGGAGAAACGGAATAACGGAGAAACGGAGAAACGGAGAAACGGAGAAACGGGGAAACGGGGAAACGGAGAAACGGAGAAACAGAATAACGGAGAAACGGAATAACGGAGAAACGGAGAAACGGGGAAACGGGGAAACGGAGAAACGGAGAAACGGAATAACGAAATAACGGAATAACGGAGAAACGGAATAACGGAATAACGGAATAACGGAGAAACGTAGAAACGGAGAAACGGAGAAACGTAGAAACGGAGAAACGGAATAACGGAGAAACGGAATAACGGAGAAACGGAGAAACGGGGAAACGGGGAAACGGTAAAACGGGGAAACGGGGAAACGGGGAAACGGAGAAACGGAGAAACGGCGTAACGGAGAAACGGAGAAACGGAGAAACGGAGAAAGGGAGAAACGGAGAAACGGAGAAACGGAGAAACGGAGAAGTGGAAAAGTGGAGAAGCTGAGAAACTGAGAAACTGAGAAATGGAGAAACGGAGACACGGAGACACGGAGACACGGAGAAGCGGAGAAACGGAGAAGTGAGAAGCGGAGAAACGGAGAAACGGAGAAACGGAGAAACGGAATAACGGAGAAACGGAGAAACGGAATAACGGAATAACGGAGAAACGGAGAAACGGAGAAACGGAGAAACGGAGAAACGGAGAATCGGAGAAACCGAGAAACGGAGAAACGGAGAAACGGAGAAGTGGAGAAACGGAGAAACGGAGAAACGGAGAAACGGAAAAACGGAGAAACATAGAAACGGAGAAACGGAGGAACGGAGAAACGGAGAAACGGAGAAAGGGAGAAACGGAGAAACGGAGAAAGGGAGAACCGGAGAAACGGAGAACCGGAGAAACGGAGAAACGGAGAAACGGAGAAACGGAGAAACGGAGAAAGGGAGAAACGGAGAAACGGAGAAACGGAGAAAGGGAGAAAGGGAGAAAGGGAGAAAGGGAGAAACGGAGAAACGGAGAAGCGGAGAAACGGAGAAACGGAGAAACGGAGAAACGGAGAAACGGAGAAAGGGAGAAAGGGAGAAACGGAGAAACGGAGAAAGGGAGAAAGGGAGAAAGGGAGAAAGGGAGAAACGGAGAAGCGGAGAAGCGGAGAAACGGAGACACGGAGAAACGGAGAAACGGAGACACGGAGACACGGAGAAGCGAGAAGTGAGAAGCGGAGAAACGGAGAAACGGAGAAACGGGGAAACCGGGAAACGGGGAAACGGAGAAACGGAGACACGGAGAAACGGAGATACGGAGAAACGGAGAAACGGAGAAACGGAGAAACGGAATAACGGAGAAACGGAATAACGGAGAAACGGGGAAACGGGGAAACGGAGAAACGGGGAAACGGGGAAACGGGGAAACGGAGAAACGGAGAAACGGAGAAACGGAGAAACGGGGAAACGGGGAAACGGGGAAACGGGGAAACGGAGAAACGGAGAAACGGGGAAACGGGGAAACGGTATAACGGAGAAACGGAGAAACGGAGAAACGGAATAACGGAGAAACGGAGAAACGGGGAAACGGGGAAACGGGGAAACGGAGAAACGGAGAAACGGAGACACGGAGAAACGGAGATACGGAGAAACGGAGAAACGGAGAAACGGAGAAACGGAGAAACGGAGAAACGGAGAAACGGAATAACGGAGAAACGGGGAAACGGGGAAACGGGGAAACGGAGAAGCGGAGAAGCGGAGAAACGGAGACACGGAGAAACGGAGAAACTGAGAAACGGAATAACGGAGAAACGGAATAACGGGGAAACGGGGAAACGGGGAAACGGAGAAACGGCGAAACGGAGAAACGAAGAAACGGAGAAACGGGGAAACGGGGAAACGGGGAAACGGGGAAACGGGGAAACGTGGAAACGGGGAAACGGGAAAACGGAGAAACGTGGAAACGGGGAAACAGTATAACGGAGAAACGGGGAAACGGAGAAACGAAGATACGGAGAAACGGAGAAACGGAGATACGGAGAAACGGAGAAACGGAATAACGGAGAAACGGAGAAACGGGGAAACGGAGAAACGGAGAAACGGAATAACGGAGAAACGGAATAACGGAGAAACGGAGAAACGGGGAAACGGGGAAACGGGGAAACGGAGAAACGGAGAAACGGCGTAACGGAGAAAACGGAGAAACGGAGAAACGGAGAAACGGAATAACGGAGAAACGGAATAACGGAATAACGGAATAACGGAAATAACGGAGAAACGTAACGGAGAAACGTAGAAACGGAGAAACGGAGAAACGGAGAAACGGAGAAACGGAGAAACGGAGAAACGGAGAAACGGAGAAACGGAGAAACGGAGAAAGGGAGAAAGGGAGAAAGGGAGAAAGAAAAAAAGGAGAAAGGGAGAAAGGGAGAAAGGGAGAAAGGGAGAAACGGAGAAACGGGGAAACGGAGATACGGGGAAACGGGGAAACGGAGGAACGGAGGAACGGAGAAACGGGGAAACGGGGAAACGGGGAAACGGGGAAACGGAATAACGGAAAAACGGAATAACGGAATAACAGGGAAACGGGGAAACGGGGAAACGGGGAAACGGGGAAACGGAGAAACGGAGAAACGGAGAAACGTAATAAAGGAATAACGGAATAAAGGAGAAACGGAATAACGGAATAACGGAATAACGGAATAACGGAGAAAAGTAGAAACGGAGAAAGGGAGAAACGGAGAAAGGGAGAAACGGGGAAACGGAGAAACGGCGAAACGGAGAAACGGAGACACGGAGAAACGGAGAAACGGAGATACGGAGAAACGGAGAAACGGAGAAACGGGGAAACGGGGAAACGGAGACACGTAGAAACGGAGAAACGGAATAACGGAATAACGGAGAAACGGAGAAACGGAGAAGCGGAGAAACCGAGAAACGGAGAAACGGAGAAACGGAGAAGTGGAGAAACGGAGAAACGGAGAAACGGAGAAACGGAGAAACGGAAAAACGGAGAAACATAGAAACGGAGAAACGGAGAAACGGAGAAACGGAGAAAGGGAGAAACGGAGAAAGGGAGAACCGGAGAAACGGAGAAACGGACAAACGGAGAAACGGAGAAACGGAGAAACGGAGAAACGGAGAAAGGGAGAAAGGGAGAAAGGGAGAAAGGGAGAAAGGGAGAAAGGGAGAAACGGAGAAAGGGAGAAAGGGAGAAACGGAGAAAGGGAGAAAGGGAGAAACGGAGAAGTGGAGAAGCGGAGAAACGGAGACACGGAGAAACGGAGACACGGAGAAACGGAGAAGCGAGAAGTGAGAAGCGGAGAAGCGGAGAAGCGGAGAAGCGGAGAAACGGAATAACGGAGAAACGGAGAAACGGAATAACGGAATAACGGAATAATGGAGAAACGGAGAAACGTAGAAACGGAGAAAGGGAGAAACGGAGAAAGGGAGAAACGGAGATACGGAGAAACGGAGAAACGGAGAAACGGAGAAAAGGAGAAACGGAGAAACGGAGAAACGGAATAACGGAGAAACGGAATAACGGAATAACGGAGAAACGGAATAACGGAGAAACGGAGAAACGGAGAAACGGGGAAACGGGGAAACGGGGAAACGGAGAAACGTAATAACGGAATAACGGAGAAACGGAGAAACGGGGAAACGGGGAAACGGAGAAACGGGGAAACGGAGACACGGAGAAACGGAGACACGGAGACACGGAGAAACGGAGAAACGGGGAAACGGAGAAACGGAGAAACGGAGACACGGAGACACGGAGACACGGAGAAACGGAGAAACGGAATAACGGAGAAACGGAATAACGGGGAAACGGGGAAACGGGGAAACGGAGAAACGGGGAAACGGAGAAACGGAGAAACGGAGAAACGGAGAAACGGGGAAACGGGGAAACGGGGAAACGGAATAACGGAGAAACGGAATAACGGGGAAACGGGGAAACGGGGAAACGGAGAAACGGGGAAACGGAGAAACGGAGAAACGGAGAAACGGAGAAACGGAGAAACGGGGAAACGGGGAAACGGGGAAACGGAGAAACGTGGAAACGGGGAAACGGTATAACGGAGAAACGGAGAAACGGAATAACGGAGAAACGGAGAAACGGGGAAACGGGGAAACGGAGAAACGGAGAAACGGAGACACGGAGAAACGGAGATACGGAGAAACGGAGAAACGGAATAACGGAGAAACGGGGAAACGGGGAAACGGAGAAACGGGGAAACGGAGAAAAGGAGAAACGGAGAAACGGAGAAACGGAGAAACGGAGAAACGGAGAAACGGAGAAACGGAATAACGGAGAAACGGAATAACGGAGAAACGGAGAAACGGAGAAACGGAGAAACGGGGAAACGGGGAAACGGAGAAACGGAGAAACAGAATAACGGAGAAACGGAATAACGGAGAAACGGAGAAACGGGGAAACGGGGAAACGGAGAAACGGAGAAACGGAATAACGAAATAACGGAATAACGGAGAAACGGAATAACGGAATAACGGAATAACGGAGAAACGTAGAAACGGAGAAACGGAGAAACGTAGAAACGGAGAAACGGAATAACGGAGAAACGGAATAACGGAGAAACGGAGAAACGGGGAAACGGGGAAACGGTAAAACGGGGAAACGGGGAAACGGGGAAACGGAGAAACGGAGAAACGGCGTAACGGAGAAACGGAGAAACGGAGAAACGGAGAAAGGGAGAAACGGAGAAACGGAGAAACGGAGAAACGGAGAAGTGGAAAAGTGGAGAAGCTGAGAAACTGAGAAACTGAGAAATGGAGAAACGGAGACACGGAGACACGGAGACACGGAGAAGCGGAGAAACGGAGAAGTGAGAAGCGGAGAAACGGAGAAACGGAGAAACGGAGAAACGGAATAACGGAGAAACGGAGAAACGGAATAACGGAATAACGGAGAAACGGAGAAACGGAGAAACGGAGAAACGGAGAAACGGAGAATCGGAGAAACCGAGAAACGGAGAAACGGAGAAACGGAGAAGTGGAGAAACGGAGAAACGGAGAAACGGAGAAACGGAAAAACGGAGAAACATAGAAACGGAGAAACGGAGGAACGGAGAAACGGAGAAACGGAGAAAGGGAGAAACGGAGAAACGGAGAAAGGGAGAACCGGAGAAACGGAGAACCGGAGAAACGGAGAAACGGAGAAACGGAGAAACGGAGAAACGGAGAAAGGGAGAAAGGGAGAAACGGAGAAACGGAGAAAGGGAGAAAGGGAGAAAGGGAGAAAGGGAGAAACGGAGAAGCGGAGAAGCGGAGAAACGGAGAAACGGAGAAACGGAGAAACGGAGAAACGGAGAAAGGGAGAAAGGGAGAAACGGAGAAACGGAGAAAGGGAGAAAGGGAGAAAGGGAGAAAGGGAGAAACGGAGAAGCGGAGAAGCGGAGAAACGGAGACACGGAGACACGGAGAAACGGAGACACGGAGAACGGAGAAGCGAGAAGTGAGAAGCGGAGAAACGGAGAAACGGAGAAACGGGGAAACCGGGAAACGGGGAAACGGAGAAACGGAGACACGGAGAAACGGAGATACGGAGAAACGGAGAAACGGAGAAACGGAGAAACGGAATAACGGAGAAACGGAATAACGGGGAAACGGGGAAACGGGGAAACGGAGAAACGGGGAAACGGGGAAACGGAAACGGAGAAACGGAGAAACGGAGAAACGGAGAAACGGGGAAACGGGGAAACGGGGAAACGGGGAAACGGAGAAACGTGGAAACGGGGAAACGGGGAAACGGTATAACGGAGAAACGGAGAAACGGAGAAACGGAATAACGGAGAAACGGAGAAACGGGGAAACGGGGAAACGGGGAAACGGAGAAACGGAGAAACGGAGACACGGAGAAACGGAGATAACGGAGATACGGAGAAACGGAGAAACGGAGATACGGAGAAACGGAGAAACGGAGAAACGGAATAACGGAGAAACGGGGAAACGGGGAAACGGGGAAACGGAGAAGCGGAGAAGCGGAGAAACGGAGACACGGAGAAACGGAGAAACTGAGAAACGGAATAACGGAGAAACGGAATAACGGGGAAACGGGGAAACGGGGAAACGGAGAAACGGCGAAACGGAGAAACGAAGAAACGGAGAAACGGGGAAACGGGGAAACGGGGAAACGGGGAAACGGGGAAACGTGGAAACGGGGAAACGGGAAAACGGAGAAACGTGGAAACGGGGAAACAGTATAACGGAGAAACGGGGAAACGGAGAAACGAAGATACGGAGAAACGGAGAAACGGAGATACGGAGAAACGGAGAAACGGAATAACGGAGAAACGGAGAAACGGGGAAACGGAGAAACGGAGAAACGGAATAACGGAGAAACGGAATAACGGAGAAACGGAGAAACGGGGAAACGGGGAAACGGGGAAACGGAGAAACGGAGAAACGGCGTAACGGAGAAACGGAGAAACGGAGAAACGGAGAAACGGAATAACGGAGAAACGGAATAACGGAATAACGGAATAACGGAATAACGGAATAACGGAACGTAGAAACGGAGAAACGTAGAAACGATGAAACGGAGAAACGGAGAAACGGAGAAACGCAGCAACGGAGAAACGGAGAAACGGAGAAACGGAGAAAGGGAGAAAGGGAGAAAGGGAGAAAGGAGAAAGGGAGAAAGGGAGAAAGGGAGAAAGGGAGAAACGGAGAAACGGGGAAACGGAGATACGGGGAAACGGGGAAACGGAGGAACGGAGGAACGGAGAAACGGGGAAACGGGGAAACGGGGAAACGGGGAAACGGAATAACGGAAAAACGGAATAACGGAATAACAGGGAAACGGGGAAACGGGGAAACGGGGAAACGGGGAAACGGAGAAACGGAGAAACGGAGAAACGTAATAAAGGAATAACGGAATAAAGGAGAAACGGAATAACGGAATAACGGAATAACGGAATAACGGAGAAAAGTAGAAACGGAGAAAGGGAGAAACGGAGAAAGGGAGAAACGGGGAAACGGAGAAACGGCGAAACGGAGAAACGGAGACACGGAGAAACGGAGAAACGGAGATACGGAGAAACGGAGAAACGGAGAAACGGGGAAACGGGGAAACGGAGACACGTAGAAACGGAGAAACGGAATAACGGAATAACGGAGAAACGGAGAAACGGAGAAGCGGAGAAACCGAGAAACGGAGAAACGGAGAAACGGAGAAGTGGAGAAACGGAGAAACGGAGAAACGGAGAAACGGAGAAACGGAAAAACGGAGAAACATAGAAACGGAGAAACGGAGAAACGGAGAAACGGAGAAAGGGAGAAACGGAGAAAGGGAGAAAGGGAGAAACGGAGAAACGGACAAACGGAGAAACGGAGAAACGGAGAAACGGAGAAACGGAGAAAGGGAGAAAGGGAGAAAGGGAGAAAGGGAGAAAGGGAGAAAGGGAGAAACGGAGAAAGGGAGAAAGGGAGAAACGGAGAAAGGGAGAAAGGGAGAAACGGAGAAGTGGAGAAGCGGAGAAACGGAGACACGGAGAAACGGAGACACGGAGAAACGGAGAAGCGAGAAGTGAGAAGCGGAGAAGCGGAGAAGCGGAGAAGCGGAGAAACGGAATAACGGAGAAACGGAGAAACGGAATAACGGAATAACGGAATAATGGAGAAACGGAGAAACGTAGAAACGGAGAAAGGGAGAAACGGAGAAAGGGAGAAACGGAGATACGGAGAAACGGAGAAACGGAGAAACGGAGAAAAGGAGAAACGGAGAAACGGAGAAACGGAATAACGGAGAAACGGAATAACGGAATAACGGAGAAACGGAATAACGGAGAAACGGAGAAACGGAGAAACGGGGAAACGGGGAAACGGAGAAACGGAGAAACGTAATAACGGAATAACGGAGAAACGGAGAAACGGGGAAACGGGGAAACGGAGAAACGGGGAAACGGAGACACGGAGAAACGGAGACACGGAGACACGGAGAAACGGAGAAACGGGGAAACGGAGAAACGGAGAAACGGAGACACGGAGACACGGAGACACGGAGAAACGGAGAAACGGAATAACGGAGAAACGGAATAACGGGGAAACGGGGAAACGGGGAAACGGAGAAACGGGGAAACGGAGAAACGGAGAAACGGAGAAACGGAGAAACGGGGAAACGGGGAAACGGGGAAACGGAATAACGGAGAAACGGAATAACGGGGAAACGGGGAAACGGGGAAACGGAGAAACGGGGAAACGGAGAAACGGAGAAACGGAGAAACGGAGAAACGGAGAAACGGGGAAACGGGGAAACGGGGAAACGGAGAAACGTGGAAACGGGGAAACGGTATAACGGAGAAACGGAGAAACGGAATAACGGAGAAACGGAGAAACGGGGAAACGGGGAAACGGAGAAACGGAGAAACGGAGACACGGAGAAACGGAGATACGGAGAAACGGAGAAACGGAATAACGGAGAAACGGGGAAACGGGGAAACGGAGAAACGGGGAAACGGAGAAAAGGAGAAACGGAGAAACGGAGAAACGGAGAAACGGAGAAACGGAGAAACGGAGAAACGGAATAACGGAGAAACGGAATAACGGAGAAACGGAGAAACGGAGAAACGGAGAAACGGGGAAACGGGGAAACGGAGAAACGGAGAAACAGAATAACGGAGAAACGGAATAACGGAGAAACGGAGAAACGGGGAAACGGGGAAACGGAGAAACGGAGAAACGGAATAACGAAATAACGGAATAACGGAGAAACGGAATAACGGAATAACGGAATAACGGAGAAACGTAGAAACGGAGAAACGGAGAAACGTAGAAACGGAGAAACGGAATAACGGAGAAACGGAATAACGGAGAAACGGAGAAACGGGGAAACGGGGAAACGGTAAAACGGGGAAACGGGGAAACGGGGAAACGGAGAAACGGAGAAACGGCGTAACGGAGAAACGGAGAAACGGAGAAACGGAGAAAGGGAGAAACGGAGAAACGGAGAAACGGAGAAACGGAGAAGTGGAAAAGTGGAGAAGCTGAGAAACTGAGAAACTGAGAAATGGAGAAACGGAGACACGGAGACACGGAGACACGGAGAAGCGGAGAAACGGAGAAGTGAGAAGCGGAGAAACGGAGAAACGGAGA
Organism: Metamycoplasmataceae bacterium; assembly: GCA_965263245.1. Taxonomy (GTDB): domain Bacteria; phylum Bacillota_I; class Bacilli_A; order Mycoplasmatales; family Metamycoplasmataceae; genus DT-68. The sequence goes on along the minus strand of CBDHHR010000429.1, from coordinate 14,648 downwards.
AACGGAGAAACGGAATAACGGAGAAACGGAGAAACGGAATAACGGAATAACGGAGAAACGGAGAAACGGAGAAACGGAGAAACGGAGAAACGGAGAATCGGAGAAACCGAGAAACGGAGAAACGGAGAAACGGAGAAGTGGAGAAACGGAGAAACGGAGAAACGGAGAAACGGAAAAACGGAGAAACATAGAAACGGAGAAACGGAGGAACGGAGAAACGGAGAAACGGAGAAAGGGAGAAACGGAGAAACGGAGAAAGGGAGAACCGGAGAAACGGAGAACCGGAGAAACGGAGAAACGGAGAAACGGAGAAACGGAGAAACGGAGAAAGGGAGAAAGGGAGAAACGGAGAAACGGAGAAAGGGAGAAAGGGAGAAAGGGAGAAAGGGAGAAACGGAGAAGCGGAGAAGCGGAGAAACGGAGAAACGGAGAAACGGAGAAACGGAGAAACGGAGAAAGGGAGAAAGGGAGAAACGGAGAAACGGAGAAAGGGAGAAAGGGAGAAAGGGAGAAAGGGAGAAACGGAGAAGCGGAGAAGCGGAGAAACGGAGACACGGAGACACGGAGAAACGGAGACACGGAGACACGGAGAAGCGAGAAGTGAGAAGCGGAGAAACGGAGAAACGGAGAAACGGGGAAACCGGGAAACGGGGAAACGGAGAAACGGAGACACGGAGAAACGGAGATACGGAGAAACGGAGAAACGGAGAAACGGAGAAACGGAATAACGGAGAAACGGAAAACGGGGAAACGGGGAAACGGGGAAACGGAGAAACGGAGAAACGGGGAAACGGAGAAACGGAGAAACGGAGAAACGGAGAAACGGAGAAACGGGGAAACGGGGAAACGGGGAAACGGGGAAACGGAGAAACGTGGAAACGGGGAAACGGGGAAACGGTATAACGGAGAAACGGAGAAACGGAGAAACGGAATAACGGAGAAACGGAGAAACGGGGAAACGGGGAAACGGGGAAACGGAGAAACGGAGAAACGGAGACACGGAGAAACGGAGATACGGAGATACGGAGAAACGGAGAAACGGAGATACGGAGAAACGGAGAAACGGAGAAACGGAGAAACGGAATAACGGAGAAACGGGGAAACGGGGAAACGGGGAAACGGAGAAGCGGAGAAGCGGAGAAACGGAGACACGGAGAAACGGAGAAACTGAGAAACGGAATAACGGAGAAACGGAATAACGGGGAAACGGGGAAACGGGGAAACGGAGAAACGGCGAAACGGAGAAACGAAGAAACGGAGAAACGGGGAAACGGGGAAACGGGGAAACGGGGAAACGGGGAAACGTGGAAACGGGGAAACGGGAAAACGGAGAAACGTGGAAACGGGGAAACAGTATAACGGAGAAACGGGGAAACGGAGAAACGAAGATACGGAGAAACGGAGAAACGGAGATACGGAGAAACGGAGAAACGGAATAACGGAGAAACGGAGAAACGGGGAAACGGAGAAACGGAGAAACGGAATAACGGAGAAACGGAATAACGGAGAAACGGAGAAACGGGGAAACGGGGAAACGGGGAAACGGAGAAACGGAGAAACGGCGTAACGGAGAAACGGAGAAACGGAGAAACGGAGAAACGGAATAACGGAGAAACGGAATAACGGAATAACGGAATAACGGAATAACGGAGAAACGTAAAACGGAGAAACGTAGAAACGGAGAAACGTAGAAACGATGAAACGGAGAAACGGAGAAACGGAGAAACGCAGCAACGGAGAAACGGAGAAACGGAGAAACGGAGAAAGGGAGAAAGGGAGAAAGAAAAAAAGGAGAAAGGGAGAAAGGGAGAAAGGGAGAAAGGGAGAAACGGAGAAACGGGGAAACGGAGATACGGGGAAACGGGGAAACGGAGGAACGGAGGAACGGAGAAACGGGGAAACGGGGAAACGGGGAAACGGGGAAACGGAATAACGGAAAAACGGAATAACGGAATAACAGGGAAACGGGGAAACGGGGAAACGGGGAAACGGGGAAACGGAGAAACGGAGAAACGGAGAAACGTAATAAAGGAATAACGGAATAAAGGAGAAACGGAATAACGGAATAACGGAATAACGGAATAACGGAGAAAAGTAGAAACGGAGAAAGGGAGAAACGGAGAAAGGGAGAAACGGGGAAACGGAGAAACGGCGAAACGGAGAAACGGAGACACGGAGAAACGGAGAAACGGAGATACGGAGAAACGGAGAAACGGAGAAACGGGGAAACGGGGAAACGGAGACACGTAGAAACGGAGAAACGGAATAACGGAATAACGGAGAAACGGAGAAACGGAGAAGCGGAGAAACCGAGAAACGGAGAAACGGAGAAACGGAGAAGTGGAGAAACGGAGAAACGGAGAAACGGAGAAACGGAGAAACGGAAAAACGGAGAAACATAGAAACGGAGAAACGGAGAAACGGAGAAACGGAGAAACGGAGAAAGGGAAAACGGAGAAAGGGAGAACCGGAGAAACGGACAAACGGACAAACGGAGAAACGGAGAAACGGAGAAACGGAGAAAGGGAGAAAGGGAGAAAGGGAGAAAGGGAGAAAGGGAGAAAGGGAGAAAGGGAGAAACGGAGAAAGGGAGAAAGGGAGAAACGGAGAAAGGGAGAAAGGGAGAAACGGAGAAGTGGAGAAGCGGAGAAACGGAGACACGGAGAAACGGAGACACGGAGAAACGGAGAAGCGAGAAGTGAGAAGCGGAGAAGCGGAGAAGCGGAGAAGCGGAGAAACGGAATAACGGAGAAACGGAGAAACGGAATAACGGAATAACGGAATAATGGAGAAACGGAGAAACGTAGAAACGGAGAAAGGGAGAAACGGAGAAAGGGAGAAACGGAGATACGGAGAAACGGAGAAACGGAGAAACGGAGAAAAGGAGAAACGGAGAAACGGAGAAACGGAATAACGGAGAAACGGAATAACGGAATAACGGAGAAACGGAATAACGGAGAAACGGAGAAACGGAGAAACGGAGAAACGGGGAAACGGAGAAACGGAGAAACGTAATAACGGAATAACGGAGAAACGGAGAAACGGGGAAACGGGGAAACGGAGAAACGGGGAAACGGAGACACGGAGAAACGGAGACACGGAGACACGGAGAAACGGAGAAACGGGGAAACGGAGAAACGGAGAAACGGAGACACGGAGACACGGAGACACGGAGAAACGGAGAAACGGAATAACGGAGAAACGGAATAACGGGGAAACGGGGAAACGGGGAAACGGAGAAACGGGGAAACGGAGAAACGGAGAAACGGAGAAACGGAGAAACGGGGAAACGGGGAAACGGGGAAACGGAATAACGGAGAAACGGAATAACGGGGAAACGGGGAAACGGGGAAACGGAGAAACGGGGAAACGGAGAAACGGAGAAACGGAGAAACGGAGAAACGGAGAAACGGGGAAACGGGGAAACGGGGAAACGGAGAAACGTGGAAACGGGGAAACGGTATAACGGAGAAACGGAGAAACGGAATAACGGAGAAACGGAGAAACGGGGAAACGGGGAAACGGAGAAACGGAGAAACGGAGACACGGAGAAACGGAGATACGGAGAAACGGAGAAACGGAATAACGGAGAAACGGGGAAACGGGGAAACGGAGAAACGGGGAAACGGAGAAAAGGAGAAACGGAGAAACGGAGAAACGGAGAAACGGAGAAACGGAGAAACGGAATAACGGAGAAACGGAATAACGGAGAAACGGAGAAACGGAGAAACGGAGAAACGGGGAAACGGGGAAACGGAGAAACGGAGAAACAGAATAACGGAGAAACGGAATAACGGAGAAACGGAGAAACGGGGAAACGGGGAAACGGAGAAACGGAGAAACGGAATAACGAAATAACGGAATAACGGAGAAACGGAATAACGGAATAACGGAATAACGGAGAAACGTAGAAACGGAGAAACGGAGAAACGTAGAAACGGAGAAACGGAATAACGGAGAAACGGAATAACGGAGAAACGGAGAAACGGGGAAACGGGGAAACGGTAAAACGGGGAAACGGGGAAACGGGGAAACGGAGAAACGGAGAAACGGCGTAACGGAGAAACGGAGAAACGGAGAAACGGAGAAAGGGAGAAACGGAGAAACGGAGAAACGGAGAAACGGAGAAGTGGAAAAGTGGAGAAGCTGAGAAACTGAGAAACTGAGAAATGGAGAAACGGAGACACGGAGACACGGAGACACGGAGAAGCGGAGAAACGGAGAAGTGAGAAGCGGAGAAACGGAGAAACGGAGAAACGGAGAAACGGAATAACGGAAAAACGGAGAAACGGAATAACGGAATAACGGAGAAACGGAGAAACGGAGAAACGGAGAAACGGAGAAACGGAGAATCGGAGAAACCGAGAAACGGAGAAACGGAGAAACGGAGAAGTGGAGAAACGGAGAAACGGAGAAACGGAGAAACGGAAAAACGGAGAAACATAGAAACGGAGAAACGGAGGAACGGAGAAACGGAGAAACGGAGAAAGGGAGAAACGGAGAAACGGAGAAAGGGAGAACCGGAGAAACGGAGAACCGGAGAAACGGAGAAACGGAGAAACGGAGAAACGGAGAAACGGAGAAAGGGAGAAAGGGAGAAACGGAGAAACGGAGAAAGGGAGAAAGGGAGAAAGGGAGAAACGGAGAAGCGGAGAAGCGGAGAAACGGAGAAACGGAGAAACGGAGAAACGGAGAAACGGAGAAAGGGAGAAAGGGAGAAACGGAGAAACGGAGAAAGGGAGAAAGGGAGAAAGGGAGAAAGGGAGAAACGGAGAAGCGGAGAAGCGGAGAAACGGAGACACGGAGACACGGAGAAACGGAGACACGGAGACACGGAGAAGCGAGAAGTGAGAAGCGGAGAAACGGAGAAACGGAGAAACGGGGAAACCGGGAAACGGGGAAACGGAGAAACGGAGACACGGAGAAACGGAGATACGGAGAAACGGAGAAACGGAGAAACGGAGAAACGGAATAACGGAGAAACGGAAAACGGAAAACGGGGAAACGGGGAAACGGAGAAACGGGGAAACGGGGAAACAGGGAAACGGAGAAACGGAGAAACGGAGAAACGGAGAAACGGGGAAACGGGGAAACGGGGAAACGGGGAAACGGAGAAACGTGGAAACGGGGAAACGGGGAAACGGTATAACGGAGAAACGGAGAAACGGAGAAACGGAATAACGGAGAAACGGAGAAACGGGGAAACGGGGAAACGGGGAAACGGAGAAACGGAGAAACGGAGACACGGAGAAACGGAGATACGGAGATAACGGAGAAACGGAGAAACGGAGATACGGAGAAACGGAGAAACGGAGAAACGGAGAAACGGAATAACGGAGAAACGGGGAAACGGGGAAACGGGGAAACGGAGAAGCGGAGAAGCGGAGAAACGGAGACACGGAGAAACGGAGAAACTGAGAAACGGAATAACGGAGAAACGGAATAACGGGGAAACGGGGAAACGGGGAAACGGAGAAACGGCGAAACGGAGAAACGAAGAAACGGAGAAACGGGGAAACGGGGAAACGGGGAAACGGGGAAACGGGGAAACGTGGAAACGGGGAAACGGGAAAACGGAGAAACGTGGAAACGGGGAAACAGTATAACGGAGAAACGGGGAAACGGAGAAACGAAGATACGGAGAAACGGAGAAACGGAGATACGGAGAAACGGAGAAACGGAATAACGGAGAAACGGAGAAACGGGGAAACGGAGAAACGGAGAAACGGAATAACGGAGAAACGGAATAACGGAGAAACGGAGAAACGGGGAAACGGGGAAACGGGGAAACGGAGAAACGGAGAAACGGCGTAACGGAGAAACGGAGAAACGGAGAAACGGAGAAACGGAATAACGGAGAAACGGAATAACGGAATAACGGAATAACGGGAATAACGGAGAAACGTAGAAACGGAGAAACGTAGAAACGATGAAACGGAGAAACGGAGAAACGGAGAAACGCAGCAACGGAGAAACGGAGAAACGGAGAAACGGAGAAAGGGAGAAAGGGAGAAAGAAAAAAAGGAGAAAGGGAGAAAGGGAGAAAGGGAGAAAGGGAGAAACGGAGAAACGGGGAAACGGAGATACGGGGAAACGGGGAAACGGAGGAACGGAGGAACGGAGAAACGGGGAAACGGGGAAACGGGGAAACGGGGAAACGGAATAACGGAAAAACGGAATAACGGAATAACAGGGAAACGGGGAAACGGGGAAACGGGGAAACGGGGAAACGGAGAAACGGAGAAACGGAGAAACGTAATAAAGGAATAACGGAATAAAGGAGAAACGGAATAACGGAATAACGGAATAACGGAATAACGGAGAAAAGTAGAAACGGAGAAAGGGAGAAACGGAGAAAGGGAGAAACGGGGAAACGGAGAAACGGCGAAACGGAGAAACGGAGACACGGAGAAACGGAGAAACGGAGATACGGAGAAACGGAGAAACGGAGAAACGGGGAAACGGGGAAACGGAGACACGTAGAAACGGAGAAACGGAATAACGGAATAACGGAGAAACGGAGAAACGGAGAAGCGGAGAAACCGAGAAACGGAGAAACGGAGAAACGGAGAAGTGGAGAAACGGAGAAACGGAGAAACGGAGAAACGGAGAAACGGAAAAACGGAGAAACATAGAAACGGAGAAACGGAGAAACGGAGAAACGGAGAAACGGAGAAAGGGAGAAACGGAGAAAGGGAGAACCGGAGAAACGGAGAAACGGACAAACGGAGAAACGGAGAAACGGAGAAACGGAGAAAGGGAGAAAGGGAGAAAGGGAGAAAGGGAGAAAGGGAGAAAGGGAGAAAGGAGAAACGGAGAAAGGGAGAAACGGAGAAAGGGAGAAAGGGAGAAACGGAGAAGTGGAGAAGCGGAGAAACGGAGACACGGAGAAACGGAGACACGGAGAAACGGAGAAGCGAGAAGTGAGAAGCGGAGAAGCGGAGAAGCGGAGAAGCGGAGAAACGGAATAACGGAGAAACGGAGAAACGGAATAACGGAATAACGGAATAATGGAGAAACGGAGAAACGTAGAAACGGAGAAAGGGAGAAACGGAGAAAGGGAGAAACGGAGATACGGAGAAACGGAGAAACGGAGAAACGGAGAAAAGGAGAAACGGAGAAACGGAGAAACGGAATAACGGAGAAACGGAATAACGGAATAACGGAGAAACGGAATAACGGAGAAACGGAGAAACGGAGAAACGGGGAAACGGGGAAACGGGGAAACGGAGAAACGTAATAACGGAATAACGGAGAAACGGAGAAACGGGGAAACGGGGAAACGGAGAAACGGGGAAACGGAGACACGGAGAAACGGAGACACGGAGACACGGAGAAACGGAGAAACGGGGAAACGGAGAAACGGAGAAACGGAGACACGGAGACACGGAGACACGGAGAAACGGAGAAACGGAATAACGGAGAAACGGAATAACGGGGAAACGGGGAAACGGGGAAACGGAGAAACGGGGAAACGGAGAAACGGAGAAACGGAGAAACGGAGAAACGGGGAAACGGGGAAACGGGGAAACGGAATAACGGAGAAACGGAATAACGGGGAAACGGGGAAACGGGGAAACGGAGAAACGGGGAAACGGAGAAACGGAGAAACGGAGAAACGGAGAAACGGAGAAACGGGGAAACGGGGAAACGGGGAAACGGAGAAACGTGGAAACGGGGAAACGGTATAACGGAGAAACGGAGAAACGGAATAACGGAGAAACGGAGAAACGGGGAAACGGGGAAACGGAGAAACGGAGAAACGGAGACACGGAGAAACGGAGATACGGAGAAACGGAGAAACGGAATAACGGAGAAACGGGGAAACGGGGAAACGGAGAAACGGGGAAACGGAGAAAAGGAGAAACGGAGAAACGGAGAAACGGAGAAACGGAGAAACGGAGAAACGGAGAAACGGAATAACGGAGAAACGGAATAACGGAGAAACGGAGAAACGGAGAAACGGAGAAACGGGGAAACGGGGAAACGGAGAAACGGAGAAACAGAATAACGGAGAAACGGAATAACGGAGAAACGGAGAAACGGGGAAACGGGGAAACGGAGAAACGGAGAAACGGAATAACGAAATAACGGAATAACGGAGAAACGGAATAACGGAATAACGGAATAACGGAGAAACGTAGAAACGGAGAAACGGAGAAACGTAGAAACGGAGAAACGGAATAACGGAGAAACGGAATAACGGAGAAACGGAGAAACGGGGAAACGGGGAAACGGTAAAACGGGGAAACGGGGAAACGGGGAAACGGAGAAACGGAGAAACGGCGTAACGGAGAAACGGAGAAACGGAGAAACGGAGAAAGGGAGAAACGGAGAAACGGAGAAACGGAGAAACGGAGAAGTGGAAAAGTGGAGAAGCTGAGAAACTGAGAAACTGAGAAATGGAGAAACGGAGACACGGAGACACGGAGACACGGAGAAGCGGAGAAACGGAGAAGTGAGAAGCGGAGAAACGGAGAAACGGAGAAACGGAGAAACGGAATAACGGAGAAACGGAGAAACGGAATAACGGAATAACGGAGAAACGGAGAAACGGAGAAACGGAGAAACGGAGAAACGGAGAATCGGAGAAACCGAGAAACGGAGAAACGGAGAAACGGAGAAGTGGAGAAACGGAGAAACGGAGAAACGGAGAAACGGAAAAACGGAGAAACATAGAAACGGAGAAACGGAGGAACGGAGAAACGGAGAAACGGAGAAAGGGAGAAACGGAGAAACGGAGAAAGGGAGAACCGGAGAAACGGAGAACCGGAGAAACGGAGAAACGGAGAAACGGAGAAACGGAGAAACGGAGAAAGGGAGAAAGGGAGAAACGGAGAAACGGAGAAAGGGAGAAAGGGAGAAAGGGAGAAAGGGAGAAACGGAGAAGCGGAGAAGCGGAGAAACGGAGAAACGGAGAAACGGAGAAACGGAGAAACGGAGAAAGGGAGAAAGGGAGAAACGGAGAAACGGAGAAAGGGAGAAAGGGAGAAAGGGAGAAAGGGAGAAACGGAGAAGCGGAGAAGCGGAGAAACGGAGACACGGAGACACGGAGAAACGGAGACACGGAGACACGGAGAAGCGAGAAGTGAGAAGCGGAGAAACGGAGAAACGGAGAAACGGGGAAACCGGGAAACGGGGAAACGGAGAAACGGAGACACGGAGAAACGGAGATACGGAGAAACGGAGAAACGGAGAAACGGAGAAACGGAATAACGGAGAAACGGAATAACGGGGAAACGGGGAAACGGGGAAACGGAGAAACGGGGAAACGGGGAAACAGGGAAACGGAAAACGGAGAAACGGAGAAACGGAGAAACGGGGAAACGGGGAAACGGGGAAACGGGGAAACGGAGAAACGTGGAAACGGGGAAACGGGGAAACGGTATTACGGAGAAACGGAGAAACGGAGAAACGGAATAACGGAGAAACGGAGAAACGGGGAAACGGGGAAACGGGGAAACGGAGAAACGGAGAAACGGAGACACGGAGAAACGGAGATACGGAGATACGGAGAAACGGAGAAACGGAGATACGGAGAAACGGAGAAACGGAGAAACGGAATAACGGAGAAACGGGGAAACGGGGAAACGGGGAAACGGAGAAGCGGAGAAGCGGAGAAACGGAGACACGGAGAAACGGAGAAACTGAGAAACGGAATAACGGAGAAACGGAATAACGGGGAAACGGGGAAACGGGGAAACGGAGAAACGGCGAAACGGAGAAACGAAGAAACGGAGAAACGGGGAAACGGGGAAACGGGGAAACGGGGAAACGGGGAAACGGGGAAACGGGGAAACGGGAAAACGGAGAAACGTGGAAACGGGGAAACAGTATAACGGAGAAACGGGGAAACGGAGAAACGAAGATACGGAGAAACGGAGAAACGGAGATACGGAGAAACGGAGAAACGGAATAACGGAGAAACGGAGAAACGGGGAAACGGAGAAACGGAGAAACGGAATAACGGAGAAACGGAATAACGGAGAAACGGAGAAACGGGGAAACGGGGAAACGGGGAAACGGAGAAACGGAGAAACGGCGTAACGGAGAAACGGAGAAACGGAGAAACGGAGAAACGGAGATAACGGAGAAACGGAATAACGGAATAACGGAATAACGGAATAACGGAAAACGGAGAAACGTAGAAACGGAGAAACGTAGAAACGATGAAACGGAGAAACGGAGAAACGGAGAAACGCAGCAACGGAGAAACGGAGAAACGGAGAAACGGAAAAAGGGAGAAAGGGAGAAAGAAAAAAAGGAGAAAGGGAGAAAGGGAGAAAGGGAGAAAGGGAGAAACGGAGAAACGGGGAAACGGAGATACGGGGAAACGGGGAAACGGAGGAACGGAGGAACGGAGAAACGGGGAAACGGGGAAACGGGGAAACGGGGAAACGGAATAACGGAAAAACGGAATAACGGAATAACAGGGAAACGGGGAAACGGGGAAACGGGGAAACGGGGAAACGGAGAAACGGAGAAACGGAGAAACGTAATAAAGGAATAACGGAATAAAGGAGAAACGGAATAACGGAATAACGGAATAACGGAATAACGGAGAAAAGTAGAAACGGAGAAAGGGAGAAACGGAGAAAGGGAGAAACGGGGAAACGGAGAAACGGCGAAACGGAGAAACGGAGACACGGAGAAACGGAGAAACGGAGATACGGAGAAACGGAGAAACGGAGAAACGGGGAAACGGGGAAACGGAGACACGTAGAAACGGAGAAACGGAATAACGGAATAACGGAGAAACGGAGAAACGGAGAAGCGGAGAAACCGAGAAACGGAGAAACGGAGAAACGGAGAAGTGGAGAAACGGAGAAACGGAGAAACGGAGAAACGGAGAAACGGAAAAACGGAGAAACATAGAAACGGAGAAACGGAGAAACGGAGAAACGGAGAAACGGAGAAACGGAGAAACGGAGAAAGGGAGAAACGGAGAAACGGACAAACGGACAAACGGAGAAACGGAGAAACGGAGAAACGGAGAAAGGGAGAAAGGGAGAAAGGGAGAAAGGGAGAAAGGGAGAAAGGGAGAAACGGAGAAAGGGAGAAAGGGAGAAACGGAGAAAGGGAGAAAGGGAGAAACGGAGAAGTGGAGAAGCGGAGAAACGGAGACACGGAGAAACGGAGACACGGAGAAACGGAGAAGCGAGAAGTGAGAAGCGGAGAAGCGGAGAAGCGGAGAAGCGGAGAAACGGAATAACGGAGAAACGGAGAAACGGAATAACGGAATAACGGAATAATGGAGAAACGGAGAAACGTAGAAACGGAGAAAGGGAGAAACGGAGAAAGGGAGAAACGGAGATACGGAGAAACGGAGAAACGGAGAAACGGAGAAAAGGAGAAACGGAGAAACGGAGAAACGGAATAACGGAGAAACGGAATAACGGAATAACGGAGAAACGGAATAACGGAGAAACGGAGAAACGGAGAAACGGGGAAACGGGGAAACGGGGAAACGGAGAAACGTAATAACGGAATAACGGAGAAACGGAGAAACGGGGAAACGGGGAAACGGAGAAACGGGGAAACGGAGACACGGAGAAACGGAGACACGGAGACACGGAGAAACGGAGAAACGGGGAAACGGAGAAACGGAGAAACGGAGACACGGAGACACGGAGACACGGAGAAACGGAGAAACGGAATAACGGAGAAACGGAATAACGGGGAAACGGGGAAACGGGGAAACGGAGAAACGGGGAAACGGAGAAACGGAGAAACGGAGAAACGGAGAAACGGGGAAACGGGGAAACGGGGAAACGGAATAACGGAGAAACGGAATAACGGGGAAACGGGGAAACGGGGAAACGGAGAAACGGGGAAACGGAGAAACGGAGAAACGGAGAAACGGAGAAACGGAGAAACGGGGAAACGGGGAAACGGGGAAACGGAGAAACGTGGAAACGGGGAAACGGTATAACGGAGAAACGGAGAAACGGAATAACGGAGAAACGGAGAAACGGGGAAACGGGGAAACGGAGAAACGGAGAAACGGAGACACGGAGAAACGGAGATACGGAGAAACGGAGAAACGGAATAACGGAGAAACGGGGAAACGGGGAAACGGAGAAACGGGGAAACGGAGAAAAGGAGAAACGGAGAAACGGAGAAACGGAGAAACGGAGAAACGGAGAAACGGAGAAACGGAATAACGGAGAAACGGAATAACGGAGAAACGGAGAAACGGAGAAACGGAGAAACGGGGAAACGGGGAAACGGAGAAACGGAGAAACAGAATAACGGAGAAACGGAATAACGGAGAAACGGAGAAACGGGGAAACGGGGAAACGGAGAAACGGAGAAACGGAATAACGAAATAACGGAATAACGGAGAAACGGAATAACGGAATAACGGAATAACGGAGAAACGTAGAAACGGAGAAACGGAGAAACGTAGAAACGGAGAAACGGAATAACGGAGAAACGGAATAACGGAGAAACGGAGAAACGGGGAAACGGGGAAACGGTAAAACGGGGAAACGGGGAAACGGGGAAACGGAGAAACGGAGAAACGGCGTAACGGAGAAACGGAGAAACGGAGAAACGGAGAAAGGGAGAAACGGAGAAACGGAGAAACGGAGAAACGGAGAAGTGGAAAAGTGGAGAAGCTGAGAAACTGAGAAACTGAGAAATGGAGAAACGGAGACACGGAGACACGGAGACACGGAGAAGCGGAGAAACGGAGAAGTGAGAAGCGGAGAAACGGAGAAACGGAGAAACGGAGAAACGGAATAACGGAGAAACGGAGAAACGGAATAACGGAATAACGGAGAAACGGAGAAACGGAGAAACGGAGAAACGGAGAAACGGAGAATCGGAGAAACCGAGAAACGGAGAAACGGAGAAACGGAGAAGTGGAGAAACGGAGAAACGGAGAAACAGAGAAACGGAAAAACGGAGAAACATAGAAACGGAGAAACGGAGGAACGGAGAAACGGAGAAACGGAGAAAGGGAGAAACGGAGAAACGGAGAAAGGGAGAACCGGAGAAACGGAGAACCGGAGAAACGGAGAAACGGAGAAACGGAGAAACGGAGAAACGGAGAAAGGGAGAAAGGGAGAAACGGAGAAACGGAGAAAGGGAGAAAGGGAGAAAGGGAGAAAGGGAGAAACGGAGAAGCGGAGAAGCGGAGAAACGGAGAAACGGAGAAACGGAGAAACGGAGAAACGGAGAAAGGGAGAAAGGGAGAAACGGAGAAACGGAGAAAGGGAGAAAGGGAGAAAGGGAGAAAGGGAGAAACGGAGAAGCGGAGAAGCGGAGAAACGGAGACACGGAGACACGGAGAAACGGAGACACGGAGACACGGAGAAGCGAGAAGTGAGAAGCGGAGAAACGGAGAAACGGAGAAACGGGGAAACCGGGAAACGGGGAAACGGAGAAACGGAGACACGGAGAAACGGAGATACGGAGAAACGGAGAAACGGAGAAACGGAGAAACGGAATAACGGAGATAACGGAAAACGGAATAACGGGGAAACGGGGAAACGGGGAAACGGAGAAACGGGGAAACGGGGAAACGGAGAAACGGAGAAACGGAGAAACGGAGAAACGGGGAAACGGGGAAACGGGGAAACGGGGAAACGGAGAAACGTGGAAACGGGGAAACGGGGAAACGGTATAACGGAGAAACGGAGAAACGGAGAAACGGAATAACGGAGAAACGGAGAAACGGGGAAACGGGGAAACGGGGAAACGGAGAAACGGAGAAACGGAGACACGGAGAAACGGAGATACGGAGATACGGAGAAACGGAGAAACGGAGATACGGAGAAACGGAGAAACGGAGAAACGGAGAAACGGAATAACGGAGAAACGGGGAAACGGGGAAACGGGGAAACGGAGAAGCGGAGAAGCGGAGAAACGGAGACACGGAGAAACGGAGAAACTGAGAAACGGAATAACGGAGAAACGGAATAACGGGGAAACGGGGAAACGGGGAAACGGAGAAACGGCGAAACGGAGAAACGAAGAAACGGAGAAACGGGGAAACGGGGAAACGGGGAAACGGGGAAACGGGGAAACGTGGAAACGGGGAAACGGGAAAACGGAGAAACGTGGAAACGGGGAAACAGTATAACGGAGAAACGGGGAAACGGAGAAACGAAGATACGGAGAAACGGAGAAACGGAGATACGGAGAAACGGAGAAACGGAATAACGGAGAAACGGAGAAACGGGGAAACGGAGAAACGGAGAAACGGAATAACGGAGAAACGGAATAACGGAGAAACGGAGAAACGGGGAAACGGGGAAACGGGGAAACGGAGAAACGGAGAAACGGCGTAACGGAGAAACGGAGAAACGGAGAAACGGAGAAACGGAATAACGGAGAAACGGAATAACGGAATAACGGAATAACGGAATAACGGAGCAACGTAGAAACGGAGAAACGTAGAAACGATGAAACGGAGAAACGGAGAAACGGAGAAACGCAGCAACGGAGAAACGGAGAAACGGAGAAACGGACAAAGGGAGAAAGGGAGAAAGAAAAAAAGGAGAAAGGGAGAAAGGGAGAAAGGGAGAAAGGGAGAAACGGAGAAACGGGGAAACGGAGATACGGGGAAACGGGGAAACGGAGGAACGGAGGAACGGAGAAACGGGGAAACGGGGAAACTGGGAAACGGGGAAACGGAATAA
>CBDHHR010000428.1:0-13321 GCA_965263245.1 Metamycoplasmataceae bacterium | reverse complement strand
GAGGAGTATTGACGGAGGAGGATTGACGGAGGATGATTGACGGAGGAGGATTGACGGAGGAGGATTGATGGAGGAGGATTGACGGAGGAGGATTGACGGAGGAGGATTGACGGAGGAGGATTGACGGAGGAGGATTGACGGAGGAGGATTGATGGAGGAGGATTGACGGAGGAGGATTGACGGAGGATGATTGACGGAGGAGGATTGACGGAGGAGGATTGATGGAGGAGGATTGACGGAGGAGGATTGATGGAGGAGGATTGATGGAGGAGGATTGATGGAGGAGGATTGATCGAGGAGGATTGATGAAGGAGGATTGACGGAGGAGGATTGATGGAGGAGGATTGATGGAGGAGGATTGACGGAGGAGGATTGATGGAGGAGGATTGATGGAGGAGGATTGACGGAGGAGGATTGACGGAGGAGGATTGACGGAGGAGGATTGACGGAGAAGGATTGGCAATGGCCAACTATGTTTGGATAAAGTGATCAAAATGCATTAATTCCTTCCATGGCGAGAATAACATGACACAGTTGTTTGTGCTAGCAGCAACATGGTCAGTGTAACGATGCAGGACAAATGGAACCCGTAAGTTGTTGGTTACTAATATATGTACATCAACATTTCTGTGAATTAGTCTACGACGCTGGTGTCACTAAGCAATTCGGTTATCTTCACAGAATTCTGCCAAATATATATATATATATATATATATATATATATATATATATATATATATATATATATATCGCGTGTCTGAAGTGAACCAACGAGACGGATTCTAGCCATGCACATACTTTGCACGGTCGTTGGTAACTGCAAATCATGTCCACACAAAACAAACGCAATTATTATATAATATAAAGACTTACCGTTTGTCTCACATATCATATCCTTCCATTTTGTGAAGCCGCACTAAGTAGAACGTTTAAATAAAATAGATTGATAACTTCCGTCATACACATTTCAGTCGACACGTCAAACAGGAAGACGTAAGATTTAC
Organism: Metamycoplasmataceae bacterium; assembly: GCA_965263245.1. Lineage (GTDB taxonomy): Bacteria > Bacillota_I > Bacilli_A > Mycoplasmatales > Metamycoplasmataceae > DT-68. The sequence continues at coordinate 12,317 of CBDHHR010000428.1, read as the reverse complement.
TCATACATATGTCGTTGTCAAAACGACAGAATTGTGCGTTCAACCAGAACGTACACTGACAGCGCATAAACACGATAAGCGCTCCTAGCGGAATACATATGTATATAAATAAGTGAATATATTCAACTCCTGGTGGATGGGTGGGTGGGTGTTTGGACGAGTGGTAGTAGAACAGAATGTGGTAATGTATATATTATGAAAATTTAATCAATCTTGTGTTTCCGCAATATTCCTGAACCATTGGTTGGTAGTGTTTCTAGAAAGGAAATAAATTGACAAGTGGCGCCATCTATCAGTGTCTGTTATTATCCTCTGGTGTCACAGTCGACCTCGGAATCATACAGTGTGTTGATTGGTGTATTTGCAGTCACGTGGCATTAGTAAAACTCCGTTCTGTTGATACGACAATATTCCAAACATGTAGTCCCACGTAACAAAACCAAGTTTATGGCGTAGATGGCGGATTTGATACATTACAAATGTTTAACATTTTCTAGCAAACTGCAAATGGGCGTATGTAATGTGGAGCAGGTAACTGGCCCCTGCACTACGTATAAGGTAACGTGTTGTGTGTCAGGTTCTATTGGATTCCTTCCAGTGTAGTGTTGTAGCGATTAGGGCCTTATCAGACGCGATCACAACGTTCTATTATACTCGTATCGTAATGACATGTTCACACAACACAATAATGCCACATAGACCACTATTATTATATTGGTATTAATACACTAATATCATATCATAATTTGTGGCTAGCGGAGACGTTATTGAATCATTAAGCAATTGTTTATGACGTATTAACAATACATACATCTGGACTTTGTAATTTGCATATCATCCATTGTTACAGCAAAGACTGCGTACAACGGTGGTCAAATATATGTGATGTCATAATGTGGTGTTTCACCGAAGTCCCCAATTCCAGAGTGTAAATGTGTGAATGATACGTGGTCCTCAGTTGTGGTCATCAGATACGTATTTCGAATTACATTTATGAGGCTCAAATCAATAATGTAAGTGTATAATGTATCAGATTGTCATTGATCAGTAAGCTGGCCAACTCATTTATTGTACAGGTCCCCACTTACCATTACAAATAGTATCATTCCCAAGTGTGCTTCTACACTCACCAATGTGGGTGCGCGTGTGTGCTTGTCTGTTTATGTTTGTATTCGTGCGTGCGTGCATGTGCGAGTGAGTGTGCATGTGCGAGTGAGTGTGCGTGTGTGCGTGTGTGCGTGTGTGCGTGTGTGCGTGTGTGCGTGTGTGCGTGTGTGCGTGTGTGCGTGTGTGCGTGTGTGCGTGTGTGCGTGTGTGCGTGTGTGCGTGTGTGCGTGTGTGCGTGTGTGCGTGTGTGCGTGTGTGCGTGTGTGCGTGTGTGCGTGTGTGCGTGTGTGCGTGTGTGCGTGTGTGCGTGTGTGCGTGTGTGCGTGTGTGCGTGTGTGCGTGTGTGCGTGTGTGCGTGTGTGCGTGTGTGCGTGTGTGCGTGTGTGCGTGTGTGCGTGTGTGCGTGTGTGCGTGTGTGCGTGTGTGCGTGTGTGCGTGTGTGCGTGTGTGCGTGTGTGCGTGTGTGCGTGTGTGCGTGTGTGCGTGTGTGCGTGTGTGCGTGTGTGCGTGTGTGCGTGTGTGCGTGTGTGCGTGTGTGCGTGTGTGCGTGTGTGCGTGTGTGCGTGTGTGCGTGTGTGCGTGTGTGCGTGTGTGCGTGTGTGCGTGTGAGCGTGTGTGCGTGTGTGCGTGTGTGCGTGTGTGCGTGTGTGCGTGTGTGCGTGTGTGCGTGTGTGCGTGCGTGCGTGCGTGCGTGTGGGCGTGTGTGCGTGCGGGCGTGTGTGCGTGTGTGCGTGTGTGCGTGTGTGCGTGTGTGCGTGTGTGCGTGTGTGCGTGTGTGCGTGTGTGCGTGTGTGCGTGTTTGAAACAAATAAAGAGAGATACACATTATTCATCGCAAGCGTAGTTAAACTTAATACACCAGGTGGCACCACTGACATTCCGCTTGAGAGCACTACATTAACACGAACATTAATTGAGTTTGAAAAAAAATCAACTGTCAGGTATTCACAGTGATATGCGAAACAACGTGTTCTATTGTATCACTAATGAATCAGTTGACAGGGATATCGTATGCAAAAGGCAAAACGTGACGACAAAATTGGGAATATTGAATACTTTAAGACCTGTACTATGGCGCGACTTGAAATGATTCAGCGTGCATGTAGCGAAGAGATAAAAATGCCCCCAACTGTCATTGGCGGTATGCCAGTGCGAAAATAAAAAGGAGGATGGGCCTAGCCGCGTACATCAAAATGTCACGGTTGGTTAGATCAGGGGTGAACAATACCGTTGCTCATTCCGCACGTCTGCAAGAGTTGACGCTGAGTTCAGTTTAACAGTCAGCTCCGTGAAGAGTGTTCATATATTACAGGAGACGTTTTCTCCACATACACGGTAAGTCAATGTGGTTGTAGATATTTCGTTGAGGCTTGATTTCAATTGGTTTTTATCAGGCATAACACTGAGCAAGTGATTCACATCTGCATATTTTAATTCAAAGCTGGCAGAAGTGTGTCAACACACGGTGTTGGTGGAAGTGTGTCAACACACGGTGTTGGTGGAATTGTGTCAACACACGGTGTTGGTGGAACTATGCCAACACACGGTGTTGGTGGAAGTGTGTCAACACACGGTGTTGGTGGAACTATGTCAACACACGGTGTTGGTGGAAGTGTGTCAACACACGCTGTTGGTGGAATTGTGTCAACACACGGTGTTGGTGGAACTATGCCAACACACGGTGTTGGTGGAAGTGTGTCAACACACGGTGTTGGTGGAACTATGTCAACACACGGTGTTGGTGGAAGTGTGTCAACACACGGTGTTGGTGGAAGTGTGTCAACACACGGTGTTTGTGGAAGTGTGTCAACACATGGTGTTGGTGGAACTATGTCAACACACGGTGTTGGTGGAAGTGTGTCAACACACGGTGTTGGTGGAACTATGTCAACACACGGTGTTGGTGGAAGTGTGTCAAAACATTGAAGTAGTGGAAGTGTGTCAGTAAGTTGTGTAGGTGGCAGTTTGTCAACACATTCGTGGAAGTGTGTCAACACATTCGTGGAAGTGTGTCAACACATTCGTGTTTCCGCAATGCCGGTATGTTCGCTGTTTTTTTTTTATACCAAAACCAATTTAATGATCAGGAATAAATGGTGTTGTTTTGTGGGAATTCATTTAATACACAAAATAAGAACGTCATAAGAAAAGTACCTAGTTTTCCGTGTTTCTCATCGACTAACCGACTGGAGGAAAGTTAAAAGCTAGGGCCTATGTTAAATGAATGTTGTTTATACTCAATTTTAATTACATATTATCTAACAAATTCTATACTGCTTTTTAAAATTATCCCAACCCTCCCGTAGCCAGGCTTAAGGCGTTTTATTTGATATTACTGGAAAGGTTCGGCACAGTTCGGCACAGTTTTTTGGTTCGGCACAATGCTGTCTTTGAAATTTGGGTCAATCTATGCGAATTGGCGTTTCTTAAACCGCAAAATGTAATATTGTGTTGCCCTGTTCAGGAATGTTGTTTACGTTTTGGAAACTGTTCTGGTAAGGATATACGTTACCGTCATGGCGTTTTGAAAATAAATATTACAAACTGCGACTGCAAATTCATGTGAGCAAGAAGCACCTACGCGCACTGGTTTTTTTTTTAACTCAAAGGCAGGCGGAGCTCCGAGACATTGACTGCGGTGACACTATCATAATATGTCATCTGTCTTGTTATACGCAGAGGCCATGTTTCAGCAGGCTTACTGGCATGATGCCAAGGTTACTAGGTTAATGTACATGAACTTTCAAACAAGTTGAAACATTATTTCACTGTGTCGTTAAAACAGTACAGATAGCATATAGATATTTAGGTGTTGATATTCATGACAATGTGCCTAAGAAAAATTGCGTAAAGCCATTTTAATAAGAAGCTTTGTACTCAGCACTGAAAACCACTACGACGTGACATGCAGACCGGTGTGGCGGTCAAGAACGTCGAGCGGTCCAGAACGTCGTTACACATGTCAAAGGTTAGCGGTTCACGTCAAAGGTTAGCGGTTCATGTCAAAGGTTAGCGCGACGTTCCAGCCCGCATCTAGCCAGTCTGGAATGTATATCCGGTCCAGGATGTCGTTCCACCTCGTTTTGTGTGTTGTCTATGGACTTCTTACATGTTAATCATTTATTGATGCGCTTCCTTTCTTGCAAACAATATTGATAAATTGTAAACCTGTCTAAATACACAACTACTTTGTGTTTGTCCCTTCTGATATATTACATATTTGAATTGATTATCAGTTTTAATATAGTCCCCTGGATATGACTTTTTTTGTTGAAAAAGGGGACATTCAAAATTCTTGAATGCATCATATCTGTATTTGAGTCAGAAACTATACATTGAATTAGTTGTACCCAATCTTTCAGACCAGAATTTGAGATAAATGCATCATGTTTTATTTACAACAATACCTATTGTTGCGGACACAACACAAAGTGGAACTGTTTCAACTACATCTTTCTGTGAGACAATTGTGTTGTTTTTAAATGTAATTCCATTACAATGTAGTTATGTTTGGTGTGTCATTTATTCTTTCTGTCATGCTTTTATATTACTAATGAATTTCGTGCCAATTTCAACTACAGTTTAATACTCAATATATCAACTACAATGTTGCAATATTTATGTAAGTAAATTTTTTCCTCTTGATACAATTGAATATTGAACCATTGATATAATTGAATATTGAACCACAACTAAATTGGAACACATTATAAAACTTGCATGCAATTTGTTACAATATTAAATGATTCATTCAATACACGAGAAAGTCGTCTGATTATTAATAATAGCAACACTTGGATAGTGGATAGCAGTAATCAGTTAGAACACTAGATGGTGACACAGCAACATAACAAGAATGATGAAAGTAATCATGATTACATTCTAAAGTAATCGTACTCGAGTACGTTCTAATCATACCCACACTCAAACTCAAATACAACAGGCTGACGTTGTTTGTTTTCCTCAGGCGTTGTTGCTGTATGATTTCATAAATCAGTGAAAGTAATCACATTGTTATTAAATGCAACGGTATTATACAAAGAGCTTCTTTTGTTGTGAACGATATTGTTTGCATTTTATTTATCACTACTATTAAACTGTTATGTGACACATAAGTATACTAGCTGATATAATAATAAAATTATGTAAGTCTTGAATGCATGATTCATTTCCCAAAATATATTATTAAATCATTGCTGAGTTGTGTTGGTGAAAACAACTGTTTGGATATGGTAACATCTAGATTCTCGCCCTTTGTATTGATCTTGAAGCATCTCAATGGGATTTATATACTGCAATGTTAAGCACATATTTGCAAAACTAGTGGAGGAAAGAGCCTTTTTAAATAAAAACAATATATACATAATTCTACCCACTCCCTGACCAATTTATTTTACATACTACCCCTGTGGGCTCTCAACCGTCTGTACCTATAAATACAGCTTTGCTTTAATTTGTATTCAAAATACAGGACCTGCCTACACACTATGCCAATTCGGGCACGTTACATCCAGTACATTCAGCTTGCAGACAGTTACATACATCCTAAACTGGCAGATATATATATATATATATATATATATATATATATATATATATATATATATATATATATATATATATATATCACGAAGACGCGGGGATTTGTATTTAATGCTGCACGTAAATAATTATATAGACTGCACTGAAAACCATGGATGTAGCGAAGTCATAATATGCACAACGCTCTGAGATAAGGACATTAAGAAAATACTGTTTACAAATAATTACAAGTAACGCTGCTTGTGAGGTTTTGTTATGTATATTAATAAAAATTGCAAGAAAGGAAGCGCATCAATAAATGATTAAAATGTAAAAAGTCCATAAACGACACTCAAAACGAGGTGGAACGACATCCTCGACCGGATATACATTCCAGACTGCTGGCTAGCTGCCGGCTGGAACGTCGCGCTAACCTTTGACATGAACCGCTATGACCTTTATCGTGATCCGCTAACCTTTGAAGAACCGCTAACCTTTGAAGAATGACGTTCTGGACCACTCGCCGTTCTGGACAGACACACCGGCATTGTACTGGTGTGGCTAGGGGCAACATTTACAGCCCTGAATTCTTGAGATGTTTATGCATGCCACTATAAGTCATCTGCTATTCACTGGTGTGCAGTGGTGCGTAACTGAATTGCCTAGACACCCGGTGGAAAGTTCCACTACTCTCAAACAAGCAATAAGCTGGCACACAGACAGGCAAGCAATATATATATATATATATATATATATATATATATATATATATATATATATATATATATATATATATATATATATACACGAACAATCACGCATATACACATATGCACGTAAAAGCACATACACATACGCATACGCATACGCATACGCACACACGCACACACGCACACACGCACACACGCACACACGCACACACGCACACACGCACACACGCACACACGCACACACGCACACACGCACACACGCACACACGCACACACGCACACACGCACACACGCACACACGCACACACGCACACACGCACACACGCACACACGCACACACGCACACACGCACACACGCACACACGCACACACGCACACACGCACACACGCACACACGCACACACGCACACACGCACACACGCACACACGCACACACGCACACACGCACACACGCACACACGCACACACGCACACACGCACACACGCACACACGCACACACGCACACACGCACACACGCACACACGCACACACGCACACACGCACACACGCACACACGCACACACGCACACACGCACACACGCACACACGCACACACGCACACACGCACACACGCACACACGCACACACGCACACACGCACACACGCACACACGCACACACGCACACACGCACACACGCACACACGCACACACGCACACACGCACACACGCACACACGCACACACGCACACACGCACACACGCACACACGCACACACGCACACACGCACACACGCACACACGCACACACGCACACACGCACACACGCACACACGCACACACGCACACACGCACACACGCACACACGCACACACGCACACACGCACACACGCACACACGCACACACGCACACACGCACACACGCACACACGCACACACGCACACACGCACACACGCACACACGCACACACGCACACACGCACACACGCACACACGCACACACGCACACACGCACACACGCACACACGCACACACGCACACACGCACACACGCACACACGCACACACGCACACACGCACACACGCACACACGCCCACACGCCCACACGCACACACGCACACACGCACACACGCACACACGCACACACGCACACACGCACACACGCACACACGCACACACGCACACACGCACACACGCACACACGCACACACGCACACACGCACACACGCACACACGCACACACGCACACACGCACACACGCACACACGCACACACGCACACACGCACACACGCACACACGCACACACGCACACACGCACACACGCACACACGCACACACGCACACACGCACACACGCACACACGCACACACGCACACACGCACACACGCACACACGCACACACGCACACACGCACACACGCACACACGCACACACGCACACACGCACACACGCACACACGCACACACGCACACACGCACACACGCACACACGCACACACGCACACACGCACACACGCACACACGCACACACGCACACACGCACACACGCACACACGCACACACGCACACACGCACACACGCACACACGCACACACGCACACACGCACACACGCACACACGCACACACGCACACACGCACACACGCACACACGCACACACGCACACACGCACACACGCACACACGCACACACGCACACACGCACACACGCACACACGCACACACGCACACACGCACACACGCACACACGCACACACGCACACACGCACACACGCACACACGCACACACGCACACACGCACACACGCACACACGCACACACGCACACACGCACACACGCACACACGCACACACGCACACACGCACACACGCACACACGCACACACGCACACACGCACACACGCACACACGCACACACGCACACACGCACACACGCACACACGCACACACGCACACACGCACACACGCACACACGCACACACGCACACACGCACACACGCACACACGCACACACGCACACACGCACACACGCACACACGCACACACGCACACACGCACACACGCACATCACGCAATCACGCATACACGCATACACGCATACACGCATACACGCATACACGCATACACGCATACACGCATACACGCATACACGCATACACGCATACACGCATACACGCATACACGCATACACGCATACACGCATACACGGCCACGGCCACGGCCACGGCCACGGCCACGGCCACGGCCACGGCCACGGACACGGACACGGACACGGACACGGACACGGACACGGACACGGACACGGACCCGACCGACCGACCGACCGACCGACCGACCGACCGACCGACCGACCGACCGACCGACCGACCGACCGACCGACCGACCGACCGACCGACCGACCGACCGACCGACCGACCGACCGACCGACCGACCGACCGACCGACCGACCGACCGACCGACCGACCGACCGACCGACCGACCGACCGACCGACCGACCGACCGACCGACCGACCGACCGACCGACCGACCGACCGACCGACCGACCGACCGACCGACCGACCGACCGACCGACCGACCGACCGACCGACCGACCGACCGACCGACCGACCGACCGACCGACCGACCGACCGACCGACCGACCGACCGACCGACCGACCGACCGACCGACCGACCGACCGACCGACCGACCGACCGACCGACCGACCGACCGACCGACCGACCGACCGACCGACCGACCGACCGACCGACCGACCGACCGACCGACCGACGACCGACCGACCGACCGACCGACCGACCGACCGACCGACCGACCGACCGACCGACCGACCGACCGACCGACCGACCGACCGACCGACCGACCGACCGACCGACCGACCGACCGACCGACCGACCGACCGACCGACCGACCGACCGACCGACCGACCGACCGACCGACCGACCGACCGACCGACCGACCGACCGACCGACCGACCGACCGACCGACCGACCGACCGACCGACCGACCGACCGACCGACCGACCGACCGACCGATCCTAAGAAGTCGAAGTGGTGGTGGAAGAGAGGTGGCGTCGGTTATGCGTTCAGTGCTTTGAAAGAACAGAAGCTTATTTACGTTGGAAACTCCTTTAAGACGACACTAAACATTACTGCTGCCCGGCGCTAGTCGTTAAATAAACGTAACACACTTGACCTGTTCTTCACGGTTCGCTACGTTACAATGTAATTCGACATAAATAAAAGGTCGACTATTTACTACCCTCCGCGGGTTACTTTCCCCATTCTTGTGTCTATCTCCAAGATAATTTATGAGAGCAGTGTGTACCGGTGTGAGCCGGTTGCGATAGTCCAACAGCTATACATTTATTCACACACATTGTTAGCACGCCACACACATCAGCTCAAAAAAACTTTATTATCTCCCGTTCCATTCAACCGTGTTTACCCCTCCACTACAACCGACCTATTTACAGAATATGCTGCATCTGTTTGCGTGTGCGTGTGCGTGTGCGTGTGCGTGTGCGTGTGCGTGTGCGTGTGCGTGTGCGTGTGCGTGTGCGTGTGCGTGTGCGTGTGCGTGTGCGTGTGCGTGTGCGTGTGCGTGTGCGTGTGCGTGTGCGTGTGCGTGTGCGTGTGCGTGTGCGTGTGCGTGTGCGTGTGCGTGTGCGTGTGCGTGTGCGTGTGCGTGTGCGTGTGCGTGTGCGTGTGTGCGTGTGCGTGTGCGTGTGCGTGTGCGTGTGCGTGTGCGTGTGCGTGTGCGTGTGCGTGTGCGTGTGCGTGTGCGTGTGCGTGTGCGTGTGCGTGTGCGTGTGCGTGTGCGTGTGCGTGTGCGTGTGCGTGTGCGATACACTCGCACATGGACATGGACATGGACATGGACATGGACATGGACATGGACATGGACATGGACATGGACATGGACATGGACATGGACATGGACATGGACATGGACATGGACATGGACATGGACATGGACATGGACATGGACATGGACACGTACCAGCACCAGACACGCAGACACGCAGACACGCAGACACGCAGACACGCAGACACGCAGACACGCAGACACGCAGACACGCAGACACGCAGACACGCAGACACGCAGACACGCAGACACGCAGACACGCAGACACGCTGACAAGTTGACGCTGCCTCTGCCACTGCCACTGCCACTGCCACTGCCACTGCCACTGCCACTGCCACTGCCACTGCCACTGCCACTGCCACTGCCACTGCCACTGCCTCTGCCACTGCCACTGCCACTGCCACTGCCACTGCCACTGCCACTGCCACTGCCTCTGCCACTGCCACTGCCACTGCCACTGCCACTGCCACTGCCACTGCCACTGCCACTGCCACTGCCACTGCCACTGCCACTGCCACTGCCACTGCCACGGACGCTGGCGCTGGCGCTGGCGCTGGCGCTGGCGCTGGCGCTGGCGCTGGCGCTGACGCTGACGCTGACGCTGACGCTGACGCTGACGCTGACGCTGACGCTGACGCTGACGCTGACGCTGACGCTGACGCTGACGCTGGAGCCGGAGCCGGAGCCGGAGCCGGAGCCGGAGCCGGAGCCGGAGCCGACGCCGACGCCGACGCCGACGCCGACGCCGACGCCGACGCCGACGCCGACGCCGACGCCGACGCCGACGCCGACGCCGACGCCGACGCCGACGCCGACGCCGACGCCGACGCCGACGCCGACGCCGACGCCGACGCCGACGCCGACGCCGACGCCGACGCCGACGCCGACGCCGACGCCGACGCCGACGCCGACGCCGACGTCGAAGCCGAAGCCGACGTCGAAGCCGAAGCTGAAGCCGACGCTGAAGCTGAAGCTGAAGCTGAAGCTAAAGCTGAAGCTGAAGCTGAAGCTGAAGGTGAAGCTGAAGCTGAAGCTGAAGCTGAAGCTGAAGCTGAAGCTGAAGCTGAAGCTGAAGCTGACGCTGAAGCTGAAGGAGAAGCAGAAGCTGAAGGTGAAGGTGAAGCTGAAGCTGAAGCTGAAGCTGAAGCTGACGCTGAAGCTGAAGCTGAAGCTGAAGCTGAAGCTGAAGCTGAAGCTGACGCTGAAGCTGAAGCTGAAGCTGAAGCTGAAGCTGAAGCAGAAGCAGAAGCTGAAGCTGAAGATGACGCTGAAGCTGAAGCTGAAGCTGAAGCTGAAGCTGAAGCTGAAGCTGAAGCTGAAGCTGAAGCTGAAGCTGAAGCTGAAGCTGACGCTGAAGCTGAAGCTGAAGCTGAAGCAGAAGCAGAAGCTGAAGATGACGCTGAAGCTGAAGCTGAAGCTGAAGCTGAAGCTGAAGCTGAAGCTGACGCTGAAGCTGAAGCTGAAGCTGAAGCTGAAGCTGAAGCTGAAGCTGAAGCTGAAGCAGAAGCAGAAGCTGAAGATGACGCTGAAGGTGAAGGTGAAGCTGAAGCTGAAGCTGAAGCTGAAGCTGAAGCTGAAGCTAACGCTGACGCTGAAGCTGAAGCTGAAGCTGAAGCTGAAGCTGAAGCTGAAGCTGAAGCTGAGGCTGAGGCTGAGGCTGAAGCTGAAGCTGAAGCTGAAGCTGAAGCTGAGGCTGAGGCTGAGGCTGAGGCTGAGGCGGAAGCGGAAGCGGAAGCGGAAGCGGAAGCGGAAGCTGAAGCTGAAGCTGAAGCTGAAGCTGAAGCTGACGCTGAAGCTGAAGCTGACGCTGAGGCTGAGGCTGAAGCGGAAGCGGAAGCGGAAGCGGAAGCGGAAGCGGAAGCGGAAGCGGAAGCTGAAGCTGAAGCTGAAGCTGAAGCTGAAGCTGAAGCTGAAGCTGACGCTGAGGCTGAGGCTGAGCCTGAGGCTGAGGCTGAAGGTGAAGGTGAGGCTGAGGCTGAGGCTGAGGCTGAGGCTGAGGCTGAGGCTGAGGCTGAAGCTGAAGCTGAAGCTGAAGCTGAACCTGAACCTGAACCTGAACCTGAACCTGAGGCTGAGGCTGAGGCTGAGGCTGAGGCTGAGGCTGAGGCTGAGGCTGACGCTGAGGCTGAGGCTGAGGCTGTGG
>CBDHHR010000427.1:0-7484 GCA_965263245.1 Metamycoplasmataceae bacterium | reverse complement strand
GTATGTGCACTGTGTGTATATAGACGGATCCAGTGGTTCGGGGCATATTCCTTCTGACTTCTGTAATTTGACATTCGTTTTCTATGTCCTTTTTGAATATGCCCTGTCTAGTGGAACTTTCGTATCACTACCACTTCCTGTTAAAATGGACAATAGATCAATGAACTGATATATAAATATAACACATGTCTAGACACAAATGTTATAAAAGTATACTTGTGCGCGTGTTAATGTACTCGTGCGTACAAGTCGCACCCAGATATGTCGCACCCAGACAGGTACAAAACGGTGTTAACGAAATATTTCACAAATGTCGCAGGTTCCCATATATATATATATATATATATATATATATATATATATATATATATATATATATATATATATGGCCTGTATAGGGCCTGCAAGTGGGTCACGATACATGGCGTGACTCCGCGCGACTGGAACTTATTGGGGACTATGCGAGACTAATTGGGGACTGGACACAAGAATAATATTCTAACGATGGATGACAGTTGTAGCTTCCGACTGATGAATACTAGGAAAATCAGTTCATAAATATCTTATGTTATACGTTTCTTATCTTAAATGTCCGATTTAATATTGAGTTTATCACACTATCATAGGCACATAGCGATTTACGTAGTGCAGATAATCGACACGATGCTAAGCTGTATGTGTCTTTTACGGGATTTGCGTTTTACATTGCTGTACGTTGTAGTTTCGATAAGCACTTATATCTGACAAGTTGTCTAAATGCACATAATCATAACACATGTATACGTTTGGCCCAAACAGGTTGTACTGCGCGAAAACTGGCACTGTTCATTATTAGTCAAGATCGCCAAACACAAGTACTTGCCGCTATTGCCATGGCAACCACCATAATAATCGATTAAAATTCATGATTTCCGTGATCATTGTCACCGGCAAAGTGTTCCACTGCTTCTGCTTGTAATAATCCTTCGGACAATATAACTGAAATACGCTATTTCCGGACAGTTCGATTATTACGACCAAAACAAAACTAAGTCCTATATGTTAACATGGAGTAAATGGACCTCCTGCCCCCAACTGCCCCCAGCCTCGTTTTCGCGCGCGAGACTTGCAGGCCCTATTCCCCGGTTGTTGCCATGTCTGCCGTTTTCAGTCTTGTGCTCGGCAGAAATACCTTATTGTCCGCAGAAAACCAACCCTGCGGCTAAACGAGTAAAAAAGCGTGACTTCAATCTTTCGTTGCCTAAGGAACTGTCCAGGAACTTGACTTTTGGGTCTACAACAAGGTTTGACTACAAAACTACTGGCATAATAGTTGTTACAAATGGTTAGGTTCTGCTTATACGTCTAGACACAGACCCAACCAACTTTTTCAAGTCAAGTTCATATTGCTTCGTTTCACTTACTTCTGCCGATGAACCGAACATTCCAGCGAAAAGAGGGATTTCTATATGCGACGGTCCGTCCCCGGGGAAGAGCACACACCTCCCGTGTACACAGCCTTCACTAACGATCTTCACATTTTGATACATCGCCCATTCGCCAAATAGTCCGACCGAGTTCTTGTCGAATGTGAAACACGTCATCTACACTCGAACAGTGAACAACCTACACTCGAACAGTGAACAACCTACACTCGAACAGTGAACAACCTACACTCGAACAGTGAACAACCTACACTCGAACAGTGAACAACCTACACTCGAACAGTGAACAACCTACACTCGAACAGTGAACAACCTACACTCGAACAGTGAACAACCACTCGAACAGTGAACAACCTACACTCGAACAGTGAACAACCTACACTCGAACAGTGAACAACCTACACTCGAACAGTGAACAACCTACACTCGAACAGTGAACAACCTACACTCGAACAGTGAACAACCTACACTCGAACAGTGAACAACCTACACTCGAACAGTGAACAACCTACACTCGAACAGTGAACAACCTACACTCGAACAGTGAACAACCTACACTCGAACAGTGAACAACCTACACTCGAACAGTGAACAACCTACACTCGAACAGTGAACAACCTACACTCGAACAGTGAACAACCTACACTCGAACAGTGAACAACCTACACTCGAACAGTGAACAACCTACACTCGAACAGTGAACAACCTACACTCGAACAGTGAACAACCTACACTCGAACAGTGAACAACCTACACTCGAACAGTGAACAACCTACACTCGAACAGTGAACAACCTACACTCGAACAGTGAACAACCTACACTCGAACAGTGAACAACCTACACTCGAACAGTGAACAACCTACACTCGAACAGTGAACAACCTACACTCGAACAGTGAACAACCTACACTCGAACAGTGAACAACCTACACTCGAACAGTGAACAACCTACACTCGAACAGTGAACAACCTACACTCGAACAGTGAACAACCTACACTCGAACAGTGAACAACCTACACTCGAACAGTGAACAACCTACACTCGAACAGTGAACAACCTACACTCGAACAGTGAACAACCTACACTCGAACAGTGAACAACCTACACTCGAACAGTGAACAACCTACACTCGAACAGTGAACAACCTACACTCGAACAGTGAACAACCTACACTCGAACAGTGAACAACCTACACTCGAACAGTGAACAACCTACACTCGAACAGTGAACAACCTACACTCGAACAGTGAACAACCTACACTCGAACAGTGAACAACCTACACTCGAACAGTGAACAACCTACACTCGAACAGTGAACAACCTACACTCGAACAGTGAACAACCTACACTCGAACAGTGAACAACCTACACTCGAACAGTGAACAACCTACACTCGAACAGTGAACAACCTACACTCGAACAGTGAACAACCTACACTCGAACAGTGAACAACCTACACTCGAACAGTGAACAACCTACACTCGAACAGTGAACAACCTACACTCGAACAGTGAACAACCTACACTCGAACAGTGAACAACCTACACTCGAACAGTGAACAACCTACACTCGAACAGTGAACAACCTACACTCGAACAAAGAGAAACATATGATCTGGTTTGCCAAAATGACAAAATATCGGCAGACAAAAACACAGTGGTTCACCTCTGACACCTTTGACAGCCGAGTGGACACACGTGCATTTGACGACGTCAAATACGGTGCCTGGGGAACAGGTTTTGACGAATCTTCCATGCCTGAACTTGGTAGGTTCCCCCTCGACCGGCCTCAGTGGACAGGCACCTGCGGGGAACGACACAGCGAGATGTCAGGTGAAAGCGTAACACCTTTGATATAACAGGTTTTCGGTGTCACAGGCTGAGAGTAGTACTGTGCCGGAAGTATGCATTGCTGTTGTCTAATATGACGGCGTGGAGCCGTCAAACACGGATGCTGGAGTTTGAAATGTTCGGACATTCTGTCGATTTTATTTTCAAATTGTGACCTTAAGCGTGTTCATTTATGACAAAGTTCATAAAATGTTATTTCCAAACGACAGCTGTGTGAAAAATGAGTTAATCTAGCAGATGTTGCACCGAACTCGTATAATAATTCAGTTATATTACCGTTATTAACGTTGTCGGCAAAGGAAGTCGTGACGTTTCGGAATATGTTTAGGTGGTCAAACGTAATATTTCTAACATATGCATCGGAAGTGAATAGGGGCTTGGCGGTTGAACTATCGTGTTTTAGCTGGAAGCAGGAACAAGTCGTCAGGTGGGCTATTGTGAGCCTCTAACCCCAAATACCGGATCCATCTGACTGATACATCTGACTGATACACAACAACTAATACCTGTCAAGTGACAATTATTAGTCAAAGTGACATGACACAATTACACCCGTGGTTCGTATCAACTGTTGCGTTACCCAACTATGTTTTTCTGCACTACATTTCAAAAGCGGTGATACTTCTACGAGATCAAACATTTCTTCCTGTCGCCATATCTACACGCGCGTCAGCCATTCTGAAAGCTTGACGGACCCTGTTGCTAGACAACATGTTACGTGACGGACACGCGGTCTTGTCGCTACCTGGTTGTTGCGGCGTCGGGACTGGCTTTGGATGACCACAGTCGGGTCCTCGTATGCAGGTCTTTAGGTCTTGGTCCCAGAGGAGACAAGGGGCGCAACATCGTCTGGTGGCTCGCCACCGAGCCCGGCCGTAGGGCAACTGTTGGCACGTGAAGAAGCAACTGCAGTTGCACGGGTCAGGTGTGAGCCGCTGAAGGCCTGGGTACGTCTCTTCGTAGGCAATGGGACAGTCGACTGCAAGGCACGGAAAGACAGTTCATCTGTGACGAGTCGACTGTATTAACTGGTTACGGCGTACCACAGGAAAATAGGTTAATGCACGTGTAATGGGCCGTTTATTGTATCGCTTCGCATATTCACGCAACAAGTTCTATGTTAGGTGTAGTAAGGTTTCTGTGTCATGCACACGCTTATATAAACGTACACGTACACACACGCGCAAGTACGTCTGTCCCCGTCCCCGTCCCCGTCCCCGTCCCCTCCCCGTCCCCGTCCCCGTCCGCGTCCCCGTCCCCGTCCCCGTCCCCGTCCCCGTCCCCGTCCCCGTCCCCGTCCCCGTCCCCGTCCCCGTCCCCGTCCCCGTCCCCGTCCCCGTCCCCGTCCCCGTCCCCGTCCCCGTCCCCGTCCCCGTCCCCGTCTCGTCTCGCTCTGTCTCTCGCTCTCGCTATCGTTCTCACACGCGCCCGCTCTGTTCCCCCCTCTCTCTCTCCCCCCTCTCTCTCTTACTCTTTATTTCTCCTTCACCCATACACACACACACTCTCTATCCATATATCTATCTTTGTCTCCCTCCCTCCCTCCCTCCCTCCCTCCCTCCCTCCCTCCCTCCCTCCCTCCCTCCCTCCCTCCCTCCCTCCCTCCCTCCCTCCCTCCCCCCTCCCTCCCTCCCTCCCTCCGTCCGTCCGTCCGTCCGTCCGTCCGTCCGTCCGTCCGTCCGTCCGTCCGTCCGTCCGTCCGTCCGTCCGTCCGTCCGTCCGTCCGTCCGTCCGTCCGTCCGTCCGTCCGTCCGTCCGTCCGTCCGTCCGTCCGTCCGTCCGTCCGTCCGTCCGTCGTCCGTCCGTCCGTCCGTCCGTCCGTCCGTCCGTCCGTCCGTCCGTCCCTCCCTCCCTCCCTCCCTCCCTTCCTGCCTCCCTCCCTCCCTCCCTCCCTCCCTCCCTGCCTCCCTCCCTCCCTCCCTCCCTCACTCACTCACTCACTCACTCACTCACTCACTCACTCACTCACTCACTCACTCACTCACTCCCCCACTAACTCACTCACTCACTCACTCACTCACTCACTCACTCACTCACTCACTCACTCACTCACACACACACTCACTCACTCACTCACTCACTCACTCACTCACTCACTCCCTCCCTCCCTCCCTCACTCCCTCCCTCCCTCCCTCACTCACTCACTCACTCACTCACTAACTCACTCACTCACTCACTCACTCACTCACTCACTCACTCACTCACTCACTAACTCACTAACTCACTCACTCACTCACTCCATCCCATCCCTCCCTCTATCACTTCGCTCCTTCGCTCCATCCCTCCTTCTCTCTCTCTCTCCTCCTTTCCCCCGTCTATCTCACTCTTCTAAGAGACATACCATCGGCGGTAAACTTGGCCTTGCATTCACACGTCGGCTCGGCTGTTACTGCCGCCATGTAAATGACGGTTGCAAGGCCGACAAGGATCATCCTGTCTCTCATGGCGGACGGCGTCAGTCCAGCTGCTGGAGAAAACATGTCACCAGCATTAGTAACGGAAGTCGTCCTTGCGCATGTGTGTCTTTACGCAAAATTCTATCTTCCGGTTTAAATACATGCTCATGATCACATCTAAAATATATATGATGTTCTCAACAAAATGCAAATGAATTTCCAGATGTATCCACTACAAGAACAATTCAACCGGGTGAAATCAATATGACTCATTTAGCATTCAACATTCTAATGGCCACCGGCACAAAACTCCTGCTATAGCGACATGTTTTACATGTTATACAACGGTATCTCCTTTGAGACGGAAGTACATGGAAGAACGTAGAGAGCGGGTAATCAGACTCAGTAGCGACAGCACGAGCTTTCTTCAAAATTGCATGGTCGATTATTTCGGAGAGCTTTGGTGTAGGTAAACCAATGATCTTGGCAGAAACATGTGAGATTTTCAGAAGCCTGTTACGGTTTTTCACAGAAAGAGCAGGGTAGTAACAAATGCTGCAGTAGGTTAAGAGAGGCTCAATTATGCTACGGTAAAGGCGTAGAAGAAGTAGTGGATCAACATAGAAAGCTCGTAACTTTCGAAGAACGTGCAGTCGCTGTTGAGACTTCTTTTGCACGGCTGTAACATGCTCTGTAAATGACAGTTTTTCATCTAATATAACACCGAGGTATTTGAATGAATCAACCTGTTCCACAGGTTCACCGTTGATGACAATAGGACTAATGACAGTTCTATTACGACGGAAGTCGATGCACATTTCTTTCGTTTTGGAAACATTCAGATGCAGAAATGTTTTACTGCACCAACTAGAGAAACGTACCACTGAAGAAAGATATGACTGGTATGAGGCAAAATCATTCAAAAGAGCGAGCATGGCTGTATCATCAGAAAACCTCACAAATTGGGTAGATGAATCAACACTACGACAGTCATTTGTATACAAGGTGTACAAAAATGGACTCAGAACACAACCCTGAGGCGCACCTGTGTTGCTAACAAGCACTGGTGACTTTATGTCACCCACTCGAACACACTGCGGGCCATTACTTAAGAAATTGAAAACCCAGTGAACAAGTGCGGCTGGAACGTCTAGTTTCTGTAGTTTATCAATCATGACATGCCTTTGTATTGTGTTAAATGCTGAACTGAATAAATAAGATTCGAACATAGTTGCCAGCTGTCTCCATGTGTTCAAATAGTTTGTGTAAAAGGCAAGCTATTGCATCGTCAGTGCCTCTTCTGGAACGGTAAGCGAATTGATATGGGTCCAGTTGAGATTGAACATGTGGGAGAATGTGAGACAAAATCAGTCTTTCAAAACATTTCATGACGATGGACGTTAGGGCCACAGGTCTGAAGTGGTTTAACTCTGACGGTGATGACATTTTAGGGACGGGTACCACTACAGACGTTTTCCAGATGGTTGGAATCACACCTATATCCACAGACTGTTTAAACAGTGGCTGAAATACCGGACCTAACTCAATTGCACACTCTTTAAGTAAGCGGCCTGTAATGCCATCTGGACCAGGAGCTTTATTAGCCTTACACTTGTTGAATTGATTTGTGACATCCACGGTAGAAATGTCAATATCACCTGGTACGGGTAAAGGGCCAGCAGCTAGGAGCGACTCACACTCAATAGAAAAATCATGGCTGTCAAATCTGTTATAAAACAAATTTAAGTCTGAAGCCAATTTCAATGGATCAGTAGTTGAAGGGACAGATAATCTGTTGAAAAGGACCTGACAT
>CBDHHR010000426.1:0-8021 GCA_965263245.1 Metamycoplasmataceae bacterium | reverse complement strand
GTTATTTATTGCTGAATAATATATAATATCCATTTCTTCTAGATTGTAGTGAAATTGCTTTCTGCAAAAAATGCAGCAAAACTACTACCTGCGACGAATGTGTCTCATCGCATACAGTAGGTGCAAATGGCCAATGCGAACTAAAAGGTAAGCATAGAACATTCAGGCAATGAAATGAGGCCTGACAACATTATTTTCTTAATACGAATATTACCAAAGGTTAATAACTCGTCGTAATTGTGTTAATGCTGACTGTAGCATCAAATGTTACAATGGCAAAAGTGTCACCATCTGAATTAAACAAAATGGTCATATTTGCTATGTTTTTTTAATTCGCACTGTTATCGGACAAATATCAATATGTAAGTATTATAAAAAATTATAAATTTACCTGTGTGCTTATAATACATTGCTATGTATTGCATTATTTACATGTGTCCAGCGAGTAATGGAATTGGTAACTATGGCGTCTAGTGTTCATTGTTTTATTCAAAATTATATTAGTTATGTTTTGTAAATTGTATTATTTTTCTATTATTGTCATCAAATGGAAGCTTACGCAACACTTCAAAAAGTTAATATTTGACAAACATGGCAACTGCAAGTTTGAAATACCGTCTTCGCAATTGCATGCAACAATTTGAGTGATTTGACATGTTGTCTTCCTTTCAAAAACATACTTCGCCATTGGGTGGGACCGCATATTAATATACATTGCTATATGCTGTATTTACTCAGATTATTGTTTGTTTACCATGACTCTTTATCTATTCTATTATATGATTACATTCATATTTCTTTTCAACAATGTTTTCCTCTTTAACAAAGATGTAACAATAATGGCGTTTGTGATATTGTGAATTAAGGAATGTGATGTATATATATATATATATTATTCTTAAATGTCATACTTTATCTTAGCATTTCTAGGCCAGTTTGTTGGAGACTCTGTGTTTTCTTTTTGCGCTAGAGTGTTCTATTACGTGTTTCAGATATATTTCCCATAGTGAAATATGTATTGTTGTGAAGCTATATGAAGGTGTTTAACATGGTTTATTCCGGGTGTTTAAATAAACTTATTACGAATAAATTTAAGCGGTTAACTGTTGTGGTTCACATGCATTGCTGCATGATGCAATTCACTGAATGGTTAGACAAGTTATTAATCATTAATCGTTGCGTTCATCATGTTTACTTTTAATTTTGTTACATTGTTATAGATAATGTTATGTTCATTGAAATATTGCATTGGTTATATATGTTTCGTCGTGACACCGGTTTCTCGTTAATAGTTACAATCAATGAGACAACTAATAAACAAGTGGTGGACAAGAAGTTGTGCCAGAAATATTCAGGTTACCTGGTCAAGTTCACGACGTCATCAGCGTCATACAGCGAAGACCTAAAAGACGTTTCGAGCGCCAGTTACCAGGCAATGTCCAGTCAAATCAAAGCTGCGGTATGTACACACACATATTATATATTACACACACACACATATATATATATATATATATATATATATATATATATATGTATATATATGTATATATATGTATATATATGTATATATATATATATATATATATATATATATGTATATATATATATATGTATATATATATAATATATATATATATATATATACATACATACATACATACATTAATATAAACACAACTTTGCGGATACAAATAAGTTATTAATTTCGTTCATTTCGTTTTTATCCGTGCGTGCGTGCGTGCGTCCATCCGTCCGCGCGTCCATTTGTCGACGTATGTAATACGTATGTAATTGTATGCATATATATATATATATATATATATATATATATATATATATATATATATATATATATATATGTATATATATATATATATATATAGATGTAATCAAACTTTTACCCGACTTTGATACCTGACTACCTTCCAGGTGTCATATCTCCACTTCTATGTGACCTACAAAAGTGATGTTTGTGACATTGTAAAGCTATTATAATTTTCTACCTATTTAGACAATAATCCATATACAAACACGTGTAAACATATTGAAACAAAATTGTTTGACCTGACCTAGCAAAAACACGTAACCTCCGATTTCGGAGTTATAAATGTTAAAAACATTTTTATTCCACATCAATGCTGCAACATAGGCAATACTTACAGTCACAATTATGTTAATATGCAAATGGCGGCAAACTTCCTATATTTTGTTTTGTTATCACCTTTACTATCCACACATTAAATGCCACTATGTGTTTGTGTACGTAAGAGAGCTACATCCATGATTTTTTTGTCATTTTAAAGCTAATATAATTGCCTGCTTATTTAGGTAATAACCCATATATAAAACAAAAAGAAAACATAGTGGTTTGACCTGACCTAGCCAAAACATATAACCTCTGATTTCGCTGATTTATGTTGAAGCATACGTATATTATAGCAAGAATATGTAGAAGTTGTATCATGCTCAACATAATGCTTCAGGTGTTCTTACACTGTATTAATGCTACAAATATAGGCAAAACGAATAGTCATATTGCCCTGTTATTATGCAAATAATGGCTAACGTCCTAGAATTTTTGATTTCTGGTATCACCATTGCCATCCACGCATATCTGTCAGAAATAGGGTGAAATTTAGTTGTCCAGGATTGACGTTGAAGAAAACAAGTGTATATTCGTTTACATGGATTAATATATGCTACAGATCAACCATATAGTAGTTTAATCTGACCATCATTTAGTCATGGTCAGATAATTTTGATGACCTCTATCTATGATGCTGCAAATGTCTGGATAGAAATCAACTATTTTGATCTAATCTTGACTACCCGATGACATTCTAGATGTCAAAACTCGCCTCCAAAAGCCATACTATTATATTACTTTGTTTTGTCTCTGCTACCTAATGGTATCGTATTACTTATAAATATATTATATATTATACCTATAGATGCAGGTATTTACACCATTTGCAGAGAATATGTAAAATAAACCAGAACATTCCATGATGGCTGCATTACTTTGTTTACAGATAGATTATGTGACTGATTTACTTCTGACTACATCACTAGAGCAGCACTGATGTGATCAACACATTTTAAATGTCATTTAATTTTTTTTAGGAATACGGTGGGCCTGTTAACACTTTCTGCAATTATTGCCAAGTACATATGCTTCCAAATAGAAAGTCTCCAAGATAAAGCTTATTTGATTTTTGCAGTATCGGGTCTAAATGAAGCTGTTTTTTTGCAAAATGTTATTCCGAATTATTATTTTGTTTTTGACTAACATAGCTTTAACAAAGATTGAAGACAATGCCAACATGTACCCCACATTAACTAGTATGCGCAGTCAGTTTAATTTTAAATATCAAAAAAGAACTGTCGTTACACCAAGTGATCCCTGTATACTTGTGGAAAAATATAACATAACGTAAAGAAATGTTATTGAAGTTTACTTAAGGCACGATTCTTTTTGGAGTAATCCCCATGATCGTAGTGATGCAGAAAACAGTTTCACAGAAAGAACCAGATTGAGATCTGAAGTCTTCAATAGAGGTTTTGTGTGGATCCAATCCCACTTCGATGTCCCCGTTATTAAACATTTAAAAAATTACTATAACTAGCAAAAATCTTCATCTCGTGAACGAATTGTTTGCAAGTTGATGCGTGACAATCAAAAGTAAGAATACAAATATTTTGACAAATATCACACAACGCTTACTCAAAACAGCTGTGTAATAGTGTGATGAATTTGTGACAGTACTCATACTCGTAAAAAGTGACACTCGCAGGCCCTAGTCGCTCATGTGTGATATTCCTGAAATAGCGAAAATACATATCATATAAAACAATCTAATCAATTACCCTTATATATATATATATATATATATATATATATATATATATATATATATATATATATACACGTATATATGCATGTATGTGTATGTATGTATGTATGTATGTGCGTGCGTGCCTATATATACATTTTTAGTGTGCATGTATGTATGTACGTTTGTATATATATATATATATATATATATATATATATATATATATATATATATATATATATATATATATATATATATATATAGATATATATTGCGGACACATTATTGTAACAATAATGTGTAGAAACGCTGGAGAAGGTCATCCGTCTCTCACATCTCTAGCTGACGTTTTTTGGAACTGCGATGCAGTTGTGTATCATTTTGTTACTCTCAAATAGATCAACCTACTGGCCCATTAAGTCATCATGAAATGAATAAAGTGTGAGTCTAAGCTTGTGTGATGTAGAAATATGTGAGTCCTATAATTTAGCTGCAGCACACAAATAGTTCGTACTGTACTCTTACTACTTGCATGTCCTTTGAAATGCATTTATTGATGTTTAACGCATTTTATTACGTTTGGAATTAGTTTCACGTCACAATTACAAATTATGTTACTCGGCAACCGCTTTGATGCTACAAATCGTAGAATTATTAATACATAGGTGTGTGTTTGTGTGTGTGTGTGTGTGTGTGTGTGTGTGTGTGTGTGTGTGTGTGTGTGTGTGTGTGTGTGTGTGTGTGTGTGTGTGTGTGTGTGTGTGTGTGTGTGTGTGTGTGTGTGTGTGTGTGTGTGTGTGTGTGTGTGTGTGTGTGTGTGTGTGTGTGTGTGTGTGTGTGTGTGTGTGTGTGTGTGTGTGTGTGTGTGTGTGTGTGTGTGTGTGTGTGTGTGTGTGTGTGTGTGTGTGTGTGTGTGTGTGTGTGTGTGTGTGTGTGTGTGTGTGTGTGTGTGTTGTGTGTGTGTGTGTGTGTGTGTGTGTGTGTGTGTGTGTGTGTGTGTGTGTGTGTGTGTGTGTGTGTGTGTGTGTGTGTGTGTGTGTGTGTGTGTGTGTGTGTGGTGTGTGTGTGTGTGTGTGTGTGTGTGTGTGTGTGTGTGTGTGTGTGTGTGTGTGTGTGTGGTGTGTGTGTGTGTGTGTGTGTGTGTGTGTGTGTGTGTGTGTGTGTGTGTGTGTGTGTGTGTGTGTGTGTGTGTGTGTGTGTGTGTGTGTGTGTGTGTGTGTGTGTGTGTGTGTGTGTGTGTGTGTGTGTGTGTGTGTGTGTGTGTGTGTGTGTGTGTGTGTGTGTGTGTGTGTGTGTGTGTGTGTGTGTGTGTGTGCGTGTGTTTATGTATCATATGCAACATTCACCATTATTAATATGTTCGGAATTACTTTCAATAATAATAATAATAATAATAATAATAATATGTAAATGAACATATGGTGCAGTTCAGGGTTGGATCCAAATACACATTTTGGGATCATATACAAATACAACTCAGCCAAATCAAATACAAATACATTGCTTTTCTAGATTTCAATAAAAATTTCCAATTCAAATACAAATACAAATTTTCAATTCAAATACAAATACACTGCCATTTTTATTCAAATACTATTCAAATACACTGCCATTTTTGAAATTTGATTCAAATATGATTGAAATACGTGGACTGGGTGGAATTGTGTCTAACCCTAACCCGACATACAACTTCAAAATTGTAGATGGTTGAAAACAATTATTTGGTGAAAGGTGATTTGCAGTAAGGGTAATCAGGTTGGCAGGCATTATGTGTGATCATAAAACCGAAATACTGACAATGCATTTGAAAATGTACTTGAAATTATCAAACACTTTACAAATGTATTTGACCCCATGTCTGGTAAAGACAAACGTTCATTACTCCATCAAAATGGTTATAACTGATTAAGGTCACTGTCTCTACAAAGGCTTGATTGACTGCTGTAGACTATTTGGCAGGCAGGTTTACTAAATTGTCCTTGTCTGTACTACTGTAACAACTAGTGGGTAGCTCTTCACCTACACTGGAGGAAACTTATGGCGAATATCTACTAATGCTCGCTTGATATTTAATTAACATAGACAATAATGGAGCCTGGTAGTTTAACATATGAAATAGTAAGGACTTCTTTCTAACCATATCAAATGTGAAAGATACGATGGAAAATCAAGTCACATATGCGCAGACGGCCATCTTGAATGTGTGCCTATATCGTGTTAAACAAAAGCAAATCCTTTCAATCAGTTTTACCAATACTACCCAACTATATCAAATTAAGATAATGTTTGCTTTTAACAAATACCCTCCACGAACGCTTTTTGTATGATTTGGTGGTCAGCACAAACATAATTAACACGCAAACTCCATGTATATTTTGTCTACGGTACACGAATCGTTGATATGAAAACATTGTTCCGGCTTAAGAAAGAGTTTACCTCTTTATATGTCCATTACGGTGCAACTCGCTTATATATATATATATGCGCTCGGACGAGAAGAATCAGTAGCAAGAAGTGCTACGTGAATTACTCGTAGGGAGGGATTGCTGAATTCGCTAATTGTTTTGAACATTTGTTCACACAACTCATGATAGCAACCTGTTTACGAATGACCAGGACACCATTTCACTAGCGATGTTATGAGCTCTTAAACCCGATCTGGCATTTAAAACTCAATTTTATCCGTAATTGCACATTGAATATCTGAAAATAGTCAACACCTTGACATGCCAGGGGGACGTTGTCACCGATGTGTCATCTGTCATGATTTGTTGTAATGGTGAAGAGCTCAGCTACTTAGGGAAACGGTTCACAAGTCGCGTTCGCCGTTCGAATACCATATGACGTGTGTCTGTTGCTCCTTGTTGTAGATAATGGGACTGCTACAAAAAAGCCAATTCCACATCAGATCAATAGAGAACATGACGTTCCAGTAGGTGATTTTACGTCATTATGATGTAGTGCTTTTCCGCTAAGATCCGTGCAAATGAGCTTAAATAACGGCCTAGCTCGCGAATTAACTAATGCATTGAATATGTTTACAATTATCGGCACAATTATATGAATGCGACGTCTTAAACAGAATCCGCGTCGCGATGACAATCTCTAAGGTCACAACAACAATTCAATATCACAATAAGTGTTATGGCATCAGGCTATGTGTTATTAGTTTCAACCAACGCGCTTGCGCAAACGCACGCACCCTCGCAGAACAAATCATATCGCTGACAGCAACAAGCAAATATACTAGATTATCGTGACTGTGTTCGTAGGGCTGGCAGCGTCAAGATAGCCTTCTATGTTGTTACCAACGAGACATTTGTGGCCAAAGATATGGAGGACATGGTGGTGTCTGAATTGAAATCCAACATCTTACTTGCTGGTGTTATCGATGCAGCGTCTATTCGCATAATGGGTGGGTTAAGCTAAATCATGTGTGCAGTTTTTATCAAGCATAGAGAGAGAGAGAGAGAGAGAGAGAGAGAGAGAGAGAGAGAGAGAGAGAGAGAGTGTGTGTGTGTGTGTGTGTGTGTGTGTGTGTGTGTGTGTGTGTGTGTGTGTGTGTGTGTGTGGGGTGTGGGTGTGGGTGTGGGTGGGTGTGGATGTGGGTGTGTGTGTGCCAGTGATAATTTTACAAATGTACATCACCAATAGTGATAATCAGGTCGCCAGACATGTATACCCTGCACTGACCTACATATTTCTTTCTGAGCAACTGTCAGGGCGATTGTTATCCAATGATAAGGGTAGGAGAAGAAGAAAACACAATAGGGCTTGTATGGTTAGAGTGCCAGACTCCTGACTAGAGGGATATGCGTTCGAATCCCGGTGCCGACAGGTCGGTGGTTCGGTATTGATACAGCCACCGTGTCGAAACATGGGCAATTTCGACAGTCAATGTAACAACCTAATTTACTTGCATACGCCGTTGTTTGCTTGGCATTCTAACAGCCGCGCACGCTTATCTGTTTATTATCAGCTCTATTAGTTGTTGTAAAGTTCTTGCTTTTATGATGTTATATTTTCGGTAAACTCCAGACATATGTATTATATAATTTAATGAACTTGACATGTCCTCGACAATAATATGATCAGCAATACATGCATTTGCACAACTCATTTAAAAATATTTGCAAATATCACATTTGAACCAATTGTTACAAATGTCTGCATGACCCGTGA
>CBDHHR010000425.1:0-5000 GCA_965263245.1 Metamycoplasmataceae bacterium | reverse complement strand
TGAATGACTACGTTTAATTTGTTTTAGTAATTTCCCTAAAAGCATTGTCTATATCCAACTGGTGTAAAAACGTCCAACTAATGTCGCTGATACCACAAGCCGATATTGTTAATATCCAACTGGTGTCAATACGTCCAACCAATGTCGCTGATATTATAAGACGACATAGTTTATATCCAATTGGTGTAAATACGTCCAACAAATGTCGCTGATATCATAAGACGACATAGTTTATATCCAACTGGTGTAAATACGTCCAACTAATGTCACTGATATCATAAGACGACATAGTGTATATCCAACTGGTGTCAATACGTCCAACCAATGTCGCTGATATTATAAGACGACATAGTTTATATCCAATTGGTGTAAATACGTCCAACAAATGTCGCTGATATCATAAGACGACATAGTTTATATCCAACTGGTGTAAATACGTCCAACTAATGTCACTGATATAATAAGACGACATAGTGTATATCCAACTGGTGTAAATACGTCCAACCAATGTCGCTGATATCATAAGACAACATTTGATGGTTTACAGGTTTGTGCTAATTAAACATCATATATGTCAGTTATATCCCTATATCCCTGTATAGTATCCATGTGTATGCTTTGCCAGAGTGAACAAAAAGGATTGTATGTCATGCACATACACATGTATGTATGTATGTATGTATGTATGTATGTATGTATGTATGTATGTATGTATGTATGTATGTATGTATGTATGTATGTATGTATGTATGTATGTATGTATGTATGTATGTATGTATGTATGTAT
The DNA here is from genome assembly GCA_965263245.1 of Metamycoplasmataceae bacterium. GTDB lineage: Bacteria > Bacillota_I > Bacilli_A > Mycoplasmatales > Metamycoplasmataceae > DT-68. Next base: position 4,213 of record CBDHHR010000425.1, on the reverse strand, counting down.
GTATGTATGTATGTATGTATGTATGTATGTATGTATGTATGTATGTATGTATGTATGTATGTATGTATGTATGTATGTATGTATGTATGTATGTATGTATGTATGTATGTATGTATGTATGTATGTATGTATGTATGTGTGTATGTGTGTATGTGTGTATGTGTGTATGTGTGTATGTGTGTATGTGTGTATGTGTGTATGTGTGTATGTATGTATGTATGTATGTATGTGTGTGTGTGTGTGTGTGTGTGTGTGTGTGTGTGTGTGTGTGTGTGTGTGTGTGTGTGTGTGTGTGTGTGTGTGTGTGTGTGTGTGTGTGTGTGTGTGTGTGTGTGTGTGTGTGTGTGTGTGTGTGTGTGTGTGTGTGTGTGTGTGTGTGTGTGTTTATATTTTGTGTATAATAAGTAACATTCGAATTAATATTTTACAATAATATCAAGGTCTGAAGACGATGAAATTGAATTTTATCATGTACATACATTGCGACGCCACATTTTTGTTAGATTTAAAATTTCAATTTTAAAAATAAAATTATAATTAAGCAGCTTAAGACATCGCGCAATGTAAATAATCAAGTTTAATATGTGCATAAGATAATTGTGATAGTAACAAATAAAGTTAATACAAATTTGATGAAAGGTCTTGTGTGTTTAGATGAAATGTCTTACTGAAATTGGGAAGAATATAGTGAACATCGTCATTATTTCAAGTTATATCAGCTAAGTTAAATGGATTTGTCTAAATGTCTTCGTTTTCGAACAAATGCCTTGGTTCTAAACTCAGTATAACTGTCATGTGCCAGTCGCTATATGTCCAAGGTCATGAAAACACATTCGCAATGCCAAAGTTATGTTGTTAGGTGATATCGCATACTATTAATTAAGAACAGCATCAATTAATGTAATGTAGGCTGTATGATATGTGGCTATATTTCGTGTATGCTTTGTAACTAATGATACAGTGTCGTAAATATAGTAATGTAGATACATTCAACCATTTAAGCTAATACTAAACATCGCTCATGCGCGACCTTTGGACACATTTTACTGACGTAATCAGTGACGGAAAGTTACGCGTGCGTCACAAACGAAACATTTGTCACACGTCATAAAACGAACGTCGATCTCTAGTAATCACGTCACCGAACATCGACTCCCTGGCAATCTGACAACCTGCGGTCCGACAGATTGTAAATTGTAAGCTTGGTGTTTCTGCGAATTAAAGAACACCATATATCATCTAATGTAGATTTAGAACATAATAACCATATTATTGATGAGTATGAGTTTATTAAGATTTCGTTGAAACGATTTTCCTATCCTAACGGTGAAAATGAGCACACCAGTACGTATATCGGTCTAGCTTGTTCATACCGTGTGAAAATCGATTGTTTTCACAAAATCTAAAGATCATGGAATCGATATTCTAAACCAGTATACAAGTAATAAATGTATTTATTAATGGCGTTCATGCCACTTGTTTCCTAATTTAGCAGATTTGTTTTCACTTAAATATTTCCGAAGTTAGACACGATTCCTGCCAGTTTTTCCTGCTATCAATGACCCAGTCAGCTTGCACATCTGATGGATGGCATTCTTAAAGTGAGATTCAGCAAAATAAAAAGACAACAGGAACGTGTAGGTAACAGAAAGCCAAAAAGGCAGCAAAATACTTTCCCGGGATATGTTTCGTATTGTCAGTAAACATCAGAATTGCAAAAATGCCAAGTAGGACTACAGGTTTGTTTATTATTGCTAAATATGACACTAAATGATTTGCAAAGAACTAATCAATGCAGTGTTAATTAGACGCCAACAATGCGACAACACCATGTCCGATTCGCTCCACAAGTCGGTGCCACCCACCTAAACGAGAGGCGGTCTGTTGCATGTAGCCGCAGTCTCCCTTCATTAACCATCCACTAATTGGCTGATCGAATTCTGACATTACCACCGCGATCCGGCCGTCGATTCTTCATCGACTGGGCGTGCATAATTCGGCGACGATAAATAAATAAACATATATGCCATTGGAAAGCGGGCGTTATTGGCCGGCAAACAATGCCGGCGCTGACGGCGACTGGCGGCTCGTTAGCGCGGCGAGACAGGTCCAATCTGGCCCGCCATTGTGGCCGGTCTCCCTCGAGACCGCCCCGGTCGGCCACAATGCCGGGCCAGGCGCCGGAACCGTCGCCGGCCGAGATTGCGCCGTTCCGTCCATCTGGTCGCCAATTCAGCCGTGGCACGTAACGCTAATCACGATCAACGTTGATCGCGCGTCCTCAAAGCTCGCGAGGTGAGATACACGCGCCGACAAAACGGGCCGCTAGCTAGCTGCTGATCCGCTCGAGTCCGTGGCGAGAACCGGTCTCTGACAGACTGGCGCAGCAACAGGTGTCTGAGGGAGAAGTGTCCTATGCGAATCAAGAACCTGTAATTTGTGCTGTATATTTGTGATTGGCTACAAATAAGATAGTGGTGTATATTAATATATTTTTCATCGCATACATTATTCATTATTCATATATTATTAACTGTGTTATATTATTTATCCAGGCACTCATACTTCTGTTCTGTTACGCTGGAAGAACAATTCCCACTCACTCAATCATAACAATAATAATTAAGGTTAAGTACACAGGAATCATCAACAGCCAATAACTTCCTGGAAGCACCAACAGACAAGTACATAAAGTTCAGATAACCACATGAATATGACTGGATTTACATGCCCTGTGAAAATGATATCGCTTTAAGTTGGGTATTTTTTAAGTCGATAATTTGTACTCGGTCTGGAGAGTACAACGGCCCCCACCGTCGCCCATGTTTTCAGTTAAAACTGATCGTACTTACAACACAATCAGTTCCACAATTGTACCCAGAAATATGTGATATTACCACCTACTACTATACGACTAGTATCCATGGATTTGCAATTAAATCGCCATGAACCCGACATAAAAACTAAAACTAAACTCATCTATTATTATTATGCCTAATTACCAATGACATTATTTACCCTCCACCAAAGAATTACCAATGGTATCATTTACCCTCCACCAAAACTAAATGCCCTATTCGTGTCACACATAACACACGTGACGTAGTTATTTTATTGGTGGATCGAACGGAAGAACACAGGAATATGTCCTTATGAATGACAGAGCCCACGTTCCTGGTATTTCTTTTTTTTAAGATATGAAAGCACACTCAGCTTTCACTGTGTGTCATTTAACATCGACTGGATTGCTGTTTAGGCACCTCTTAGACAGCGGGAGCATAGTTAGTAGGACACCGGACTCTGGTCCACTTTTCGGTGTTTAGAACATTGAGAAAATTCGTTCTCTCTACGAGGCCTCAAGTCATTCCGCTGCATACAATGTTGTTACAGTGAGGACAAACGATTCACATACGAAAAGGCACCCACCACATAAAAACATTTAAAGAAAGATGCCGGTTAAATAGTAGAATTTATTTACGCGGAATCACTGATATAATTATGGAAAAGTCTTCCCCAATCTATGGTTGACGCTCCGTCAGTCCAGTCGTTTGAGGCAAAAATAAATCAATTATGGGAAACCGTCCCATAAAATCCGTTTACACTGCACCACCTCTGTCATCGATTGTGTCAAATGTTGACGAATGACACAGTCCATACATACATTTATATTTATATATATATATATATATATATATATATATATATATATATATATATATATATATACACTCACATATATTTACTGAATATATATATATATATATATATATATATATATATATATATATATATATATATATATATACATATTCAGTAAACAAACACACGTGAGTGTGTTTGTGCCTGTATATGGATGATGTATACTTGCGTCACGGCGTTAGTGTGTCAGAGCGTCCGTGCGTCCGTGCGTCCGTGCGTCCGTGCGTTCGTGCGTTCGTGCGTTCGTGCGTGGGTGCTTCTGTTAGTTAGTGCGTCACTTCGTTCGTGAGTCTGCGCGTTCGTGAGTCTGAGTGAGTGAGTGAGTGAGTGAGTAGGGATGCTAGTCCAGCCAGAACATGACCCGTGAGAACCTGTAAGATATGTGTAGTTGTACACAGGGTCGTTTTGTTGTGCTACCATTTGGCCGGTTGTGAGTATAATTATCGTTAAATAAAGATAATTTTATTAATTAGAAAATCAAACTACAATGTGCTGCCAGAGTGTTTTCGCTTCA
>CBDHHR010000424.1:0-5744 GCA_965263245.1 Metamycoplasmataceae bacterium | reverse complement strand
CGCGCTATGTGTACTAGACTCTATTCGTCGTAGTTTACCGCGCTATGTGTACTAGACTCTACTCGTCGTAGTTTACCGCGCTATGTGTACTAGACTCTACTCGTCGTAGTTTACCGGGCTATATGTACTAGACTCTACTCGTCGTAGTTTACCGCGCTATGTGTACTGGACTCTACTCGTCGTAGTTTACCGCGCTATGTGTACTAGACTCTACTCGTCGTAGTTTACCGCGCTATGTGTACTAGACTCTACTCGTCGTAGTTTACCGCGCTATGTGTACTAGACTCTACTCGTCGTAGTTTACCGCGCTATGTCTACTAGACTCTATTCGTCGTAGTTTACCGCGCTATGTGTACTAGACTCTATTCGTCGTAGTTTACCGCGCTATGTGTACTAGACTCTATTCGTCGCAGTTTACCGCGCTATGTGTACTAGACTCTATTCGTCGTAGTTTACCGCGCTATGTGTACTAGACTCTATTCGTCGTAGTTTACCGCGCTATGTGTACTAGACTCTACTCGTCGTAGTTTACCGCGCTATGTGTACTAGACTCTATTCGTCGCAGTTTACCGCGCTATGTGTACTAGACTCTATTCGTCGTAGTTTACCGCGCTATGTGTACTAGACTCTATTCGTCGCAGTTTACCGCGCTATGTGTACTAGACTCTACTCGTCGTAGTTTACCGCGCTATGTGTACTAGACTCTATTCGTCGTAGTTTACCGCGCTATGTGTACTAGACTCTATCCGTCGTAGTTTACCGCGCTATGTGTACTAGACTCTATTCGTCGTAGTTTACCGCGCTATGTGTACTAGACTCTATCCGTCGTAGTTTACCGGGCTATGTATACTAGACTCTATTCGTCGTAGTTTACCGCGCTATGTGTACTAGACTCTATTCGTCGTAGTTTACCGCGCTATGTGTACTAGACTCTATTCGTCGTAGTTTACCGCGCTATGTGTACTAGACTCTATTCGTCGTAGTTTACCGGGCTATATGTACTAGACTCTATTCGTCGTAGTTTACCGCGCTATGTGTACTAGACTCTATTCGTTGTAGTTTACCGCGCTATGTGTACTAGACTCTACTCGTCGTAGTTTACCGCGCTATGTGTACTAGACTCTACTCGTCGTAGTTTACCGCGCTATGTGTACTAGACTCTATTCGTCGTAGTTTACCGCGCGATGTTTACTAGACTCTATTCGTCGTAGTTTACCGCGCTATGTGTACTAGACTCTATTCGTCGCAGTTTACCGCGCTATGTGTACTAGACTCTATTCGTCGTAGTTTACCGCGCTATGTGTACTAGACTCTACTCGTCGCAGTTTACCGCGCTATGTGTACTAGACTCTATTCGTCGTAGTTTACCGCGCTATGTGTACTAGACTCTATTCGTCGTAGTTTACCGCGCTATGTGTACTAGACTCTATTCGTCATAGTTTACCGCGCTATGTGTACTAGACTCTACTCGTCGTAGTTTACCGCGCTATGTGTACTAGACTCTACCTGTCGAAATTTACCGCGCTATGTGTACTAGACTCTACTCGTCGTAGTTTACCGCGCTATGTGTACTAGACTCTACTCGTCGTAGTTTACCGCGCTATGTGTACTAGACTCTATTCGTCGTAGTTTACCGCGCTATGTGTACTAGACTCTATTCGTCGTAGTTTACCGCGCTATGTGTACTAGACTCTATTCGTCGTAGTTTACCGCGCTATGTGTATTAGACTCTATTCGTCGTAGTTTACCGCGCTATATGTACTAGACTCTACCCGTCGAAGTTTACCGCGCTATGTGTACTAGACTCTACCCGTCAAAATTTACCGAGCTATGTGTACTAGACTCTACCCGTCGATGATTACCGAGCTATGTCTAGAGTCATAGAATCACTCTACAAACGGAAGTCATAGAATCACGTTACTCACGGGAATCATAGAATCACGCTACACACGGGAGCATTGGATTCGCGCTACACACGGGATTCATAGAATCACGCCTCACAAGGGAGTCATAAAATCACGCTACACACGGAGTCAATATTAATCAATTGATCATTTGTAGTGTTTCAATTGGATTGTACAAATATTCAAAATAAAACCCACAAATCGACGCAAGTAGCATACCATGAGGCGCTTAACATTAAAACTATACATGAAGTAGATTAGTTAATGACAAATAGTTAAGTTAAATATATAAATGAATTATAAATAAATATACTACATTTGACTGTTAAGATATATCCACGATATAATTGTTCTGACAGTTTACCAAACACATTGGGATTTATAAGTTTTTATAGCGATGTTTTCTTCGTGTGATTTTCAAAATGTACAATATGGTGTATTACGAATGAATATAATTACTGTAACATCTAATATAAGAGAAAATGATCAGCGCTTATCAATCAAGCATTATTGCATAATATATCTTAGTGATAGCCAATTTAACCGTGACGCATATTGTTTACATAACGACATACTAAATTATCGGTATACTTAATAGTCATGTTGTTTGCATAGATGCAAAAACAAAATTAGTATTATGCGCATGCACGTACACGTAAACATAGTCTATTGCAAGACGACAATTTTAAATCGTACCACAGCCTTGCCGAGGCTGTTCTCGGCCTCGCATTGATAACTCCCGTCGTCCTTTGCGCGAGGCTCCCATATGGTGTACGTCGTCTCGGCGAGGCGGCCGTCGACGATATTCACGTGATGATCGACGTGCATCCGGGAACTGTTCACGAGGCGAGCGCCGTCTTTCACGACGTTCACTTCCGGTGACGGATACCCAGACGCGCGACACCGGAAGCAGGTCTCGCGTCCTTTCTTCAGGTACACGACGAGACGACCTGACTTCGTGGACTGATACCGGTCGTTCGACTCGCACGGAAGCACCTCGATAGCTGGCTTCCGGGACGGTCGGTTCACCCGCAGCAGAGTGCTGACTGCAGTGCGGTCGAGCTTGCGGATGAACTCGCACGTGTACGCTGCCTCGTTTACCTTCGACGCGTTGTCGATCTTCATTGACAGAACGTATTTAGCACCGCCTTTGTCCAACGACACTCGTTTCCCGGCGTAGCGATAGTTCCCCGTGCGATTGCGGTATTTGTCGATGTCCGTGCGTAGCTGTGCGAGTGTGTCGGTCACCAGGTGGTGACGGGAACGGTTGACACGGTGTCGATGAAGTGTCAACGTGTTCGTGAACCCGGCGTCGTCGTCGTCCGTGTCTAGCAGCGCGCGACATTTGTGTGAGACGTTGGCGAGTGGCGGGTAGACGTAAGTCGATACAGGTGGCGGCATCCAGCGGATTCCGTCTATCACGTCGAGTGAGAGCTCAGTCCTGGCCTGTATGATCGTATCAATCCGATAGACGGCGCTACCGTTCTTCTCGCTGAAGATCGTGGCGAAACGGAACGGAAATTTGCGACGTGTGATTTTCGGTGTACGTAAGACAGTTGCCCGGATGTTACCTGATCGTAGCGACCACGTGTCATACCGAGGATCGCCTGAAAGAAATGCGCAGTTTGTATTAATTTGGGCAGCAGTGGCGTCTTTGGTTAACTTTAGTCAGAGACGAACACAAAAGTCTACGTGGCTGAATATAAAATAGGTAAAAGAGAGAAAAAGGTAGAACACCTCAGAACACCTCAAAATATCAAATTCAACGTTGTGTAACTCCCTCACTGCTCCCCGTCCTACGGTCTTGATATTATTATAGAAAGCACTTTCTTTTATTCTATGCAGATTTCCCAGATATGACTCACAGAACACACCTTTTCGGGGTTGTCTATATTTACATATTGAATCGCGCAACTTCATTTCCACAGGATTCAAACGTGCGCATGTCGCAAATTCTGAGCCCAAGAGACTCACTTAATTTAAGTTTTCAAGACTAATTTAAAACACATCTTTTAATGGCCGCTTTTGTAGACAACTCGTTGTGTTATCATTACTTTTTTCAGTATTAATTTTGTATCTCATAGTATTGTTAATTACTAATTTATTAATCTGTTTTATAATTAATGTGTTAATTTATTTAATGTATTAATTTACGAATAAGTTTAAATTATACATTATGATTTCTTAGAATCTTTACCTATTTATTTATTGACGTTTTGCATTTTGTTACCGTGAAAGCTTAATTTATTACGAAGAGTTTATATATTCATAGTTTACCAATGGTGTATTGTATGCGCATCCGGTCCTTTATAAATAATAATGATAATAATGTGTGTTATTATATGCTCCACGCACGTTGAAACGTCCATGAAACCTGTTTATCTAACAAATGCATCACATTTGTTCTGTCTGTATTTTTGTCGATTACCAAGCGAGAGAGAGAGCGCGATGACAATGCGATTAAAAGGAAGCAACGATAACCCGGTGACAACGACACGTCGTTGAGATGACGACTACAACACAATAACGACAACAGAACGAGGACATGTTGACGATGATGACGGCGACAAGTACAAATTACTGTTCCTGTAGGCATTTCACTAATTCTATGAGCTCACAAGAACATTCATCTTTAAACAGGATCCATTATTAAATTTCAGGAGGATTTTTCAAAATGCAAAAAACCACACACATCCCCGAGTAAACTATTTCCAACGAAGGAAAGTGTCGCAATTGTACGCACAATAGCGCTTGTTGCAATTGAGCCGTAGGTCTAAATATAGACTGTGCGACTGCGCCTGCGCGGCGGCCATCTTAGAGTCGGACAAACTATCGGTCGGACAAAAGAAATACGGTAACCATGGTGACTACAAAGCATTGTTGCTACGGTGTGTGCCGTAGTGATTCCCGTTATGGCGATCGGGAACACATGAAAGGTGTGACTTTCATGCCGTTTCCGAAGCCGCACATGGACCGCGCAAAATCGGAGCGGTGGGTCCGAGCTTGTAAACGTGAAAATTTTGGTAGTGACAATATCACCAAACACACATACATATGCTCGTTGCATTTTATTGGTGGAAACGGCCCAACTGACGATCACCCAGACCCAGTGGACGCCACAGCTTCACCGGCTCAAGTGAGTAATTTATATCGCTATGCCATGGCCTGGCATGGACTTGGCTTAGGACGTCTGTGAATTACTATAATCCTACTTCTGTTGACAATAGCAGTGCACTAGAAAAGCCAACCCATCAGACTCAGTCTTCAAACTCCATTTTATTAGTCTTCAAACTCCAGCAGCATTTTATTATTATAAACTCAAGTCCAAGAGCTGATGTGTCATACATGATAAGAATTTAATTCATAATGAATTGATTACATTAATATCACATACTATATTATAGTATTAGATAATTACAAATATATTTGTGTATATATATATATATATATATATATATATATATATATATATATATACATACACAACTGTGCATGCATGTGTGTATTATGTATATACATACTGATGTGTGTCTTTTTATAATAGATAGACAATTCTGCAAACAAGCGGAAGCGCCCCACCCTGCGGTCACCTTCCAATGTGCCTTGAAGAGGAGGCAGCTACTTGACACAGCTACAGCAGATGTAGCCAACATTCTTGTTGAACTGAGCCAGAACCCAACTGAAAACAGTACACCTGCTTGTTCAGCAAGCATTGCCCCTGCACCTATACCTTGCACTGTCAAATTACCTTCTCCTGTCACATTATGTCACAAGCACACTCAGACTACTAAAGGTCATGACACTGATATTGTGGCAGTTAAAATAAAAAATGTCATACTA
>CBDHHR010000423.1:7500-10824 GCA_965263245.1 Metamycoplasmataceae bacterium | reverse complement strand
CTGTCTTGAGCAACCACCTGTCTTGAACGACCGGTTTCCTAGGCACGCGGAGCGGACGGACGTACCTGCCGTGAACAACTACCCGCCAAACCCGACCAGCGATCACATAAATTGTCTACGCGACCGTTGTTTTCACCTGCTGGCAGCGGCCGGAACATGTTTTGTCGTCGGTTTCGAGTTAATTAAATACAATTTATTTGATTGATATATAAAAGTGCGCGAGGACGAGGGAGACGACGAGGAGGAGGCGCCATCATAACAGGCACCTGGGCCGCTCACATCTCAACAGGCACCTGAACATCTACGGGCACTGCGCCACTTCGGCTTATGAACAAATCAGCCGCAGTTCACAGCTTCAATTTGCCAGGCAGAGGAATTACTTGAAACTGGACAATGCAGAACAGCAAATTGCTTTTTAGCAGAACTATTGATATATAGGCATATATATATATATATATATATATATATATATATATATATATATATATATATATATATATATGTGATTTTAAGTGAAAAGTGCTCGAAGTATATTCAGTGAACTGAAATGTAAATCTGATATTAATAGCGATGACCATAATACACTATTGCCTTGTCGCCCAATGTATCTGTACCTTGTCTTGTACATAGTCTTGAATGCAAACTGTATTAATGATTTTATTTCCGTTATACTAGTACAATGCTTGCCTGCCTACCTGTGTACGTGTACACACACAAGCAACATTGTGTGGACATGGCTTTGTGTGCAACCTGTTATAAGCGACCACCTGTCTTGAGCGATCGCTTTTGCTGAGCTGGAAGGGCGACCGCCAAAACAGGTTTTCCTGAAGTAATAACTATAATCAGTGAGGATAGCCACCACCTACACGGAAGAAAGAAACACGGCCAGTAGTTCTTGTTAAAACCGCTGTGGTTAACGGCATTCTGCAATGAGTCGACAGTTCTTCAAATTCCAACGTCGACATTCTACGCGGAATGTTTCATTATGCAATCGCATTTACCCGCCAGCGAAGCCAGCGAACAATACATCCGCGCACAAGACGGAGTATGATTGTTGGCGTTTTTACGTGTAAGCCCCACGACATGTAGAGTTTCCCGTAGGAAAAATGGCACTCGTCCGCATAGATAAAACAAGCGATGACATCTTCGGGAGGATGCGCGGACATCAAACTGATTATTAGTAGTATCTGGTGTAAAAACCGCACAAGTGGCTTTATAACTGTCAGAATCGAACTGCGTCGTGTAGAGTGACTTATGGTGCGATGCGCGCACGCCAGCTCCATCCTAAACCGGCGCCCACGTAAGGCTCTGGTGCTTAGCGCGGTCTTCAAAGCGACTTTCTTCACTCCACTTCATCGAGTGGCTACACGCATCGATAACTTCGCGTGAATCTACAAAAAAAGACTAATCGGGCTTCGCTGAATAGGATTTTGGTCATGCGGAAAATCGAATGAAAGAGCGTCATTATTTTTGTGTCAGCGGATGAAAGTGGCTTGGAGTAGTCGCTGGTCATTTTGATGGCGACATCGCTTTGTTCACAATGAATTCAACGCAAAGCAGACAATCGATGTTCACGATTCTTTTCGGTTTTAGGTTATCAAGGTTTCTATTGTAATGGTCCAAGCAGGGAACTTTTGTCTTAATGTATACATTCACGGCATCGTTTCGATTGGGGAGTTAGGTTTCGTTGTCGCTGTGAACATCAGAATTAAGTACAATATACGAAATGAAGATGGCGTACTAAACTAAACTAAACTAAACTAAACTAAACTAAACTAAACTAAACTAAACTAAACTAAACTAAACTAAACTAAACTAAACTAAACTAAACTAAACTAAACTAAACTAAACTAAACTAAACTAAACTAAACTAAACTAAACTAAACTAAACTAAACTAAACTAAACTAAACTAAACTAAACTAAACTAAACTAAACTAAACTAAACTAAACCTAGAAGTTAAGTGAAAAAGGAACGGTCTTCTTGTAAACTTGTATCGTTTGTGTGTGTGTGTGTGTGTGTGTGTGTGCGTGTGCGTGTGCGTGTGCGTGTGCGTGTGCGTGTGCGTGTGCGTGTGCGTGTGCGTGTGCGTGTGCGTGTGCGTGTGCGTGTGCGTGTGCGTGTGCGTGTGCGTGTGCGTGTGCGTGTGCGTGTGCGTGTGCGTGTGCGTGTGCGTGTGCGTGTGCGTGTGCGTGTGCGTGTGCGTGTGCGTGTGCGTGCGTGCGTGCGTGCGTGCGTGCGTGCGTGCGTGTGTGGTACTGTGTACGCGCACGCTCGCGTGTATATGTATGTTTGGGTGGGTCTGTGTGTGCGCAACTGTGCATGCACTTGTGTGTGTGTGTTTGTGTATAGGCGTGTGTGCGCGCGCCTGTCTGTTTGTGTGCGTTAACGCGCGTGGACTCGGATTCTCGTGACTTCAAGGGCATACACCACATGCTGACCAAGATAATTCTCAACGTACTGCGACAGTGTTTTTTCACAGATGTATCGGCGGCAAATAAACCCTTGATCGTGGCAACGATCCACTGGCGGTCCTACGACGTATAAATATTAAATGACCGTCAGCACTTGTTTGCGCAACAGGAACGGCGAAAAAACGTTCACGGAACGCGCCTTGAGAAAATTAACGAACTCTCCTGGTCTGACATTTGCGGAAATCACACGTCATCTGTCTCCAAGCCGGAAGTTGCGTCACACGGAGAGCGGTGGACGCCGATTAAACAGCCGTGATAGCCGGTCCTCGGGACACAAATCATTCCGTCCACAAGGCTCGTTTCCAGAAAACTCTTTTTGACTATACAGTATGCTTCCGTTACTGTCTCGTTTATAAGGTTTATTATATCATCCGATAGCTACTTAATGTTCGTCTCTCGACACGATTCCACAGGTGGCGAACACAAATCGTTACAAAAACACATTAATTCCACGATGTTTAATACACCGTCAGAACCTCCAGTGGTGTTAGTAGTCAACTTTATTATTTTATTTTAGCGTATTTATTTACTTATACACGTTTTTATTTAACTAAATGGTTTCGTGTTAGTGTATGTAAAATATCTTATTTATCTTAATGAAAGAGAGCAAAGTAACATGCTATATGTTTAGATTTGTGGATTTTATTGAATGTTTGTTCAATCCAGCTGAAACATTGCCACAATAAATTGATTCTTCTTCTTCTTTTTCTAGTGTCAACTCAAAGTAGTCAAATGAAGTCAAGCATACGATGGTTGCTTTGTTTCACAATCAACGAATCTTAGATGTACAGAACCTGACATGTTTCTTGAAGTTACATTTGTGCATATTATAAACCGTAAATCAATGATCG
>CBDHHR010000423.1:0-2500 GCA_965263245.1 Metamycoplasmataceae bacterium | reverse complement strand
GTGTAAAACGGAAACGTTATTGGGAGTCCAAGTCATTCTCACCCTCCCTGTCTCCGTCCGTCCGTCCGTCCGTCCGTCCGTCCGTCCGTCCGTCCGTCCGTCCGTCCGTCCGTCCGTCCGTCCGTCCGTCCGTCCGTCCGTCCGTCCGTCCGTCCGTCCGTCCGTCCGTCCGTCCGTCCGTCGTCCGTCCGTCCGTCCGTCCGTCCGTCCGTCCGTCCGTCCGTCCGTCCGTCCGTCGTCCGTCCGTCCGTCCGTCCGTCCGTCCGTCCGTCCGTCCGTCCGTCCGTCCGTCCGTCCGTCCCGTCCGTCCGTCCGTCCGTCCGTCCGTCCGTCCGTCCGTCCGTCCGTCCGTCCGTCCGTCCGTCCGTCCGTCCGTCCGTCCGTCCGTCCGTCCGTCCGTCCGTCCGTCCGTCCGTCCGTCCGTCCGTCCGTCCGTCCGTCCGTCCGCCCGCCCGCCCGCCCCCGCCCGCCCGCCCGCCCGCCCGCCCGCCCGCCCGCCCGCCCGTCCGTCCGTCCGTCCGTCCGTCCGTCCGTCCGTCCGTCCGTCCGTCCGTCCGTCCGTCCGTCCGTCCGTCCGTCCGTATATATATATATATATATATATATATATATATATATATATTAGGCAGCATAGGTAGACCAGTTACACCTATGGCGTTCCGTAAGGCGGACTGATCCATTGTGAGCGATGGGATGAGGATAAACAACGTCTGGAAACAATGATCTCAACTTCACCATCGTTCTTGTGGTGCACATCTATATTACATTCCTGGTTATATACTATGCATGCTAACGATGAGGCTATTAAACGTAACCGTGAGTTTCGACGTGATTTGAAACATTGATAATCGACCGGCTGTTACCTGCCTAAAGTTCTCTTTGGATATACTAAGGTGGTTAACTCTTGAACAGAGGTGGTTAAATGTTGCTATGGTACACGAGATCGCATCATATTATACATATAGCTTTCCAGTTCGAGTTTCACACCATATGTCCCCCGTGACGCATGGTGACAGACGTGACGCGTAGACAAATCGGACAAGGCAGTGACATGTCCGTGACGCATTCGTTTCGATCGCTCTTACGAAGGTGACATCATTAATTTCACCAACACCTATCCTCGGCTCCCCAAAATAAATCGTTTTGTGTGCGTCAATGTATCTTTCTATAAATACCTGACAGGGACGGCCGGGCCGACACCGTAGGCTGGCGGCATAGGTGAATGTAACCGCCTGTTTCGGGACATACCTAATGGCCCCAAATCCCACGCGCGCCAGCCATACCCCGTGCACCGACAGACCCTTGTCTAGCAAGCACCCAGTCGTTATACCTACAGCGTAAAAGCCAAACGTGCACATAGTTTCGCTTTTGGTTTCTCGACGGGAATTCTGAATCGACCAGGATAATTTAGAGATGCTCTCGCGGATTCAAAATACCGGTGATGTGTGGGGTCTCTCATGTGTCTGTCTAACTGCATGTCCATCCCTGTTAAGTATGGCAAATTACGGCGACATTGGCGGGTAAACAGGTAGCACCATCTTTAGCAGGGTTGCGCCTTGATGGGTTTGTTTTAACTTATTAAGCTGCTGATGATTTAAACGCCATATACAGAGGTTATACGGAATAATGCCTTGCTGTCTAACAGACTGAATAATATTAAATATTCATAATACACTGCTGACTTTTATTATCACCGATTCTGTGAAGTGACATCATGGCTATCACTGCGTGGTTTTGTCCCCAATGTCGCGCATGCGTACACGACTGGGGTGGCTGCAACGGAGCAGTGGGGGTGGGGTGGCTTCTGTGAGTGCGACCAACATAAGTTTTAGTAGCAATCTCCCTGTCTTAGCTTATCTACAACATCCCGATAGTTCATGATCAGTTGATTGTTTCTATTTCTGTTACATATTTATTTTAATAAAACATTATGAATCATTGTGTATTTAACACACGCATTACATATCATTACTGAGCTGTAGAGATACTTCTGTTCTTAAAATATGTACCACTGATTATTATTACAAATGAGGGCGTAATGAACATTTTCGAGTCCGAACAAATCCGGGCTGTCCGTATCCGAACGTGCGCGCATCAACATCCAGCACAGCGCGCGACAATTGTAAACCAACTAAGAACGCGCATTGTAAATGTAAATAAAGAGTCATTCACCTTATTCAGCCGTCCGGGTGGGAGGCCGTCGCCCCGTGAAACAATCGGTCAGTATCGCGGCTGCCGGCAATGCAACTGGCCGCTCCTCGACCGCTTAAGGCACGCCCGATTCACTCGACACTCCACAGCAGCGGCGCTAAATCATCGCCCACCACCTTTTTCCGTCCGCTGTTAAACGCGGCGATTTGCAGCCTCTCTCGTGTGTCGTGAGCCGCTGCTCTACTACCGACCGCCGTACGAGCTGTGGGCGCTCGGCGCCGCTTGGTGTGTTTACTATTGACGCGTCGTTAATGAGACAGCCGCCAGGTGGAGCTAGGTGGATGTGATT
>CBDHHR010000422.1:0-5437 GCA_965263245.1 Metamycoplasmataceae bacterium | reverse complement strand
TACAGTCTATGTCTCTACGTCCGGGAGACTGTAAAGTGACTGGTCGCGTACTTCGTTTACACGACCTTATGCAAGCACACGCACACACTTATATAGACGCACAAACACAAGCACATGCACGCACAAACACACTCAAACAGTCACAAACACACATATACGCACACACGTACACTCACGCATGCAGGCACGAACGCGCGCGCGCACCCACACAAACATACACACACACACACACACACACACACACACACACACACACACACACACACACACACACACACACCAAAATTGTGGGAGAGCAATTTCAGAAGATCTTCAGACCTGGACATGGAGATGTCCTATCAAGAAGACGGAATACACTAACCAGTCCATACCAAAACATGGCGCGGGAAGAAGGAAATGAACTAGTATATTTGGTGACATTATTTCTCACGTTTTTTATTGGTTCGCATGCGGTGTTACTCGTAACAGGGCAAACACAATTTATTAAGTAAAGACATGTCAAACATATATAAAGACGATGTTATTTTCCTCAAAACTTTCAAGCTCACACCGGAAGTGACGCGGTACTCACGTGTTTTCTTGTAGAGGAGAATTTCCACCTGTTCCTGTTCCTGTTTTTCAAACGACTGCTCGATCTGTTTGATGACGTCAGTGTTCGTCAGGTCCCCGTACATGAAGCTGCACGAGCTGCTCTTTTGCATGACCTCTGCGCGGCTGAAGGTCACACGTACGATAACAGTTAAGAATGTCTAAACAGTTGTCAATGCTTTCATATATTCTGGGTTTATTGCAGGTGGATGGACTTTTGTGTGCAAAATAGCCATGTTGATACAGCGGTAAGGAAATGGTATTCATCGTAATCAATGTGTACATAAAAAGAACTAAAACGTGTACATTTCTGGTAGAAATGGAGAGAGTTGACGTGTTGTACTTAATAAACACTGCCCACATACCAGTTAATACGTCAATAGAGTAATGTCTATACTATTAACATACTATCAGTATAAAAACTTAGAGATAATATGTATTGTCTTTGTATAATGGTGCTAGTACATCTGCCTAAATTTGTGTAATTTATTAATACATACATTATAATATAATACAACGACCTGCATAAAGAGTTATACATAATTACAGAAACATTGTATACAACCCAATATATGTGTTTAATATAATTTCGTGAAGGTAACACTATTGCTAGATGTTTTAATTTAATCTTCTAACATTATAATTAACGCCTAGATACGCCACGCCAATATATTTCAGCAAGCCAACATGACCCAATAACGTCAACATGACCCAATAAAGCCAACATGACCCAATAACGTCAACATGACCCAATAACGTCAACATGACCCAATAACGTATACAAAATAAAACAAAATAACCTATCCATATTTTATTTGGTAAACAATTATTGCGACGTAAGTTGTTGAAGGAATGATCAATATAGTCCATTTAGAAAACATTAACCACTAAATGCCTCAGATGTCAACAAACCAATCCTGTGGCATGCACAGCCTGACGCTCCGTCATGTGACCTATCCCAGAAGGCACCGCACGCAATCTTATTCGCGACTCTATTTTAAGCATCAATCTCTGCACGTCATCGATCATGGCGACAGAGCGCTATAGTGTCCGTCGGTGTTGGTGCAAGTAGCGCCGAGTTACGCACCTGTAGCCGGACAGCTTGCAGAAGCCATCGTTGCAGTAGACGATCGGGTATTCGACGATGCGAGCGTTTGCGAGCAGGAAGCTGCTATCTGTTGAAACAGACGATATGCGTTAGCTCTGGGTGTACCGCCAGTGTCTGGACAGTAGTAGTTAATTTATTTACTAAAACAGCAGAAGCAGCAACAACACAAACAGCATATGAACAATAGTTACAGGAAATGTGAGAATGCTTGCACGCACGCAAGCACGCACGCACGCACACACGCACACACGCACACACGCACACACGCACACACGCACACACGCACACACGCACACACGCACACACGCACACACGCACACACGCACGCACGCACGCACGCACGCACGCACGCACGCACGCACGCACACACGCACACACGCACACACGCACACACGCACACACGCACACACGCACACACGCACACACGCACACACGCACACACGCACACACGCACACACGCACACACGCACACACGCACGCACACACACACACGCACACACAATAATAATAATAATAATAATTAGTATAATAATACATTATATTATTATAATTATATAGCGCTAGATGCGATTACAATTGTTCGTGGCACTTAACAGTGAGTAGAATACCTCACCTGGATATATACGGTAACTTTAAAAGAATTGAAATTCATGGTAATATTTCTAAAATATTGATCAATATAACACAAGCAAATGCAGTAATTAGCTAAATATATAATAATAATAATCATAGCTAACTATATTTAGAAATGAGACGAATTAATTTAGCTTAACTAATGCATGTAGCTATAACAAATAATTACATATATATGTACATGAATATATTAATACATAATTTAAATAAAACTTAAAATGCGGAAACCAAACTATTGCACGAGAAAAGAGATTCGACAGAAATTTATTTTCTGGCGTGCTTTGAAACCAGCTAGAGAATCAGACGATTTAATGTCATTAGTTATGAAGAATCATCGCTACTGGTACAAACGTACGACAAAGCGTGGTACAGCCAGGCGACACCAAAGACCACTAAAACCACGTTACATTTCGCTCCCTGGCAAGTTCAGTCGAAAATCATCACACCACAAGTACAGCGTGAAGAATGTTCCTAGACAAACGTCCACTGCTGTAGTCGGGAACTGAAGCCGCCGGGACTGAACAAACTTGTTCAATGTTCGAAACAGCGGCGAAAGGGAAACACCGGAACGTGTCCGCTGACACTCTGCTACCCTCTATGCTACCGCGCCCTGTCGTATTAGTGAGCGCTCGAGTCACTTGTGGACACGTGGCAGGTGGTATGAGAATTACACTGCCGCAGCTGTCACGACCATTTTTACTATGTAAACAGCATATTGCACTCACACAGCAGTGTGCACTAACACAGCAGTGCGCGCGCGCGCACACACCCACACGCACACACACACACACACACACGCACACACACACACACACACCCACACGCACACACACACACACACACACACACACACACACACACACACACACACACACACACACACACACCCACCCACACGCACACACACACACACACACACACACACACACACACACACACACACACACACACACACACACACACACACACACACACACACACACAGCAGTGTGCACTCACACAACGGCGTGCACTCACACAAAAACGTGCACTCACACAGCAGTGTGTACTCACACCGCAGCGTGCACTCACACGTCAAGGTGCATTCACACATCAACATGCACTCACACAGCAGTGTGCACACATAACTCTGGGTGCAATGCTTGCATATCGGTCAAACGTAATTTGCTTGATGAAAACGAAAACAAGTGTAGATTTTATCTCAACGAGCCTGGCCGGCCACACACTGCACTGGCGGCCATGTCACCAGAGTGCTTGTGGGGACACTATCGCGGCCATGTCACCCGAATGCTTGTGGGGACACTATCGCGGCCATGTCACCCGAGTGCTTGTGGGGACAATATCGCGGCCATGTCACCCGAGTGCTTGTGGGGACAATATCGCGGCCATGTCACCCGATTGCTTGTGGGGACACTATCGCGGCCATGTCACCCGAGTGCTTGTGGGGACACTATCGCGGCCATGTCACCCGAGAGCTTGTAGGGACACTATCGCGGCCATGTCACCCGAGTGCTTGTGGGGACCCTATCGCGGCCATGTCACCCGAATGCTTGTGTGGACACTATCGCGGCCATGTCACCCGAGTGCTTGTGGGGACACTATCGCGGCCATGTCACCCGAGTGCTTGTGGGGACACTATCGCGGCCATGTCACCCGAATGCTTGTGTGGACACTATCGCGGCCATGTCACCCGATTGCTTGTGGGGACACTATCGCGGCCATGTCACCCGAGTGCTTGTGGGGACACTATCGCGGCCATGTCACCCGAGTGCTTGTGGGGACAATATCGCGGCCATGTCACCCGATTGCTTGTGGGGACACTATCGCGGCCATGTCACCCGAGTGCTTGTGGGGACACTATCGCGGCCATGTCACCCGAGAGCTTGTAGGGATACTATCGCGGCCATGTCACCCGAGTGCTTGTGGGGACCCTATCGCGGCCATGTCACCCGAATGCTTGTGTGGACACTATCGCGGCCATGTCACCCGAGTGCTTGTGGGGACACTATCGCGGCCATGTCACCCGAGTGCTTGTGGGGACACTATCGCGGCCATATCACCCGAATGCTTGTGTGGACACTATCGCGGCCATGTCACCCGATTGCTTGTGGGGACACTATCGCGGCCATGTCTCCCGAGTGCTTGTGGGGACACTATCGCGGCCATGTCACCCGAATGCTTGTGTGGACACTATCGCGGCCATGTCACCCGAGTGCTTGTGGGGACACTATCGGAAGTGGTAGTCATTTCACATTTCACTAATATCATTTATAGCCTGGTCTGGTGTTGATGACGTGGCCACGCAGCTGTACTTGTGGTGAGAGGGAGAATAGTAGAAACCCCGAAAATAATTAATCGATATCGGCCGCCGTTAATAATACAATTTTCTTGGGCTGTTTTTACTAAGATAATGTAAAAGTCTTATGTAAGTCGCGGGTTCCTTTTTCGATTGGTTTTGTACTATTTCATTTCAGTTTAAATACAATTAGCAGACAAAATCAAGTCCCGTTTGTGTGCTCTAAGTAAGAGAATGCACAGACGTGTACTTCTGACAATACTGCAGACGCTAAAGGTAAATAAAATATTGATCGAGCGAATTGTGGTGACCCATCTAATCCCATTGCGTTGGGGTCAGATGGACAATCACTGCCCACTTGCACTTTTGGCGCTGTTCATCATAACAGTGTGTCTAAAAATAATCCATTTTACAATATGTTGGACAAAACCAACCAGCAATGTTGGGATGAATATGGCCGTGTCCCGGTCTTAATACGGATTTCCTTCAAATAAAATAAATCTTGACCCGCCTCTCATACAAACTTACATTTTGAAAGTTTTGTAAAACACCTCAGATTGCGTTTAAACATGTCGTTATAGACGACGCGTGATCAGATGAAGATATTTCTGCACCAATTGTTGTTACATATAATATATGTCTACGCAGAACTTCCAGTCCAAATACGTTACACAACCCCGACGACGTAGCGAGGCCGTCAGTTTGTCCCTGTCGAATAAAAACGTTCCCACCGCGAACTACATCGTGGGGTCCATTGACCGCGACCAGTGCGGCGACATCAAGGTCCAGACTACGTGGTTAGAGACGCTGAT
>CBDHHR010000421.1:0-5000 GCA_965263245.1 Metamycoplasmataceae bacterium | reverse complement strand
GTTATATAGTTATATAGTTATATAGTTATATAGTTATATAGTTATATAGTTATATAGTTATATAGTTATATAGTTATATAGTTATATAGTTATATAGTTATATAGTTATATAGTTATATAGTTATATAGTTATATAGTTATATAGTTATATAGTTATATAGTTATATAGTTATATAGTTATATAGTTATATAGTTATATAGTTATATAGTTATATAGTTATATAGTTATATAGTTATATAGTTATGGCTATGTCATCAACAATGAATCAATCTTACTTATACAATTGTTGTCTAGCATAATTTAGTCGATGTCATGCTAACACATAATAAGTCGGAAGTCATAATATATATATATATATATATATATATATATATATATATATATTATATATATATATACATATTATATATATATATATATGTGCCTAACTATAATTTTGTAATATATATATATATATATATATATATATATATATATATATATATATACATATGATTTATTATATATATATAGTATTTATTTATTTATTTATTTTATTTTTATTGATACATTTATATATTTATTAATTTCGTTATTTGGTTATTTGTTTATTTATTTAGGTTTTTTTAATGTTTAGTTGTTTGGTTATTTTTTTATTTATGTATTTATTTATCAGTTTATTGGTTTGGTTGTTTGGTTGCTTGATTGGTTGCTTTCTTAATGGCTTGGTTACTTGAATATTTAGTTATTTAGTTATTTAACAATCTAGTTTTCTAGTTAAATAGTTGCCTAGTCATCTAATCGTTTAGTCACATAATTATTTGGTTAATTTATAAATTTACTTGTTTAATTGTTTATTTATTTAATTACGTTTTTAATTATTTATTTAGGTGGTTAGTTACGTAGTTATAATCATGTTCGCATTATTATTATTATTGTTGTTTATTATTACGTGTTACAGTATCAGCGCTACCAGCTGCCGAAACCTGCATCACATTCGACTACCGCGACAGTTGGCAACCTGAATACCTGTTCAAGGCGACGAATTATGTATACCTGGCGAATCAAGGCGTGCGCGCAATGACATCGACGAAATGCCTGTGCAACAAATATGGTTATTTCGCCGAAGGATCAAACGTGAAGATCCCGCGATTCAATGGCATGGACTTCTTCAAATTGTCTGTCAGTCTGTGGTTCAGAAAGTCAACATTAAACCCTGTGGTCCTCCTAAGCAGCACAAAAGATCAATGCCAGGACAGGTACTACCGTGTGTCTGTCGATATGTCTGTGCTTGTTGTCTGTGCTTGTGTTTTTTTTCTACAGACAAACACACAAAAACAAACACACAGGTGCGTGGGTGTATGTGTGTGTGTGTGTGTGTGTGTGTGTGTGTGTGTGTGTGTGTGTGTGTGCGTGCGTGCGTGCGTTGCGTGCGTGCGTGCGTGCGTGCGTGCGTGCGTGCGTGCGTGCGTGCGTGCGTGCGTGCGTGCGTGCGTGCGTGCGTGCGTGTGCGTGCGTGTGTGTGTGTGTGACTTTCGTTACTTGATTATTCTCTAATACGAAGTCAATTGGGACATAAGCTTCCTGCCGTTTTATACAATTGTTATACAAGTGTGTTTGTGTGTGTGTGTGTGTGTGTGTGTGTGTGTGTGTGTGTGTGTGTGTGTGTGTGTGTGTGTGTGTGTGTGTGTGTGTGTGTGTGTGTGTGTGTGTGTGTGTGTGTGCGTGTGCGTGTGCGTGTGCGTGTGCGTGTGCGTGTGAGTGTGAGTGCGAGTGCGAGTGCGAGTGCGAGTGCGAGTGCGAGTGCGAGTGCGAGTGCGAGTGCGAGTGCATGTGTCGTATCTGCGTGTCTCCGTGTCTGTCTGGCTGTCAGTGTCGTCATCTGTCAGTGTCTGTCAGCCTCTCTTTCTGTCTGTCTGTCTGTCTGTCTTTCTGTCTGTCAGCCTGTCTGTCTGTCTGTCTGTCTGTCTGTCTGTCTGTCTGTCTGTCTGTCTGTCTGTCTGTCTGTCTGTCTGTCTGTCTGTCTGTCTGTCTGTCTGTCTGTCTGTCTGTCTGTCTGTCTGTCTGTCTGTCTGTCTGTCTGTCTGTCTGTCTGTCTGTCTGTCTGTCTGTCTGTCTGTCTGTCTGTCTGTCTGTCTGTCTGTCTGTCTGTCTGTCTGTCTGTCTGTCTGTCTGTCTGTCTGTCTGTCTGTCTGTCTGTCTGTCTGTCTGTCTGTCTGTCTGTCTGTCTGTCTGTCTGTCTGTCTGTCTGTCTGTCTGTCTGTCTGTCTGTCTGTCTGTCTGTCTGTCTTGTGTGGTACGGGGAGTGTGATGTACGATGCGTTGGGTGTGGTGTGTGTGTTGTGTAGTACGGGGAGTGTGATGTACGATGTGTTGTGTGTGGTGTGTGTGCTGTTTGGTATGTGGAGTGTGATGTACGATGTGTTGGGTGTGGTGTGTGTGTGTTGTGTGGTACGGGGAGTGTGATGTACGATGTGTTGGGTGAGGTGTGTGTTGTGTGGTACGGGGAGTGTGATGTACGATGTGTTGGGTGTGGTGTGTGTTGTGTGGTACGGAGAGTGTGATGTACGATGTGTTGGGTGTGATGTGTGTGTGTTGTGTGGTACGGGGAGTGTGATGTACGATGTGTTGGGTGTGGTGTGTGTGTGTTGTGTGGTATGTGGAGTGTGATGTACGATGTGTTGGGTGTGGTGTGTGTTGTGTGGTACGGAGAGTGTGATGTACGATGTGTTGGGTGTGATGTGTGTGTGTTGTGTGGTACGGGGAGTGTGATGTACGATGTGTTGGGTGTGATGTGTGTGTTGTGTGGTACGGGGAGTGTGATGTACGATGTGTTGGGTGTGATGTGTGTGTGTTGTGTGGTATGTGGAGTGTGATGTACGATGTGTTGGGTGTGGTGTGTGTGTGTTGTGTGGTACGGGGAGTGTGATGTACGATGTGTTGGGTGAGGTGTGTGTTGTGTGGTACGGGGAGTGTGATGTACGATGTGTTGGGTGTGGTGTGTGTTGTGTCTTACGGAGAGTGTGATGTACGATGTGTTGGGTGTGATGTGTGTGTGTTGTGTGGTACGGGGAGTGTGATGTACGATGTGTTGGGTGTGGTGTGTGTTGTGTGGTATGTGTAGTGTGATGTACGATGTGTTGCGTGTGGTGTGTGTGTTGTGTAGCATTCGTCATGCATTTATTATTGTGTAATTTGCCAGTTCTTTCATCATCAAGAGCATTTATCGTCGAGAGCTCAATGTGCAAGTGACAACACAACCCAACACAGAGAACACAATGACTGTTAGAACGGTAAGATTCTTAGCAACGTTTGGCTAAACAAAACAAACAAAAGACACATTAAGCCTAAGCACTTCCCAGAGCATGTATCCTCAAATTTTGTCCAACAACTAATAACCAACAACACCAGATGTTTTATAGTACCTACAGCCCACACTGAACAATTTAAGAATTCCTTTTTTTAACAATAGCCGACTGGAACCAACTTAGCGAGTCGCAGGTCCAGGCTGAAACCATAACTGATTTCAGTCGCCTGATCTGCGGCTCAAACACTCAATAACATGCGCACACACCCACCGTCGTATATAATAGCCAATATTGGCTTCTTACGACAGATTCAGAATATAAACCTTCTTTGGCATGAGCCGTCCGCTGTTGGTTTTAAGGACTAAAGCAATTTAGTCCACACTAAATCGACAATGAAGGTTACTCTCAAGCATATTGAAGAAGATTAACAGTTATCGTCGTAGTCATTCTTAACTTCTCGATACTAATACTATTCTAATTTCATTACGACAGCCGAACCAAATGACAACTTGGGTGCACGTTGTGGTCACTTTCTCTGCGAGCACGGTCACTGGACATGGCCGACTTACAGTCTACGTGAACGGAATTAAACAAGGACATAAGAATACATCAGGTACGTTTGTTTGAACATACACACATACACACATACACACATACACACATACACACATACACACATACACACATACACACATACACACATACACACATACACACATACACACATACACACATACACACATACACACATACACACATACACACATACACACATACACACATACACACATACACACATACACACATACACATATACACATATACACACACGTACACACGTACACACGTACACACGTACACACGTACACACATACACACATACACACATACACACATACACACATACACACATACACACATACACACATACACACACATACACACATACATACACACATACACACACATACACACATACACACATACACACATACACACATACACACATACACACATATACATATACATATACATATACATATACATATACATATACATATACATATACATATACATATACATATACATATACATATACATATACATATACATATACATATACATATACATATACATACACATACACATACACATACACATACACATACACATACACATACACATACACATACACATACACATACACATACACATACACATACACATACACATACACATACACATACACATACACATACACATACACATACACATACACATACACATACACATACACATACACATACACATACACACACGTACACACGTACAGACGTACACACGTACACACGTACACACGTACACACGTACACACGTACACACGTACATACACACATACACACATACACACGTACATACACATACACACATACATACACATACACACGTACACACGTACACACATACATACATATACGCACACGCACACGCACACGCACACGCACACGCACACGCACACGCACACGCACACGCACACGCACACGCACACGCACACGCACACGCACACGCACACGCACACGCACACGCACACGCACACGCAGGAACGCTATACCTCGCACGCGCACACGCGCACACCTCGTGTTGTTTGCTATGTCTCCAGGAACGATCTATACCTCGTGTTGTTTGCTATGTCTCCAGGTACGATCTATACC
>CBDHHR010000420.1:0-6325 GCA_965263245.1 Metamycoplasmataceae bacterium | reverse complement strand
GTTGGATGGTATGTCACATTTATTTCCTTCCTTCAGAGGCATATGGGCACGCCAGCCTCGGCGAACACTATCGGCCGTGTCACAGTTCCTCCCGTCTGTACGGCAGGTAGATGCCATTCCGGCGGCCGAGTATCTTACGGATGGCCTGTCGTACTTTGTAGGCCCAGGTTTCCTGCGGGGTGTGGACCCGGACGGGCCTGGGAGGAGCCGGGGGAGGCGTGGGAAGGGATCGAGCCGGGGCGGAAGAGGCGCACCGGAAACCGACATTCTCCGCTGTGTAGTCCGGCGACAGTCCGAGTCTGCAACCAGTTGTGTCACATCTTTTTGTGTGTGAAGGTAAGTTTACATGTACATCCGTTTACAATCTTCACTGTAAACTTCACGCCATCGCATATCTATTCAATTGAATGCTGTCTCGACGTCTCCTAGAAGCATTCAGCTACGTTGAAATTGCTGCATGAAGACTGCACACATAAATATCCACAGTTGTCTTTGGCCAGGTACGTATTCATATATTTACATGAAGTGGAACAAACGGGAGTCCAGCATACCTGCTTTCTTGATTGGCATGACTAATTTTACAGCACACCTGTCCTCTAGATTGATATGACTCACATAGCAGCACGTCTATCCTCTAGATTGTCACCACTCAACTAGCAGTACACCTGTCCTCTAGATTGATATGACTCACCAAGCAGCACAACTGTCCTCTAGATTGTGACCACTCACCTAGCAGTACATCTGTCCTCTAGATTGACATGACTCACCTAGCAGCACGCCTGTCCTCTAGATTGACATGACTCACCTAGCAACACGCCTGTCCTATAGATTGACATGACTCACCTAGCAACACGCCTGTCCTCTAGATTGACATGACTCACCTAGCAACACGCCTGTCCTCTAGATTGACATGACTGACCTAGCAACACGCCTGTCCTCTAGATTGACATGACTGACCTAGCAACACGCCTGTCCTCTAGATTGACATGACTTATCTAGCAACACGCCTGTCCTCTAGATTGACATGACTCACCTAGCAACACGCCTGTCCTCTAGATTGACATGACTCATCTAGCAACACGCCTGTCCTCTAGATTGACATGACTCACCTAGCAACACGCCTGTCCTCTAGATTGACATGACTCATCTAGCAACACGCCTGTCCTCTAGATTGACATGACTCACCTAGCAACACGCCTGTCCTCTAGATTGACATGACTCACCTAGCAACACGCCTGTCCTCTAGATTGACATGACTCACCCAGCAGCCCGCCTGTCTTCTAGATTGACATGACTCACCTAGCAGCACACCTGTCCTCTAGATTGACATGACTCACCTAGCAGCACGCCTATCCTCCATATTGACATGACTCACCTAGCAGCACGCCTATCCTCTAGATGGACATGACTCACCTAGCAGCACACCTGTCCTCTAGATTGACATGACTCACCTAACAGCACGCCTGTCCTCTAGATTGACATGACTCACCTAGCAGCACGCCTGTCCTCTAGATTCACATGACTCATCTAGCAACACGCCTGTACTCTAGATTGTCATCACTCACCTAGCAGTACACCTGTCCTCTAGATTGTCATCACTCACCTAACAGTACACCTGTCCTCTAGATTGTCACCACTCACCTAGCAGCACACCTGTCCTCTAGATTGTCATCACTCACCTAGCAGTACACCTGTCCTCTAGATAGTCACTACTCGCCTAGCAGTACACCTGTCCTTTAGATAGTCACTACTCGCCTAGCAGCACACCTGTTCTATAGATTGTCACCACTCACATGGCAGCACACCTGGCCTGTAGATTGGCATCACTCATATGGCAGCACACCTGGACTCTAGATTGTCACCACTCACTTAGCAGCACATATGTCCTCTAGATTGACATCACTCACCTAGCAGTACACCTGTCCTCTAGATTGTTATAAATCACCTAGCAGCACACATGTCCTCTAGATTGGCATCACTCACCTAACAGCACACCTGTCCTCTATATTGTCATCACTCACCTAGCAGCACACATGTCCTCTAGATTGTCATCACTCACCTAGCAGTACACCTGTCCTCTAGATTGACATGACTCACCTAACAGCACACCTGTCCTCTATATTGTCATCACTCACCTAGCAGTACACCTGTCCTCTAGATTGTCATCACTCACCTAGCAGTACACCTGTCCTCTAGATTGACATGACTCACCTAACAGCACACCTGTCCTCTATATTGTCATCACTCACCTAGCAGCACACCTGTCCTCTAGATTGTCATCACTCACCTAGCAGTACACCTGTCCTCTAGATTGACATGACTCACTTAGCAGCACACCTGGCCTATAGATGGTCACCACTCACCTAGCAGCACACCTGGCCTATAGATGGTCACCACTCACCTAGCAGTACACCTGTCCTCTAGATTGACACGACTCACCTAGCAGCACATATGTCCTCTAGATTGACATCACTCACCTAGCAGTACACCTGTCCTCTAGATTGTTATAAATCACCTAGCAGCACACATGTCCTCTAGATTGTCATCACTCACCTAGCAGCACACATGTCCTCTAGATTGTCATCACTCACCTAGCAGTACACCTGTCCTCTAGATTGACATGACTCACTTAGCAGCACACCTGGCCTATAGATGGTCACCACTCACCTAGCAGTACACCTGTCCTCTAGATTGACATGACTCACTTAGCAGCACACATGGCCTCTAGATTGTCACCACTCACCTAGCAGCACACCTGGCCTCTAGATTGTCATCAGTCACCTAGCAGTACACCTGTCCTCTAGATTGACATGACTCACTTAGCAGCACACATGGCCTCTAGATTGTCACCACTTACCTAGCAGCACACCTGGCCTCTAGATTGTCATCACTCACCTAGCAGCACACCTGTCCTCTAGATTGACATGACTCATCTGGCAACATGCCTGTCCTCTAGATTGACATAACTCACCTAGCAGCACACCTGTCCTCTATATTGTCATCACTCACCCAGTAGCACACATGTCCTCTAGATTGGCATCACTGACCTAGCAGCACACCTGTCCTCTATATTGTCATCACTCACCTAGCAGCACACATGTCCTCTAGATTGGCATCACTCACCTAGCAGCACACCTGGCCTCTATATTGTCATCACTCACCTAGCAGCACACATGTCCTCTAGATTGGCATCACTCACCTAGCAGTACACCTGTCCTCTATATTGTCATCACTCACCTAGCAGTACACCTGTCCTCTATATTGTCATCACTCACCTAGCAGCACACCTGGCCTCTAGATTGTCACCACTCACCTAGCAGCACACCTGGCCTCTAGATTGTCATCACTCACCTAGCAGCACACCTGTCATCTAGATTATCATCACTCACCTAGCAGCACACCTGTCCTCTAGATTGACATGACTCACATAGCAGCACACCTGTCCTCTAGATTGTCACCACTCACGTAGCAACACACTTGTCCTCCAGATTGTCATCACTCCAGCAGCAAACCTGTCCTCTAGATTGTCATCACTCACCTAGCAGCACACCTATCTTCTAGATTGTCATCACTCACATAGGAGCACACCTGTCCTCTAGATTGTCATCACTCACCTAGGAGCACACCTGTCCTCTAGATTGTCATCACTCACCTAGGAGCACACCTGTCCTCTAGATTGACATCACTCACCTAGCAGTACACCTGTCCTCTAGATTGTCACCACTCTCCTAACAGTACACCTGTCCTCTAGATTGTCACCACTCACCTAGCAGCACACCTGTCCTCTAGATTGTCATCACTTACCTAGCAGTACACCTGTCCTCTAGATTGTCATCACTCACCTAGCAGTACACCTGTCCTCTAGATAGTCACTACTCGCCTAGCAGCACACCTGTTCTATAGATTGTCACCACTCACATGGCAGCACACCTGGCCTGTAGATTGTCATCACTCATATGGCAGCACACCTGGACTCTAGATTGTCACCACTCACTTAGCAGCACATATGTCCTCTAGATTGACATCACTCACTTAGCAGCACACCTGTCCTCTAGATTGTCATCACTCACTTAGCAGCACACCTGTCCTCTAGATTGTCACCACTCACCTGGCAGCACACCTATCTTCTAGATTGTCATCACTCACCTGGCAGCACACCTGTCCTCTAGATTGTCATCACTCACCTAGGAGCACACCTGTCCTCTAGATTGTCATCACTCACCTAGCAGCACACCTGTCCTCTAGATTGTCACCACTCACCTGGCAGCACACCTATCTTCTAGATTGTCATCACTCACCTGGCAGCACACCTGGCCTCTGTGTTGATTCGTCCGTCGCGAGAGTCGACGAACGAGCCTCCCTTCACCACGTAGAGTTTGTTTTTGGGCGGCTTGCTACCTTTTGGACCAAGATACTGCTTGGACGTCCACTCCCACGCATTTCCCAGCATGTCGTACATACCTGTCGATTGTTACAGTAACGTCAATTATATTAGTTAATGTAGATAAACATTATTAATTATATTTATGTAGCATGATTACGCTAAATGTTTGACGATTTTTCTCTCAAATGTATACTTCAATCAACAATATAAATTTATAAGCTAGCTCCTGCAACATTGTTGTAGTATGTCGTCGGCGAAATGAAGATGACTGGGATATTTTCCGTGGATGTGGTCTGTCGTTGAGTATCCGCTTCTGAATCCAGCTTGCTGTCGGGGCTGGTTCTCATCGGGTGTCTTCTCTAGCCTTTTCGTCAGTACTTTCATGAGTTCTTTATAAACGTTTGGTAACAGACACATCGGCAGTGGTGGGATGTAACGAAGTACATTTACTTCGTTACATTACTTAAGTAGTTTATTTTGAAATCTACTTGTAACGAAGTACATTTTGGGGAATTACTTTTACTTGTAACGTAGTACTTTTTTGTTTACTTTCTTACTTTTTTACTTCTAAATTTTGCGTTACTATAGTCTACCACCAATTTAAAAATTACCATCGACCCCTGATTGTGTAGTCGTTGTTTGCTTTGCGGTCGGGCCGACAACATGGCATCAATTGTGTTTCACGCTGATCTATTAAATAACTGGCGCTTGCTTTCCGAGACGTTCCATCGCGTGTTAAAACCTATGAAGAGTTTGTTTGATTAAGGTCAATTAAAGAGTAAATGTGGAGCTGTTTGTTTTGTTCAGACATCAATGATCAGTCGCATTTCCCTGCTGCCAGTCCTGAACTGGTGGCATCAGATCGAAGATCTTATATAAATTTATATAAGTTTATATATATGTATATATGTATATATATATATATTGGCATATATATATATATATATATATATATATATATATATATATATATATATATGTTGGCACTGACCGAATACTTTTGTACTTTTTACTTAAGTAGTTTTGTGGAGGTTACTTTTACTTTTACTTAGTTACTTTTCTGGAGTACTTGTTACAGCATATCGGTCTGTAGTTCTTGATGTCTTTCTTTCTTGAAGATTATCATCATCTTAGCGGTCTTCCGCGCTGTGCGTATTCGTCTTTTTGATTAGCATTTAGTGTACAGCTTAGCAAGTGTCTTCGCGATGGTATCTTCTCCTGCTTTTAATGTATCGATGTTTTACTCTGTTCACTGTCGTATAGCTCAGTATGTAATTCCTCTATTCGTTCTATGATCTTATCTTGATCATAGATTTATTTACTCTGCTTATCTAAGAATGCTTTGATGCTATGATCGTTTTTCGTAGATCTCTTGGTTATACATTATGATGACCTCCAAATAGATAAATAAACGAATATAAAATAAATACATGAAACATAAATGTTAAATTTAATCTAAAAGTGTTTTAAGACAAGTACATTATATGCAAATACTATTATGTGAAACACATACGAGAAACAGATAAATGAATAAATAAATTAAATACCTGATTCGTGTTTATGCATTAAAACATATGCAGGTAGATTAAAGTAAATAAAAACAACTTTAATATAATAAATATTTAATATACTAAATTAAATGTTCAATTTACTAATATATCTTATCTAGTAACTTCAAAATTTCCGACGTTTCCGCATAAGATAATATGTATTTATATAAGCATTGATCTCAATAATTTACATTTTCACCGGTGCATTATAACGTATCGTTGTTTACTTCGTTTGATAATAATTACAGTAGCTTCGGCAGGCAACGATCGAGCATACCGTAGTTATTTTGTGGTATGAATGCATTTGCCGGGGCTACGCCTTCCCATTCCGTCGACTTTTGGGTTTTCGAGGGGAATACAAACCCTGAAAACAAACATCAACCAGTTGAGA
>CBDHHR010000418.1:0-11785 GCA_965263245.1 Metamycoplasmataceae bacterium | reverse complement strand
GTTCGTTAGTTCGATCGTTCGTTCGTTCGTTCGTTCGTTCGTTCGTTCGTTCGTTCGTTCGTTCGTTCGTTCGTTCGTTCGTTCGTTCGAGCGTTCGTTCGTTCGTTCGTTCGTTCGTTCGAGCGTTCGAGCGTTCGTTCGTTCGTTCGTTCGTTCGTTCGTTCGTTCGTTCGTTCGTTCGTTCGTTCGTTCGTTCGTTCGTTCGTTCGTTCGTTCGTTCGTTCGTTCGTTCGTTCGTTCGTTCGTTCGTTCGTTCGTTCGTTCGTTCGTTCGTTCGTTCGTTCGTTCGTTCGTTCGTTCGTTCGTTCGTTCGTTCGTTCGTTCGTTCGTTCGTTCGTTCGTTCGTTCGTTCGTTCGTTCGTTCGTTCGTTCGTTCGTTCGTTCGTTCGTTCGTTCGTTCGTTCGTTCGTTCGTTCGTTCGTTCGTTCGTTCGTTCGTTCGTTCGTTCGTTCGTTCGTTCGTTCGTTCGTTCGTTCGTTCGTTCGTTCGTTCGTTCGTTCGTTCGTTCGTTCGTTCGTTCTCGTTCGTTCGCTCGCTCGCTCGCTCGCTCGCTCGCTCGTTCGTTCGTTCGTTCGTTCGTTCGTTCGTTCGTTCGTTCGTTCGTTCGTTCGTTCGTTCGTTCGTTCGTTCGTTCGTTCGTTCGTTCGTTCGTTCGTTCGTTCGTTCGTTCGTTCGTTCGTTCGTTCGTTCGTTCGTTCGTTCGTTCGTTCGTTCGTTCGTTCGTTCGTTCGTTCGTTCGTTCGTTCCTTCGTTCGTTCGTTCGTTCGTTCGTTCGTTCGTTCGTTCGTTCGTTCGTTCGTTCGTTCGTTCGTTCGTTCGTTCGTTCCTTCGTTCGTTCGTTCGTTCGTTCGTTCGTTCGTTCGTTCGTTCGTTCGTTCGTTCGTTCGTTCGTTCGTTCGTTCCTTCGTTCGTTCCTTCGTTCGTTCGTTCGTTCGTTCGTTCGTTCGTTCGTTCGTTCGTTCGTTCGTTCGTTCGTTCGTTCGTTCGTTCGTTCGTTCGTTCGTTCGTTCGTTCGTTCGTTCGTTCGTTCGTTCGTTCGTTCGTTCGTTCGTTCGTTCCTTCGTTCGTTCCTTCGTTCGTTCGTTCGTTCGTTCGTTCGTTCGTTCGTTCGTTCCTTCGTTCGTTCGTTCGTTCGTTCGTTCGTTCGTTCGTTCGTTCGTTCGTTCGTTCGTTCGTTCGTTCGTTCGTTCGTTCGTTCGTTCGTTCGTTCGTTCGTTC
Source organism: Metamycoplasmataceae bacterium (assembly GCA_965263245.1). GTDB lineage: Bacteria > Bacillota_I > Bacilli_A > Mycoplasmatales > Metamycoplasmataceae > DT-68. The sequence continues at coordinate 10,567 of CBDHHR010000418.1, read as the reverse complement.
GTTCGTTCGTTCGTTCGTTCGTTCGTTCGTTCGTTCGTTCGTTCGTTCGTTCGTTCGTTCGTTCGTTCGTTCGTTCGTTCGTTCGTTCGTTCGTTCGTTCGTTCGTTCGTTCGTTCGTTCGTTCGTTCGTTCGTTCGTTCGTTCGTTCGTTCGTTCGTTCGTTCGTTCGTTCGTTCGTTCGTTCGTTCGTTCCTTCGTTCGTTCGTTCGTTCCTTCGTTCGTTCCTTCGTTCGTTCGTTCGTTCGTTCCTTCGTTCGTTCGTTCGTTCGTTCGTTCGTTCCTTCGTTCGTTCCTTCGTTCGTTCGTTCGTTCCTTCGTTCGTTCCTTCGTTCGTTCGTTCGTTCCTTCGTTCGTTCGTTCGTTCGTTCGTTCGTTCCTTCGTTCGTTCGTTCGTTCGTTCGTTCGTTCGTTCGTTCGTTCGTTCGTTCGTTCGTTCGTTCGTTCGTTCGTTCGTTCGTTCGTTCGTTCGTTCGTTCGTTCGTTCGTTCGTTCGTTCGTTCGTTCGTTCGTTCGTTCGTTCGTTCGTTCGTTCGTTCGTTCGTTCGTTCGTTCGTTCGTTCGTTCGTTCGTTCGTTCGTTCGTTCGTTCGTTCGTTCGTTCGTTCGTTCGTTCGTTCGTTCGTTCGTTCGTTCGTTCGTTCGTTCGTTCGTTCGTTCGTTCGTTCGTTCGTTCGTTCGTTCGTTCGTTCGTTCGTTCGTTCGTTCGTTCGTTCGTTCGTTCGTTCGTTCGTTCGTTCGTTCGTTCGTTCGTTCGTTCGTTCGTTCGTTCGTTCGTTCGTTCGTTCGTTCGTTCGTTCGTTCGTTCGTTCGTTCGTTCGTTCGTTCGTTCGTTCGTTCGTTCGTTCGTTCGTTCGTTCGTTCGTTCGTTCGTTCGTTCGTTCGTTCGTTCGTTCGTTCGTTCGTTCGTTCGTTCGTTCGTTCGTTCGTTCGTTCGTTCGTTCGTTCGTTCGTTCGTTCGTTCGTTCGTTCGTTCGTTCGTTCGTTCGTTCGTTCGTTCGTTCGTTCGTTCGTTCGTTCGTTCGTTCGTTCGTTCGTTCGTTCGTTCGTTCGTTCGTTCGTTCGTTCGTTCGTTCGTTCGTTCGTTCGTTCGTTCGTTCGTTCGTTCGTTCGTTCGTTCGTTCGTTCGTTCGTTCGTTCGTTCGTTCGTTCGTTCGTTCGTTCGTTCGTTCGTTCGTTCGTTCGTTCGTTCGTTCGTTCGTTCGTTCGTTCGTTCGTTCGTTCGTTCGTTCGTCATGTTATGATGTTCAGACTTTCTGCACAAAACCGGCACTACGACATAACTATAAACACATCAAACAAAAACGATGCCCATGAGATGAGAATGCGAAGACATCCTTATTCTAGTTGTCTGAACGATGCACCAGATAAATTCCACTGTAGCCATGATCGCGATCCTACATGCATTTACACGTATACACATGTTCGTACATGCTGCTACACGCATGACGATAAGCTTATACACATATAACAAAGACTTTGTGAGAAAATATATTAAAACATCTTAAAACAGCAATGTAACTAACAATGGAAATCATCCTAAGTGCTTTTAGATGTCAGTGTTATACACGTAAATGACTAAGTCATTCACTTCAAAACACTTGCCAACCGGGCGGTACAAACAAGGTACACTCAAACTGTGTTCCTCCTCTGTGTTCAACTATAATATAAAACATATATTATTCATGTTTTCACTGTTTTCCGGAACTATCTATTAAAGAATCCTGGCATGTTGTTTAAACTATAATATTTTGTTAAACAACTTGAGTAAATACGTAAACTACAACATGCAAGAATCCTATTAAAATACAAAAAGGAGTGACGTAAATAATATTTATTTACTGTGGCTATGCAATGGTGTATTTTTCTGGTAGATTTTCATAGACAAGATTGCATTCCCACGACTATGTACAAATGCTGCGTGGGTACACTGAACTCAGTTTTGTGGCAAGTTGCCACGGAAGACAGCAAGTTTTTCCACACCGATTGACACTTCCCAATTTGGTAGGCCAAACTGTTTATGTCAAGATGACCTAACAAAATGCCCGATCATCGCTGTCCGGTCTGATAAATCGAACATCATTGGTCACACTGACCTACTCATACGTAACAGGTATTTGCATATATAGGCTGCTGTGATTGGACGAGCCACACACATATGTAAATATTTTGTAAGATTATATCTTTATCTTTTCATAGGTAAACAGGTATGTAGGTTCGAAGGTGACCCATCGTCATCCAAGCGTGACGATCCGAGAATATATATTTCGCTCCAAACTTCGGAATTATTGCAATCGGTGAGCTGAACTTCTGAGATCTACACCCGTCTTGGTAAGCTGTTTACTTTTACAAGACAGTTTTACTTGATAGATTATCTTAATATTATTTTACTTTGTCAGAAGGTTTGTTGACGATTGTATGTATGTTTTGCGGTTAAATTTGAAGTTGTCTTTAAGTAACACTTTAACGAAATTACACTAAATAGTAACACGTGAATTGCCATTATAACAACCTACAGGTACGGCACGATTTTTTCTCATTACTGGGTTACAGTTTGCTACGTTTGTAGCGCTGTTCGATGTTGAAATTGTTCGTTGAAATTGTTGTGACATAAATTTCTCTGTGTAAATTGCTCTTATTTTTAAGTATTAGGAACCATAGGTAATCGTATAGTATATCTTATATAGAGGTAGCATAACATTCGAATTACCGCGTCATTACAAATTACCAGTTGCGCAAACTGTAATGTATTGAACAACCAGTAGGTATCGCTAACTCTTGTATACCTCCTGCTGTTTACGCTTATACTTTACATGGCTATAGTACAGCGATAACAGTGCATTAAGTTATGGTTATATACTTCATGCATTTTTACTTAGATTGGGCAACTATTTTTTCTTATTTATGATATCTATACTTAACTCTTCATGTATTAGTAAATTTACAAAAAACCATCGAAACTAAGATATTATTATGACTGTAAACGAAAACTACCGTATAAACTAGACGATGTACTAATGCGCCACGCGCCTGTCGATACAGCAATACTAGTGGGTTCGGCTGCGTTGTCACTATACATATTATTTACAATAGTAATCCGTGGTTGAGCAGCTACCTAATTAATTAAGACTTATATTTACATATCGTACTCAAAATTATTAAATCACGTGTAGTTACATTGATTGTGACCGATTTTATTTTTAAAGTTGATGTTTTCTTTATTCCAGAACGCTACGTCGTTTATAACTCCAATTTAAGCAGAATGGCTTCATGGGATTACGCAGCAAACGGTAAGTTATTAATTAACTACTTATACTAAATACAATTAGTATTATTTAATGTTAGCATAGTGTAGTGTGCCTTATAAAATAATTATATATATATATATATATATATATATATATATATATATATATATATATATATATATATATATATATATATAACTTGCGCATTTGTGAGCATACTGTCGTTCCAATGGCGCCGCCTAACGAGTGGCACGGACACAGGATAATTGACAGTATTTGTGGATTTCAGACCTTGCTAACGAGCTAACTAATAGTTTACATTGCTTAATATAATTTGTTAATGCTGTGGAACATAAAACACAGCTGCACTAACAGTTCACTCATACCCTGCTCAGATAACTCCATATATTCGCTAAGGTATAATCTGAGTACTCTACTGTTGCTCCAATACTACCGTGTGGTGAAAGTAGACTGACCTGTGTCCATATGCAGGACCGGCCACATGGGCCAAGTCGTTCCCCGCGGCCGCAGGTCAGAAGCAGTCGCCGATTGACATCAACCCGGGCAGCGCTGCCAAGGAGTCTGTCGGCGCACTGTCTGCCAGCTACAAGGCCGGCAACAATACACTGACCAACACTGGACTGTCGTTCGCCGTGTCCATCGACGGATGTAAGTATCCCTTCTTCCCTATTCTTATCCCCTGTCCGCTCTAGAGGAGCACAGGGTCGCACGCACGGCGCCCAAACACGGGCTGACGTTGCGCTGTCAGTCGACAACTGATAACGTGTGCAGCCACGCGTGGCGAATATACCTGGGTCACGATGACCTGCCAACTAGTGCCGTCTACGTTATGATTAATATTATTATATTGTGTTTTTCGCATAGGGTGGTTTAACGTGTGCCAAAACTAACAGCACCACACAGTAACTTATAAGTTTTAGCTTATATTTTGATGGATTTTTTATACACGAAATAAGCCTTTATTGCGCAGTATGAGGGCTTAGTTACAGTTTATATATGTTATAATGTAACCGTGCAATGTAAATATGCATGCGTTTCTACAGTATTTTTCCTGTTTAGAATTTGTGTCTGTTTTGCATAATAGAAAACTTATAACCGTGTTTCTTCCTTTAAAATCGCCATGCATCATCCATGTATATACATTTACTGTAGTTCTAACAAAACATTGTTTCAATTGTGCATTCAGCCCTGTCAGGAGGACCCCTCGGCGCCGAGTTCAAGGCTGCCTCCTTCCATTTCCACTGGGACAAGTCGAGCTCTGCGGGATCAGAGCACACGGTCGGGGGCAAGTCGTACGCGTCTGAGGTGAGCACGCAGCAGTGTTGCTATATATTATATTTACCCACGGATCATTGTAGTGGTTGTTTATTTATTTGTTTATTTGTTGTTGTGTTTTTATGAGTTTGTTTGTTTGTTATATCTATCTATTATTTATTTATTTATTTGTTTGTTTATTGATTTATTTGTTTATTTGATTATTTGTGTATTTGTGTATTTGTTTAGTTGTTTAGTTGTTTAGTTGTTTAGTTGTTTATTTGTTTATTTGTTTATTTGTTTATTTGTTTATTTGTTTATGTGTTTATGTGTTTATGAGTTTGTTTGTTTGTTTGTTTGTTTATTTATCTATTATTTATTTATTTATTTATTTATTTATTTATTTATTTATTTATTTATTTATTTATTTATTTATTTATTTATTTATTTATTTATTTATTTATTTATTTATTTATTTATTTATTTATTTATTTATTTATTTACCAGACACTCTCAAAAGTATTGTTCGTGAAGTCACAGTAACATATTACACAGACGTGTCCTTGCCATAATATGTTGTGTAATAATGTAATAATGTAATGTTAAGTATAATTATAAGTTGCAAATATTCGGAATCCCTGGCTCTATGTTGAATACAGCATCAAGCTGTTCATGTGTCAATTGTCTGCCATTATCAGTGTTAATCCACTTTCTGTCACGGCCAAAGAATAGCCAACATATAAAACAATGGCTGTCTTGCTATTGATAGCTACTTCAATTTTAATCTATGAGTATCTACGTAACCAATATCTGAATACAACAGCCAATCAGATAGCGACACACAGACAACTGACTAACTGTGATGATATTGTTGACCACTAGGTGCACATCGTCCACTACAACGCGTCCAAGTTCTCGAGCGTCGCTGATGCTGCCAAGGCCGATGGTGGTCTCGCTGTGCTCGCCATCTTTGTTCAGGTACGTTTCTCGCTGACCTTAACGTGACCTTTTTATCCCGTCTAACGAACAGTCAGTTGAATGTACCTGTTTCATCTTAAACAAGAAAAACGTTTACACTTTGTAATCAATTTATTGTATTGGAAAATATCATTGTTACCATTAGAAAGTGTGCATAGCTATATTGGAAGAGTTAAACAAAACATTTCCAATATTACCTAATGTCCCCCCTAAATACGCCACTGTAACATTCATATTAATGAAACAAATTACTGATGAAAAGAACACGTATTGATACGCGGTTGTTGTTCGTCTTCAAGGCTGGTGGTGCTAACGCAGAGGTCCAGAAGCTGGTTGACCTTCTGCCAAGCTGTGGAAGCAACGGTTCGTCGGCGGCTGTACCCGGCGGCTTCAATGCCTCCGCTCTCCTGCCCGGTAAGTCTACAGTTGGACTATGTACGATCAGGATGTCTACTTCAGTTGTGACGGGAACGTTATTGGACCTAATCCGTTGTGTTGTCCAATTGTCGCGATCTTCTGCATTTCGCCAACTCTCCCGGTAGTTTGTTTGTGTCCTCCAGACGTACGTCTTCCTTGAGTCGGTGTCTACAGCGTTTCACTCTTCCCTTTCTCCCATCCTGTCTCTTCTGTTGTCTTGATGACGTTAGTCATTTGTCCTCACTCGTCCTCTGTATGTGTCCTGCTCATCTCAGGTTGTTCATTAACATCATAATCAGGACATAGACATTGTTAACTAGGTTTTGCATTATTTTGATAAAATGCGCGTGCTCTTAGACGAATAACGACATCTTAGAGAGACTGTAATCACCAAACCTCGATACAATAAATTATAAATCAGATTGTCTTGTCTTGTGTTTTACTGAACATATTTAGAAATGAATAAACTTATAAAATAATAACAGCGGATTACTCGTGCGTAAGGAAAGGAAAATAATTGCAATGCCTGAGGAGTGTTGACTATGTGGAACATCTACGTTACTCTGTTAAGAGTAATTAAGGTCAAATGAGCACAGACTATTAGTATGACCATCGACAGTGATGACTTTGCATTGCCTACAGGTGACAAGGCGAGTTACTGGTACTACCCTGGATCCCTGACGACCCCGCCCTGCTCCGAGTCTGTCACCTGGATCGTGTACAAGGACGCCATCAGCATGTCGGAGGCTCAGGTGGGTGGACAACCACGTGGTTATGTTTCCCGTTGGAGCGGTGGGGGAATTAGGACGAACACTTCGGGTTGCTTCCTACAACCAGTTGCTTCCCCTCTTCCCTCAAACGTTGTAAATTGGCCGCATTGCTTCAGTTTCCGTTCGATTCTTGGTAGTTTTACCCAGAGACACAGAAATATGCTGATATCTACCGATGTTGAAACACTCTTTTTAAATTAAAAATCCAATACATTGTTTATTTTTGCTAACATATTATTTCGGGGCGATACAAAGTAATTTACACATATACGAAATGTCATTAGTATGCATGGACTTGTGTGGGAGTGGAGGGGTTTGTGGGTGTGTGCAGACACGGCTGGTTAAACAATAGAACTTCAAGACTCATCATAACATTCAACTAACATAGTATTTCAACTCGAATATTGCAAACTAACGACTGATATGGTTTGTCTGTTATCTTTATGTGAAGTGATATTTCTTGTAAAACTGACTGCAAATTGAACAATAAACCAGTTATGCCTGCCCGGGTTTTGTTGTTTCCAGTCTCTGTAATAACCTGTGCTTCGTTTCCTTCAGCTCGCTGCCTTCCGCAAGATCACCCCGTCCAACTACCGACCCGTCCAGTCCCTGGGCGGCCGCAAGGTCTGCTGCTCCTTCTAAGCCTCTCGTCGCTGTTCGTCGCCAGGCATCCGAGGAACCAACTGAAGTCTGTCAGTCCAGGACACTGCGTCGCGTCTCGTCTCTCACAGGTCTTCTTAACGTGTAGCAGCACCTTCAGCCTTCTATCTGTGCTCGACTGCATAACTTTATCCGACGTGGCACAGAGAACACTTACTTCTGCAAAAACTGCGAAAAACATACAAAAAAGATTGCGAACGTTGGATTAACTGCTAGCACGGCGTAGGAATGTCCTGTGTGGACGTTGTGACGTTGCTGCATACTTTTGTATCGCTGTGTCAAAGACTGTTGCAGATTGTACAACAGTCGTAGTGGCATCCATTGTACAGTAGTGCGTTTGAATAAATTATATGAATTGTAACGTACGAGTTTGGTTTATTGAGATGGAAACATTGCTTTGTTCACACACGTCGACTATGTTGCATATCACACACACACACACACACACACACACACACACACACACACACACACACACACACACACACACACACACACACACACACACACACACACACACACACACACACACACACACACACACACACACACACACACACACACACACACACACACACACACACACACACACACACACACACACACACACACACACACACACACACACACACACACACACACACACACACACACACACACACACACACACACACACACACACACACACACACACACACACACACACACACACACACACACACACACACACACACACACACACACACACACACACACACACACACACACACACACACACACACACACACACACACACACACACACACACACACACACACACACACACACACACACACACACACACACACACACACACACACACACACACACACACACACACACACACACACACACACACACACACACACACACACACACACACACACACACACACACACACACACACACACACACACACACACACACACACACACACACACACACACACACACACACACACACACACACACACACACACACACACACACACACACACACACACACACACACACACACACACACACACACACACACACACACACACACACACACACACACACACACACACACACACACACACACACACACACACACACACACACACACACACACACACACACACACACACACACACACACACACACACACACACACACACACACACACACACACACACACACACACACACACACACACACACACACACACACACACACACACACACACACACACACACACACACACACACACACACACACACACACACACACACACACACACACACACACACACACACACACACACACACACACACACACACACACACACACACACACACACACACACACACACACACACACACACACACACACACACACACACACACACACACACACACACACACACACACACACACACACACACACACACACACACACACACACACACACACACACACACACACACACACACACACACACACACACACACACACACACACACACACACACACACACACACACACACACACACACACACACACACGACTAATCGCAACATTAGACTAACGCGGAGTACGATTTTTAATCATCAGTCGTCATACAACCAGTAGATGTCGCCACTGCTATCTCCGAGTTCGTCGTTTGATGTTCGACTCGCTATATAGTTGCTTACAGGTGTTCGTGCTTGTGTACAAGCGTTCGGTAGATATCGCAAGGTTATCAGTATCGCGTGACTGCAGTACAATAGTGCACATTGACAAGCTCGCTGTTATCGTAGCATGGATACATTTTGAATGCGCACACTTTCCCGTCTTACCGACGACGTCCGATTATGATCACCTACCCATTCCCGTCTGCCTTTCTCTCCCTGCCGCTCCTCCGAACAGTCTCTTCTCGTTATGTAACAGCGTCACCGAATCTCGTCCAGGGTCCAAAAGTGACACAAAGACCTATACTATATGTAGCGACCGATCGCCACATCGGTAGATGTCGCTGCAAGAACCGACCCAGATCGACCGGCCTTCACGTCGCTCTGTCACCCTCATCTCGACCTGTAGATCAATCAGTAGGTGAAACTCGCCCACCTGACCAGAGCGTGACGTCACGGCAGCGCGCCAGTCGTCACAGCAATCGTCAACCGCGCTCACAGCTACTCGTCCGAGCTCTCGTCAACTCGTCCAAATACTCGTCTCCTCGCCCTCGCTTCCGCCTTGTCGCTCTCCCAGAGTTAGTCCGGACAGAGACCGTCACAGTTCACGGTAGGTCTCGCATGGGTAGATATGGGTAATTTTAGAAATGACTATGAACTTTACTGCAGAGTTGCGGCATTTTGATGAGAAAATGTTATATTCGTGCACCTTATCGTTGCTGCTGTAAACTGATTGCAGTGTATCGAGTGTATGTCTATGTTGTGATGGTACAGACGGGTTGATGGTACAGGGGCAGACGGGTTGATGGTACAGAAGCAGACGGGGTGATGGTACAGAGGCAGACGGGTTGATGGTACAGAGGCAGACAGGTTGATGGTACAGAGGCAGACGGGTTGATGGTACAGAGGCAGACGTGTTGATGGTACAGAAGCAGAGGGGTTGATGGTACAGAGGCAGACGGGTTGATGGTACAGAGGCAGACGGGTTGATGGTACAGAAGCAGACGGGGTGATGGTACAGAGGCAGACGGGGTGATGGTACAGAGGCAGACGGGGTGATGGTACAGAAGCAGACGGGGTGATGGTACAGAAGCAGACGGGTTGATGGTACAGAGGCAGACGGGTTGATGGTACAGAAGCAGACGGGGTGATGGTACAGAGGCAGACGGGGTGATGGTACAGAGGCAGACGGGGTGATGGTACAGAGGCAGACGGGTTGATGGTACAGAAGCAGACGGGGTGGTGGTACAGAGGCAGACGGGGTGATGGTACAGAGGCAGACGGGGTGATGGTACAGAGGCAGACGGGGTGATGGTACAGAGGCAGACGGGGTGATGGTACAGAGGCAGACGGGGTGATGGTACAGAGGCAGACGGGGTGATGGTATGGCGATAGTGTGATACAGTGACGAAGTGTTGCAGGAATTGTTATCGTCAGAGCAGCTGCATTTAAAAAGAATATTCGTCTAAGATTTCGGATGGAAATGTTGGCACTGTGCATATAACGTCGACTGTTGTGTAATCTAATATGTAGT
>CBDHHR010000417.1:0-5000 GCA_965263245.1 Metamycoplasmataceae bacterium | reverse complement strand
GCGGCGAGTATACTTCCAACAGAGTACCTGGCATTTACAATGGTCAAGTGTAACCAACTGGCTCTAATAGCGACCTTAGTCTCTAGCTCTGCTTTGTGATCTGGCAAAAAAGTGTCTCGCTACAGTACACGTACAGTACGTAGTTTCACAGCACGCTGACGTCAGATAGCACCAATGTTTAGGATCAACAATATATATGCGTGGACGTGTATGTATAAAATTGCTTGAAATTATTTATGTAAATCACGGAGATTTATGTAAATCACGTTTAGTAATGATTTTCAAATCTATGAAGTTAGATTTCCACTTTTCAATCACTGTAATACAGTACTATCCTACATAATTTTCATTACAGTTGTTGATAAAAGAAAATGATTTAGATATGTGTTCAGCCAAGTACTGAAGAGAGAGAGAGAGAGAGAGAGAGAGAGAGAGAGAGAGAGAGAGAGAGAGAGAAGGAGAAAGAGAGAGAGAGAGAGAGAGAGAGAGAGAGAGAGAGAGAGAGAGAGAGAGAGAGAGAGAGAGAAAGGGGGGGAGAGAGAGAGAGAGAAAAAGGGAGAGAGAGAGAGAAATGGGGGGAGAGAGCCGCTAGTAACTTGAAAAACGCAGCAGCACGTCAACACGTTTTGCTAGCAGCTTTCATGAAACGTACAACTGCACGAAACACCATACCGGATCGGCCGTCGCCCGGATTACCAAGGACCGCGCTGCTCGACCTCATCTTCCGTCGACAGTGGAAAATCAGCTAGGAAGAAGAAGACAACTACAGGACTCTCCTCGACCGAGAAGCAGCTGACCAACCAGAAAGAAGTATGGCACTAGTAGCTATGGAACTTGCCAAATACAACATCGACATCGTCGCCCTATATGAAACAAGGTTCTCAGAGTCTGGTAGTCTCAACGACATGGAATACTCTTTCTTCTGGAGTGGCAAACCCGAAGGAGAAAGAAGGGAGGCCGGAGTGGGCTTTGCTATCAAAAAGGATATCGTCACAAAGCTGACAGAAATGCCACGGCCAGTAAGTGACAGAATCATGACGATGAGACTACCTCTGAGCAAGGACAACTTTGCTACAATTATCAGCGTGTACGCTCCAACAATGACAAACCCAGATGAAAGCAAGGAGGCCTTCTACAACCAGCATTGAGCAGGACCCACCACTGTACTTGGTATTTGTCGACTTCAGTATGTTGAGAGGACCGGGCTATGGCAGCTACTGAGGAAGTATGGATGCCCAGAGAAGTTCACAACTATGATCGAGGCTTTACATACCGGAATGATGGCAAATTTTAGTGTTGGAGGGGAAGTCTAGGAATCGTTCAGTGTTACAAATGGGTAACAAGGTACTGGCTCTTCTCCATCTTCCTATCAGCAATGCTCGACGAGGCTTTCCGAGACATGGGGGATGGCGTCTACATACAGTCCAGAAAGAGCGCTGACCTATTCTATCATTCAGAACGAAGACCAAGACTATTCGGATACTGATGAGAGAGCTGCTATTCGCAGATGACAGTGCACTGGTTGCCCACTCTGCTGAAGAGACGCAACAAATAGTGGATGCTTTCTCCGATGCGTCAAAGAAGTTCGGCCGGAAGATTAACATCAAGAAGACCGAGGTGCTGTACCAACCCAACTCTACAAGAACATGAGAGGAGGATATCATGGTTGATGGAAACAAGCTGAACTCTGTTCTGGAATTCACCTACCTCGGAAGCACTATATCAAGTAATGGATGCATTGACGATGAAATACAGAGGAGGATGGCCAACGCTAGTGTATCTTTCGGTCGACTACGCCAGAGACTCTGGAACAACCACCATGTTTTCATGCGGGTTAAAGGCAAGATATACCGTGCAATCGTGCTATCCACCCTCCTATGCGGAGCCGAGGTCTGGATAGTGTACAGACGACAGGTGAAAAAGCCGCGTGCCTTCATGATGCGACATCTGTGTTCGATCATGAGGATAACCTGGATGGACAAAGTGACAAACAAAGAAATACTCGAAAGGACATCGCTGCCATCTATGGAAGATCTTCTGATAAGAAAGAATCTCCGGTGGACTGGACACCTCATGAGGATGTGACCAGACAGGCTACCAAAGCAGATGCTCTATTCTCAATTGTCTTCTGGTCACAGAAAGAGAGAGTGCCCTCGTCTCCGGTTCAAGGATACCATCAAGAGAAACCTGAAGCTGAGAGACATAAAATCGACTCATGGACATCACTCTCACAGCAGAGAGATAAATGAAGAGCAATAGTCAAGTGATGGAAGCAGTCTTTGTCGCATCGCGACCGATAGCATGATGATGGTGATGATATAATAAACACCAGGCAATAATTTGTCTTATACCTATCACCGTGGTAGGTTTTCATCCCGAAGCTGTGCATTTGCTTCACCTCACACATGTGTCATCTTTCAGCTACTGAAGTTCCACTAGCGATATGTGAGACATTCGCCGCATTGCATAGCACCGGAGACAACATAGATAATGTACCTTTGGCTGGTGTCGCATGTACAAACGCGTGTCACATCCTAGTCTCAGCATCTCCTGTGACCATAATTGTTAGGTATTTCCGCGCAGATAGTAGACCCCGTGTGCCAGCAGTACCATCTTGAAAAGGTTTTTGTCCCCCATATATGCGAGGCAATGTTATCACCACAGCATCTGCCGAAAACATTGAACACAACCGACCCGCTACCACAGCAAACGAATCTCCATCGAACTGGCATCGGTGTGTTTCATCATTCCACCACAGAATCGAAAAGATAAATGAACAATCTATGGATGCTGTGAAAGATGCAGTTGAGCATTTCAATAATAGCCAAACATAATGTTATTATATATTGACGTTTGACCAGTCACTACATGCCATCGCAAAACAGATCCTGTGACAGTGGTCAGACACCTGTGGTGAAGATAACTTCGAGGTGATGTTCGGTGGCTTTCACATAGAGATGACAGCTGTGAAGTCTGTAGGTGATGTGATTGGAGGAAGTGGATGGACCCAGACATTGGCACAGACAGACACTGCATTAGTCGTTACAAGTACAGTTGATTCCTTCTTGTATGCATCACACCTTACACGTACAAGATGAATCCACCAAAACAACGCAGTTTCCTTTGACAATCTTCTGCGTTGTGCCTATGGCAACTAAAAAAATCATAACTACAGACAATAAGATGCCGTTGCTGCGATTTGAAGACTGATGTGCTGCACTAAAACAGCAGAACTTCAGTTCCAGTAGTGGGCCACACTGGTCGATTTGGAATGGTGCATTCCTGTTTGCATGCATTCGCTGTGGGTGACTAACGTCTCCATATGTCTAGATGCACTGACAACGTGTCCCATGGCTCGAGGCTTTAGACAAACCGACTATGCTAGCTTAGTCCATTATATGTCAGCCATTTGGAATTTCAAAATGGCGGCCTACATGATAATAATCTATGATGACCTTAAAACGATCCATTCACATTAGTCTACGTATTCATAAAGTTCATGTTGTTATTATCTACACAATAGGGGTAGTTGTGGTTTTTACGTTACATTATATGTCAGTCATTTTGAATTACAAAATGGCGGCCTATACTTGTATTGTCTAAGATGGCCCAGTATCTGAAACTGTTCATACATATTAGACTACATGTTTACAAAGTTTCGTGTTGTTATCACCTGTTACACAATCATTAAGATATTTAAACCACATCATGTCAAGTATATTGAGTTTCAAGATGACGGCGTATACGGGTAACATTTCAGATGACACTTGATCTGTAAATTAATCATGAATATATATGTAGATTAATCATGCATATTAATCTACATATATATTCACAAAGTTTCATGTTGGTATCACGTATTACACTGAGTCACTGTTGAACAATTATTATATATGTCGGCCATATTGAAAGAGAAGATTGCGCCATCTGCTACTGTCCATGATTGGCAACACAGTTCTGATACTAATTTATTTCCCACGGGATAACATAACCCCTGACTATATAACACTATATGGGGGAAAACTGTTAATTTTTTGGAAGAAAATAGTTCACATCCAATGTTTACCAAAACGTGTTCTACTTTATGTGACTTCACCCCTATGTAATGATGATATATAAATAATTGTTTGTATGTGTGCGTGCGTGCGTGCGTGCGTGCGGGCGGGGGGGCGGGCGGGCGGGCGGGGGGCGGGCGGGCGGGCGGGCGGACGAATCTGTGTGTCTGTTTGTTTGTTTAGCTGTCTGTTTGTCTGTCTGTCTGTCTGTCTGTCTGTCTGCCTGCCTGTCTGTCTGTATGCCTGCCTGCCTGCCTGCCTGCCTGCCTGCCAGCCAGCCTGCCTGCCTGCCCGCCCGCCCGCCCGCCCGCCCGCCCGCCCGCCCGCCCGCCCGCCTGCCCGCCTGCCCGCCCGCCCGCCCGCCTGCCCGCCTGCCCGCCTGCCCGCCTGCCCGCCTGCCCGCCTGCCCGCCTGCCCGCCTGCCCGCCTGCCCGCCTGCCCGCCTGCCCGCCTGCCCGCCTGCCCGCCTGCCCGCCTGCCCGCCTGCCCGCCTGCCCGCCTGCCCGCCTGCCCGCCTGCCCGCCTGCCCGCCTGCCCGCCTGCCCGCCTGCCCGCCTGCCCGCCTGCCCGCCTGCCCGCCTGCCCGCCTGCCCGCCTGCCCGCCTGCCCGCCTGCCCGCCTGCCCGCCTGCCCGCCTGCCCGCCTGCCCGCCTGCCCGCCTGCCCGCCTGCCCGCCTGCCCGCCTGCCCGCCTGCCCGCCTGCCCGCCTGCCCGCCTGCCCGCCTGCCCGCCTGCCCGCCTGCCCGCCTGCCCGCCTGCCCGCCTGCCCGCCTGCCCGCCTGCCCGCCTGCCCGCCTGCCCGCCTGCCCGCCTGCCCGCCTGCCCGCCTGCCCGCCTGCCCGCCTGCCCGCCTGCCCGCCTGCCCGCCTGCCCGCCTGCCTGCCTGCCTGCCTGCCTGCCAGTCTGTCTGTCTGTCTGTTTTCTCTTCCCACTCTATTATGTATA
>CBDHHR010000416.1:2500-4913 GCA_965263245.1 Metamycoplasmataceae bacterium | reverse complement strand
GTACAACTCACAGTCATGTTGGCTTGGCAGTTAGTCTTGCTGTAACACAATCACAATATAACTAACTCTACTAACGCAATAGCGTAAAGCAATCTTCAAACACGAAACCAGGTAATTACAAAAGTTTTATATTTCTAACAGCCATTGCGATCCTCAAGGATGATCTGATACACAAAAACTACTTCGTAAAGGGAAACTAAAAATGTTTACGGTCGATACATCTAAAAGTGTTAATAAAAACTAACCTTCTTATTAGCCTTTTTCCCACTAGGTGGGGTTAGCGGCCCGAATTCTTGATTTCCAGAATGTGCTGTCCTGGGCATCCTCCGGGGTGATCCGTAGTGCATGCATATCCCTTCGGACGCATCCATCCTTCTCCCTCTTTGTCTCCCCCTTGATCTTGTTTTCATGGCACTATCATGTCAACAACTGCTCTCACCTCGGTTTTTTTTTCATTCTCTGCATGTGTAGTCCGTAGTCTCATTTCTTTGACTTTCTCTAGTATGATATTCACTCCTAGCTCCTTTCTGATGTCCACACTCTTTACTTTGTTACACCTTTAATGCTTCTCAACATCCTCATCTCTGTTTTCTCGAGAATCTGTTCCTCCTTCTGTCTAACTGTCCAACATTCTGATCCATACAGAAGTACTGGTCTAATGACAGTCATGTAGAGCTTGATCTTTAATTTCCTTGGCATTTTCTTGTCACTGATAACTCCGGATAGGTCTCTCCACTTGCCCCACGCTGCATTAACTGTTGCTCTTACTGCTTCCTCTGAAACTCCTTCTTCACTGATGTTGACACATAAATATTTGAATTTATTCACCTGTCTGAGGCTCGTGCCTTGGCTGTCTTTTATGTTTACCTTTGTTCCTTTCCTGATATTGACCATCACTTCCGTTTCCCCGGTGTTGGATTTTAGTCCCGTGCTCTCCATCCCAATCTGCCAACCAAACCATCTCTTCTGCATCTCCTCCTCTATATCTATAACAACTGCCAGATCGTCAGCAAACAGCAGTTCACATTGTTACCGGCACATGACCTCTTCGCTGATGACATCTAGTACTACGATAAACAGCAATGGGCTTAGTCCTGATCCCTGGTGTAGGCCAACTTTGATGGGAAACTGGTCAGTTCTCCATGCGTTGTTCTCACTACTGTTGATACTCCATGGTATGTTGCTTCTACTAGCCTCACTAGCTTCTCTGGGACCGCTCTCCATACACCAATATTTCAGATACCTGGGCACCCTGTCATACGTTCTTTCCAAATCTACGAAGGTAAAGAACAAACCCTTGTGCATCTCTAGGTGTTTTTCTTGCAGTTGTTGTATGATAAATACTGCATATGTTGTATCTTCCTCTGGACTAAATCCAAATTGCATGTTGTTGACTGTGATCAGTTTTCTGAGTCTGAGCTCTAGGATCTTCTCAAACATCTTCATCCTATGTTCCAACAGCTTAATGCCTCTAGAATTTCCACATTCTAGTGGATCCCCCTTTGCTTGCATATGGGGACGATCTCACCTTTCTTTCACTCTTCTGGCATATGTTCCTCTTCCCAGACTCTCTTCAGTATTTCATGCATCATGTCCACTCCACTCTCCCCTAGGTGCTTGATAAGGTCTTTCGGGAGGCCTGAGCATCATGCAGCTTTTCTCTTCTTCATGCTCTCTAAGGCTTTCTTCACCTCTTCCCTTGATATTCCCTGGACTGGTCCTTCTACTGCTGGTACTTCTCTAAGCTGTTCTCTGGCGTTTTCTACATTTAGTAGGTTGCTGAAATACTCTCTCCACCCCTCTTTGATCTTTACCTCATCTGTCAGCATCTCCCCTATTTGGTTTTTAATCACATTCACTTCCCCAACGTCTCTTCTTGGTCTTGCCATTTGTTTTGCCACCTTACATATCATCCGCTCACCTTCCTCTGTTCCCATCTTGTCATACCATTCTTTGTATGCCTCGTTTTTAACTTTGGCTACTGTAGATTTTGCCTCTCTCGTCATGTTTTTATAGGCCTCCTTCAGTTCGTTTCAACCCTGCATCTGCCATTTCTTGAATGCATCCCTTTTCCTTCTCAGGCTCTCCTGCACCTCTTCATACCACCACCAGGTCTCCCTCTCCGTGGGTTTCCCTCTTTTGATGGCCCCACATATCCCTTCTGCTGCTCTCTTGACGACTTTCTTAAATAGTTTCCAACTTTCTTCTGCATTAGTGTCTGCCTCCAGCTAGTATTCCTCTTCCACTTTGTCTCTGTATTCCGTCAGTTTTTCTCCCTTCAGAGTCCAGATCTTCATCCTCTTTTCTTTGGTCCTTCTCTTATGTTTTGCTTCTTTTGTCCTCAGGACTGCACATAGCAGCCGATGCTGAGATACAACCTCCTCTACTGGTATTACCTTGCAGTCTCGCATTT
>CBDHHR010000415.1:7500-10793 GCA_965263245.1 Metamycoplasmataceae bacterium | reverse complement strand
GTGAGTGCGTATATAATATTATGTTTAAGTGTGTGTGCGTGCGTGCGTGCGTGCGTGCGTGCGTGCGTGCGTGCGTGCGTGTGTGTGTGCCTATGTGTACTTGCGTGTGAATAAATAAATAAACTAAATACACTTTTATGGCACCAAATCTGAGGTTCTGTTCTGGGTATGCCTATACCAATCAATCACAAGCTGTGACGCCATATAAGTATATTTATTTATTGGGAAACTCGGGTCTCCAGCATTGCAAGTACACTGGTCCGCGACATGTAAACATCAGCTGTGACCTAGTTATGTCGACTTGTCGTGGCGCGGTATAATAAAAACCTCGCACTCAATGTCAGCTGTCAATCACCGGATGTTTACGTGCGATGGTGCGCCAACCTTTAATACGTAATCAATTAATATTTATAATTACCTAATTAATAAGTCTTAATTGGCGCCACCATCAGTACCTTTATAGAGTAAATTCATCTTCTAGACATTTATAAGACATTTAGACACGCTATTAGTTATATGTTACGTGAATGAACTGCAATTTTAACCACAGTCACGTCATGATATCCAGATAAAACATTTACATGTGTCAATGTGCGCTTGAATGCAAATGTGTGTTTTGTGAACATGGGTGTTTGTACGTGTGTGTTATTAAAACATAACAGAATGAATGACTAAAACAACAATAACGTGTGTGTGTGTGTGTGTGTGTGTGTGTGTGTGTGTGTGTGTGTGTGTGTGTGTGTGTGTGTGTGTGTGTGTGTGTGTGTGTGTGTGTGTGTGTGTGTGTGTGTGTGTGTGTGTGTGTGTGTGTGTGTGTGTGTGTGTGTGTGTGTGTGTGTGTGTGTGTGTGTGTGTGTGTGTGTGTGTGTGTGTGTGTGTGTGTGTGTGTGTGTGTGTGTGTGTGTGTGTGTGTGTGTGTGTGTGTGTGTGTGTGTGTGTGTGTGTGTGTGTGTGTGTGTGTGTGTGTGTGTGTGTGTGTGTGTGTGTGTGTGTGTGTGTGTGTGTGTGTGTGTGTGTGTGTGTGTGTGTGTGTGTGTGTGTGTGTGTGTGTGTGCGTCCGTGTGTGTGTGTGTGTGTGCGTGTGAGTTTGTTCGTGCGTGGGTGGGTGGGTGGGTGGGTGGCTTGGTGGGTGACTTGGTGGGTGGGTGGGTGTGTGACAAGTCGGGGTAAGTAAGTCGCAGCTGATGTTTACATGTCGCGGACCAGTGTACTTGCAACACTACGTATAACTCTTTTTTTTTAAATTAAAGATCACTCGATGAAATACAGTAAAATTCACGAGTGCCACAAGTAAATGTAAAATAATGCTGATTGTTATTTTACTGCATGTCACGATGAACAATGGGAACTCACTTTCGTGGCTCGTGATGTGCAAGTGCGGTATTTATACAAAAAATCAATCGATTTTTATATGTGGTTAGTTTAAGCTGACAAGTTATATGCAAACATTGTATAACTCAATGCAGTTATATTTCAGCTGAAAAGGTGCTGCCTCGTCTCATGGCACTCGTGCGTTATGTGTTAAATTGTGACTAAAATATTTAAACAATAAATGGTGATATCAGTTTGACCACCGCAATACGTATATAAGACAAGAGTTAATTCCACATAATATAGATACAGTGAACATAATGGCTATACAGTGTCCTATTATTACTGTCAACAATTCACCATATAGGTCCATTGTACAGTAATTATAGCCTGTCTCCAATGTGGTCCTTGAGTGACTCGGTTATGTTTTACTAATATAATTATTATAGTTAACAATTAATCGATGTTCAATGGTAATCTACTATACAACTAAATTGGGAAGTATTTACTAAGTTGGCTGGCATATAGGTTATGTCCGGTTACAAGGATTACATCCGTTAACTATTAATTGAAAGTACACACACGGATCTACTAAACTATTACCACCAGGAATACACATGTTTGCTATACGAGAATAACAACGACATAATTAATCAATAATTTGTAACGCCAGGAAACTGCCATTTTATTCTAACCAAGTTCCTTATAAGTATAGCTCCAGTCCTCGGGAATGCGATAACATGTGGTCTAGACTGTCTATCATGTGACTAATATGTATCTTGCAGCCACGGTGCACGCGTCAGTGAACTAAAATCAATGACGGTTCGCGACGGATCAGCGATAGAACGACTTTGTAATGCATGCGGTCGCAGATAAATAATATCAGACGTCTGGCGCAAACGGTTTTGATGTTAGGTCAACAATTTCGTTTATCAGTGTGTTTTAACATCTGAACATTATTTACCCGTGGATTGGAATGCATTAGTTGCATTAAATATCGACGATCTGTACCTTAAATGTATTTAATAATAAGTAACCATATCACTACCGCCAGATGGTACCAATTACTGGAGACGCTGGGGAGCTGAAGACAACGAAATGGCCGTCCTTTCTCGTACCAAAACAGCCTGGTTGCGGGGAACGTACTCCGACCTTCCAACCTACATACCAATGGGCTGTAGAATGTATAGGGGCGACTGTATAGCTAATTGTTGGTCCATAGCCTGTATTAAATATTCAGCAGATCCCTGTTAAATAGCACTATTACTACGTATATGTTTCAAGTTATATCTTCATTTAAACTACCGATTGTTAATGCAAGTTGTTGTTTTTATGTTTAAGTATCTTTAAAAATTGTAAGTAACAATTGACAAAGATAGAACATTAATATTGTAGACAACTATCGAGTTAAAATTCATACACTTTATTGGTATTGCCTGCAAAGTTCACATAATCTGGCATGGATAACAGGAAAATGCCAATAAGGTGACTACAGTGAAGATACTACAACTTGTATTTGATTGAATATTTCTAGGGGCACACCAGGGCCTCTCAAAAAGCTACATGTCCACATTTTTGCCAGTGTCTTCCTGAACAGGGTGGGAAAAATACTCTGGAGGCGAGGCAGCAAGGAACTATAGATAATTGGTTACTGGGTGTTCGTTGCTTCCCTCTGCCATGCAATAAAGGCCAGGTGGCCTGCCTGGAAAGTTAATTGGTATTCAATCAATTAAGCTGTCACGTTTATGCATGTTGATAACTCCATCTTGACTAAAAATCACTAATGACAAGTGTTGTCACTGCATTCACATCATTTCACTGTGTTTCTGGTCAGCCCATATGGATAACCAGAGAAATACGTATCTTTAAATTGGTGTAATTGTGGTGTCTACTGGTTAAAAATATATTGTGACCTATAAGTGACAATTGACGAAGATAGAACAGTAATATTCTAGACAATTTCAGAGTGAACAATCACACAC
>CBDHHR010000414.1:0-5847 GCA_965263245.1 Metamycoplasmataceae bacterium | reverse complement strand
AATTCTGAGTTATTACTTTATTTAAACAGCTTGTTCTGATTACAGGTGATTTATGAGATATTCAACATTCATTACAAGTTTGATCTGTAAGAGTACATCTCATCCCCAAAATTGTCTTTCTTTGCTCTGGAGACCCAAAAAAGTATGACCAAAGGACTGTGACTGTGAACAAAAGGTGCTTGAGTTACTCAGTGCAAAATGTAATTTATGCAGAATAATAAATTTATGATCAAAATGGATCAGTTATAAACAAATCTTATCAATAACATTGATATATTATTGTCCCTTTGGTTTTAAAATAAAATCAATTACCAGGGCATGGAATTACCCCAGTTGCAACAGTTTCACTTATCTTTGTATTTGTTCAATGTTTATAAAATAACCACCATATTAATCTTAGCAATTCATAGATCACTTCATCAGTACATCCCAAAAGAAAATTAGGATTGTGGAATTTATTTGGACAATGCATAGTATTAAAAAAAGAGTAAAGAATGCAGGGGTGGAATTCCCCCCAGCAGCAACACTAATGATGGCAAAACACTAATGATGGCAACAACACTAATGATGGCAACAACACTAATGATGGCAAAAACACTAATGATGGCAAAAACACTAATGATGGCAACAACACTAATGATGGCAACAACACTAATGATGGCAACAACACTAATGATGGCAACAACACTAATGATGGCAAAAACACCAATGATGGCAACAACACTAATAATGGCAAAACACTAATGATAGCAAAACACTAATGATGGCAAAACACTAATGATGGCAAAACACTAATGATGGCAAAACACTAACGGTGGCAACAACACTAATAATGGCAAAACACTAACGATGGCAAAACACTAATGATGACAACAACACTAATGATGGCAACAACACTAATGATGGCAACAACACTAATGATGGCAGCAACACTAATGATGGCAACAACACTAATGATGGCAACAACACTAATGATGGCAACAACACTAATGATGGCAACAACACTAATGATGGCAGCAACACTAATGATGGCAACAACACTAATAATGACAAAACACTAATGATGGCAAAACACTAATGATGACAACAACACTAATGATGGCAACAACACTAATGATGGCAACAACACTAATGATGGCAACAACACTAATGATGACAACAACACTAATGATGACAACAACACTAATGATGGCAACAACACTAATGATGGCAACAACACTAATGATGGCAGCAACACTAATGATGGCAGCAACACTAATGATGGCAACAACACTAATGATGACAACAATACTAATGATGGCAACAACACTAATGATGGCAACAACACTAATGATGGCAACAACACTAATGATGGCAAAAACACCAATGATGGCAACAACACTAATAATGGCAAAACACTAATGATAGCAAAACACTAATGATGGCAAAACACTAATGATGGCAAAACACTAACGGTGGCAACAACACTAATAATGGCAAAACACTAATGATGGCAAAACACTAATGATGGCAACAACACTAATGATGACAACAACACTAATGATGGCAACAACACTAATGATGGCAACAACACTAATGATGACAACAACACTAATGATGGCAACAACACTAATGATGGCAACAACACTAATGATGGCAGCAACACTAATGATGGCAACAACACTAATGATGGCAACAACACTAATGATGGCAACAACACTAATGATGGCAACAACACTAATGATGGCAGCAACACTAATGATGGCAACAACACTAATAATGGCAAAACACTAATGATGGCAAAACACTAATGATGGCAACAACACTAATGATGACAACAACACTAATGATGGCAACAACACTAATGATGGCAACAACACTAATGATGGCAACAACACCAATGATGACAACAACACTAATGATGACAACAACACTAATGATGGCAACAACACTAATGATGGCAACAACACTAATGATGGCAGCAACACTAATGATGGCAGCAACACTAATGATGGCAACAACACTAATGATGACAACAATACTAATGATGGCAACAACACTAATGATGGCAGCAACACTAATGATGGCAACAACACTAATTATGGCAACAACACTAATGATGGCAACAACACTAATGATGGCAGCAACACTAATGATGGCAGCAACACTAATGATGGCAACAACAGTAATGATGGCAGCATCACTAATGATGGCAACAACACTAATAATGGCAAAACACTAATGATGACAACAACACTAATGATGGCAACAACACTAATGATGGCAACAACACTAATGATGGCAGCAACACTAATGATGGCAGCAACACTAATGATGGCAACAACAGTAATGATGGCAGCATCACTAATGATGGCAACAACACTAATAATGGCAAAACACTAATGATGACAACAACACTAATGATGGCAACAACACTAATGATGGCAACAACACTAATGATGGAAACAACACTAATGATGGCAGCAACACTAATGATGGAAACAACACTAATGATGGCAGCAACACTAATGATGGCAGCAACACTAATGATGGCAACAACAGTAATGATGGCAGCATCACTAATGATGGCAACAACACTAATAATGGCAAAACACTAATGATGACAACAACACTAATGATGGCAACAACACTAATGATGGCAACAACACTAATGATGGCAACAACACTAATGATGGCAGCAACAGCAATGGTGGCTGGGAATGATGATGTGTTTAGCATGACTAGTAACAAGTATACATCGACACAATAACACAGATTATTCTGAAAAATGTAATATTATTCATTAAGTCTGCCACGCACACCTGTTACTACCAAAAGTATTACTTCATCAGGCTAGTGACTGAAATCATGCAACATGGTATTACATGACCAACTACACTAGTTATGTGCAATTTCATTGGTTGAACTTAAATTTAGAGTTTTGAGAGTACTCAACGAGGGGTGCTGCTGCATACCCAGGGTTAGTACTAATGTGTTCATCAGCAACCACCCCGGGCGTGTGAGGATGAGTCTCTACATAAAGCTATGTTTGCCACTGAGCAATTGTCCATGTTTACATAGGACCACTGGGCAACAATTGTAGGAAATAAAAGGTCACAGGAATGCTAATCACTATACTCTACTAAATGGGGCTAAAGTACTTGTTACTCATACTTGTTGGTACCACTGATTTTTCACAAAGTAATATCACTCAAACGTTTACTCATCTATATTATAAAACAGTTTGTCGTTGTCCATCTGCCTGTCTGCAGGTAGACCACATCTCCAGCAGTTCTGCATGCTATCTAGCTGGCCAACTGAGATGATTCGTAGATTTATATTTTTTCAAAATGTGTCTTGGGTGTGAAGAATATGGAGAGCTCAATATTTTTAAAGCTATGACCTATGTGTGGATTCCACCATGCTAACAGTTTGTTGAGTCATGACGTAATGACGCCATGTAGTTCTAGGACACACTGAAACAATGTGATGCACTTTTCAAACATTTTAGCAAGGAGACTGCCTTTTTTCCAGAAGTGAGATTTAACTCTGCTAGCATGTCTGTTCAGACTGACCAGGGGGTGACAGTTGTCAATAGTCACAGGCAGTGACTGTAGTTTTCCAATGCATAACTAAGTTACTCCTTAGTATATTTATTGAAGTACTCATATTTATTACTCATAAAAATCTATATATGTATTTTGTGAGTACTTCACATGTATATCATCATCTTAAATTACGATCTCCAGTCCAAATGGTGTATGTATTTAATACTGCTTAATGACGTGTGACGGATGTCCTGACCACTTGAATAAGACTGACCATCACGTCAATGACCTACACAGGCACCTGATTTTCAGATTCATGAATATTTTCGGATGTGCTTAAGTATTCTAGACCATACATAAATTGCATTAACTAGATAGTGTTTGAATACAATGTGTGACTTCATTTCCTGGGATTTTGTTCTAGGCAAAACTGACTTACTTTCTGTGATTTTTGGGGACTATACTTTATTTCTGTCCACCTGGACAACTGTCCACTGGGCAGCTGTCAAATGGGAAACCATCCTGACACCCTAGACCCTGGATACCGCTAATGTATTTATGCCCTTCAAATGATGGGTGTTAAAAGTCCCTACTCTTACATAATACAGTACACTGCCAGATCTTCCAGTCTGACAATCCCAGTGGAGTTTAGTCACTGATTGATATGACACTGGCTGGACAATGACATTGTTCAAACAATGCCTGTGTCTGGACATTTGTCAGATGTTGATTGAGTGGACTGTGGTCACTGCACAGTGACCAGTGCAGTACCAGTCACCATCACAGCTCTGACAACTGGCAGGTCAGCCACTATCACATGATTTAGTCTTTTAACTAAACTAACCTATTCCAAAACAATTAATGAAATTATGTTGGGCATTTTGAGAAAATATAAATAAGTTCAGTGAGTTAGTTTAAATAACCCATGTGTGATGTGTTAACCAGGTAAAGTTCAGCAACTGCAGTGTGAAATCCATCTTCAGTGATGTGACACGTGGCTACTCGACACATGATCCATGTGTACTACATACGCCAGTAACAGTGCAAGGACGAATCACTGTAAGTACACATGCATGTTTGGGTCTATATGACAGTTAATCTAACGTCATTCGGTTTAATGGGATAATTTGTCTACTATGACATTTGCGTGCACAAATAAATTATTGCCAAATGTGTTCGCTTTTCCAAATAAATATCAGGTTTTTACTGCAAGTGATTTCTTTTCGAAAACACACAAATCAAACCAAGTTGAAATAGTTGCGTATAATATACAAATTATTGAAACATATATTATAAGTCACGTGACAATGTACTAACTATACGATAACTCTCTGGATCTTTAGTTACTGCCCCTTTCCAGCCAAAACCCCTTTCAGCCAATACCTATGCAGTAAGAAAACGGCCAATGGACAGTTGTTTTGGACTTGTTCTTCTTGGTGATCGTTTGCTTGAGGCCTGTGACCCATCAGGCTCTGTTACATTTCCATGGTTTTATGGTTGTAGACTGATCATAGACTGAGTGGATAATAATATGCATGTACTTTCCTGTCTTAGTTGCCCTCCCAAGGAGTGATTGTCCGTCCGTCCGTCCGTCCGTCCGTCCGTCCGTCCGTCCGTCCGTCCGTCCGTCCGTCCGTCCGTCCGTCCGTCCGTCCGTCCGTCCGTCCGTCCGTCCGTCCGTCCGTCCGTCCGTCCGTCCGTCCGTCCGTCCGTCCGTCCGTCCGTCCGTCCGTCCGTCCGTCCGTCCGTCCGTCCGTCCGTCCGTCCGTCCGTCCGTCCGTCCGTCCGTCCGTCCGTCCGTCCGTCCGTCCGTCCGTCCGTCCGTCCTCCGTCCGTCCGTCCGTCCGTCCGTCCGTCCGTCCGTCCGTCCGTCCGTCCGTCCGTCCGTCCGTCCGTCCGTCCGTCCGTCCGTCCGTCCGTCCGTCCGTCCGTCCGTCCGTCCGTCCGTCCGTCCGTCCGTCCGTCCGTCCGTCCGTCCGTCCGTCCGTCCGTCCGTCCGTCCGTCCGTCCGTCCGTCCGTCCGTCCGTCCGTCCGTCCGTCCGTCCGTCCGTCCGTCCGTCCGTCCGTCCGTCCGTGTTTTTTGCTTGTACATTTGTGGTGTTCCATACTTGCCAATTAACACATTTCTAGACATTACAGAAAACATATATTGAGCCGTTCTAGCTATTAATTTGTACTATAATATTGAACATGTAATGCTCTAATTAACAAGTTTATTAAGGGGATTTTTCCGGAAAGGATTTTAACAGAGGGAATTTTGTCGGAGGGGGTTTTGTCTGAGGGGATTATGGCCGGAGGGGATTATGTCCAACCACAGTC
>CBDHHR010000412.1:10000-18137 GCA_965263245.1 Metamycoplasmataceae bacterium | reverse complement strand
ATATGTATACAGCTTAGAGACGATGACACACACAGAGACACAACAAGGCAGGAAGTAAGTGTGTGAGAACAACTCATCCTCGCTCGCCAGGGGTCACTGCTGCTGATTACTTCATTACAAACTCTTCCCTACCCATGACACACCCCTTTCCAAATCTCACGAGGTGTGCGATCGTTATCCGGTCATGTGATATAATATTTTTGGTGATTTTACCCACTCGCTGCTCGTGTTACGTGCAATGGTTAGGAAGAGAATAGAGGTAGTTATATATATATATATATATATATATATATATATATATATATATATATATATAGTTATATAATTAGTATGACACACACACACACACACACACACACACACACACACACACACACACACACACACACACACACACACACACACACACACACACACACACACACACACACACACACACACACACACACACACACACTGCCATAATCAAACGTTACCGAGTCGCATCTAATTCTCCAGCGTCGTCGTCATAGACACTGCAACAAATCCCTACAGAGCGCCCATGTTGGAACGACAGTTCCAAGAAAAACAGGTCAACACACCTTGAATAACACACCTACCGGCGACAACACAAAAACACCGTAGTTGTTAAATAGCTACCCTTACCTGGCCGTTGTGTAAAATCCACTTTCAGGTCGTGTCGTCAAGCGAAGTAGAATCCCGAGTGTATATCCGGTAGAGAGTTACCTTATAAAGAGACGCACAGCCGAGCCGGTGTGAGCAGACAGAAATGTAGGTCGGCGACGGAAACAGTTCACCTGAACTCACGTCTTTGTCATTTGTTGACAGCCAGTGGCATTATTTTTTACGGCGCTGCATATATAAAAGCCGGGCGCAGGGCCCAGCGCGATCGCAAGAAACATTGTATCAGTGAATCGTATTATCGTAGTTTAATTATTGTAATACGATACGACCGTTGTTTGATGTGTTTATATGTGTGATTTGTGGTCTGCTGTTGCGAAATCAGTATGTGGGGACACGTATGGTGATATTCCGAGAGAGATTACTTTGGGTTGGTGTAGACTGGAAGCATGGTCTGGGCTTGTAATGACACAAGGGATGTGTTACACGGTTCGTTTGTTGCCGTTACAAAAATAATGTTACAGTTCACTCAATTCTATGAATGTGTACACGGATATTGGGTGAGAGATAATGGTCGTTGTCTAAATCTCACCGCCTTTGGGAATTCGCCAAGAATTAAAGGGGGAGGGGAGGGAGAGGGGAGAGGGGGAGGGGAGAGGGAGAGGGGAGGGGGGGAGAGGGAGGGGGAGGGAGAGGGAGAGGGAGAGGGAGAGGGAGAGGGAGAGGGAGAGGCAGAGGCAGAGGGAGAGGGAGAGGCAGAGGCAGAGGCAGAGGCAGAGGCAGAGGCAGAGGCAGAGGGGAGGGAGAGGGCAGAGGGAGAGGGAGAGGGAGAGGGAGAGGGAGAGGGAGAGGGAGAGGGAGAGGGAGAGGGAGAGGGAGAGGGAGAGGGAGAGGGAGAGGGAGAGGGAGAGGGAGAGGGAGAGGGAGAGGGAGAGGGAGAGGGAGAGGGAGAGGGAGAGGGAGAGGGAGAGGGAGAGGGAGAGGGAGAGGGAGAGGGAGAGGGAGAGGGAGAGGGAGAGGGAGAGGGAGAGGGAGAGGGAGAGGGAGAGGGAGAGGGAGAGGGAGAGGGAGAGGGAGAGGGAGAGGGAGAGGGAGAGGGAGAGGGAGAGGGAGAGGGAGAGGGAGAGGGAGAGGGAGAGGGAGAGGGAGAGGGAGAGGGAGAGGGAGAGGGAGAGGGAGAGGGAGAGGGAGAGAGGGATAAGCCAGTCTGTCGGACGAACGTGTCTAGAAAGGGGGTAAGCCAGTTTGTCGGGCGAACGTGTCTAGAGAGGGAGGATAAGCCAGTCTGTCGGGCGAACGTGTTTAGAAAGGGGGATAAGCCAGTCTGTCGGGCGAACGTGTCTAGAGAGGGGGAATAAGCCAGTCTGTCGGGCGAACGTGTCTAGAGAGGGGGGATAAGCCAGTCTGTCGGGCGAACGTGTCTAGAGAGGGGGTAAGCCAGTCTGTCGGACGAATGTGTCTAGAGAGGGGGGGGATAAGCCAGTCTGTCGGCGGACGTGAGCCATAGATATACCAGTCGCCTGTGAAGGGTGCTAGGTGCTGCCACCTAACGAATACGGCAGAACATCTTTACGTCTTCCATGCCAGATGCACGATTTTACTCACCCGGTGGGTTCCGCAACGGCGAATGTTTCGACCAATGAGTAACGAGCAGGTAACCAAAACTAGTTTTCACCACGTGAACAATGTAAGCACAGGCGTACGTGGTCATGTGTACTGTATAAACAGTAGCTGTCCACGTGGTCAAGTGCTTGTTACTTATTTGTCGAAACATGTCCCGTTGTGGAACGCACCTGGTGAGTCAAAATGTGCCGGCCAGCTGACAGGCACGAGCCTACGAATGATTTGTCTCGCTTAGCCGACTTTCACTCGGCTACGTGACTTCACCGAGAAGACAGCGGTCACTTCGCTTGGTCTCGAATGTTATCCGTGTGAAAGGCTAAGAGTGCTGCCACCTGACGGAATCCTGGCAATCGAGACTAATCCAGCCATAAACAACTGCACATTTTTATTTCTGTTTATGTTTCAGTGAATATAAGTTTAATAGTAAAACGACTACTAGTATAGCATTATGTTATAAAAAGTATATCCTTATTTTAGTTTTTATTTCACTCTGGGCCTCAGAGTCAGTCAGCGTCTCTACCCCATTCTGGGGTAAGGCCGCCCTGGTGGCAAATTTGGCGGAAGAGTAATCTCCCTGGCGGATGTGTAGGGCCACCTCGCGAATGCTGGACGATCGATGCTAACGAATGATGTGTAACACAATAATGTTTACGTTATTCGACCAAGCCCATAACCTTTCTTTGAAATCAAATTACGATGTTTTCAACTTACATGAATGGGCTCCAACCGGTTCCCACAGTCAGCAGGACTATTAACTGAATAGTCTGTATATATTATTGCTACAGATGATCTCATGAGGTCTCATTTAACTAGTCAGTTCTTTTCAGAACATTTTCGCCAAACAAACTGACCTTTATATGCTGGCACTGAGGGTGGTCACTGCCAGGGAGTTCTTCTTCCTCAGTGGTTCTTTTAATCCAAAATTGAGTCCGGACCGACATTAACCGGATTCTCCGATTACAGTCCCCAAAGTTGGGAGACCCATAACTGGGTATTGAACCCGGCCCGCCGGCGTGCCAGGCGGATGTGCTAAACACTACACTATGCTGGCCTGACAACCATATTGGATTAAATATTATCTTGCCTTGAAATATATTTCGTACATAACGTTATTCATTCCTTAAAAGTACCTTAATGGTAAGACCTACTTGGGTCATTTTGGTGATGACTCCAGTGACTATAAATTTAACTGTGACATGAGAAGACATGTTAATGAATGTGGCGTCCGCTGAGGACCAAGCATTGGTAACATATAGCAAAACGTACAACATTTTCCTGGTAGCTAGGTATGTGCTATGATTCTGAACCAAACCTCGCTAACAACATATTTATCTAAACTTCGTATGTTACTGAAACAAATCATTCGTATAATAAGTAATGCTAAATTTAGAAGTCACGCATACCTTTTATTTAAAACACAACTAACATAGCTGACAAAATACGACATTATAAAACCAAAACCAGACAAAACACACTCGACTACATTTCTCCTAAACTGTGGAATACTGTTGTCATGAAGAATCATATTGAAGATTGTACGTTTATGAATATATTAAAAAAGGCAATGATACAAAACATCTGGAGAACATATTAACAAGAAACAACGCACAGTTAGGATATAGTGGAATATTTGAGTATAATATGTATGTATTAGTATTTGTAAACTGCATAGCTAATTGAGAAACCTCAATACCATGTTTTATATGTCAATTATTTGATTAACTGTGATATCTTCGCATCAGCATATTTGCATACACATTTTGTTGGTATTTGAAAATAGCAATCATAAGCAGTTCGCTTCTTTACTGCTTATTGTCGTTTTCCTATCATGATTTGCATGTGTGTATAATATATATATATATATATATATATATATATATATATATATATATATATATATACATATACATATATGTATGTATCCTGTGTTTGTATTATATATATATATATATATCCTATATATTGTATATATATATATATATATATATATATATATATATATATATATATACATATATGTATATATACATATGTATGTATGTATCCTGTGTTTGTATTAAATATTGTTTCGGACAATCACTCACTAAAGCAATTGTGGTTTTCAAATTGGTCATTGCGCATGTGCAATGCAGTGTCTTTCCCGGCAACAGTTCAACGTGTAATGCTATTGGTGGCGAAGTATAGAGTGGCGCCACCTCACGACGCCTGATTTATATACTTAGTTATGCTGTTAACCTTGAAATGTTTTTGAAGAAAGCGAAATACAGACTAACATACATTGTGCATACACATGCGTACGTATGTTTTGTATAATGCTTTCATTGTCTTGAATAAAGGAACTACTATAACAGGTGTCAATGTGTGTATAATGGCTTGACAAAAGAGGAAAACTGTAGAAACCTAAACTATGCTCATCACTGAAAACCTTGAAATGACAGACCATCCAGCCTAAACGAATGCCCCAAAACAGCTCGTGCGTGTTCCGGACATAACCGACCAATAACTAAGATGTCGATTTACGCAATTTTTTATATAACATATGTTAGTATTCACTTTATCAAATCGTGAAGCCGTGTACGACAATGACGCTGAAACGTAGCTGAGAGTGAAATTGAGACGACCACATGGATAACGACATTTTTGGCGAAGTCAGACGATGTAAAAACAAACGCGTCTGAGGTCCTCCTGTGAGAACCTACGGCATATTACACAACACCGAAACTGAGCTGTCCAGGTGTTCGACATTGATAAAAAAGCATTCTCCATACATAACTCTACCACCAGCAATGTGTCCGCCCATAACACTCTCGGTGTTGACGGCGTGTACGAGGCAGCGGCCGCCTGTTTCCTCTTGTGAGTACTTCACGCTCTCTTTCTCTAACAGTATCATTTCGGCTATCCTGGCGAACCGGTGAATTGCGAGTATGCGTTGGTTTCTCATTTTCATCAAGCCAATTTAGGAAACCTGGTATTTGTACATGTTTTGCTTAGACGTGTGTTTTCTTTTCACATTTATTAGTTATCATGCACTACCAACTGTCACCCGTTTGGAATGTTCGTTTGAGAATCCTATAATTACTCAAAACAAGTAAGTATATTGGGAATATATGAGTGCCGTGGCATGAACATTATGGTCGATTCTATACATTTCCACTTATTGGCGACTGTTTTGGATGTTTCTAATTTCCCAAGAACGTCACTATGGTATCATTCAGGTTTTGAATATGAATATCTTTTAGTTGTAAAAAAGCATCTAATATATTGGATAATTGTTCCATTATTAATTGTTCTGTAATAATGTAACAGCTGTAAAATGTAAAATGTAGATTTTCTTATTTACTTCTTTTGATATATGGGGTTTACTTGACCGCGCGATTACTTGGTGTATTTTAACGAAATAAACAAAAAAACATGGCATACCGTCTTACGTCTCCATAATCTTTTTAATGTATCGTTAAGTGGGGATCCGGCGTTTCCTTGTACCAAAAATATAGTGAATATTTGTTAATGTCCTTTTGATATATTTATCAATCGTGAGATCACCATGCGCTGCTAGCGATTGCAAATGATAAATAATGTGTTGTAATGAAATAGAACATTTTATGTTATAAATATCTAATTTATATTGTGCTTCATCAACTTTCTGATGCTTTCTGTTTTCTATTTTCATTATGTAGAAGATATACTTTTCACCAATGTTGTTGTTGTCATTGTTCCGCCTCGCGCTATATCGGTCTATATACCTTTCCAAATGTAAACTCCATAGAGTCCATCTATCTATCAATCTATCTATGTACGTTTGTATGCCCATACTTCTGTCTGTCTATCTATCTATCTATCTATCTATCTATCTATCTATCTATCTATCTATCTATCTATCTATCTATCTATCTATCTATCTATCTATCTATCTATCTATCTATCTATCTATCTATCTATCTATCTATCTATCTATCTATCTATCTATCTATCTATCTATCTATCTATCTATCTATCTATCTATCTATCTATCTATCTATCTATCTATCTATCTATCTATCTATCTATCTATCTATCTATCTATCTATCTATCTATCTATCTATCTATCTATCTATCTATCTATCTATCTATCTATATATCTATCTATCTATCTATCTATCTATCTATCTATCTATCTATCTATCTATCTATCTATCTATCTATCTATCTATCTATCTATCTATCTATCTATCTATCTATCTATCTATCTATCTATCTATCTATCTATCTATCTATCTATCTATCTATCTATCTATCTATCTATCTATCTATCTATATATCTATCTATCTATCTATCTATCAATCTATCTATCTATCTATCTATCTATCTATCTATCTATCTATCTATCTATCTACCTATCTACGTACCTATATATATATATATATCTACCTATCTATCTATCTACCTATATATATATATATATATTACATATATATATATTACATATATATATATATATATATATATATATATATATGTGACTTATATATATATAATTATTTATAACTATACATATATATATATAATTTATAATATATATAACTATATATATATATATATATATATATATAAAGTTTTTTTAAACAACATGTTTGGCCATTATTTAAAAAAATAAGTTTATTAATAAAACAGATATTGTGAACGTACTTACTTACATTGCCTTTGAGTGTGCACAATACTGTCCGTAATAGCGGTGTGACCGTAATTGCGATGTACTATTCTATACTCTCACACAAAAGGATTGTTATAGGGTGGCCTCAAATGAGAAAGATCCCGACAAGACGGGAAGTGACGTCACATACCAGCTGGGAATAATCACGAAACCTAACCACGGCCACTACGAAGCGACGTTGGTATATCGCGGGAAGGAGGACAGGTTGCACATAACAGAAAATGGCATCAGCCGAACAAACCCCTACAAGAATCAGCCGCACTGTGTCGCGAGAAAACGACCACAACTTCGAAAATACTGCTACTGCAAACAACAGATTAGTTAAAATGAACACGTTGTTGACTGTCAAGAATTGTTTGACGTTTCATGTCAGCGCAGAATGCACCGCCACTTTCCGCCCGACCAGAACAGACCAAACCAGAGCAGATGTCAGTGTTTCGTGTTTTACATAATTTATTTTGTGTGACTTTTTCTCCGTTTGTCTGTCATTTGATTAGGCTATCGATATCGAAACATATTCACGACAAAAGAAGAATGTGTTATTAATTTATGTCATACGAAATTATAACTGGAAATGGCAAAATGAAATGAGAACATTTTACAATTGAAAAAGCATAATTGTTTTGGTGAGTCGAATTACAGTTGAGTTAAATTAGAGTTAATTAACTGTGATGTCGTTGTGGGTGGAAATGTAAAGCTTGCAGTTTCGTACAACTGAGATTCTTGTCAAAAATCGCATGTAAACGCTTGTCTTCGCTTCTCACGGACGTTCGTGGGTGTTTGTTTGAAGTTGCTTCCAATGCAAGCATCACACGTCATGCTCCATAACTGTGCGCGTATTCTCTGCTCTGCCTTGTTAATTCACTCGCCTCTCGGGGCACATCTGTTTACAATTACGACTACCCAATGTTCGGTGTTTCTTCACCTTAAATGCATTTTTCTCTTACGGTTCTTTGCGAGGCGTGACTCTTCTCGTTTTCAGGCAGCCTGACGTCGGCTTGACGTGGTCTAACATCAGAGGGCAACTATTTCCAATGTGTTTGTCAACTAATAAACGTTGCGCCGTAATTTGTGATGTTGATAAAATCCCATTTAGCGGCCGATGTTTCCTCCTATAGTCCTTTTCCCGGCCGGTCGGTGAGATCAGGCACTATGTTGTTCTCACTGCTACAGTACTACAGCATTTTAACAAAATTGTACT
>CBDHHR010000412.1:0-5000 GCA_965263245.1 Metamycoplasmataceae bacterium | reverse complement strand
CATACACAAATAATTATAAATATGTGTTTACCAAATTAGCTTGATGTGAAGGCACTCAGAGTAACAATAGTTTCGTCTGTGTTATTTGTGATGTCGGATTGCAGCGTTTGAACTTTGATGAAGGTGACTGCATAAGCAATCAGTGTAACCCGATTTGAGCCATTTTGACCAATCAGACTTTGCTGGACACGGGTATATATGGCTTTGTGCAGTGCATCTGTCGAAGTGCTAGATATCGTAGGCAATGGTGGATTTCTAAGCACGAATAACATTCGCAAGTTTGCGTGGAATGTTTCCCGGATATCAACTAGACGTTCGTTTAAACAAGTCTGCCAGTGAGTAGAGTGTGAAATCGTTTTGTACAGTGCTGTTGACTGACTTCTGTGCTGTAAAATAACATCCCACTTCCGACTACATTACTTTGCACAAATCGTTGTAAAATGGATATCGACGATTTCGACGATATCAGACCTGCGATTATCAGTGCAGTGATCGTGTTGAATATCACGCTAAACGTCATCGTGGTTGCTGTGATTATCAGATACCCGATACTCCGAGAAGATCGCACTACTCTCTTCATGCTCTCGCTCACGCTGTCAGATCTCGCCAACGGATGTACAGCGATGCCCATCAGCGCCGCCGTGTGTTCGCGAGCAACACCAAATGCGCGAAGGATGGTTCAATACCTTCCCAAAGTTCACGTGATATGTTCGGTTTGGTTTAACTGTACCTCAATGCATAGTCTGTGCTGGGTGACTGTTTGTAAAATGGTCGCCATAACGAAGCCATTACGACATCATCAACTACTTACTCGTACTCGCTGCTATATCGTAATATCTGGTATTTGGATATTTGATGCAGTAACAGCCGTTCTATTATCTCCTGGAGCATCCGGTTGGGATCATGATTCCTGTCAAGCAAGCAGACCAACACTTCCACTAATTTACACTGCTGCAATATTATTTGGCCTTAATCAACCGGAACAATATTTCGCGTCATTGTCCGAACTCACCGTCAAATCGCAGCGCAATCTAATTCGATCACAGGACATTTATCTGTCGGTAACATTCCATCTTTGACGTCCAAGTCTATCCGTTCCGGTAAAACATTATTATTATTTGTTTAGCATATCTCATATTAACAATTCCAATTGCTGTAGAAGTTGGAGCTGTTATTGTTGGAAAGGAAAAATATGTTCACTCTATTGTAAAATTCGCTGCTGTTTGGACGTTGTTTTGTAATTCTTTTGTAAATATTCTCCTTTATTTGATCCTTTTTCGAAACATTCGTAGCAAAGCTTTGATTATGTTAAACGATTGTTGTACGTTATGTAAATGTTGGTAATTTATAACATAAAAATATTATCTCTGCGAAATGCGAAGGATGTATGCAGCGATCGGTTGCCGATAAAATAAACATCGTTTTAACAAATTACCTGTGTAGATGTGTTTTTGTTTATACTGAAAGAGAAGTGTTTATTATGCGTACTTCCGCAAAACTACACCTACACACGCGTACTTCTACACCTACACACGCGTACTTCTACACACACACACACACACGCGTACTTCTACACTTACACCCGCGTACTTCTACACCTACACACGCGTACTTCTACACCTACACACGCGTACTTCTACACATACACACGCGTACTTCTACATGTACACACGCATACTTCTACACCTACACACGCGTACTTCTACACCTACACACGCGTACTTCTACACCTACACACACGTACTTCTACACATACACACACGTACTTCTACACCTACACACGCGTACTTCTACACCTACACACGCGTACTTCTACACCTACACACACGTACTTCTACACATACACACACGTACTTCTACACCTACACACACGTACTTCTACACCTACACACGCGTACTTCTACACTTACACACACGTACTTCTACATCTACACACGCGTACTTCTACACTTACACACGCGTACTCCTACACACCTACACATGCATACTTCTACACCTACACCCGCGTACTTCTACACCTCCACACGCGTACTTCTACACCTCCACACGCGTACTTCTACACATACACACGCGTACTTCTACATGTACACACGCATACTTCTACACCTACACACGCGTACTTCTACACCTACACACGCGTACTTCTACACCTACACACACGTACTTCTACACCTACACACGCGTACTTCTACACCTACACACGCGTACTTCTACACATACACACGCGTACTTCTACATGTACACACGCATACTTCTACACCTACACACGCGTACTTCTACACCTACACACGCGTACTTCTACACCTACACACACGTACTTCTACACATACACACACGTACTTCTACACCTACACACGCGTACTTCTACACCTACACACGCGTACTTCTACACCTACACACACGTACTTCTACACATACACACACGTACTTCTACACCTACACACACGTACTTCTACACCTACACACGCGTACTTCTACACTTACACACACGTACTTCTACATCTACACACGCGTACTTCTACACACACACGCATACTTCTACACATACACACGCGTACTTCTACACGTACACACGCATGCTTCTACACGTACACACGCGTACTTCTACACCTACACACGCGTACTTCTACACCTCCACACGCGTACTTCTACATCTCCACACGCGTACTTCTACACCTCCACACGCGTATTTCTACATCTACACACGCGTACTTCTACACCTACACACGCGTACTTCTACACCTCCACACGCGTACTTCTACACATACACACGCGTTCTTCTACACCTACACACGCGTACTTCTACACCTACACACGCGTACTTCTACACTTACACACGCGTACTCCTACACACCTACACATGCATACTTCTACACCTACACCCGCGTACTTCTACACCTCCACACGCGTACTTCTACACCTCCACACGCGTACTTCTACACCTACACACGCGTACTTCTACACCTACACACGCGTACTTCTACACCTACACACGCGTACTTCTACACATACACACGCGTACTTCTACACCTACACGCGTACTTCTACACCTACACACCCGTACTTCTAC
The DNA here is from genome assembly GCA_965263245.1 of Metamycoplasmataceae bacterium. GTDB lineage: Bacteria > Bacillota_I > Bacilli_A > Mycoplasmatales > Metamycoplasmataceae > DT-68. The sequence goes on along the minus strand of CBDHHR010000412.1, from coordinate 1,930 downwards.
ACCTACACCCGCGTACTTCTACACCTCCACACGCGTACTTCTACATCTCCACACGCGTACTTCTACACCTCCACACGCGTACTTCTACACCTACACACGCGTACTTCTACACCTACACACGCGTACTTCTACACCTCCACACGCGTACTTCTACACATACACACGCGTACTTCTACACCTCCACACGCGTACTTCTACACCTACACACACGTACTTCTACACCTCCACACGCGTACTTCTACACCTACACACGCGTACTTCTACACCTACACACGCGTACGTATACGTCTGGTCGTTAGTCGGCCGTGCAATGGCAAAAGGATGCAAGTGACATTTGTATCAATATTGAGTTAATATGTTAGACCATGTTCCATCATATCATCAACAACATCACAGTTTAGCTGATAGATTCGCGAGAACTGACGATGGAACGATGCAAGTGGCAATGGAATTGTATTGTGACAAAAGGGAGTAACTGAAATGTCCAAAAGGTTACGCGTTATTAGGAAAAATGTCCAATCAACGCTTCTCTCGTATTCACTGAAGCGGAGAATATGCAACCAAGAATGTTACGAATACGAATACAATTCGCTGTTTGATGGATGAATATATATATATATATATATATATATATATATATATATATATATATATGTATATATATATATATATATATATATATATATACATAATGTGTTGTACGTTAACGTAGTGGTGTGTATACATACATACGTACATGCATACATACATACATATATACATATATATTGTTTGTTTAATGCAATAATATAATTGTAAAAGGGTCAATATTCATGACAGTAATTACTATTACTACATAAGTTCATTAGTTCAGTATCGATACGAAGAGTAATACATTTGTTAAAATGCTGTATTATTGTAGCACTGAGAACAACATAGTGCCTTATGTCACCGACCGGCCGGGCAAAGGACTATAGAAGGAAACATCGGCCGCTAAATGCGATTTTAACAACATCACAAATTACGGCGCAACGTTTATTAGTTGCCAAACACATTGGAAATAGTTGCCCTCTGATGTTAGACCAGGTCAAGCCGAAGTCAGGCTGCCCGAAAACGAGAAGTGTCACGCCTCACAAAGAACCATACGAGAAAAATGCATTTAAGGAGAAGATACACCGAACATTGGGTAGTCGTAATTGTAAACAGATGTGCCTCGAGAGGCGAGTGAATTAAAAAGGCAGAGCAGAGAATACGCGCACAGTTATGGAGCATGACGTGTGATGCTTGCATTGGAAGCTACTTCAAACAAACGCCCACGAAACATCCGTGAGAAGAGACGAGAAACGTTTACACACACACTTGCGATTTTCGGGAAGAATGTCAGTTGTACGAAATTGCAAGCTTTAGATTTCCGCCCAGAATGGCAATACTGTAAATTAACTGTAATTAAACTTAACTGTAATTCGATTTACCAAAAACAATTTTGCTTTTTCAATTGTACAATTTTCAATCTCATTTTGCCATTTCCAGTCATAATTTCGTCTGACATAAATTAATAACACATTCTTCTTTTGTAGTATATACGTTTCAGTATCTGTAGCCTAATCAAATGACAGACAAAAGGAGATTAAGTCACCAAAATAAATTATGTAAAACACGAAACATCTGGTCTGGTTTGGTCTGTTCTGGTCGGGCGAAAAGTGGCGGTGCATTCTGCGCTGACACGAAACGTCACACAATTCTTGACAGTCAACAACGTGTTCATTTTAACTAATCTGTTGTTTGCAGTAGCAGTATTTTCGAAGTTGTGGTCGTTTTCTCGCGACACAGTGCGGCTGATTCTTGTAGGGGTTTGTTCGGCTGATGCCCTTTTCTGTTATGTGCAACCTGTCCTCCTTCCCGCGATATACCAACGTCGCTTCGTAGTGGCCGTGGTTAGGTTTCGTGATTA
>CBDHHR010000411.1:0-7500 GCA_965263245.1 Metamycoplasmataceae bacterium | reverse complement strand
AAACAGAGGAATACATGTCAACAGTTGGTTGCTTTATGATTGAAATATCGATTTATTTAAAGAGCAAAATATCAACGGTTTAATGTTATGCACATAAAAGAGTTTACACAAACTAACCATTTGCATCTACAAGCAAATGTGTCACATCAGAGGTAGTAATTTCATTTCATGTGGGGGGGGCCGAGAAGTGCCTTCCCCACTGTCTCGCGCCGCAGCGACCCAGGACAGACATCAGAAGAGGGGAAGGGTTGTTGGGAAATTTTTGTTGCCGTGGATTTTCGTCGGGAAGGACATGTGGGATGCTGCCTCGCCCTACATTTTTACTTAGGAGAGCAGTAGATTACATCTGTCTACCACCAGAATTCTACGCTACCCAGGGTTAGGGTTATGGTTAGGTTTAGGTTTAGGTTTAGGTTTAGGTTTAGGTTTAGGTTTAGGTTTAGGTTTAGGTTTAGGTTTAGGTTTAGGTTTAGGTTTAGGTTTAGGTTTAGGTTATGGTTATGGTTATGGTTATGGTTATGGTCATGGTCATGGTCATGGTCATGGTCATGGTCATGGTCATGGTCATGGTCATGGTCATGGTCATGGTCATGGTCATGGTCATGGTCATGGTCATGGTCATGGTCATGGTCATGGTCATGGTCATGGTCATGGTCATGGTCATGGTCATGGTCATGGTCATGGTCATGGTCATGGTCATGGTCATGGTCATGGTCATGGTCATGGTCATGGTCATGGTCATGGTCATGGTTAATGTTATGATTATGGTTTTTGGTTAGGGTTAGGGTTTCTCGCGAATATCTTACAGATGACATTGTGTTCAAACCATATGTCTGCCCTCCACTGAAATTTCAGAGGGGCACCTGCACCTCTTAGCCCTCTTTTTCTCGTCTGTGAGAACAGCCATGTCGTGATGATGACGATTGGACATTAGTGTCCCTCTCTAACGCTGCCGATGAAAGAGGAGGTCAACAGTGTCCGGCGGGTATATGTCGTGGTCACAACGACGTGACCAGAAATCGAAAGTGATGCTTCTCTCGTCGCTGGTGTAGCGTCAGCTTGGACACTTTATGCCAAAATATCGTACCAACGCACCGACGCACGCACACGCATTTTCGCACGGACATACATGCACGCACGCGCATATACAAAACATAGGCGCGCACATACACACACACACACACACACACACACACACAAACACACACACACACACACACATACCCACGCACACACTCACACACACACACACACACACACACACACACACACACACACACACACACACACATACACAGACACACACACACACACACACACACACACACACACACACACACACACACACACACACACACACACACACACACACACACACACACACACACACACACACACACACACACACACACACACACACACACACACACATACACAGACACACACACACACACACACACACACACACACACACACACACACACACACACACACAAATGCACACCCTAATGCTTGCAACTGGGTGCGTTGACTTCGGTTGACTAGCGGTCAAGCCAGTAGTGGACATCATCATTGGCGAAAGTAACAGCGTTATCTTCTAACCTGCTATAAATGAAATGCCACCGCCCCCAGTCTTCCGAACTCCCCATCTCTCTCCCCGTCTATTTTTTGGCTCCCAAACCGACCTCGGCAGTGTAACTGAGACGGGCTCCCGATGAAAGATGCGTTAAACGTAGCACTGCGTTCGACGGGAAACGCCTTAAGTGCACACTAAACCTTTGCGGATAAAACTCTTTGCGCCGTTGTGAGTTGGTTAGCATCGGTGTCCACGTTTGTCTCGTTTATGGATCACATTCTGTCGAGTGAATCGAATCGGTGTAGTCGTATTTCCTCGAGAGAGACGAATACTTAAAGATTGGTTCGACTTGGAGCCGCGGGGAAATTACATCTTTGCGTAGATTAAACTGCACGTCAGCGAGGGCCGCCACTCAGTATCCATTCTAGGAACGCGGGCTTTTTCCCCGTGGTCGGATTCGGCAACAACCGAATGTATCCTTATTAATGGACGCAGATATATCTGAAAAGCTACGACAGTGCGCAATAAATCACATCAATGGCCAATCTTATGTATGGGACGGCTGTTTTCATGGATCGCGGTGATATGTTCTGAGACAGTATGCCCAGGCACACTGTCTCAGAATGAACGTGGTAGTTCAATGGCCTGGAAGAGTAGACCACAGTTCAAAAAGTACAATGCACAATTGTTTGAGTAATTATAATGAATGCACTCTGCATCACAGTAGTAATATAACTGCACATTAATGTAAATGTTATGTGTGTATTTATCAATATTTCAAAATGTGGTCTTTTGCATAATTATCTTTTATATTTCTAAATAATGCATTTGTTATAGTTTTATTTAATGTATGTAGTTGTATGTAACGCGCCCGAGAGCGGCTGATCCTAAGTGGATTCTGGGGATATATAAATTCCTATAATATTTGTATTACATGCTTTGTATCAGATGACACCTCGAATAATTGATAATTCTATATTTTGAATATGAGATAAATGAATCTTCTGTCCTTTATGCGTTTTGAGCATGGTTTCTAAAAGTCTCAGCGCAATATAAGTTACCTTATGACTATAACAGCGCTTTCAGCAATCCAATTGGATACTACGGTACGGTATATACGAATTTACTTGTACAGACAGACAGACAGACAGACAGACAGACAGACAGACAGACAGACAGACAGACAGACAGACAGACAGACAGACAGACAGACAGACAGACAGGCAGACAGGCAGACAGGCAGACAGGCAGACAGACAGACAGACAGACAGACAGACAGACAGAGAGAGAGAGAGAGCGAGAGAGAGAGAGAGTGAGAGAGAGTGAGAGAGAGAGAGAGAGAGAGAGAGAGAGAGAGAGAGAGAGAGAGAGAGAGAGAGAGAGAGAGAGAGAGAGAGAGAGAGAGAGAGACACAGACACAGACACAGACACAGACACAGACACAGACACAGACACAGAGACAGAGACAGAGACAGAGACAGAGACAGAGACAGAGACAGAGACAGAGACAGAGACAGAGACAGAGACAGAGACAGAGACAGAGACAGAGACAGAGACAGAGACAGAGACAGAGACAGAGACAGAGACAGAGACAGAGACAGAGACAGAGACAGAGACAGAGACAGAGACAGAGACAGAGACAGAGACAGAGACAGAGACAGAGACAGAGACAGAGACAGAGACAGAGACAGAGACAGAGACAGAGACAGAGACAGAGACAGAGACAGAGACAGAGACAGAGACAGAGACAGAGACAGAGACAGAGACAGAGACAGAGACAGAGACAGAGACAGAGACAGAGACAGAGACAGAGACAGAGACAGAGACAGAGACAGAGACAGAGACAGAGACAGAGACAGAGACAGAGACAGAGACAGAGACAGAGACAGAGACAGAGACAGAGACAGAGACAGAGACAGAGACAGAGACAGAGACAGAGACAGAGACAGAGACAGAGACAGAGACAGAGACAGAGACAGAGACAGAGACAGAGACAGAGACAGAGACAGAGACAGAGACAGAGACAGAGACAGAGACAGAGACAGAGACAGAGACAGAGACAGAGACAGAGACAGAGACAGAGACAGAGACAGAGACAGAGACAGAGACAGAGACAGAGACAGAGACAGAGACAGAGACAGAGACAGAGACAGAGACAGAGACAGAGACAGAGACAGAGACAGAGACAGAGACAGAGACAGAGACAGAGACAGAGACAGAGACAGAGACAGAGACAGAGACAGAGACAGAGACAGAGACAGAGACAGAGACAGAGACAGAGACAGAGACAGAGACAGAGACAGAGACAGAGACAGAGACAGAGACAGAGACAGAGACAGAGACAGAGACAGAGACAGAGACAGAGACAGAGACAGAGACAGAGACAGAGACAGAGACAGAGACAGAGACAGAGACAGAGACAGAGACAGAGACAGAGACAGAGACAGAGACAGAGACAGAGACAGAGACAGAGACAGAGACAGAGACAGAGACAGAGACAGAGACAGAGACAGAGACAGAGACAGAGACAGAGACAGAGACAGAGACAGAGACAGAGACAGAGACAGAGACAGAGACAGAGACAGAGACAGAGACAGAGACAGAGACAGAGACAGAGACAGAGACAGAGACAGAGACAGAGACAGAGACAGAGACAGATTGACTGGTAGCGTGAAGTATGCAGGCTTGCGTGTAGGTGGTATTTCGCGTATGACGGTTCCAAGCTGACGCTACACCAGCGACGAGAGAAGTATCACTTTCGATTTCTGGTCACGTCGTTGTGGCCACGTGGTATACCCGGCGGACACTCTTGACCGCTTTCTCCGGCGGCGTTAGTGAGGGACACTAATGTCCAATTGCCACTATCAAGGGATGACTATTCTGGGTAGGAAATGCGTATCTGCTATCCGCGGGCGGGCGGGCGGGCGTGCGTGCGGGCGGGCGGGCGGGCGGGCGGGCGGGCGGGCGGGCGGGCGGGCGGACGGGCGGGCGGGCGGACGGGCGGGCGGGCGGGCGGGCGGGCGGGCGGGCGGACGGACGGACGGACGGACGGACGGACGGACGGACGGACGGACGGACGGACGGACGGACGGACGGACGGACGGACGGACGGACGGACGGACGGACGGGACGGACGGACGGACGGACGGACGGACGGACGGACGGACGGACGGACGGACGGACGGACGGACGGACGGACGGACGGACGGACGGACGGACGGACGGACGGACGGACGGACGGACGGACGGACGGACGGACGGACGGACGGACGGACGGACGGACGGACGGACGGACGGACGGACGGACGGACGGACGGACGGACGGACGGACGGACGGACGGACGGACGGACGGACGGACGGACGGACGGACGGGACGGACGGACGGACGGACGGACGGACGGACGGACGGACGGACGGACGGACGGACGGACGGACGGACGGACGGACGGACGGACGGACGGACGGACGGACGGACGGACGGACGGACGGACGGACGGACGGACGGACGGACGGACGGACGGACGGACGGACGGACGGACGGACGGACGGACGGACGGACGGACGGACGGACGGACGGACGGACGGACGGACGGACGGACGGACGGACGGACGGACGGACGGACGGACGGACGGACGGACGGACGGACGGACGGACGGACGGACGGACGGACGGACGGACGGACGGACGGACGGACGGACGGACGGACGGACGGACGGACGGACGGACGGACGGACGGACGGACGGACGGACGGACGGACGGACGGACGGACGGACGGACGGACGGACGGACGGGACGGACGGACGGACGGACGGACGGACGGACGGACGGACGGACGGACGGACGGACGGACGGACGGACGGAGGACGGACGGACGGACGGACGGACGGACGGATGTTATCATCGCAAGCGATGACACTGCCGATGAGTCTGATGACGATGACGATATATTGTCACTCCTCTTCTAACTTAAGTTGACCAATGCAACATTGCACTAGCATCATGGAACTTTTGCGTGGGCGGATCCTGTGAAGTCTGTTACATTACGACATTCTCCAGACGATCAGGAGACTGAATTCAGTATAAATAAGCGCGGCGGAAAATCGAATCACGATGTTGGGATGACCTCTCGCAGCTCAGCCGCGGATGATCTCTTCATAGCATTGCCCGAGGCGAATGAGGCGGCAGTACCTTAGCAGAGCATCAAAGTAAATTACTTCCGGGAAAACCTTTCGGGTACATCAGTAGGTGTAATGTAATTCATTAAGACATTTCCTTTCAATAGATCAAAATGCACCGCTGCAAAAGTTTCATCAGGAAAACTGCAGCTAGGCCATATCAATTATATTGTTGTTTGTCGCTGTGGTTTAAGAGGCGAAGGTTTGAATTAAATAGTTACGCCGATAGTTCAACGAGCTCAATTTTTTTATTTAGCGCCAAGCTGTGCGCGTATCTGGCAATTGGCTTAGTGTTCGTTACTTCAAAAAGAGTCAAAGTTAACCATGTCGGTACAGACGCCGACAGACAATTTAAACTAGTTTTCTGCTCCACGTCTTACAGAAATCGTGTTTCTAACTGACGCAGTTTTCCGTCGGCAACAAAACTGAAGCATTGCAACTGAATAGTCAGTTAGACCGGGGAGGTTTAGAGGTGGAGGGAGGGAGTGATGATAGGGAATTGTGGAAAGAAAACAAAACAAGTTGCTCGATAATACTGTATCCGACCCTCTCCCATATACAATAGGCATTAGGGAGGAAGACTCATAAGTACCTGCAGCGTCGACACGCACACGCACACGCACACGCACACGCACACGCACACGCACACGCACACGCACACGCACACGCACACGCACACGCACACGCACACGCACACGCACACGCACACGCACACGCACACGCACACGCACACGCACACGCACACGCACACGCACACGCACACGCACACGCACACGCACACGCACACGCACACGCACACGCACACGCACACGCACACGCACACGCACACGCACACGCACACGCACACGCACACGCACACGCACACGCACACGCACACGCACACGCACACGCACACGCACACGCACACGCACACGCACACGCACACGCACACGCACACGCACACGCACACGCACACGCACACGCACACGCACACGCACACGCACACGCACACGCACACGCACACGCACACGCACACGCACACGCACACGCACACGCACACGCACACGCACACGCACACGCACACGCACACGCACACGCACACGCACACGCACACGCACACGCACACGCACACGCACACGCACACGCACACGCACACGCACACGCACACGCACACGCACACGCACACGCACACGCACACGCACACGCACACGCACACGCACACGCACACGCACACGCACACGCACACGCACACGCACACGCACACGCACACACGCACACGCACACGCACACGCACACGCACACGCACACGCACACGCACACGCACACGCACACGCACACGCACACGCACACGCACACGCACACGCACACGCACACGCACACGCACACGCACACGCACACGCACACGCACACGCACACGCACACGCACACGCACACGCACACGCACACGCACACGCACACGCACACGCACACGCACACGCACACGCACACGCACACGCACACGCACACGCACACGCACACGCACACGCACTCACACTCACACTCACACACATATACACACACTCACATACACTCACACTCACACACACACACACACACACACACACACACACACACACACACACACACACACACACACACACACACACACACACATATACACACACACAAACACAAACACATACACATACACATACACATATACACACTAGAAGGTATACATAAACCAATTGGTATACACAAAACAAATGGCAATGAACACGCACGCGC
>CBDHHR010000410.1:12500-17384 GCA_965263245.1 Metamycoplasmataceae bacterium | reverse complement strand
CATACACACACGCATACACACACGCACGCACGCACGCACGCACACACACACACACACACACACACACACACACACACACACACACACACACACACACACACACACACACACACTCACATACCTTACCCCTTCCCCCGACCTTTATCATTCAAGTATTACGCCTAACAGCGTAAGAAATTATCACGTGACCACCTTTTCACTCGATGCATAGTTCATTACGTGTACAATGGCGAAGCACTGTGACGTTTCGCTACGTTCTATAATGGTCGTCTTTGATTACGTCATAATACGAACCAAATCTGCCTGGGGATCTGGAAAGAGTTCAGTTAAATCAATCCGTTAGTCCCCCTGCCTGCCTGAGGGAGTGAAAAAGTTCTGCCCAGATAATCGCATAGTTGCACTATAAACATTCAGATTCTAGTCTTGCCCTGCCTGCAAAACTGATCAAATTCAGTCCAAACAACCACACAACCCCCTCTCGTTTACTGAAATAGTTCAGCCCAAACAACCACACAACTTAGCCATGTCAAATAATTTGCGACCGCTGATGACTGTTTGTAATTTGATGAATATAATTATAATAATAATATCGTGAGTAGTTGTGAATTAGTAGAGAACGTAATCTTGTGAATATGTCGTCATTTTCATTACTGCTAATTTAATTCAAACGTGCAGTGGTAAATTCAATATTTTATTATCTACACATTGCGTACGACACAACATAACACTCATATTTTTGCGAATTCCGATACATTAAAATTATTCGTACACCGTGCATGTCAATCCTATTTGAAGTTGCTGAAAACTGTAATCCGACAACGCGTCAATTTCATATGAATGTTAGAATTGTTATTATATACTACAAACGTCGACGCTGTTATGCTATTCAGAACACTACAACTTCGAACACGACTACAATGTTTAATTTCAAAACGGAAGAAATTATCCGGAAACAGTTCAACAACGTAACGAAACACTGACGTCCCCGCCGTCGCATTGAAGGGACGGATGGGTGATTTTACTTCCGTTTTCTATAAGCGTTATTGCACTGTGCACGGTCTAGGTCTAACACCGGAAACGTTATGCATGAATATATTTTATAGAACGCCTTTGTTGCCTTACCTTTATAATACATACCTTTTCGAGTATAACTCTTCAAGGCCAACTTGTTTCTAGTAGGGTAAATATCATTTGACGAGTATTTCCTCTAAATAGGGTGTTCTTAAAGGAATTCCTTTAACTCGTATATACATTAGAGATACACAGTGCTGAAACATGATGATTTCCCTTAAGTACTTTTTTTGCTACTTATATCTTGCAAATAGTCTTAAATTGGGTGTTATCTGCGCAAAAGAGATTAATTTACGAACACTAGTTTTTAACACAAAATCGGGCCGTCATTAAACGACGCCGGTTATAATAAGCATTTGTCGTCATCTACAATATAACTGGGTACATGTGCCTTCGTAGTGGGTAAATTTCCCGGGTCCTTGCTCTTAACAACAACCTTGCCTTTAAAGCACCCGCATGTAAGCCTTATATCTAATAGCCCAGATAAACTCTGCCCAACAACTTTCAATACGCCGTTTCTTTCACGGTTGACCTGTCATGAAACCACTGGTGTAACGTATGGCCGCCATTAATTGAATATGGCGGCATGTTGGGATCCTGTTCGCTTTGTGAAAGACGCTATTCAGTCAAGAAACCTGACACTTTTTCACCGGACTAGTGGCTGTTTAAACGTTTGACGACCTTATTAGTGGCTATAAGATTTGCTGTAGCCAACCAATCAGTCAAATAATCTAGATAAGATATCTTCGACAGCGAAATTGGGAAAACATACGTCACATTGACGTCTAGTGTTGATAATTATGTTCGCAAGCATATAAGCCGTGAGAATCGTGTGTAAACGCCACTGGCATAATTATGCACATAGCCTATTTTTGGTCGGTGCATTATTGATATTCGTGATTACGAAAATAAACTCCCTTTATTGTGGCATATCCTTTAAAATTAGCCTAATATCCCCATATCGTCATTTCATCAAATGTGTCAACGACATTAAGTAACAAATGTAGCGAATATGTGTTTGTAATAACAATAATGATAATAATAGTAATAATACAATTTATTTCAGAACAAACTTCATATGTATACATAAAATACAATAAATATAAAACATCCAAAGATATCAATATATATATATATATATATATATATATATATATATATATATATATATATATATATACATATATATATATATATCATATTACAATAGTCATCTCATCATAATTACCCATCCCTATCATCTTCTAACATAGTCCATAAACTAATGCTAAGCTATGAACAAAATTACGAATAGTACATTTAACTACACGTTTTGTACAATATTCAAATACTTCTAAACCCCAGCAATACAATTAACAAAAATTATATATATATATATATATATATATATATATATATATATATATATATATATATATATATATATATATATATGTTATAGTTTCTTTATATATATATATATATATATATATATATATATATATATATATATATATATATATATATATATATGTATATATATATATATTTCAATGAACTGTAAGAGATTTTCTAACTCAGTGAAACATATAAAACTTAAATATATCATGACTTAATACTGCGCTGCGGTGCTAAAAATTATTACCAATATATATATATATATATATATATATATATATATATATATATATATATATATATATATATATATATATATATATATATATATATATGATACACTGTGTATATATTAACAGGGTGTATGTTATAAAATATAAATAATAATAAATAGTTAATGATAAAACAATGCATTACTGTTAAACTCAAACTAGGATAGTTCTATGTAAACTTATGTCGTTACTATTTGTTCACAAGTATTAATCAATAAAATAATAAATGTATCTTTCTACGTAGAACATAGCATGTCAATTGCATGTACTTCCTGCCGTGTCCACAACACCATTTCCAATAAGTTACAACTCACATAATAACCCATGAAACATGTCTCTTTAGTCAGTATATCCAATTGCTGCTGCCACAAGCAGTAAGACAGTAAAGTCTACACAAGTCCGGCTTTTGCGAGAGCGGAGAAGAACGCCCGACTCTCTGTGACCAGTTTCTGCAGTGAGTTGAACGCGACGAACGCCTCCATGTCACCGACGTATTGATTCGACGGCGTCTCGTATTCGATCTGCTTCAGTCGCTGGATGGCGCTGGTGTCGAGGCTGAGACCACGTGATGTCAGGATCTGTTGGAGGGAGCAGGCAATCGGCATGATGACGTTCCCTTGTAGCTCTGCCACCTCCTTGTCGTACGTCGTGTCCCTGAAGGGCAGCTGGCGGGGATTGTCTCCCGCCCAGTATCGCTCGTAGCGACGCACGTGATCAACATAGACGATGTGCGTCATCAGTGACGTCATCAGTTGCCGCAAGGTGGCGTCCACCTGAGTAGAATATTATCAAGAGTTAAATAAACATAAATTGATCCAGTTGAGAAAAAAACACCGCATGCATCCGCGTATAATCATTGACGTTAACATTCTTGTTAACGTGACTTATTTCACTTCGATATGCGCAAGAAACGCCTTGTTATTTACGAAGAGCTAGAGTGCGTATGAAATGTTTTGCCAGTTCCAGTGGATCAAAGTTAGATAACACACTGAGCGGTCTAAGGTCAGCCATCCACGTTGTCCGTGTGACTGGTTTCAGTTCACCCTATACCCAGAGAGCGTGCACGGTTACGAGAAAGTAGATTTGTTTTGACTTTGATATTCAAAGAAAATGTATTTTAGATGTGCTACATTCAGATTCATATTCATATATATATATATATATATATATATATATATATATATATATATATATATATATATATATATATATATATATATATATATATATACCGTATATATATATAAATGATCCGTGTAGCTAATGTTACTACAATAAGAGACACCGTTATTTTAGCTTGGCACTTGAAAATAATAACAACTATAATACCAAATAACGTTAATAATAATAATAATAACAATAATATTAATTATTACAAGGCGAAGAAGAAGAGCGAACAAGTGACTTTAGGGCCTACCTTTGTCTTGACGCTACTGTCAGCGTCAAACGTCGGTTGCAGGTCCGGCATTGCGATAGGGAACGCGCTCTGCAGCATTCGGACCACGAAGTCGTTACGTATTCGCTGCGACACCTAGCGGAACAACACAAATTTATGAGATTGATGTTATTTTTTCTAACTATGCGACACGTAGTATGATTAATGGATTAGTTAAATGCAAACATCGTTTTAAGTTTATGCATGTTTAGTGTTCTCGAAGCATTCATGTTATATTCGTTTTCCTAGTAACATGCCACATGTATGCAACACTAGTATTGTCGCTGTCGAAATTTCTCTAGACACAAGTGTGCGTCATCGTGGAAAGTGGCGGCGATTTTACGTTGATACGGTATTGTATGAAGTGGAGCGAAGCGAACAGGCGTAGCACAAATGGAAACCAGTGTGAATCGCGTACTCACATATGTCTGTTTGATGTCGGCGACGCGATGTAGGGCTCGCTTCAAGAGACGAGAGACGTGCTCCGCCTTCACCGTCGACTGCACTGTCACTGCCGTCGGCCGCTCGACGACAGCAGAACCTCCGCACGGATGTTCAACGTCCACTCCTGACGCGTCTTCGCCTCTGACTCCGCCGCTGCCGGCCGTGGCAACAAGGGCTGTTGGACACACAAACGTCTTTGTAAAACTGGAATTTAATCCGTTAACGACAAGAAAAAACCTTGAAGAAACTATACAGACAATGTTTCAATGATGAAATTATATAAAT
>CBDHHR010000410.1:5000-7500 GCA_965263245.1 Metamycoplasmataceae bacterium | reverse complement strand
CCTATTTTTGGTCGGTGCATTATTGATATTCGTGATTACGAAAATAAACTCCCTTTATTGTGGCATATCCTTTAAAATTAGCCTAATATCCCCATATCGTCATTTCATCAAATGTGTCAACGACATTAAGTAACAAATGTAGCGAATATGTGTTTGTAATAACAATAATGATAATAATAGTAATAATACAATTTATTTCAGAACAAACTTCATATGTATACATAAAATACAATAAATATAAAACATCCAAAGATATCAATATATATATATATATATATATATATATATATATATATATATATATATATATATATATATATATATATATATGATATCATATTACAATAGTCATCTCATCATAATTACCCATCCCTATCATCTTCTAACATAGTCCATAAACTAATGCTAAGCTATGAACAAAATTACGAATAGTACATTTAACTACACGTTTTGTACAATATTCAAATACTTCTAAACCCCAGCAATACAATTAACAAAAATTATATATATATATATATATATATATATATATATATATATATATATATATATATATATATATATATATATATGTTATAGTTTCTTTATATATATATATATATATATATATATATATATATATATATATATATATATATATATATATATATGTATATATATATATATTTCAATGAACTGTAAGAGATTTTCTAACTCAGTGAAACATATAAAACTTAAATATATCATGACTTAATACTGCGCTGCGGTGCTAAAAATTATTACCAATATATATATATATATATATATATATATATATATATATATATATATATATATATATATATATATATATATATATATATATATATATATATATGATACACTGTGTATATATTAACAGGGTGTATGTTATAAAATATAAATAATAATAAATAGTTAATGATAAAACAATGCATTACTGTTAAACTCAAACTAGGATAGTTCTATGTAAACTTATGTCGTTACTATTTGTTCACAAGTATTAATCAATAAAATAATAAATGTATCTTTCTACGTAGAACATAGCATGTCAATTGCATGTACTTCCTGCCGTGTCCACAACACCATTTCCAATAAGTTACAACTCACATAATAACCCATGAAACATGTCTCTTTAGTCAGTATATCCAATTGCTGCTGCCACAAGCAGTAAGACAGTAAAGTCTACACAAGTCCGGCTTTTGCGAGAGCGGAGAAGAACGCCCGACTCTCTGTGACCAGTTTCTGCAGTGAGTTGAACGCGACGAACGCCTCCATGTCACCGACGTATTGATTCGACGGCGTCTCGTATTCGATCTGCTTCAGTCGCTGGATGGCGCTGGTGTCGAGGCTTAGACCACGTGACGTCAGGATCTGTTGGAGGGAGCAGGCGATCGGCATGATGACGTTCCCTTGTAGCTCTGCCACCTCCTTTTCGTACGTCGTCTCCCTGAAGGGCAGCTGGCGGTGATTGTCTCCCGCCCAGTATCGCTCGTAGCGACGCACGTGATCAACATAGACGATGTGCGTCATTAGTGACGTCATCAGTTGCCGCAAGGTGGCGTCCACCTGAGTAGAATATTATCAAGAGTTAAATAAACATAAATTGATCCAGTTGAGAAAAAAACACCGCATGCATCCGCGTATAATCATTGACGTTAACATTCTTGTTAACGTGACGTTTACTTCGATTTTCGTAAGAAACGCCATGTTATTTACGAAGAGCTAGAGTGCGTATGAAATGTTTTGCCAGTTCCAGTGGATCAAAGTTAGATAACACACTGAGCGGTCTAAGGTCAGCCATCCACGTTGTCCGTGTGACTGGTTTCAGTTCACCCTATACCCAGAGAGCGTGCACGGTTACGAGAAAGTAGATTTGTTTTGACTTTGATATTTAAAGAAAACGTATTTTAGATGTGCTACATTCAGATTCATATATATATATATATATATATATATATATATATATATATATATATATATATATATATATATATATATATATATATATATATATATATAGACCGTGTAGCTAAGAAAAAACACATCAACGAAAATAAATGATCACGGATATGATAAGACAGAGTATGTTACTACAATAAGAGACACCGTTATTTTAGCTTGGCACTTGAAAATAATAACAACTATAATACCAAATAACGTTAATAATAATAATAACAAAAATAATATTAATTATTACAAGGCGAAGAAGAAGAGCGAACAAGTGACTTTAGGGCCTACCTTTGTCTTCACGCTACTGTCAGCGTCAAACGTCGGTTGCAGGTCCGGCATTGCGATAGGGAACGCGCTCTGCAGCATTCGGACCACGAAGTCGTTACGTAGTCGCTGCGACACCTAGCGGAACAACACAAATTTATGAGATTGATGTTATTTTTTCTAACTATGCGACACGTAGTATGATTAATGGATTAGTTAAATGCAAACATCGTTTTAAGTTTATGCATGTTTGGTGTTCTCGAAGCATTCATGTTATATTCGTTTT
>CBDHHR010000409.1:25000-27500 GCA_965263245.1 Metamycoplasmataceae bacterium | reverse complement strand
TCATATATATTATTGCTGTCTATTTCCAGTGCCTCTGGTGATTTGTCATCTGTTCGGGAGTCTTTATCTCTTCTGTAATCTTCAGTGCTCTGTTTATTTCAATCTTTAAAGTGTGCTCTGCCAAAGAACGACAAACCACATGTCGTATCCGTAACATAGATTTTATTGTAAAATATCATGTTATTTTATGTGACCGTATAACAAGATTTAACAAGACACCTAGAGATTCAACTCTAGATGGCAGGTGGACTAGGAAACCATTTGGCTTATCGAGAGTCCAACCTATCTATCTAAGTATACCCCGCCCTTCTTAGGTATATGTCGATTTTATTTTTCAATATATTAACACTGCTAGCACCTACACAATCAGCTGATAATATGTTCCATTCGTTTATTGTTCTTTGTGAAAATGAAAATTTTCTAATATCTAGTCTACACTGCTTCTTTGCTAATGTAACTCCATGTCCTCTAGTCCTTCTCTCTTCCTTGACTGTGAAAAAAATATTTCTGTCAATATTTTCATATCCATTCAATATTTTAAACACCTCAATCTGATCTCCTCTCAATCTTCTGGTTTCTAGTGTTGTTAAGCCACATTCTTTTAGACGCATTTCATAACTAATATTCCTGAGTTTTTGTATCATTTTGGTTGCTCTCCTTTGTACTCTAAACATTTGTAAGTTCCAGTGCAAGTCCTAACAATACACTATCACAAACATGACCCCATGCATACAACTATACCGCTATCGTGTTCGATAATGATGACATGGCGTTTTGAAATGTAAAGTATGTCTTCTGCGACCATTTCTAACAGGTTTGAACAATATCGACAAGTACACTGACATGAACTTGATTTGTATCAACAGTTGAATTAAGCAGTAGTATTATTTGTTGCAGTTTTCGTATGCGGTATAGATCGTATTTGTGTAACGTTTGGACACGAACAAAAAGACGATGGAAACCACGCCAGCATATTGTAGTGGCGACGTCACCTCCCTCGCGATGGAATTTCAAAATACAAGCTGTCCTAATGACAACACAAGCTTCGTTGGCAATAGAACATCATACCATCATGCAACACCGATCGGATTCGACATCGTCACAGCCTTGGTAGTCATCGGTGTCGCCGGCGTTCTGTCCAATATCCCCGTGCTGGCTGTGCTCTTCAAGAAGGACAACCGAAAGATAGCGACCAACATCTTTCTCTTCAACATCGCAATCAGTAAGTACATATGCATGTCATAACGTTTTTTAGTAAATAATATTACAGTTCCATGATGAACCCTATTTAATATCAAGATTCATGAAGCGCTTGAATGTGTGAAAACTGCGTGACGTACTACAGTAGCAATCTATTATAATGTATTATATTGTCATAACATTGATTTTCAGTAATTATTCATCACATTAGATCGTTAACAAAGTGAAATAAATATGTGCCGTAGTTTCATTGTAATCACAATCAATATGCATTTCACGGGGTACTTAGGTAATTGGTCATAGCCTGCTCTCTAGTCCGGCTAAGTGTGCTACCACAGCACCGTTTCTCACGGCTAGAGTAGCACAACATCCCCAAAGGTGTCATTTCGTATAAACAGACTGACTACTTTAAGACATTCTGTTCTCTTTAAAATAGTATTTTTACACCCTATGTTTTATTTTACCTTATTTATTTATTTATCTTAGCATATTTAATGATTGTTCTTATATTTACCTTAATTTAGCGTTTGTATTTAATTACTCTATATTTTAGATTTTGTCAACACGTCATGTTAATGTGAAGAGTTTTGATTGGCATTTAATTAGTTATATAGTGCTATATTAAGAAATGGAATTATTATAACGCTACAGGTATACTTTTTGTCATTATGTTCTTGTCACTATACAAGGGAAGCAATCCGATCATTTTATACCAAGATAATGTTGAACGTTATGTATTAGATCAAGTATTAACTGCTTTAACTATTTAAGATGTGTTAATGAAATAGTTACTTTCTCACATTTACGCGTTTCAAGCAGATTTGGTTTATTTATTTAGCACAACACATGTTGATGCGATATCGTATTACATGCGCAAAGTCTTAAATTAAATCATCACTAACCTGACAAAAGGCATACCAAATATAATGTTAGAAAAGAAAATGTGTACCAGTTACCAGTAATTGGAACAAATAGATTCCGTAACTCTTTTATACCGTGGGGATTATACACCTGCCAGTAAACACGGCACGGCAGAATACAGGCGATGAATACGGTATCACATGTACTGATATACTATGATGTTTTGATGCTAATAAAAATTGTGTTATTATGTGTTATTATATATATATATATATATATATATATATATATATATATATATATATCGATTGATTATATACATACATACACACATATATATACACATGTTTAACGGATATATATATATACATACATATATATATATATATATATATATATATATATATACAAATACATACCTATATATATATATATATAT
>CBDHHR010000409.1:17500-20000 GCA_965263245.1 Metamycoplasmataceae bacterium | reverse complement strand
GGGTATTTCTGTATGTGAAATCCATTACTGATGTTAAGATTTCAGTTCAAGTGGACAAGTTCTTAAAGGGCAAGCACCGTAACGCTTTGGTGATATGGGCCTAATAGATTTAATAAAAAGTAAACCATTTCAACAACAATCATATTTCTAATGTCAGCGATTTACCAGAAAAACAAATAGAACACATAGCCATCGCCATCTTATCAACAGAATGACGTAGCGTAGTCGACTTGATCGGCATGAACTGTGCATACTATCTTTTAATTTCTGACCTAATCATGAAAACGACCACAAACAGCCGCCAATTTTTGCCTTACATATCTTACATTTATCTACATACACTATGTTACACAAAAATCACATGCATTCGTCTAACGAAGAAAATTCACAAAACAAACGCGCAGAACTCGAAGGTAACTCAACCTCTTCGGCGACTCTGCGGTTACTGTTTATACAAAATACCGTTAGGTGGCACGTTTGTGCGCGCGAATAGGTATAAACGTTACTTACTGCACTCGCACGCGCGAAATAGTTTAATTAATTATATAAGTAATATAATAATAATTAATTATTATAATCACTATGATATTCAGAATATCGTAAGTTTTATTTTAATAATTTTGTTATAATTGTTTTCATATAGCGCCAAATTCATAACTGTTTGTGGCGCTTCACAACATACTGGTATCAAACAAAAAGTAGAATGATACACACACGTCATATTTAAAAATAAATAATAAAACTACATAATTAACCAAAAATACCTATTAGTCAGAGCGTAGATATGGAAATTAAGTGTTGTTCGATGATGTCACATTGTTTATTTTAACAATATTTCTATGATAATCCCGCGCGTCCTGCGAGCACGCAAGCTTATATTATATAAGCGATGTTTTTAACAATAATAACTAAAACAATAACAAATTAATATTGTTATATTTAAATGCACCAAAACCTTCTTTTTCTACCACCATATATTTCCCATATATTCATATTCTCTTAAAATTTCAGTTCCGATAATAAATAAAGTGTTTTGTCCATAAATAATTATTATTACATATCTGGTGGTGGAAATATCATTCATAATAATAATAAACGAATAATATTATGGATGTGGCGCTATATGAAATAAAATTGTATTACATTATAATAAAACTTATAATTTCCTGCAAATCATAGTGATGATATTAATTTTATTGTTATTGTTATTGTTATTGTTATTGTTATTGTTATTGTTATTGTTATTGTTATTGTTATTGTTATTGTTATTGTTATTGTTATTGTTATTGTTATTGTTATTGTTATTGTTATTGTTATTGTTATTGTTATTGTTATTGTCATTGTCATTGTCATTGTCATTGTCATTGTCATTGTCATTGTCATTGTCATTGTCATTGTCATTGTCATTGTCATTATCATTATCATTATCATTATCATTATCATTATCATTATCATTATCATTATCATTATCATTATCATTATCATTATCATTATCATTATCATTATCATTATCATTATCATTTATTAATTAACCTCTTTTCGCGCGTGCGAATGCAGTGAGTAAAGTTTATCAATAATTTGCCGTCTAGCGGTGTTTTGTGTAAAGTTAACTTACAGTGTGTAATGTGTATAGCGATTGTACGGCCCCGCCGAAGTTGCCGTCGAGATCTGTTTTGTGAACTTTCTTCGTTAGAGGAATGCAAGCGATTTTTGTAACATAGTGTATGTATGTATGTATGTATGTATGTATGTATGTATGTATGTATGTATGTATGTATGTATGTATGTATGTATGTATGTATGTATGTATGTATGCATGTATGTATGTATGTATATGTATGTAAGATAGGTGAGGAGAAGTTTAACGGATGTTGGTGGTCGTTTCCATGGTTGGGCCAATCCAACCCGGTCGTCTGGCATCGGCAATGTGTCTGTGACTGTCCCAACGAATCCACTGGACCACTGTTTCAGTTCTGGTCGATTCAAAGGGTAACAAAAAGTAAGCTAACTGATACTGTCTTTCACTGAACTGTTGCTATAACCGTACGAGGAACAGAGGGGCATTATACTGTCGCGATTTCGTTGTAAACCGACCTTGAGCACTTTTAGCGAATCGATTAGCTCTCTGTTACGACAGCTGAACTGGCAGACGGCACCGTGACGTGTTACTTTTCCAAATTACAGATAGAAGCTGGGTTTTGATTGGTTGCATCGAACAAAATGGTCCCGTTCATGGTGTCGGTGGTTTTGCTGGATTTGTTTCCACTTTAAGACCACTTTCTGAGAAAACTACTGATAAACTTTGTATGCGTTGAGACGTTTGTTCCTCTCAACGAATTTCTCTGACATTTTAACATAGTTGTTTTCTCACTCAACATCACCTTTTTATACGGTGTGTGTTGTTAATTTCAAAAATAATGTTCTCACCATATAAAATGTGGCCATTCTAATATATATATATATATATATATATATATATATATATATATATATATATATA
>CBDHHR010000409.1:10000-12500 GCA_965263245.1 Metamycoplasmataceae bacterium | reverse complement strand
AGATGTCTACACGTAGTAGGCATACCAGAGTTAAGCTATACAACTGTCGGTGTAGATTGAAACCAGGTACGGGTGTACTGATACGTTCAGTCATTAGTGTGTATGGTCGAGCAACGCTTTCAAATCATGCATTATACTAACATGATCCACCTTTCTGACTAGAGTGGATTAATCGGAAGAAGGTCGATGAAAACGAGGTTTTGATTTGGTTTCACAGGGGAAATCACGGAACCATTTCGAAAAGAAACGTTTCTTTAGTGTAGCGCGAAAGTAGCTGGTGTGATACATCTACAGAGTGTTTAGCAAGGCTTCAACGAGGACATTCTACAGACTAAATGCAACCGAGGCACGACAGTTAGTTTTGGGCAAGACGCAGTGTGCAGCTGAGTTTCCATAAAATCGATAACAAGGACGTTACAATATTTCTAGCAAGATTTCTCTAAGACATCAAGTCTTGGCCAAACGTCGTGTGGTGTCTTAAGTCTGCTCTAGACGATTTAAAGTTAAGCCACTTACCGTATTGTAAAAGAGTAAAGGTAAGTTCTTATGTAGCGCAGTATCCAATCCTCAGGATTGCTCGAAGCGCTTTACACTTTACCTCCCTGATATACCCGTTCAATCAGACACCATCTCAACTTCTCTGGGATGCATTCAGCCATATGCTACAATTAATGCGCGAAGGCTGCTCGTACACATATCCACCACTGTCTGTAGTGAGGTACTCATTTATACAGCTGAGTGAACTGGAGCAATGTAGAGTGAAAAACCTTTCCCAAGGTTTTAACACCGCAGCATAGGATTCGAACCCGGGTCCTCTTAGTCGAGAGTCCGAAGCTCTACCCCTGAGCCACTGGGGTCTACATTGTGTATGAACAATCATGTAGTAAAACGGTCAACATACCGTTTATGTAAGGCATGCACTTGTTTAACTCTGTGTGAACACAGAATCGATTAACACATCTTCTTATAGTTCGTGGCGGGTTCCGCAGTAACCTTAGTGGGAATGAATAGCACAATTCCCACGCATGGCTCTGTGTGTCGTTGTTGCTTTGCTATTGGAAGATTTGAAAGAGCAGATCAGGTGTGTGACTCTTATCTGTACCTCACCTCAATTAGAGAACACAGCTCATAATGTGTCGATATTCGCAACGGCGATACATTAGTAATATAAGCTTGCCTGAATTGTGTAAAGAATATCGCTTTGGTCTTTTGAAATCGAAGTTGTGTGCAATCACTGGATGGTGCCAGGCAAACGGTAAAGATAAGGTCTGGAACAGGTGAACTGGTTACAGAGTGGTTTGTCTCAGTAGCAATAGGAGTGCGTGTGATAACACCGATTCATGGTAAATATATGGTGATATTGACGTTGAATAATATTGACTGTTGTGGCAGGTTGCAGTTGTAAATTAGTACTATGTCACTGCGGCTTTTCACTCTCTCGATCTCGTCTGATTACACGGCCGTATGTTATGTTTCAGAAGATACCCCGACAGTGTGCACATTACTTATGTATGGTACGTTTCCAGGCGACATCCTCATGAGCTGCTTCGTGACGGTTCGGGTCTTGGAAAGGTTGCACTTCCAGATTTGGTCGGCCGCCAACTGCCACGTGTACGTGATAGTGCGTTACCTGCCCCTCTACCTCGGCATCAACACCATCATGGTGGTGGCGGTAGAACGGTTTGTCGCCATCGTTCTTCCGCTGCACTTCCGCGCTTTCGTCACACCGGGTAAAGTGAAGCTTCAACTTGCGTTCGCCTGGCTCTTAACCCTGGTGGAGTTGGCATTTCCAGTATACGTCGTGCAGGTGAGATTTGACCATTTGGTGTACGCTGTTATGTAAACATCTGGACATAAAAAAATTCCGTGGGAATATCCAAGATGGCCAACATCAGCCACCGAAAATCGAATAATCGCAATATCTTTGGCCAAAGACGACATTGGTCCAGAAACACGTTTGATGTATGGAAAACAGAAATTTCAAAAATGGGTGAACAACAATGGCTAGATAACGCATGTTCATGATCCTCATTTATAAAAGAGACATTTTATCCTGGTACATTTTCAAATTGCCGAAGGTTTGAGCTTATCTTCATTAATTTTAGCGAGCACTATATTTTCGAACACACATAGTTGCTTTATCACTAAGAGTAATATAATATTATAGATAATCATTAATATGTGACAATTGGACATCGTACATATACTATTAGTTACTATACTAGTGTGAACCTGTATAGTAATGGCTTAAAATGAGCTTGACGCGAATGTTCCACTATGGCATGTCTTATTTATTTCCCCAAAGGCGATTTCGCTTGGAAAAGTAAGATTCTGCTCCGTATACTACAAACTTGACCACTTCTACTACATGTGCATGACGGCGATCGTGCTTCCGACCATCTTGCTGCTGACGTCATACGGCGGGATCGTCGGCGTCATCGTGTATCGCCACCGGAAAACGACCGTCGCGCCTGACCCAGCCGGTGGAACCGGAAGTGGA
>CBDHHR010000408.1:0-5217 GCA_965263245.1 Metamycoplasmataceae bacterium | reverse complement strand
TGTGTTTCAGTTCCCCAACCGACTGTCGCTCGGGTGCGTAACTTCGCCGAGAAGACAATCTGGTGTCTACCGGCGTTTTAATGTTATCCGTGTTGGGTTAAACAATGCTGCCACCTCACGGATACTGGTTAATCCTACCGTAATTCCTATTTTGTTATCTGATAAAAAGGTATCCTGTTTTAATGTGTTATTTCAAATTCGACCTGAGTACCAATCAGCGTCTCTATACCTTAATCTGGGGTAAGGCCGCCCTGTCGGTCACATCGACAGGCTATTGATATCCCAGGCGGTGTTGAGGGGATGAAAAGTGCTGCCACCTCACGGCGTCTGGTCAATCGAGGTTATAAAATTAATAAGTTATACAATGACATGTCGTATCAAACACATTTGATTGGTCGCTTTTGCCATGGAAGTTATGTATATTTCGCAGGCTTCGTTTACTCGGCTATTGTATGGCATGTCACCACTGCATAAATAATGGAGAGAAATGCCACCATCACCGCCGCGAAATTCGACAGAAATGAGACGGCTGCAGCTCCAATTCAAGGGTACGAATGTGTTAACGTTTGTGAACACGATCAAGTTCGCCATCGGTGTGACGGGTGTTCTGGGAAACCTTCTTGTCGTCGTTGTTATATTGCGGTACAAGAAACTCTTTCAACAGGTAAAATCAATGTATATTATCAACCAGAGCTTCATCGACGGTCTTGTTTCCGCGCTGCTTATCCAATATGTTTTCGTGAGACGATCAACGATGCCACACACATTAAACATAAACGATACGTTTTGCAAAATCTGGCATTCCCAGATTTTATTATGGGGGCTGATGATGTCATCGACATACAACCTGATGGCCATCTCCATTGAGCGCTACCTGGCCATTGTTCATCCGATATGGCACACAGTGTCTTTCACGAAGACTAAAGCGAATGCAATGGTAGTCTTCATCTGGTTGTTCGGCATTCTTTTCAACAGTTCATTCATTATCCCGACAAGTGGTATTTTTAGAGACACGTGCTTTATTGCATACTTTTGGCCATCTCGGACGGTTGCCGCTGCAGTCGGGATGGTACAACTCGTCGTTAACTTGATCGTACCAATTCTCGTTCACTGCGTGTGTTACGTCAGCATTCTGAAGCTTCTCCGCAGGCGCATTGTCGAAGTAACACCCAGCTACATAAGCGGAGAAGAGACACACACCTCCGTAGAACGTGGCACAGAGGATGGACCAGCGTCGTCAAACTTCCTTCCCTTGCCGTCAACACATTCCGCTCGCGGGGTATCTGTGATGAAATCAAGGCGTTCTGCAGCTTCGTCCGTGCCCGCAGCCCTGCAAGACCTTAACGAGAGAGCTAAGCGAAACGTCATCAAGACATTGGCCATTGTCACTGCGTGCTACTTTATATGTTGGATCCCCAGCAAAATATACGTCATTATGTATATGCTGGGTAAAATATCTTTTTTCGGCTATGTCTATCAGGCCACAGTGGTACTGACGTTCATCAACTGTTGCATCAATCCGTTTATCTATGTTGCTAAGTACGACGCATTCAAGAAAGGTCTGGCGATGTTGTTTGGACACTGTTGACACTATATTTGAACCAATGAAGCAAAGATATTTTACTGCCGTGACAGTTATCTCAGGCGTTGTATAACGTCTGTATTGTATTTATGTTACAAGATTTTTTTAATGTGTCAAAGCATGGAACAGTTATTTTGCATGAAGTTTTATTGTGAAATAATTCGTATGTCTCTGTCTTTTAATTTGATTTTTATAATAATTATATTTACAAAAATTATAGACACATTAATGTCGACATCGCAGTCAAATGTATGTCTATGTGTAGCCGTTTCCAGAGCAATCAAATAATGCATTAGTATCATTCTGCCACGGTGAGAAACTTGGTACCTGTTTTGGGGAAGAGAAACGTGTAATTTTTTGATTGTTATCTAAACCGCGTGGTGTTCCTTTTGCATATTCCATAGTCACGTCCTCTCGGTGTTCTTGACAAGATATTGTGTTGCGAAGTTTATTTCCTACAGGAATATTTAAACAACATAGTTTGTAATTAGGTTTTGCCAGGGATAAAGAGGATTGGTGGTTTTTATTAATTGCACCAGAAATGATGCTTCCAAATAATTAAATTATAGTCTGAACCGAAAGTCTATACATTCCTCTCGCACTTCATCATATTTTCTAGTAATTCTGTAGATAAAGCTAATTTCAGAGAACCATCAGTAAAGGTTGTTCGCTTGATGTTTAATTGTTATGGAGAACCGGCAGTATTGTGTATTTGTTGTGTAGTTTTTAGAACCTGCAGTGTTTGTCGTCTTATGTATTTGATAATGATGGATGCAGGCATTGATTTGAAAATATAAAGCAGTGTATCATACGATACGAATTTTCATAATAACATACGAAGATATTGGATGAAACGTTTGGTAATTGCACTGTTGGCCTGCATAGGAGCTGTATTAAAATGTCGTATATAATTATGCTCCTGCGGTTTACAGATTTGAAAATATACGTTTGACACAATGCTTGAATGAAATGTTCACAACGTCAATAGCCAACATTCGATGCAAAACTTGTATTACATTGCTACCGATAGCAAGGCGAGTGTAATACAGATCATACACACTATAGTTTTACACTATAGTTATATAAAACACAGTGTAAACAATGGGTTCCGTGACGAAGATTTCTCTTTGCTGCCTCCATGCATCGCTGCTTGTCCGATCAACCATATTCCACATAGCCTCCACAAACTCTCCCTTGGCATGCGCAGTCACAATTTGACGGTGATTCGAGTCATAATTACTGGTGATACCGCTGATTCCAGCAGCATATGTACCAGAACCTAATTTAGAATTGAGCCACTTCATAGCTGTCACTTCTATTGTTTTGTCAGTGTGGCATCGGTTGCCTGGTGTCTGCGATCTGGCAACAATGATAGCCCCAGCATGCAGTAGTTTCTCTGAACCAGGGTGCGTTTTCTCAATGTGTTGTAGAGAGTGTCCATAGCATGTAAGAAATCGAGCGTAATTCTGCTGATTTGCGCATACAAACAGGTCTGACATCCGGCTTGTGACTCACAGTGACCGAGTTTGTTCACCAGTGTCATAATGTTTTTGAATCGAAAAAGATGTCTAAGTATCATACATAGTAGGACATGGTTTTTCATCTTCCAGTGACCTGATGTTACCGCTCTGAGATGTCTTGAGAAATTGACCTTACTCTCGATTGTTGTAGTAGCAAGTAATCTTGCGCTCGTCAATAATATCCACCAAGTGACAGCACCAGTCTATATAGAGTAATTTCGTGGTCACTTCTTCAGTGGTTACAACGCTCTTCAGTGTATAAAACGCTGTCAAAAGGTTATAGCTAGTGCTCTTCAGTGGTTACACCGCTCTTTAGTGGTTACACCGCTCTTCAGGGGTTACATGACTCTTCAGTGGTTACGACGCTCTTCTGTGGTTACAGCACTCTTCAGTGATTATAGCGCTTTTCGGTGGTTACAGCGCTCTTCAGTGGTTACAGCGTTCTTCAGTTATTACAGCGCTCTTCGGTGGTTACAACGGCCTTCAGTTATTACAGCGCTCTTCCGTGGTTACAGCGCTCTTCAGGGGTTACAACGCTCTTCAGTTATTACAGCGCTCTTCCGTGGTTACAGCGCTCTTCAGGGGTTACAACGCTCTTCAGTTATTACAGCGCTCTTCCGTGGTTACAGCGCTCTTCAGTGGTTCCAGTGCTTTTCAGTGGTTACAACGCTCTTCAGTTAGTACAGCGCACTTCAGCGGTTACAGCATTCTTCAGTGTTTACAGCGTTTTCCCGTGGTTATAGCGCTCTTCAGTGATTACAGCGCTCTTCATTGTTTATAGTGCTCTCCATTGGTTATAGCGCTCTTCAGTGGTTACAGCGCTCTTCGGTGGTTACAGCGCTCTTCAGTAGTTACAGCGCTCTTTAGTTGTTACAACGCCTTTCAGTGGTTACAGCGTTTTTCCTTGGTTACAACGCTCTTCAGTGGTTACAGCGCTCTTCGGTGGTTACAGCGCTCTTCGGTGATTACAGCGCTCTTCAGTTATTACACCGCTCTTCAGTTATTACAGCGCTCTTCAATGGTTACAGCGCCCTTCAGTGGTTACTGCGTTTTCCCGTGGTTACAGCGCTCTTCAGCGATTACAGCGTTCTTCCGTGATCACACCGCCCTTCAGTGGTTACAGCGTTTTTCCGTGGTTACTTCTTGTTGGTTACAGTGCTCTTGAGTGGCGACATCGTTCTTCCGTGATTAAGGCGCTCTTCTGTGGTTACAGCGCCCTTCAGTGGCTATAGCGTTTTTCCGTGGTTACAGCGCTCTTCAGTTATTACACCGCTCTCCAGTGATTACAGTGCTCTTCAGTTATTACACCGCTCTCCAGTGATTACAGCGCTCTTCAGTTATTACGGCGCTCTTCATTAGTTACAGCGCTCTTCATTGGTTACAGCGCTCTTCAGTGGTTACAGCGCTCTTCAGTGGTTACAGCGTTCTTCAGTGGATACAGCGCTCTTCAGTGGTTACAGCGCTCTTCGGTGATTACAGCGCTCTTCAGTGATTACAGCGCTCTTCAGTGATTACAGCGCTCTTCAGTGATTGCAGCGCTCTTCAGTGGTTACAGCGCTCTTCAGTGATTACAGCGCTCCTCGGTAGTTACAACGCTCTTCGTTGATTATAGCGCTCTTCAGTGGTTACAGCATTCTTCAGTGTTTACAGCGTTTTCCCGTGGTTATAGCGCTCTTCAGTGATTACAGCGCTCTTCATTGTTTATAGTGCTCTCCATTGGTTATAGCGCTCTTCAGTGGTTACAGCGCTCTTCGGTGGTTACAGCGCTCTTCAGTAGTTACAGCGCTCTTTAGTTGTTACAACGCCTTTCAGTGGTTACAGCGTTTTTCCTTGGTTACAGCGCTCTTCGGTGATTACAGCGCTCTTCAGTTATTACACCGCTCTTCAGTTATTACAGCGCTCTTCAATGGTTACAGCGCCCTTCAGTGGTTACTGCGTTTTCCCGTGGTTACAGCGCTCTTCAGCGATTACAGCGTTCTTCCGTGATCACACCGCCCTTCAGTGGTTACAGCGTTTTTCCGTGGTTACTTCTTGTTGGTTACAGTGCTCTTGAGTGGCGACATCGTTCTTCCGTGATTAAGGCGCTCTTCTGTGGTTACAGCGCCCTTCAGTGGC
>CBDHHR010000407.1:15000-18750 GCA_965263245.1 Metamycoplasmataceae bacterium | reverse complement strand
GTTGTGCTAGCGACTATGCTATACATCATTCTTCGTAGAATGTACAAGACCATACATTTGTGTTTTACAAGAAACTATTTTAGTACTGGAAAATGGGTTACAAAACCTATAATATATTGTTTAAAAAGGTTAACCCCTTGCAACTATATTATTTTCGTGAAAATACATAACATTATATCAAATTGTTTTTTAATAAAACATAACGACAAACCCAGTAACATCATGGTGGCGCCGGATTACAAATTAAACTATAATATATGAATGTTTAGTGCATAGAAAAAGTTGTGTTTAATGCAATTACTAGCGCCGCATATTTAATTTATATGTCAACAGCTTTGCTTATATTTTACAGATTTTGCCAAGAGTTTAGGACTGCCAGATCTGACGAAGTTGAAAGATGTTTTCAATTTCAACATGAACTCCATCACTTTAAATAAAATACTGGGCTATCTCGATTACGTCGGTCTGTCTACAATGAAAACTAAAATCATTAACATTCTAAAGGAAATCGAGGTTAGTAATTTATCTTAATTATGCACATTAAACGATTGAACATGAAATGCTATTATGACAGTAATATGTTAATTATCGTATTTTTCGTAGCACATTATATCAATCCTACAAGACACATGATTTTAATATTTGACGTTTGTCTGCTATTTGTCACTCACAATTTATTATATACCGCAGCACATGTAATATTCAAATTATCATTATTATATTTGTTGAAATAGTATCACACCAGGAGTTGCTTAAGATATTTGTAAAGTAATAATTACACACTAGATTCGAAGTGTCACATGTGTAACACGTGTATACGTTCGCTTTAGAAGCGGACGAATCACCAAAGCTGCATCAATCCGGAAACGATGGATGTTGCTGGGCTGAAGCAAGCTCTCGTCACGCGTGGCCTGGCAACCAGCGGGGCGCGTCAGACACTCATCAACCGCTACCTCTCCTCCGACCCACGTACGTACAGCGACAATTTTGTTGCATTGTGTGAGTACTAATATGTACTAAAGTAGGCGTATATGACGGGATGCAATCGTCGACAATATATATATACATATATACTATATATATATATATATATATATATATATATATATATATATATATATATATATATATATATATATATATATATATATATATTATAATCCGTCCGTCCGCGTCCGTCCGTCCGCGGGGGCGGGCGGGGGGACGGACGGACGGACGGACGGACGGACGGACGGACGGACGGACGGACGGACGGGCGGGCGGGCGGGCGGGCGGGCGGGCGGGCGGGCGGGCGGGCGGGCGGGCGGACGGACGGACGGACGGACGGACGGACGGACGGACGGACGGACGGACGGACGGACGGACGGACGGACGGACGGACGGACGGACGGACGGACGGACGCGGACGGACGGACGGACGGACGGACGGACGGACGGACGGACGGACGGACGGACGGACGGACGGACGGACGGACGGACGGACGGACGGGCGGGCGGGCGGGCGGGCGTGCAGGCGGGCGGGCGGGCGGGCGGGCGGGCGGGCGGGCGGGCGGGCGGGCTTGCATGCAGGCAGGTAAACAATTCAACAAATATATGCATACATACATGTGCGCGTATACAGAGGCAAAACCGTTTCATAATATTGATTACTAAGATTTCAATCTGCAGAATGTTTCGACATCGGCAGCAGAGTTGGACCGAACGTCTACTGTCGCTTCGACAAATCGTGCACCAGCGTGAGTTGTTGCGTCGATTTGAAGCTCTTCATCTACCGGCACACACTCACGGCCTTCGTCCGCTACGACCCGTGTGACCTTGAACTAACCATCGGGGTCAACACGTGGACAGGCAGCTTCAAAGTCTTCGAACATGACTTCAGTGAGTTTGCTACCGGCGTCGCGTGCGACACTTCTTACTTATAAACCAAGTCATTTATGCGTGTGCGACATAAGTATGGTTTCGGTCATATCATTATGTGTCCTTAACCACCAGGCCCAAGGCCAACCAACCGCAAGATTATATACCAAAGAATTATGGAAATCCAAATCTGCAACATTAGGAACAGTAATGTTCACTTTGTTTATGAAGCACGGACAAACGTACGGATATTTACAATGAAATTCTCCAAACCATCTTTCTGAAATGCCGTGATAGAACATTTAAACAAATTCGATATGTGAAACTTTATACGAACACAATTTAAAACAGTACATGTTCTCAACACAACATGTCACAGTACCACACTGAGACGTGAATTAAGGTGACTTGGTATGATCGCCCAAACATACCCAAATACATCCACTACCGATCTGCTGGAGTTCTACCAGCCAAGCAGAACACCAGTGTGCTTGTTGTACTCGGGGCCCATCTACGCCAGTAGGTGATCGAGCGTTCTGCATCGCTGCCCCTCACATATGGAATGATCTCCCAAGCAATATGCGAAAATGTGACCCAATACACCAGGTTGAAAGCCTCCTTAAATCTCACTTATTCAAAAGAGCTTTTTAATCATGAACCTTGACGGACATTTACTGTTGTCGCTCGATTGGACTTTTTATGTTTTCAAGATTTGCTTATTTATTTATTATTTTCAGTTGTTTTTGATACTCCTACATTCATAATATGTTCTTGTTATAAGTATATTTAATTCTTAAAGAACATTTTATTGTATATTTGATGCGATGTTTTTATGATCGTAAACTTTTAGTTTCTTGTTATGTTTTTGTTTTTGTAACAACGCATTCGAACAGGGTAACTTTTAATGACGACGCAGTCGAAATATTGTAATGATTAGTGTTATTAGTTATGTGATCAGGTGTTCATAGTTGATATACTGGTCATTGTATGATACACCTTAATTTATATTACCGTATTGCATAATGTTTACTTTTATCCCGGTACAGGTACTAGCAACATTTTGAACACATTATTATGTACCGTTATATTTCTGTCTACAAAAATGATTCTTTGCATACCTACATTTATACACACATATGGATTCATACTAACATATTCATACATACATCCATACACACTTACACACAAACACGTACATATGCACACACACACACACACACACACACACACACACACACACACACACACACACACACACACACACACACACACACACACACACACACACACACACACACACACACACACACACACACACACACACACACACACACACACACACACACACACACACACACACACACACACACACACACACATATACATATATGCATACACTAACGCATAAATATATACATACGTACATACATCCATACATATGTGCATACTTACATTCATACATACATATACAGACATACACATATATACATATACAAACACTGGTGTTTATGTGCGTGCGTGCGTCCGTGTGTTTATGGCAGCGTGTATGTGTGGGAAATGTAGTTGTGTTTCATTCATTATGAAATATATGTTTTACATCAATCAAATTTGCTGTACGTATTTTACGTTTGACGACTAAACTGAATGAACTGATATTTGAATTTCAGCAATGGAAGACAATGTTGAATTGTCCAACGCAGTTAACATACTGGGTGTCGTCCGAATGGTGTTGTCCTTGAAGATTCAAAGGACAGCCAATATGTTAGAGGTAACATTAGTTAAGTTTGTTTTGTGTTTGTTATCTTGTTTTATTTCACTGATTATCACCAGGTCTCATATATTATGATATTTATTCTACTGCTCAATCTCGATTGCATTCGCAGATTTCGTTAG
>CBDHHR010000407.1:2500-10000 GCA_965263245.1 Metamycoplasmataceae bacterium | reverse complement strand
AACATCCGTTGTTGTCAGGGTGAGTGTTGGTATAATATAATAATAAAATATAATGTAATGTAATGTAATGTATTGTAATGTCATGTAAGGTAAGGTAAGGTAAGGTAAGGTAAGGTAAGGTAAGGTAAGGTAAGGTAAGGTAAGGTAAGGTAAGGTAAGGTAAGGTAAGGTAAGGTAAGGTAAGGTAAGGTAAGGTAAGGTAAGGTAAGGTAAGATAAGATAAGATAAGGTAAGGTAAGGTAAGGTAAGTTAAGGTAAAATAATACCATGCCATGCCATGCCATGCCATGCCATGCCATGCCATGCCATGCCATGCCATGCCATGCCATGCCATGCCATGCCATGCCATGCCATGCCATGCCATGCCATGCCATGCCATGCCATGCAATGCAATGCAATGCAATGCAATGCAATGCAATGCAATGCAATGCAATGCAATGCAATGCAATGCAATGCAATGCAATGCAATGCAATGCAATGCAATGCAATGCAATATAATAACAGAAGGAGGAAGATAAAGATAAAGATAAAGATAAAGATAAAGATAAAGAGAAATATAAATAGAAATAGAAATAGAAATAGAAATATAAATAGAAATAGAAATAGAAATAGAAATAGAAATAGAAATAGAAATAGAAATAGAAATAGAAATAGAAATAGAAGGAGAAAGAGAAAGAGAAAGAGAAGATATATAGAGATATAGACAGTGAGAGAGAGAGGGGGAGAGAGAGAGAGACAGAGAGAAAGACAGATAGAGAGAGAGAGAGAGAGAGAGAGAGAGAGAGAGAGAGAGAGAGAGAGAGAGAGAGAGAGAGAGAGAGAGAGACAGAGAGAGAGAGAGACAGAGAGAGACAGAGAGAGACAGAGAGAGACAGAGAGAGAGACAGAGAGAGAGACAGAGAGAGAGAGAGACAGAGACAGAGACAGAGACAGAGACAGAGACAGAGACAGAGACAGAGACAGAGACAGAGACAGAGACAGAGACAGAGACAGAGACAGAGACAGAGAGAGACAGAGACAGAGAGAGAGACAGAGAGAGAGACAGAGAGAGAGACAGAGACAGAGGCAGAGGCAGAGGCAGAGAGAGGCAGAGAGAGGCAGAGAGAGGCAGAGGCAGAGGCAGAGGCAGAGGCAGAGGCAGAGGCAGAGGCAGAGGCAGAGGCAGAGGCAGAGGCAGAGGCAGAGGCAGAGGCAGAGGCAGAGGCAGAGGCAGAGGCAGAGGCAGAGGCAGAGGCAGAGGCAGAGGCAGAGGCAGAGGCAGAGACAGAGACAGAGACAGGGGCAGAGGACGGACAGAGGACAGAGGACGGAGACGGACAGAGGACGGAGAGGACGGAGACGGACAGAGGACGGACGAGGACGGACGGACGGACAGAGGACAGAGGACGGACGGACGGACAGAGGACAGGACGGACGGACGGACGGACGGACGGACGGACGGACGGACGGACGGACGGACGGACGGACGGACGGACGGACGGACGGACGGACGGACGGACGGACGGACGGACGGACGGACGGACGGACGGACGGACGGACGGACGGACGGACGGACGGACGGACGGACGGACGGACGGACGGACGGACGGACGGACGGACGGACGGACGGACGGACGGACGGACGGACGGACGGACGGACGGACGGACGGACGGACGGACGGACGGACGGACGGACGGACGGACGGACGGACGGACGGACGGACGGACGGACGGACGGACGGACGGACGGACGGACGGACGGACGGACGGACGGACGGACGGACGGACGGACGGACGGACGGACGGACGGACGGACGGACGGACGGACGGACGGACGGACGGACGGACGGACGGACGGACGGACGGACGGACGGACGGACGGACGGACGGACGGACGGACGGACGGACGGACGGAGGGAGAGACGGAGAGACGGAGAGACGGAGAGACGGAGAGACGGAGAGACGGAGAGACGGAGAGACGGAGAGACAGAGAGACAGAGAGACAGAGAGACAGAGATACAGAGAGACAGAGAGTAATATAATTACGTTGCTCGATATGTACGTTATGTTATGTTATTGAAATAACAATTATGTTTGTATATGTCATCGACACGTGAACTCAAATACATTGTGTTATAATATATCATCGATATGTAATGTTGCCAACTGAATTACTCTGTCTATTGTCCTAATATTAATTATTGAGCAACACGATTTACGAATGATTAACTGAATATAATATTTAGCCAACCAGACAAAAATTATTCCAATCTACAACTTAAGCACTAATTGTCATAGCTAAAGTAAAAACTAACTAATTCATTAAATTATAAAATGAACCAGAACGTTCGCAAATCACTTCGGCAAAGTGACTAGAAGCCTGTATTCGAGTAAAACGTTGCATTCTGTGATTCTGACCAGTTCATGTATAACTCCAGTTGATTATTTACACCACGTCTAAGGCTCGGTGTTTTCGTAACTTATAGAAAACATTCAATGAGTGAATCACATATTAGTACAACTAGCTGTGCATTTCTATTTCAGACCCTGGTCCACAGTATACATCTTTACTTCAGTGTGAAGGCGCAAAACTCGATGGGGTTGTCGGCAGTGACGTCATGCGAGCTGCCGACTTACGACATGACGCTCCCGGAAGGTCGCATCACCCCCGACTTCCGGAGCACGAGTCACCGCGAGCTGCTGCAAGGGTCGGTCCTGGCCCTCGACGACTCCGTCATCAGGACGCATCAAGTAACTATGATATTAAAGGGAAGCAAAAGTCAACGCTTTTGAATGGGCCTAACAGAGTTAATAAAAAGTAACAACATCCAACAACAATCACATTTTTAATGTCAGCGGCTTACCAGAAACAAATGAGAACACATGTCCACCGAAAGTCTATGGACTAGGCCATTTTAGAAACAGAATGACGTAGCGGTGTCGAATTGATCTGCATGAACTGTGCAACTGTCTTTTACTTTCTGACCAACCATGAAAACAACCACCATCAGCCGCCAAACCTCTCCTCACAGATCATACATACATTTACATACACTATATTTAAAAAATCACTTGCATTCGTCTAGCGAAGAAAATTCACAAAACCAACGCGCAGATCTCGACGGCAACGCAACCTCTTCACGTGTCCGCGGTTACCGTAAAATCGCTATATAAGTTAGCTTTACACGAAATACCGATAATTAATTAAGTGTTTTGTCCAAAATTATTATTACATATCTGGTGGTGGAAATATAATTCATAAGTAGAAAAATTAGTGGAGTGAAATGTTCTTATGCATAATATTCGTGTACGTGTAGAATAAAAATTATTGTTACGTGGTACTATTTTTACTCTCCATATGGGGTATAAATTAGTGCCTTAATAAATATATAGTGCACACGTAATTTGCAGATTGTCATCTTTCGTGAATAGTGTAAACTGTGTTACTGTATTTACTAGATAAGCGCTGGGTACGGCAAAGGTTCTCACGGCGCTCAGATAGCCGACTGGCAGAGTGTGGACAGTGTGAAGGCCACCAGTCGAGTGGACACAGGCAGAGACCCTCTCGGACTTCGTGTGCTCGAACATTTCACAGGTAATTCCTATTAAAAACCCATTTCAACTGCCACTCTACCTAAACACTACAATGAGTGTTTCTTGTTGACCGATATAGAATGCCATCTGGTCGGCACCAATTGAAGACGACGCGCAATAACTACGCAGATAATGATTAACGTCACTTCCCTAGTCAGCCCCTATAGAAGCTCGTCTTTTGTCGAATTCAGTTCAGACGACGTACTACCAGTATGCCGAGGCCGGTGCCCTGGACTTCGTAATGTCATTGTTCCTTTGTTAGCCCCCAGAGAAGGTCGCCTGGTCGCTCCTCCAGTGGAGACGACACGCTACCAGTTCGCCGCGGCGTGTGCCAGGCATTGTCTCTCTCTCCCCGACACGGTGTGTCGAAGCTTCAACTACAACTACGACTATGACTCGGCCACTGCCGGCGTCTGTGAGTTGATGAACCGTGTAGAGGAACGGACCATCCACGTGAGACAGGTGAGTCGTAGGTAGCCCTAAAGGGATACCTGACTTCAGATCCTAAATGACAGCAACATTGAGTGCTGGTGTATGTGTGTGCGTGTTGTCCTGCGCACGTGCGTGTGCGTGTGCGTGTGCGTGTGCGTGTGCGTGTGCGTGTGCGTGTGCGTGTGCGTGTGCGTGTGCGTGTGCGTGTGCGTGTGCGTGTGCGTGTGCGTGTGCGTGTGCGTGTGCGTGTGCGTGTGCGTGTGCGTGTGCGTGTGCGTGTGCGTGTGCGTGTGCGTGTGCGCGTGCGCGTGCGCGTGCGCGTGCGCGTGCGCGTGCGCGTGCGTGCGCGTGTGTGTATGTATGTGACTGCGTGTGAGTGGATGTTGTCTGTATGACTGTTTGCATGCGTGTGAGTGCATATCTAATTATTGATACATCTTTCTTTTTTCAGAGTGGAAGGTTCCACCATTTTGAAAGACGTGGTATCGGCCACGTCACCTATGCGAGATTTACCCATTTGAGACTTGCGCATAACACGACTATTTACTTAAATTATTATCTACGCAATATACTTGGTAAGTGTCTTTGGCATAAGTTATCGGTTTGAAGGATACAACTAATAACAACCTAAATGTGTACTTATTATTATTTTAACGCCATCATGCATTATCTTTGACTTTAATTAAAATAACGAATTGCAACACATTACAATATGACAAAACATCGTCAATTATCATTATTCATACTTAAATTATGTCGAAACAGTACAGCATAAAATAACATAGCGTATATATATATATATATATATATATATATATATATATATATATATATATAATATATATAGTTGAACTGCTTACCTAAAATAATGTATAATTGTGTTTGTGCGCGTGTGTCTATGTCTATGTGTGTGTGTGTGTGTGTGTGTGTGTGTGTGTGTGTGTGTGTGTGTGTGTGTGTGTGTGTGTGTGTGTGTGTGTGTGTGTGTGTGTGTGTGTGTGTGTGTGTGTGTGTGTGTGTGTGTGTGTGTGTGTGTGTGTGTGTGTGTGTGTGTGTGTGTGTGTGTGTGTGTGTGTGTGTGTGTGTGTGTGTGTGTGTGTGTGTGTGTGTGTGTGTGTGTGTGTGTGTGTGTGTGTGTGTGTGTGTGTGTGTGTGTGTGTGTGTGTGTGTGTGTGTGTGTGTGTGTGTGTGTGTGTGTGTGTGTGTGTGTGTGTGTGTGTGTGTGTGTGTGTCTATGTCTATGTCTATGTCTATGTGTGTGTGTGGGGGGGTGTTCGTGCATACATGCACATGAATATGTTCGCTAGCGGTTCCGCATTACTGCATTTCAAATAAACACTATATACTATGCTTCATCATCCAGGTTACACAAACATCATATCGTCGAGCGGCGTGCTCGTAGACTTGACGCCGCCGGCCCCGGGAATGATCAAGAACGAAGCTTCCGACAGCTTCACACACGACTCTTGCAGCAACTACGTGCCGACACTCTGGCGACAGCGATGTGCCCCTGAGACGAATCATCCAACCCACAGGTAAAACAAACTGTCAGTACATCTTACCTATAAGCAGAATGTGGTATGATTTATGATGCTACACTATCGTCAGGAGTGGTATGACACTTCAAAACAAATTCGTAACAAAATTGACGTAACTACATCTGCAGCAATATCTTAAGATACATGATTCAGTTTGTGTAAATTAATCACCGAATTATCCGATTGTATCGTCGCAACCGTAATACAGTATTTATCACCACCACCAACAGCAATAATCTAATGATAACAACAGGTATAAATCATACAGTTGGTGTGTCGACGACTTGTAAGGTTAATAATTAATTTTCAAATCATACTGTTTCACCGTTGATACAGAACCATTGTGGACGGTGAAGGATCTCTCACCATTTTCAACGGCCATGAACCTGGGGTGGATAACAAGTACACTCGAGCGAATCGGATGATTACAGGTGACATAACATCATCTTGTGCAGATGCCATGTAATGCGACGATCAAATAACAATCTAAGTAGACCCAAACGAGCATTCGCTCTGCTTGGCTATTACTCTGGATACCCTGTGTGGTTAATGTGTTATGTAATTATGATACTATAATATGGGATCATAATATATGATGGTCATGCAAAATTTGCACCTGTGCAAGAACTTATTGTGTATGAAATTTGACAATACAATTGAACAGTATTAAAAAGGTCGTTAGTGACATACCATTTTATCATATTCTTACTGGTCGGGTATGGTAGTTGGGTGTATGGTGGCGAACGATATTTGATTGCTATTTAGTCATATGATATTGCGTGTTCTTCAGTGGTGCACCGTTCAATTATATTTAACTTATATACCGTTCAGCAGTATTGTTAATGAAATACCAATGAATGATATATATTCACATTTGTTGAGTGGTGTACAAGTTAAAATATATTTCAATGATATACACTAACACCATTAAGTACCATTATATTAAATACAATTCATATACCCTTCGCCATAATATGTCTTATTCTATTCAAGACTATTGAATACACCATTGGCTGGCACACCACTAAATATCAATGAGAATACCAATGATTGGTATATCAGCGAAGACCATTGAAAAACATCGGAAAATAGCTTTGGGATATTAGCTGCCAATTACTCATCTCGTACCATTGAAGACCGTTCAGAATAATATCGAACAGTACGAAAAGAATTACATTTAACGATAATTAAAAGAGAAAATACAATTCAAATACCCATGGCCATAACTAATCCAAAAGCCTATTTGAGTGACATTTTTATAAAGATAATTAATAGCATATATATATTCACAAACATCCTATAGTTGCACTCTTTAATACTATGATGTTCTATGCCAGATATACTTAGTTTTATATATTCCAACATGTGTGTTCTATAAAATTAATTCACTTGTGTCACAATACGTCACGTGTCGCTGTCCTTTAGTGTGCCTTTTGCAGTGTGTCACAATATGTCACATGTCGTTGTCCTTCAGTTGTGTCTTGCACTTAATTGGTCCAAATAGCGGTAGGAATTGAACCAGTAGGAGCGATTGTTACGTCTACACTGTGTGTGTCTACTCACAGCCAACTGGGACGGTATCCACGACCATGAGACGGGGATGCTGATGTACACGTGGGCCGTGGGAACGTCGCCGTGTGGGGACGACATTGTGACCCACAACGACCCTCATGAACACATCGCGTCCGCCTCAGAGTGGACGAATGTCGGCCTCGCCTTCCCGCTCAACCTGCCAGGTACACATCTATGACGAAACCCTTCCACTTGCACACACCGTCACAGCATCTAAATGTGTAGATGTGACTTTTAGTCCTACTACACATCCACATTCAGTGCTTCACACAAACACTTACATGTTTGTTTTATATTGCATGCGAATGGTATCGAACTCTCGATGCTTAATGACATGTTTGCAAGCAAACAACTAACTTTACGCAAAAAAAATTCACATATGCAT
>CBDHHR010000406.1:0-11072 GCA_965263245.1 Metamycoplasmataceae bacterium | reverse complement strand
TGAGTGAGTGGGTGGGTGTGTGGGTGGGTGGGTGTGGGTGGGTCGACAACCAAGCCAACTCTGTATGTATATATGTATATATGTAAGTATGTATGTATATATATATATATATATATATATATATATATATTATACATATAACTATATACAATAGTTGATTTCCTCATTTCAGAACGGCACGCTGTCGATAATAGACAGAAAGAAACACCACTTCAAACTATCGCAGGTTAGTAATCTGTTACTTGCATATACATGTTTCAAAACGAATTTCTTGGCACTTCCGTATGCTTTTCAACAACGGACAAGTTCTTGGCTGTTTGTCCTCAACTAGCTTCTGCTTGACTACTCGTCCTTAACGAACAACGGCCTGAGTGAATGTAATGAACAAATGGTTGACTATATATCCACAAAGAACAATAACCCATATGCTATGCTTTAGTGCGTTTTTATTTTCACTATAGCTTACATACTGGTAAATAAAGTCAACAAATGTAAATAGTCTGCACATAAATAATATATTTCGTTGTATACGGTCAGCATTGTACATCATTGCTAAAACAGAGCGTTGCCGTCCTCGGTACTATTCTGCGTGATATTAATGAGGACTTATTGCATCTTAGGGCGAGTACATCACCCCAGAACGGATCGAGGGTGTTTACTCGAGAAGTAGTTTCGTTCTGCAAGTGTTCTTGGATGGGGACAGTTCTCAGGTGAGTCGTCACGCGTGGCCAGTCGTTACGCATGGTAAGTCGTCACGCATCATGAATCATCACGCACGGTGAGAAACACACGAGCTTCACCAACGACACCATCAGAAATATAGTATTGCCCAGAAGAACAACATGTAGTTGCAAGCTATTGCAATAGCACATACATATTACATGAATTATTCTCACATTAATTGGGCAGTGGCCAGTTTCACGATGTAGTCATACTGTACGAAGGGACTCTACGTTGCGGGACGTTTGACTTAGAATACCTAAATAACAGTTATAAATTAGAAATGCAGTGTGTTGTGGACAAGTAGTTTTATTATGTAAATATCTTCGTTCGAAACGTCTTACACACGACTACTTTGTGAAGTCGCCCAAGGACTATTTGGCTTGAAAACATTTATTTGACAATCTGTTTCTGTAACATTTAACAAGCAATTTCTCAACAATTATTGAAGGACCTACAAACCAAGTAATTGCGAAAATGACTAATTTTATATGACCGATAGGTTTTGTGTTGCATGCTCTATTACATGTTATTTCATAGTTGTTTGACTTAACAGAGATTCCCAGTAGCCATCGTTGTGCCTGACCCGGAAGTGGTTCTGACGTGGGTAATGCACCATGGGATCGCTGAAACAGGCATAGCACAACTCTGCAAGAGCGAGGTAGGCACTAACAAGGCAACGAATCATCTCATTGTCATTGGCAACACGTTTGATTGCAAACTGCATAATTATATACGGTCCATTTTACCAAAATATAAGGAGATTAGCATCTTCGTCCATTTCTCTAAATAGCCAAGGAATGGGGTTCATCATCACCGTCTTCATAATCATAATCGTAATCGTAATCGTAATCGTAATCGTAATCGTAATCGTCATCGTCATCGTCATCGTCATCGTCATCGTCATCGTCATCGTCATCGTCATCGTCATCGTCATCGTCATCATCATAGTGCAGCCATAGTGTATCGTGGTATCTGTATATATATATAGACCTCAGCGTGCTGCTTCCTCATCTGGATATCTTGCGCTATCCTCCGCCAAATGGTACCCTTCCAGTTCGTCTCTCCACCGTCTCGCCGGCCTCCCTCTAGGTCGTTTCCTTTCCCAGGGTTTCCAGGTGGTGCTACGCAATATTCATCGGTTATCTCGTATTCTGCTGACGTGCCCTGCCCAAGTCCACTTCGTCTTCTTACTTGTTCAATCCTGTTTGTTTTTCTGTTCCGGTATGTGATGCTTAACATACTCCTTTCCATCTTTGCTTGTGCGGCTGCTTGATCTTTACAGGTATGGGGTTATTTGCATAAAAGACATAGATGTACAACCACACCGTACCTGTTTGATTGTCCACAGGTACTGAAAAAGGCAATCCTCGATGACATCAGAAGGTTAGCAGTGGAGGCTGGACTTAAAGGGTTTGAACAGGTAAAATACAATGCGGGTGTGTGTGTGTGTGTGTGTGTGTGTGTGTGTGTGTGTGTGTGTGTGTGTGTGTGTGTGTGTGTGTGTGTGTGTGCGTGCGTGTGTGTGTATGTGCGTGTGTATGTGCGTGTGTGTATGTGTGTGTGTGTGTGTGTGTGTGTGTGTGTGTGTGTGTGTGTGTGTGTGTGTGTGTGTGTGTGTGTGTGTGTGTGTATGTGTGTGTGTGTGTGTGTGTGTCTAGCCAGAACGGTGTGTGTTTGCGCTTCCGTGTGCACACGTGCGTGTATGCCCGCATGTGTGTTTATTTGTGTGTGTTTATTTATTTGTGTGCGCGCGCACATATGTGTGTATATGGATGCATATGTACGTGCGTGCACGTATGCATGAATCTGTACGGACGTATGTCTTTACCACTGTTGTCTACAACCGATTTATTGAGGACCGTTTGACTTATCGACGTCATTTGTGACAGGTTCAAGACATCCACCTGCACCCAGAACCGTTCTCCGTCGACAATGGCTTGCTGACACCCACACTGAAGAACAAACGTATCGTGCTACGGCGCTTCTTCAGCGAACAAATGAAGAATCTGTACAACAACAACTAGCTCACGCACAGAAATGCACATGTGCAATTTCAGGAGTGACCTGGGGTCCGTTTCAGTATTATAATAAACAGATTCTAGGCCCGATTTTGCTCTTTACATTTTATTGTTATGCTTAACAGTGATAGTGAATACATGGAAACTGTCAACATTATGACGCGCCAAGGAGACGTTGTCGTGGTTTTGGTTCGGACTACTTTCTTTGTATAACCACTAAAACGACGCATTATAGAATGAAAGACGGACGAAATAAGTTAAATAAATACTTTAAAATTAAATAGATATTAAACTTACTACTAAGACATAAGACCATTAAGTGTTCTGACAGTTTACTGAACATTTCTCAGGATAGTTCATTTTTCCAATCCAAAGGTTTCATTTTTCATATCCACAAACAAGATCTTTCTTTTTACTTGTAGAGGCTTTCGTCTGACGTTACACGCCGAATTCTTCAGTACTAATGACGAATTACGCCAGACGTCAGTACTAATGACATTACGTCAGACGAAAGCCTCTATCTTGTTTTTGGATATGACAAATGAAAACCTTTGATTGGTGTTCTGACAGTGTACTAAACGCCATTGAATGATCTTAGTGTATTTGGCACATTTCAAGTATTTGGTAGTAGCGTATTCAGTTTATGACAGTAGCGTGTTCAGTTCACGTCATTCATTAAGTAATTTCTGTGTCACAAACTCTGACGTGGCCTTTACCGTCAGCCAAACAACCATCCTGGTTGGGCCCCAGGTGT
This sequence comes from Metamycoplasmataceae bacterium, assembly GCA_965263245.1. Lineage (GTDB taxonomy): Bacteria > Bacillota_I > Bacilli_A > Mycoplasmatales > Metamycoplasmataceae > DT-68. The sequence goes on along the minus strand of CBDHHR010000406.1, from coordinate 7,577 downwards.
AGGATATTGTATTCAAATCACGTGTCGTTTTAGTACAAGCTCTTCCCACTGCGCCACTGCGCCACTGCAACGACTCTTGGTGGATCTAGGCATAGGTTTTGGCGAAGTGAACCATGCTCCTGTCCACATAATCATAATAAGTATTATTATTTATTTCTTATATATAGCCCCATCCAAATAATTGTTCTGGGGCGCTGTACAATGATTCTTCCTAATTGGGTTATAATAATAATAATAATAATAATAATAATAATAATAATAATAAATAAGTATTTTTTTATTTTTATGCTTAACAGTGATAGTGAATACATGGAAACTGTCAGCATTATGATGCGCCAAGGAGACGTTGTCATTGGTGTGTCATGTACATTGTGTCCTCAGTGTCACGGCAATGGCTATTTGCATTTAAAAAGACACCTTTAATTTAAGAGAATGGCTTTTGTTTAAGGATGAATTTTTCCTAAGAGCTGTTTATATTAGTGAAATGGCCCCCTGGTTCTTACTGCGTCGTGACTCGGGACAGTGATGAGAAATGCTTAAGAAATGTCATTATAGCAACAAGAATATAATATATTGCCTTTGACTCCGAACCAAACCCTGCCGAATTTGTATATATATGAACGTGATCTTATGTTTACTCAATGTCTATGCTATGTTAAATGTATAGGGTCTAAATTGCATTGTATAATAAAGGACACACACGGATGAATTGTAATAATTGTAAATTAGGTAAATAACCACAGCAACTAAAATTCATGCCAACAAAAATTCATGTTATACAGGCACGGCATAAACAAAGTCATGCACAGGTATACAAACGTGTGTTAGTATAAGTTGCGTATTGTTGTAATGTTGTTATGAACATACTACCTCATATTATGTATATGCCGAGATTGACTTATGAAATAAATAAATCAACTTATTTTAGAATTGTATGGCGTCGACTGGTTCTTCCCGTAGACGAAAATACCGGATGATAAGATGTACACGTGCGTACACGTCTGTCCGGAGTGTATGTGTGTGTACTTGTATACATGTGTATGTATGTATGTATGTATGTATGTATGTATGTATGTATGTATGTATGTATGTATGTATGTATGTATGTATGTGTGTGTGTATGTATGTATGTATGTATGTATGTATGTATGTATGTATGTATGTATGTATGTATTTATGGGAAATAGGTGTACTTAGTTCAAGTATCCTCTATTTAGGATTTTTTGGAACATGAACAATGACCCTAATGCTCTGGCAACGGTGGCGGATGTGAACTCTAAGTTCATGATGACCGATCAGTCAGTGTAATCCTTTCCGCTATAGGGTATACCTGTAAAAAGAGAGGGGGTTTATATGAGTTGCCTAAAAGTGAATAACATATATGTCGAACAAGAATACGCGTATATACCGGAAGCACAGGAGTGCATGCAGCCGTTACACTCCCATGTCAATATACATTAAACAATTATCATTTATGTAAGATCGACTATAGAAGTTGATGTTCTCCATTCTGTTCTGTTAAAAAAAAAAAATTGATTAAAACAATGTTTTTTGGTTATTTTTCCTTTTTATATATTTTTGTTGTTGTAGATGGTGTACATTTAAATGCAAGAAGGACCCTGTTGTACCTGAAAAACATGAGATATGCAGTGAGAAAATATGGTCTGAAATGACAAAATACAATTTAAGCAGGGCATTGCGAAACTGTGGTGCAGCCCGCAGTGCCGCTACTGCTGGCCACCTCACACCTCCACAATCCTCGTGATGTTGTTTATTATTAATAATTAATACATAGAACTATCCCCTGGTTGGTAAACATGTAGAATAACAATAATAGTTCATTACTGTATGCCTAAACTTATGTCATAGCACCGTAGCACAAGGGACCGACACCTAAGAAACCGTCCGGACCAGCACCGCTGCGGCCCGACGAACCCCACACGTAATCTAAATTCCATAACAACTAAACAATTGTACACCTGCAAAGAATCAGAATACATTAAATAATGTCTAGAATAAACGACGAAAATACCGGATGATAACATGTACACGTGCGTACACGTTTGTCCGGAGTGTATGTGTGTGAACTTGTCTACATGTATATGTGTGTATGTATGTATGTATGTATGTATATATGTATGTATGTATGTATGTATGTATGTATGTATGTATGTATGTATGTATGTATGTATGTATGTATGTATGTATGTATGTATGTATGTATGTATGTATGTATGTATGTATGTATGTATGTATGTATGTATGTATGTATGTATGTATGTATGTATGTATGTATGTATGTATATATGTATGTATGTATGTATGTATGTATGCATGCATGCATGCATGTATATATGTATATATGTATATATGTATATATGTATATATGTATATATGTATATATGTATATATGTATATATGTATATATGTATATATGTATATATGTATATATGTATATATGTATGTATATATGTGTGTATATATATATATATATGTTTGCATGTGTGCGTATATGTGCCTCTGCCTCTGCCTCTGCCTCTGCCTCTGCCTCTGCCTCTGCCTCTGCCTCTGTCTCTGTCTCTGTCTCTGTCTCTGCCTCTGCCTCTGCCTCTGCCTCTGCCTCTGCCTCTGCCTCTGTCTCTGTCTCTGTCTCTGTCTCTGTCTCTGCCTCTGCCTCTGCCTCTGCCTCTGCCTCTGCCTCTGTCTCTGTCTCTGTCTCTGTCTCTGTCTCTGCCTCTGCCTCTGCCTCTGCCTCTGCCTCTGCCTCTGCCTCTGCCTCTGCCTCTGCCTCTGCCTCTGCCTCGGCCTCGGCCTCGGTCTCGGTCTCGGTCTCGGTCTCGGTCTCGGTCTCGGTCTCGGTCTCGGTCTCGGTCTCGGTCTCGGTCTCGGTCTCGGTCTCGGTCTCGGTCTCGGTCTCGGTCTCGGTCTCGGTCTCGGTCTCGGTCTCGGTCTCGGTCTCGGTCTCGGTCTCGGTCTCGGTCTCGGTCTCTGTCTCTGTCTCTGTCTCTGTCTCTGTCTCTGTCTCTGTCTCTGTCTCTGTCTCTGTCTCTGTCTCTGTCTCTGTCTCTGTCTCTGTCTCTGTCTCTGTCTCTGTCTCTGTCTCTGTCTCTGTCTCTGTCTCTGTCTCTGTCTCTGTCTCTGTCTCTGTCTCTGTCTCTGTCTCGGTCTCGGTCTCGGTCTCGGTCTCGGTCTCGGTCTCGGTCTCTGTCTCGGTCTCGGTCTCGGTCTCGGTCTCGGTCTCGGTCTCGGTCTCGGTCTCTGTCTCTGTCTCTGCCTCTGCCTCGGCCTCGGCCTCGGCCTCGGCCTCGGCCTCGGCCTCGGCCTCGGCCTCTGTCTCTGTCTCTGTCTCTGTCTCTGTCTCTGTCTCTGTCTCTGTCTCTGTCTCTGTCTCTGTCTCTGTCTCTGTCTCTGTCTCTGTCTCTGTCTCTGTCTCTGTCTCTGTCTCGGTCTCGGTCTCGGTCTCGGTCTCGGTCTCGGTCTCGGTCTCGGTCTCTGCCTCTGCCTCTGCCTCTGCCTCTGCCTCTGCCTCTGCCTCTGCCTCTGCCTCTGCCTCTGCCTCTGCCTCTGCCTCTGCCTCTGCCTCTGCCTCTGCCTCTGCCTCTGCCTCTGCCTCTGCCTCTGCCTCTGCCTCTGCCTCTGCCTCTGCCTCTGCCTCTGCCTCTGCCTCTGCCTCTGCCTCTGCCTCTGCCTCTGCCTCTGCCTCTGCCTCTGCCTCTGCCTCTGCCTCTGCCTCTGCCTCTGCCTCTGCTCTGCCTCTGCCTCTGCCTCTGCCTCTGCCTCTGCCTCTGCCTCTGCCTCTGCCTCTGCCTCTGCCTCTGCCTCTGCCTCTGCCTCTGCCTCTGCCTCTGCCTCTGCCTCTGCCTCTGCCTCTGCCTCTGCCTCTGCCTCTGCCTCTGCCTCTGCCTCTGCCTCTGCCTCTGCCTCTGCCTCTGCCTCTGCCTCTGCCTCTGCCTCTGCCTCTGCCTCTGCCTCTGCCTCTGCCTCTGCCTCTGCCTGCCTCTGCCTCTGCCTCTGCCTCTGCCTCTGCCTCTGCCTCTGCCTCTGCCTCTGCCTCTGCCTCTGCCTCTGCCTCTGCCTCTGCCTCTGCCTCTGCCTCTGCCTCTGCCTCTGCCTCTGCCTCTGCCTCTGCCTCTGCCTCTGCCTCTGCCTCTGCCTCTGCCTCTGCCTCTGCCTCTGCCTCTGCCTCTGCCTCTGCCTCTGCCTCTGCCTGCTCTGCCTCTGCCTCTGCCTCTGCCTCTGCCTCTGCCTCTGCCTCTGCCTCTGCCTCTGCCTCTGCCTCTGCCTCTGCCTCTGCCTCTGCCTCTGCCTCTGCCTCTGCCTCTGCCTCTGCCTCTGCCTCTGCCTCTGCCTCTGCCTCTGCCTCTGCCTCTGCCTCTGCCTCTGCCTCTGCCTCTGCCTCTGCCTCTGCCTCTGCCTCTGCCTCTGCCTCTGCCTCTGCCTCTGCCTCTGCCTCTGCCTCTGCCTCTGCCTCTGCCTCTGCCTCTGCCTCTGCCTCTGCCTCTGCCTCTGCCTCTGCCTCTGCCTCTGCCTCTGCCTCTCTGCCTCGGCCTCGGCCTCGGCCTCGGCCTCGGCCTCGGCCTCGGCCTCGGCCTCGGCCTCGGCCTCGGCCTCGGCCTCTGTCTCTGGTCTCTGGTCTCGGTCTCGGTCTCGGTCTCGGTCTCGGTCTCGGTCTCGGTCTCTGTCTCGGTCTCGGTCTCTGTCTCTGTCTCTGTCTCTGTCTCTGTCTCTGTCTCTGTCTCTGTCTCTGTCTCTGTCTCTGTCTCTGTCTCTGTCTCTGGTCTCTGTCTCGGTCTCTGTCTCTGTCTCTGTCTCTGTCTCTGTCTCTGTCTCTGTCTCTGTCTCTGTCTCTGTCTCTGTCTCTGTCTCTGTCTCTGTCTCTGTCTCTGTCTCTGTCTCTGTCTCTGTCTCTGTCTCTGTCTCTGTCTCTGTCTCTGTCTCTGTCTCTGTCTCTGTCTCTGTCTCTGTCTCTGTCTCTGTCTCTGTCTCTGTCTCTGTCTCTGTCTCTGTCTCTGTCTCTGTCTCTGTCTCTGTCTCTGTCTCTGTCTCTGTCTCTGTCTCTGTCTCTGTCTCTGTCTCTGTCTCTGTCTCTGTCTCTGTCTCGGTCTCTGTCTCTGTCTCTGTCTCTGTCTCTGTCTCTGTCTCTGTCTCTGTCTCTGTCTCTGTCTCGGTCTCGGTCTCGGTCTCGGTCTCTGTCTCTGTCTCTGTCTCTGTCTCTGTCTCTGTCTCTGTCTCTGTCTCTGTCTCTGTCTCTGTCTCTGTCTCTGTCTCTGTCTCTGTCTCTGTCTCTGTCTCTGTCTCTGTCTCTGTCTCTGTCTCTGTCTCTGTCTCTGTCTCTGTCTCTGTCTCTGTCTCTGTCTCTGTCTCTGTCTCTGTCTCTGTCTCTGTCTCTGTCTCTGTCTCTGTCTCTGTCTCTGTCTCTGTCTCTGTCTCTGTCTCTGTCTCTGTCTCTGTCTCTGTCTCTGTCTCTGTCTCTGTCTCTGTCTCTGTCTCTGTCTCTGTCTCTGTCTCTGTCTCTGTCTCTGTCTCTGTCTCTGTCTCTGTCTCTGTCTCTGTCTCTGTCTCTGTCTCTGTCTCTGTCTCTGTCTCTGTCTCTGTCTCTGTCTCTGTCTCTGTCTCTGTCTCTGTCTCTGTCTCTGTCTCTGTCTCTGTCTCTGTCTCTGTCTCTGTCTCTGTCTCTGTCTCTGTCTCTGTCTCTGTCTCTGTCTCTGTCTCTGTCTCTGTCTCTGTCTCTGTCTCTGTCTCTGTCTCTGTCTCTGTCTCTGTCTCTGTCTCTGTCTCTGTCTCTGTCTCTGTCTCTGTCTCTGTCTCTGTCTCTGTCTCTGTCTCTGTCTCTGTCTCTGTCTCTGTCTCTGTCTCTGTCTCTGTCTCTGTCTCTGTCTCTGTCTCTGTCTCTGTCTCTGTCTCTGTCTCTGTCTCTGTCTCTGTCTCTGTCTCTGTCTCTGTCTCTGTCTCTGTCTCTGTCTCTGTCTCTGTCTCTGTCTCGCTCGCACGTGTGCGTCCTTACAATAAGGAGTACACATAATATGACGTTTAGGCAGCTTGTTCCTATTTTTTCATTTATTAGATGAATAAATAATATATATAATATAATATTTGTAGGTTGAAGGTAAACTGCCTACCAAACTGTTTAGTCACTTTGTTGTGGGCCCACATCAAGAGACAGAGAGAAGAAGAGAAAAAGACGAAGAGAGAGACATGTGGCGGGGAGAGACGGGAGAAGACACACTAATGGACTAGGCAACAATATTAGTAAGAAAATTTATGTTTTTGATTTAAAGTTGAATAAAATAAATTCAAACATCGGAAACTACTGGCACTGTATATTGTTGCACCAATTATCGCGTGGTTGAGTCATCCTTTTTACGTTCGTCACTTAGCAACAACAAACGCAAACGTCACAGACAATCCACATTCATTACATAAAAACCCGTTGAGGAAATTCGTGCCAGACAACATAAAACCATTCGGGTACTCGGCAGTGACACGCGACCTACACAGTTTGTAATCATGAATCGAATCGTCGCGACACCAGGACATTTGCATCAGTTATTTATTCAGTGGGTCACAGCACGCTCCACGCACAACCACTCGGCCGCTACGAGCACTGCTGCGCCTTCTGACGTTGTCTCACTGTCAGGTGTATAAAGTCAATTCCGCGTTCATTTAAGGAAAACAATAATAAAACCTGTCATTTCCCGCCACGTTCACATTTTTAACGTCATTGGTTTTACCTTTACTCAGAACGTGGTCTTAAATTGGTAATTTTTACTAGACTTTCCTAAAGCAATGGATGGACAGTTGGACATCCTCGCAACGTCACTCATTTAGGCTCATTATGAAGAATCGTGGTCTGAAACAGACAGTCTGCGTCATATAGACTCATTTGAACTTTTAAAGTCGAATTTAAAGACACATCTTTTTTAAGGCCGCATTTATAAATTAATTGTAGGTTTTTGTCATAATGCATTGATTTTAACCGTAATTATAGTTTCCCAAACTATTTTAGTGTATTGTTTTAATATCTTATAAATAAATATATATATATATATATATATATATATATATATATTTATAAGATATTAAAACAATACACTAAAATAGTTTGGGAAACTATAATATATATATATATATATATATATATATATATATATATATATATTTGTAATTAATTATTTATTTTATATATTTATTTATTGCAGATAAGTTTAGCTTATACACTGTTAGTTTTAAAAACTATATTTATTTATTTATTTATTTATTATCATTTAAACAACCTGACTTTTTAATTGATTAGTCATATTTTATACATTTATATGTTACAAATGTTGTATGTACGCGCCGCTGAGTAGAAACGTTTTCTGGATATACGGCGCTTTACAAATAAAAGTTATTATTATTATTATACCTGTCTAATGGAGAAAATCCGACGAAACGTCAACGACGTCGTGTTTTAAGTGAGGAGCACAGAGCACAATAGAAGAGTATAACATGGGAAGTTATATTGTCCGACACAGTGTGCTTAATGATGCGAAACAAAGTTCATAATTTCAAAACATTGCGTCCGCAAAGTATTCATG
>CBDHHR010000405.1:7500-9858 GCA_965263245.1 Metamycoplasmataceae bacterium | reverse complement strand
TAAAGGCATTTTTTTTTAAACTAACACGTATCGACACTCGGTAGAATTGCCTTAGCTGCACCTGTCAATGCTGTGATGTTGTCAGCGTAAATACAAGCTTGCGGGTCGTTAATTGGAGCAGCATATATACGCATTTCTGTACAGCATCTGTCAACCTCTAGCTTCATAGGTTCAGGACAGTGATTGTGGTCAGTTTTTAACACTGGATATGCTGGTAGCAAGTCAGTGTATGCGCTAGCAGGGCAGTGCTTGCTTGCACGATATGTACAACCCCACCTTATCATATCATTTTTCTCTGTATGCTTGGTATAGCCATTCCACAATAGCTTTGCTTTTCCCCTGGTTGTTGTTGATAGCTCCATGTTCACATGTATAGTTTCACCTTATGTGTGTCTGGCTTTAAATGTGTCCTGCTAGCCAGTGATTTGCTGTAGTGGTTGAACACGTACTTTAGCCACCACCACTGCTATTTGGAAGCCATGTTCCCTTCAGAGGCAAGCACTACTTTACACCTGGCCTGACTACTGGTAGAAAGCTAAGTTCCATGTCTGGACCATCCTAATTTACAAATGGTTTAACTGACTGACATCTCAACAGGTTACCTCCTAATATGGCAGACTGGACTCTGATTATTTTCAGTAGTTTAAAAAAAATGTCTTGTTACCAAAATGTCTTAATTATTACCGAAATGTCTAGTTACCGAAATGTCTTGTTACCAAAATGTCTAGTTACCGAAATGTCTAGTTACCGAAATGTCTAGTTACCGAAATGTCTAGTTACCGAAATGTCCTGTTACCGAAATGTCTGTTACCGAAATGTCCATTACCAAAGTGTCCTTTACCAAAATGTCATGGATCCGTTGCCACGACCTTTTTATGCCATTCTTGCCATTTTTATTTCTGATCCGGTCTCCATCGGCTTGAACGCACTATTTTTCGCATGAGCACAAGTGTAAATTGTATACGTTTCCACCCAACAAGAACTCATCCAGAAGGTGAGAATTATTATGCAGAAAAAATAATATTTTCAAATTGTTTGCGTTTTGCAGAAATATTGATTTTGAATACGCTTACGGACAACGAGGTGGGGACCTGTTGTGTTTGGTCTAATTAATTATGGTTCAAAATGTACCGAAAACGAGAACCACTTCACTTGCGTGCCGTGTCCTACACGACCGATTGCATAGTGAAATCACGTTATACTTTATGATTTCCAAATAAGCTTATAATTCATATTTACGACATTCGTTGAGTTACCACTGACAGAAACAATGCAATATCTAATCTGGAATAAGCAGACTAGAACGGCAACTAAAAAACGGCTAAAATGCTGGTAACCATTGTTACAAGGCATAGGTCCCTGGTAAACCCAGGCTTCTAACTCAAAATGAAGACAACTGTTTGTCAACAGTTCATCGTAGCCGTTGGATATGTGCAATTATTACTATTTAGTATTTCGCTATTTTGGTTACTGTATAGGTGTTTGCGATCTGAGCCGTTTTGGTTGGATTGCCGTAACATCGCCCCGGGTTATCGACCTCGACGGTAAGAGGTCTTGTACTTGAAACTATTGTTTGGTTGCCGTAAGCGATCTCTTTCCTTCCGATTGTCAGGTCGTTCTATGCGTCACGGAAAGAAAACTCCAAACAATCTCTGTAGAAGTAGATACAGTCACCTCATTTCTTCCCACACCCTCAGGGACGTATATGGTTGGGGCGACAGTAGGACGTGTGAGGATATAGGGTTCCTATAGCCGGAACTGTCACCTGCCAATGATAAAAACACGACTACTGTATAGGTCTACTTAAACATGGTTAGCCATGGCGTAGGAACGGCATCAATATTGAGGGGAATGTTGAACCAGTCTTAGTCGGAGAGAACCTGTCTCGGATCAGGCCCGGGCTCTTAGCCTCACCCCTTAGTGCCTATTTCGGACGGCGTGATACAGTTGCCCATGCTACAGCGGTCAGTTGCCAAGTGCACAATTGCCCAATGGACACTTAATCCGAGACAAAAATGTCTACATGTGAAATAAAAAGATCTTTTTTGTAATAATATACTATTTAACAGTATAATAATTAACCCCTATAGCCTTAATATGCATGTAAGCTATTAAATTTCTCCTCCCCTTTATGCATATAAACCAATTTATTTGCCATTGAACAGCTGTTCACGTTTTCATTTGATCACTAGGCAACTGTTCACGGGTGAATTGTCCACTGGGCAATTGTCCGTACCCAGTTTCAGACATTACACCAGATATCTTGAGGTGGGGGTGCTATTCAATTTTTTTCGCCCTGCTGGTTTGGAAATTGGGATCGGAGGTTCGCAGATGTTGTCGGACTTAACGTCGGGAAAA
>CBDHHR010000404.1:17500-25000 GCA_965263245.1 Metamycoplasmataceae bacterium | reverse complement strand
ACCTCTTTGGGTCTGGGGGAACGATGCCACCAAAATAACATTTCTGCCGTTTCCATTTCTTTGCGCATGAGACAGTTCAGTCAAGCGACAACGAATATTCAGCACCACCGACAACTCAGCGATATCTAGCTTTAATATAGCTATAATACATGGGAGGGTAGTTGCGAACGGAGACAGGGTGAGGAGGGCAGGTTGATCTTCCTTCGGTGTCGTTGTGCTGCAGTCCGTAAACACCGAAATCAAACAGAGAGGCGGCCGAATCAACAGAGAGTATGTCTATATCGGGATTACGATAACACGTACTTGCCATATAACCTTACATGTGTTGAATCATTATCAGTTGGCAATAGTCAAGCACGCTTATATGTCCGTTAGATTATCTTGTGTTTCTGCGAGGATAGGCGCTACATTTACGAATACGTCATTAAAATATTTTACAACATCTGTGGCATTTCATGTTAGTTTGTCACGAAAGAGTTGGTCGTTTCTGCGAATAAAATGTTTTCATAACAGTCGCTTTACATTATATTTCTCTTTGACCAGTAGTTTAGCATAATACTTTTTTCTGAGAGATAAATTTATTTTGGTAAGCTATATATTTACATTTACATTGTGTTGTTCTGTACAAAGTATTTTTCTTTTCTATTTAAGCATTGCGCAGGTTTCTAGTGAATCAGGGTTTGTTCTCCGAGATTATTTATGCGTTATTTCTTAACTGGACAGTTCTTGTCATGTAAATATGTCTGCTTTAGGTATGTTTACAGCAGAGATATCATTCTTAAACAATTCTGTCTACGTCATCACTACATGTCCTGACCACAGAATTAGATCATTAATCATTCCCTATAGTTCAACTAGTGTGTTCATAATAATGTTGGTTTAGCAAACCTATATTTTTTATTAGTGATTCTTATCATATCAAATTTACTACATATACAAAATACAGGTAAATGATCGCAATATACATTTATAGCCATGACCATTCAATTCATTTGTGAAGATGTTCCAATTACATTTACACTGTAATCTCGAATTTGGCTCCGCCTATGAATTCATTGACACTGAACAGAATAATCCACAAAACGGGTTTTACAATTGCAGCTGTTATAATTTTAAAAGATCTGAATTGATATCACCACAAAACAATATTGCTTTATTAATGTTCCTAACAGTTTTGGTCAGGTTGATCAGAACAAGAATCAACATTAGTTCCTGGTGCTGTACATATTGAACTAATGTTCTTATTGCTTACACGTAACTTAACGATACTATATTCTAATATATGATAAATTACACGACAATGTCTGTGTTACTTTGAACTCAGTCGATATCCACCGGCTGTCTTGTTTGTTCTGTTTCTGTAAATAACACCATGCCTATTCAGTATAGGAGTCTTTTGAAACTAGCAACATTTCCGACATATGAAGAAGATCGTCAAATGAGATTTTTAGTACAATAATATGCTCTCTTGGGGACATCACTCTCGCTCGGTTTGTGTATTCTTTTCGACAAGTCGAGCAACTTGTCGAATTAGTTGTCTTACTGGTTGACTTCTTCCTACCCGCAGTTATATATATATATATATATATATATATATATATATATATATATATATATATATATATATATAACTATATATAACTATATATAACTATATATATATATATATACTATATATATAACTATATATATATATATATATATATATATAACTATATATATATATATAACTATATATATATATAACTATATATATAACTATATATATAACTATATATATATATATATATATATATATATATATATATTTATAACTATATTTATAACTATATATATAAAACTATATATATATATATATATATAGTTATATATATATATATATATACCGTGTAAGAAAAGTTAAAAACAACAGCATATAATTATTGTTATTGCTGCATGTCAATATCTAAATAGCGACACTAGTGATTAAACAACAAACTCTCATATTAATTCACCGATAAAAACGCTTTGCTGTTTATGAATGTAATATGTCTGTCCATGACACTAAAGACGTTCGACTATGTGCGTCACTTCCGCAACAACGTGCGAGCAAACGATCCGTGTTATGCAGTGTAACTCTAGTTAGTGTGAACTTAAGGAAGCGGTTAAAAGCGCACCGTCGCTACACCGACATCGATAGCTTCACTGGCAGACACAAACAACGTCTGCATCGATTTGACGAATGACAGTATCTTTCTGCGTAAATTATATGAAATTGCATTTCCTGGGTCGCTAAATTTAGTGTCTGTAGCAAGACTTACATAATTTGTTGTTGACGATCTGTATTAGCCAGACGGGGGCGTTTCACGGGTCGTTGGGGGGTTTTACCCCCCGGTGTACGATTCCAGCGATCGTGACAAATCTAGATCTCGCTATAGATGTATACGAGCGCCAGGGTGCGTTCATTTCCTCTGCGGCATAAGGCGGGGTTCACATTACGTGACTACATGTGGGAAAACTCAACATTAAAAATTGGATATCCATCTTGGTTTTGAAAACAATTGAATAATTTGGGCCGTTAGTTATGTTGTGCTTGTTTTTGACCGAGCGTGTTGGATTCGGTAAATACGACGTTTGTTAAATATATCACATTTGGAACTAACAGAATAATCTAAGTGTGTTGTATTTGTACATTTTAAGAGCTCCTTCGTTTATGAAAAAACGTATGGATATATCTTAGTATATACTATATGGTAACGTTATAATTTAAAACTTGGCCATCCAAATGGTAAATATGCTAGAACATGTACAGTTAATATTCAACTAAACATTTGTTAGTCACGATAAAACAATCACAGATTGTGTATCTATAAATAGCTTTTGGGACCAGGGCATTTAGATTAAGTTAAATTACCTTTGAATTAAAATCAAATATATGGCAACCAATGGTTTACAGATTAAAGAAAATAATTGGTATTTGTGTATGGTGAAAGGTATACCTTACTGGTAAGTTTTGAGACACAACATTTTGTCATACCTCATCATCCAGTACATTAAATTGTAGCTTGATTTTTATTTAAAGTTACCAGGTCGGAATCCTGAGTCTTGTTCAGCGTACTATTTATTCGCAGGCCTAAGGAAGTCGTCTTTCATCTTCGGCGACTCCGTTATCCACTTAAAAATACATTCCTGCAACAATTTTCACAATTTGGCAGTAGTCAAGGAAGGATTCTTCCATGAAACGTACTGCAGGTGACATTATGTCAGCTAACGGACATCACTCTTCAAGTGGCGTTGACAATTTGGGGAATATGGTTTAAGTTTACCTAAAACATACGATCTTCGTGTTTCTAAAGCCGGCTTTGCGAATGATGCTGAAAATTTTGCCTTGAGCTGTGAAAAGCCGCATTCCTTTCGTGTGAGAGGTTCACCTAATATTGCTACCAAAATGTGTACATTTACGTCGAAATCTAACAGAGTATGATTAATGAGGCCATTAAACATTTACGACAAATGCCGTACGAATCTAAAATGTTGTGTGATGTCATTCCAAATTCAGGCAAGATTTTGAAAATAAAAATTGTTTTTGTAATCATCTAGTATAATGGCCAAGCGTTGAAACCAACACATCTTCAGAGAGTGGCCGCCAGATATCACTGGAGACTCTTGGCAAACCTGTCTAGGGTCACGACGCATAACTGGGATTACGAATTGCTGAATCTAGACATTCGCGTAGTCTTTTCTCCACTCTACGATATCGCGCGGCATGCGATTTCAATACGCCTCAAAGCCGTGCATGTGCCAAATATAAGCTCGGCTCTTATTTGTCAATCACCTGGAGTATGTGTCATATATCAGCCGTAAGAAACTGACAGATTTTACCACAAAATACCAAGTTGGAGACACCTTCAGAATAAGGCATCAGCGTCATATTGTTGATCGTATTACAAATGGTTTGTTTGTTGTAGCTCTTTAGGTGTAAATCCAGTAAGTCCATAAATTTACTTGTCTTTCCCATGAACGGATCGAAGGAAATGTCGTCACAAACAGATGTACACATTTTATTACAAAAATAATACAATCATTACAAACAGCAGTGACGTCATCATGGCAGCGGTCATGTTGGATTATATTATTCTACAAATTCCTGTCACGTGATCCTCAGGCAACCGCTCATTGGCATTCGTCACGTCGACTAGCTTTAAGATGCATTCATCCACGGAGGATCTCACATGTGCACGCACATTTTAATATATACAGTACAACGAATATTTAAATATGGATGACATTTGAAATAAAACAAGTCTGTGGTGGCGAAAATGCAATGATTCCTGAAACGGACCCTGCAAAAGGGTTTAAGTCAAGAACTAACAGAACGAATCCTGATATAATTATAAAATTCTTAAAGATGTATATTGAAATTAGTAAAGTATAAAGGAAACACGAACTACTGACTACTGGTGTGTACGAAAAAGCAAAACATGTGCTTTTCAGTAATGTGTATAATAATGATTAGAAAAGAAAACGTTGTGCTTTTATTGTAGTACACCTCGACATAAAGACGATAGCACCCTTTGTTTCGTTTAATACCGCATATTATATATATATATATATATATATATATATATATATATATATATATATATATATATATATATATACATATATATACATATATATATATATATATATATATATATATATATATATATATATATATATATATATATATATAACAATTTAGACATCCATTTTTGCGATAGGTTCGATGCGATTCGCGACTGGTTATAAGTAAGTCTGGTGAGATAACAGCAAAAATAACAAATATATTCATTCAGTCATTTGATTAGATTTCGTGGTAACGTTATTCTTTGGTAATACAGTGAAATGGTCTTTTTCCTGAAGCCCGGTAGACTTAAAAGTAACACTTCGTAAATGCGTCACATTGAAGACTAAACCCAATTGGGAGAACCTACGTCTTATGGTTTTTACGACTGCAGTTTTATGCAACTATTCAATGAGATTTAAAACATGAATAGGTTAGATTTAACTGCAGATTGTGTGTACTTATAAGGAAAATCGTGATGAGTGAATAGGGCAAGGTGACGGAATTGGTCACGTGATGTGGGCCCCATCCCACAATGAACAATAGGAGAGGAAGACAAAGATGGACAATACCTAGTCCAGTATGTACTATTTGCGTAAACTGTGATTATATCCTATAAAAGTTTTCCCGTTGCTGTGCCAAGGAGGGCTTTGTCGTATCTGAGTCGCGTGGTGTATTAACAGCACGATGCCGAATGCAACGATTGTCTAGTTAATTGCATAAGAGACCACTTGTCGGGATTAACCTGGCGTATATTATGCTGACGTCATTTAACCGAACACAATGAACTACGTTTTGCTGCTTGCGCAAACAGACAACACTCTCACAGACCGTCTTGTGTTTGAAGCACAGGAAAGCAAACTTGCGACAACCGACTTACCTTACTAATGTCAACACAGTAAATAATTCGCTACGCTGTCCTTACGTGACGTGACGCGACGGCAAAATATCGCTAACGTTCGTCTATCACGTGACGTGATTGTCGTGACGTCATCGTCCGTACGAATCACGTGACTCAACTTTGGAGGTACATAGCTTGCGTCATGGACGGCGCCATGCCACCCATGGTGCGGTAATAGTTATAGCTTTGGTTATACGCCATGTTAATGTTTTGTCCGTAGTTGCCGTACGCCTGCGCGGGCGGGCACCCGAGGTCTCCACCCCCACCACCAGGCGGCGCTCCGCACCCGGGCGGTTGCATGCCGGGAGAACGCAGTCGCAGGATGTCGCACATGGTGTGCGCGGACGGCCAGCCGCGCAGCGCGTTCGGCGGCATCGCCAGTCCGGTTTTCGTCGGCAGCGAGAACGTCTGCGACTGTAGCGGCGACGGCATCGCGGCCGAGACTGGAGACACGCCGCCGGGAACCGACATCGGTCCGGCCGGACACGTGTACGGGTAGAAGGAGTTGTAGAGACTCGCCCGATGATCGGCCGCCTTAGGACCGAGATCGTAGCACGGGGCGCTCAGGTGCTGAAGAGTGCCGATCTTGTTGCGTAGGATGCGGCTGATGGAACTCACGGAGGGCACGTTGAACTTGTCGCAGACGCCGTCCGAGAGCAGCTTGTCGCGGATCTCCCACGCGAAGATGCCCGGGTCCTTGTCCTTGTACACCTTGATCGCCTCGACGACTTTTGGAGTCGTCACGCGTGGCTTGCTGCCGCCGATTGTGCCCGGCAGGATGGACCCCGTCTCGTTGTACCGCGCCAGGATCTTGCTCACGCACCCGTGGGATACCTGTGACAGTACACGGCATAATTAATATGACCACTGGCCAGTCACAAATATGAACACAGTGTAAGCTTAATAATAGTAATAATAAAATAATTGCGTTTTTAATATAGCGCTTTTTAAGTAATTAAATGCCAATCAAAGCGCTTCACATTAACATGACGTGTTGACTAAATTTAAAATAAAATTATTTAAATACTTAAGCTAGGATACAATAAATCAGCTAAGATAAATAAGTGTGTAAGCTAAATCAAATAAATATGTTTTATAAAATAAATAATTGTGAACACAAATATTTTCAAACAGAACAATTTAAAATCAAGCAATGAAATAAAATAGAAACCACATCAAGGCAAGTAACGCAAGGGAAATAGATAAGTTATTTCATTTAGTGGGGCCTGCCACCTCAAAGCTGTTTCTTCCTATTTTGAAGAAAACAAATGTTCCACCATCTATACGAATTCCGTTCTGCTTTCGCCTAAAGCAGTTATCAAATTGGTTTTGAGTCGTTGGCACCAGTGCGACATCTATAGTTGCAAACATCAAATTTGAATGATCCTTTGTCACTTCCGAATATGAACTGTGACAACACAAGACATATTTGAAGGACACGTCATGTTTAGACCCAATTCGACCATCTACAGTGTCCCGTTCTACTCTGATTGATCGTCGAAAGGATTGAGACGTTCGCATCCGTGCGATACACGTTTTGGTATACTTCAAAAGTAGAATGACCATTGGTCACGCCCATGCATGAACACGGCATATGTTTTGAAGAACACAAATGTTTAGACTCTATTCTACAGTTTCCCCGTGCTCTTGCATATTGGTTATCGAAATAGTTTCAGTACAGCAGGATGCTATATCTCCCACGGACACATTAAATACTCGCGCACGTCTTCAATACTGAAAAACTGGAATTGCTGTTTCCGATTCATAATATTATATGCAAGTTTTGCAAAACAATAACCACACATACAATATTAATACAAATGGTCTAATTGATAAGGAGCTATAGATACTGAGAACTTGAAGCAGCACGAATACATTACATTTACCCTAATATCTCAGTGCTCTGGATAGGTAACATTGTGTAGTTAAAATGTCCACATATAATTGTAGATGTATCGTACCGATACGTGACCGAAGAGCAAAACTCAGTCTAAGAACAAGTGTACGCATTCTT
>CBDHHR010000404.1:0-12500 GCA_965263245.1 Metamycoplasmataceae bacterium | reverse complement strand
GCATCAAAAATGTCACCTTCAATTGTTTCATCCACCCATTTCATTATGCTAGATATATATATATATATATATATATATATATATATATATATGTGTGTGTGTGTGTGTGTGTGTGTGTGTGTGTATGTATGTACACGTAGATACGTAGATTCACGAGTCCGAGAAAATTATTATATACCATATACCATATACCATATACCATATACCATATATATATATATATATATATATATATATATATATATATATATATATATATATATATATATATATATATATATATATATATATATATATATATATATATATATGTATATATATGTATATATATATATATATATATATATATATATATATATATATATATATATATATATGTGTGTGTGTGTGTGTGTGTGTGTGTGTGTGTGTGTGTGTGTGTGCGTGCGTGCGTGCGTGCGTGCGTGCGAGCGAGCGTGCGTGTATGTGTGGTATATGGTATATGGTATATAGATATATAATCACTTTCTCGGACTCGTGAATCTACGGACACCGACAAGTCCGTCATCCAGAGTCGGCGGTCGTCCGACCACGCGGCGGGAGCAGATCATGTGGCAACGATCGTCGGCCGTGTTCCGTCCGTCAGCCGGCAGTCATCAACGAGCCGCCTGAGCCCGGGATGGCACGGAGAGGGCGGCCGTCAGAGCTGGGGTCGGGATGGGGGTCGTGGCGGGGGCACGGTGGGTCGGGCCAGGGGGAGTGTGTGTCGGTGCGCTGACATCACAGTGTTTAGTTCGACGTGTGGGATACTTGTGCGTTATTAACGTCACGGTGGCTTTCATAGCTTTATGTAGAGACCGGTCCACCCGTCATTTGGACGGGTATAAACCGTTGTGGACGGGTAGAAGTATGGATGGGTGGGTGGTGGACGGATAAAAAATGGAGGAGCAAAAAAGGTGTTCCAAAACCATAGATGTTGTCAGTTATGCCTTAAAAGTGAGTGTACATGGTGTCACATGTGTGACTGGCAATAATTTGGTCGTGCATAAAGCCCTGGTGGTGTTGCATGTGAAATTATGTTGTAATGATTTGGAATTATAATTATAATTATAATTATCATTATAATTATCATTATCATTATAATTATAATTATAATTATAATTATAATTATAATTATAATTATAATTATAATTATAATTATAATATAATATAATATAATATAATATAATATAATATAATATAATATAATATAATAATAATAATAATAATAATAATAATAATAATAATAACAATAACAATAACAATAACAATAACAATAACAATAACAATAACAATAACAATAACAATAACAATAACAATAACAATAACAATAACAATAACAGTAACAATAACAATAAGATAAGTAGCTTCTATTTCGCCTAAATCCTTTGAAACAAAGCTCTGAGTCGCAACTTAGTCAAGTCTGGAATATTGATCAACTGTCACACAAAGACAATTAGCATAGGAATACAATTAGACGCGTATGCCTTTTCTTAAATGCTAACTAGATAGGTATTTGCGGGTTGTTGTCAACGATATTGTATGCGTAGCACTTTAGAGATATAATTTAAATATATAAATTACTAATACTAGTCTTTAATATTCTGGTTCTTATGGGATCATCATAAACAATACTAACAACGAATTCATTTGAATGTTAACACCAGAAACGAGAGAATGCGGCGACCCGCACGCACTCTTGAGTGCATTGAATAATTAACTCTGAGTTAATTGTATCAACCAGTAACGATAATATGAATTCATACGAGACATTATACACTAATTTTATTTCATTTGTGAATGCATAACTTATAATTATTCTTTTATAGATGACTATGTAGGGTGTACACACTTTGAACAGAGACCAATCAATAATTCACGTTTATTATTACAATTATTACAATTATTACAATTATTATTATTATTATTATTATTATTATTATTATTATTATTATTATTATTATTATTATTATTATTATTATTATTATTATTATTATTATTATTATTATTATTATTGCATAACGTGATATATTAGTAATGTTCCTGAGTATAAATTATGTAATCTGTTTTTATGAACGGTACTCCGGATTGTAAATAAAAAATGAATTTGTTATAAATAAATATTTGCGTAGCGTGAGTGACGTTTTAATGTGACGTAACATAGCGACTCATTGTTTCTTATCAGTGACGCGCGTCTATTCAGTCAACATATCGAGTCACCGGACCAGTGTACGAAGACACGATATTATACCGTATACACGCACGTATATAGTAGCAACCTGTCTCGTGGGATTAGCCGCGGGGAACCACGGGAGATGGAAGCGGACCCCCGCAAAGCTGGGTCCCAGGAACTGACGTCGCGCCGGGGGTCCGGGGGCTTTCAGCGGTCAGATAAATCGCGACCGTCGTTCATCAGTTCTCGCGCACTTCAGAATCAATTTGAAGCTCGGACGCTAATTGCGTTCACCCACGGGCGCTGTAAGGTAGGGGGCGTTGCGACGTGGCTTATCTCCGGATCATCTCGTCAAAGATGCGCAATAAAGATGGGACCAATTAAACGATAATCACCGCGCCGATAGAGCGGGTGTGCACAGCGATTATCGCGTCGTTTCGTCGACGCAGTCCGGTCGTTTTATCAGCAGATAAAGCACGAAGTGGCCGATTACTGCCGGTGTTTTCCGAACACTTGTCGCGGTCAATCAGCGATGAAGCCGATCGAAAAGTTCGATACACGTGCAATGTGCGTGCAGCGATGCATAAGCCGAAGATGCAGCGAATGTGCGATACGATGTTTGCAACACAACCCGACAAAGGTCGACAGCGACAACACAGTGAATGTAGTCAATGTACCATTGCAACTCAACTCACACCGACGACAATAATGTCTTCGCGCGTTAATATTCCATCGTTGTGTGTAATTAGAAAGATAGAAGCGTTTATTTCAGTTAGGATATTAGTCAACCTTGGGCAATAAATGACACTATTTCTAAATACAACCAGCAAAGATTTGAACAGAAATAATAATGTGCTAGTGAAAATATATATTAGTGAAGTAGTTATGTATGCTATGGCGGTTTATAGAAAATGTGTGTTTATCTTAATGCTATTATAAGCGACATTATTATTTACCGGCCGGCCGGAAATATTGACAACATTAAACCATACAAATAAAATGTTAATTAATTTGTGTTTTTTATTATTATTATTATTATTATTATTATTATTATTATTATTATTATTATTATTATTATTATTATTATTATTATTATTATTATTATTATTATTGCAACAAAACGACACAACTAATAACAACACTACTTTCTCCTGGGCGTCTTGTAATAACCCCACCCCCACTGTTTGTTGCCAGGGTAAATGAAGCAATGCCATTGCCCTCCTCGGCTGTGCAATGTCGGCTGACAACTTACAAGTGTTATTTTGCAACAACCACCCGCGCTACCGCACGTCGGCAGTTAAATGTGTTTGTTCTTCTCTCAACTAATTTCTTTAGCTTCAGTAACAACGCTGTTAGTATCGATCCCGAATAATAGTTATACGAATAATTCTGTCTAATAATGAGTTATTCGAATTGTTATGTTTACAATTATAATGGTCTATAACCATAATGGAAATGTTTAATCACCCCAACATGTCAACGAAATATATTCACAACGAGGGCGAAATGTTTAAGAGATTTTATTAGAAAATAACAAATATGTTAACATGAAATTAAACCATCTAGGCCCCTATATTGTATATTACAATTTAAAGAACATGATATATTATAACAAAGTTTTAGATTCCTCCACACAAATATGGAGAAAGTTAAAGTTAATAAAATACTAAAGTGCGAACTTAAGATATGAAAATTTTATTCTGTATTTACATATATATATATATATATATATATATATATATATATATATATATATATATATATATTATATATATATATATATATAATATATATATATATATATATATACGCACGCACGCACGCAAACAAACACACACACACACACACACACACACACACACACACACACACACACACACACACACACACACACACACACACACACACACACACACACACACACACACACACACACACACACACACACACACACACACACACACACACACACACACACACACACACACACACACACACACACACACACACACACACACACACACACACACACACACACACACACACACACACACACACACACACACACACACACACACACACACACACACACACACACACACACACACACACACACACACACACACACACACACACACACACACACACACACACACACACACACAATTAATCAATACGAAACAATTTATTATATTCCACCACAATTTTTGCAGACAGTTAAGGGTCATAAAATGCCAGGCTGCGCATTCTTGGCGCAACATCGCCTCGAGTGCAGAGCTGCAGGCCGCTAAGTTATGAATCAAATATTATCACTGGCCCAGACAACTTCAGACCCGAAACCATCGCTGGCGCATCGCATCGTTAACGATTTGATTCATTATGCGTGAAATTCGTCTTGAAGTCGACGAGCCCCATCATCCAGCCTCCCCGCATTCACACAGTTGTCATTAAACTGTCGTTCGGGTGGTCAGCCCCGCGGATACGTTCGTTGTAACCCGTTGTTTGTTTATTTACATAGCGCCGGCGTTACATGTCGCCGTTTTCACATGAAAGATGGCGGCGCGTCTTGTAAAGAGGTTGACCGATCTGTCATGTCGGCAGTCGGCAGACAGTGATCAAGCGCTGAGCCGTTTAGACAACCACGGAGAGTGTGTGTTTATTGTCAGTGTGAACACATAGCTCGTAATTCTATGTCGCGAGTAATGTATTGACAGGAGTAGCAACAATGAGATAATAATTATAATGTTGAACATTGGTCTGTATTACTATTAGTGTATAGTAAACAAAAAGTTATAAAATTATGCCATCGTTTATATAATTTCAGCCAACAGATTTATCAAAATTCATATTATAGCTGTCCAATTCAGAGCATATGTAAAATGCGATAACAATTTACCCATTCCAATTTCTAGAAAAATTATGTTCTCAACACTGTTGAACTAACTGCGATCTCGAAAATATTTCATGATCGAATGCATGGTTTACAAACACGCACAGAAACACTGCTATATTGTGTGTTTTTAGCAGTGGTTTGTTAATTTAACAGGAGCTATTTGAATATTATTTTAGATTCTGCTGTTAGCAGATGTTATTGTATGATCGATTACACAGGCTTACGATTTTCTTTCCTTTTTCTTCAATTTTCATAGTATTATTGCCGTGAGAATTTTAGTCGCACATATAATATATATTGACACTGTAATTACACTCTGCACAACAGAATAATGATTTCTTTATAAAATTCTGCCCAACGAATTACAGCAGTTAGCTTGTATAACCTGGTTAGTTACGTATCGGTCACAATTATCTAATTAGTGGTCTTTTCGATAATATAAAAATAATATTTAACATCAACAGACCACGCAACACAAATGTTGAAAAAATATATCATTTTATATCGACTCGGTTTATTGCAAGGATACTTTCTTCTCGAAACCTATTCCAGATAATCATTTATATCAGATGCAGACTTCGCAATATGGCGTAGTTACGCAACCGGACACGGTTGGTTGCAGTGGTAACGCACACGGAATTACGTCCAGTGTTTTTCCTGCGTTCTCCCTTTCATTTGGAGTGCTTCGGCATCGCAATCCATCGGCGTCGAGTCTCTCGGAAGTTCTACCGGCTTTTACTCTGTCGACGATCATCCTTCCACGCTCTGGGCACGGTGTTATGTCGCTGAGTGGTACTACGACGGCAAGTTTAACCGCGGGACGGAGCCGGGATGGTGGTGATAGTTTGCTCGCTGACTTCATTAGCCACGCAAGGCGGACGGACGGTAGCCCGAAGCGGAGGGGATAACAGGGTTTCTGCGTTCGGTTACACTATTGCGTCGTATCAGCCGTGACCACAGGCGCGTTGGTTCAGTGTTTACACCTTCCGACAGGCAACGTCCTACACGGCCCGAGATCAAACGCCGTGCCGTCGGCAGGACAGACTCGTCTAAATACCGACTCGATTTATAATGATTACGCACAATGCAGGCGGAATTGGCGGACACGTTTGGTGTTTGTGTACAATGGGCAACCATCTCGACGAGTTAGTACTCGCTCTGTAGGTTCACTGGGTGTATGTACGGTGCAGTATTATATTATACAGTATTAAAATATAAAATGTTATTATACAATTTTATTATACAATGTTATTATATTATAAAGTGTTATTAATTGATATTACATATTATGTATTATGCGTTATGTAGTATATGTTACATATTATTCATTTTTTTATTTTACATGTTTCTTGTTATATGACATTGTTATATATATATTACATATTATATCTGATAACTTTAATATTTTATGTATTATATTATTTTATATTTTTTATTTCTTACTTGCAATAACAACAAAGCATACGTTAATATATATATATATATATATATATATATATATATATATATATATATATATATATATATATATATATATATATATATATATATATATATATATATATTATTTGTTTGCTAACAAAGAAAATTACGTGTCATTTATAACTCAACACCTTATTTGAAAATTGACAACATATTTGTTATTGTGACAAACCTGGGAGAAAACTGAGAGCAGATGAATATACGTCGACAAAATATGTATTTATTTACTACTGCATGACATTGGTTACTTTGATTTCGGGAACATCTAACCGTTGCTTGTAACTTGTGTGACTGCCAATTGTTTGAGCACATTTTTTTAGATAAATCATAATTAATAAGTGCTCTGATATGACATGAGTTGAGCTGCAGTCCCTGTTACATTCATGCAGTAGGCATCACGGATTTAACACGGGCGCCACTTATACTAAAATAACCTTTTTGTGCAAATTATCATATGTAGCACTAGTTAGCAATATAGTTCTCATGTACAGGCATTGCAGAAAAGAGCAGCAATGTAGCCCATAGCAACACAGTTGACATCCAGCTGTATTCCAGCATATACAATTCAATGTGGAACCCTGTGTAAAATGTGTAAATATTCAGTTAGATCCACTATTGTTCTGTGGCAGCGAATAACAACTATATTTCTAGTAGGTAATTATCGTGCAATATTGAATGAAGTGATGACTCTACTATGTTACGTCATTACGTGATGTCATCATAAATTATGTTATTAGTTTATTTCATCATACGTAACTTTGTTCCCAAAGGCAATAATATTACGTTGCTACAGGTCTATTATCTTCGGCTATATTATCGAATATTTTCTGTACAAGTAAAACTTGAAAAACAATTAAGAAATAACATTTGACAAAAACAACGTGCGTGTTTGTCGAATATAGGAAAGGCGCAAGCCACTTCCGTTGTCGAGGAAGATCAAACTAATCAGCTAATGTCGTTCTCACTAGTTCAAACACGGAGAGAGAAGCTTCTCTCTCTCGCGTCTATTTACGCCGCATCTCCCTAGCAGATGCGGGCTTGTAGCGTGGCCCGACGGTTTACCGCTGTTTATTTCTGTTAGCGGAAGACGCCTCTAATTTGTAACAAGTGACAAGAAGGTAGTCGATGCTAATAACGCGCGCCGTCGACGTTCGGGAAAATCAACACCGAATCTCGGACCGATCTGCGAAGATGCCACGGATTCAGGCGCTTCCTGTTACATCTCTGAAGTCCTGATGCAAATTGGTGTTTGCGTTTTTGAGATGCCGTCGGTTATGCATACGGTTCATATTTACATCCGAGCCCCGGATTATGAAAAAGTTGACATACCAGTTCAGTTCGGCGCGGGTGCGTGCGTCGTATCGATGAAGTTTGGACCACGGCGTGATTATCGTGTCAGCGCTGACAAAAGTGCGCCGATTTGAAACCTCCGTCGCACCGGATCATCATCGCTCGGCGGTGATTGATTTGATAACTCGCGATTGTCGCTACGCTACTTACCCATATTGACCGATCGCTCTTCCCGCGTCCACCTCTTTGGCGCTGCGACCAGAATCCCAACGTCGACTGCCGGAAACTTGTCCAGTTGCGAGGCGCATATAGAAGAACACGCGATGGAGAACGAGGGGACGCAAGGGGGAACTCCTACATCCCTGGCGCGCTGCGTACGGGAGATGGTCGCGTCGACACCGTCGCTTTCCGTGAGATTCGGGCCGGTCACGCTGAGCGGCGCGCGGTTCCCCGATGCCCGTGCCTCCTTCGCGGCTGCCGTTGGACACCACGAGCGCTCATTGGCTGGCAGCCGTCGGCGTCTGTCACTCACCAACGCCCGGCCCCCGAGTGTTCCCTCCCGCGTGGTGCGGTAAGGTTTACGGGGCGGGGTGCAATCGTGTTCGATGGATGCCGTAAAGTTATCGTCACAGAAGTACAGTCTGTAATAAATGTCCGCTACTCATGCGGCAGTAAATCTGCCCGGGATGAGGTAATCTCTCAAATTTTCCTTTGGTCTCAGTTCTCCCGCGCTTCCAGATTATCGTTAACATTAATAGTTAGGTTCAGCTAACGATTAGATGGAATTGAGTCTGTTAATTATATGCTAACTAAACTTAGGAAAGGTCAAAGCACGCTGGCGAGTTTTATAAGCCGGATGTACTTCGAAGATAATTGTTTGTCTAAATTACATGTGGTTTCAAAATATTGGAAATCATCCTCTACGTTACTGTGTTTTTATTTGTTAAGTAAAATATTATTTGTATTACAATGTACAAAACCAGCAATAGGACATTAAAAAAGCTATGTCCACAGTGTTCAAAGTACAAATATTGAATGTGTCGCTTAATTAATCACTTAAAGACTAAACAAATATACCTACGCTTTAACATACATAATAATTAATAATATGTTTAAGATTATAATGATGGACATAAAAACGTTCATATTATTTTGTATAAACAAGTAGCGAAAATCATTACAAAAGATTTACTATATATATACAATCCTTTTGTTTATTGTTTTCATTCAAAAACATCATTCGGTTCATAGTAACTCCATTCGACCCAGTTGCTCTCGCAGCTGGCAGTAAATAATTTTAAATATATTAACTACGTAAACTATAATAGCGTGATTAATAACGATGTTTAAACACAATTTACAACTAAACTCTACACGAGCGAAAGAATGACTAATATTTATTATGTTACCACGAATAGTGTTGTTGTGGACTTCACATTTATAATTGTTGAACTTTTTTAAAATTTGCAGTCGGCTGTTTAGACATACATTGTAAATAATGGTATGTTTATTGATTAATCTGACTCTACGAGAACAATATGCACATTAACTCGATATGGTTCAGAACGTTGTCATCGATAATGCAGATATACGTCTTTATAGACATTTAAAACCTCGTTATTTTAAATAATTTGGATTTTAAATATTATAGATTAAATATTTAAACAGGGTACTTTACAAAAAGCTTGCTTATGCGCTATGAAATTTTTTGATGTTTCATGAACTGTTAATTTTTATGTAAGGCATGTTTAATTGTTTGATTCTTAATCACATGCAACGAATTCCTGGTAACCGGGACTTCAAAGACACAACGAACTTCTAACATTCATAATTCCTAGACTGTATATAACGAACTGCACTTTCTTGAGAAGAGACTGCGTACCTGTCGCACAACATCATATAAAACTTATAACGTAAGTTCTTATATTTAGAAAGTTCTTATATTCTTGTTCTCATGACTGTTTAAAATGTAATACTTTATTCCCTGTACTAACGATAGTGCTAACGAACTTGTCCAAGGTTCGACGCGGCAACACACGATTCGAATAAATTAAATCAATGCCAGAAACCCTATTTGTAAAATTGTAATTCGATAGTTTTCCCGTCGACTTTTTCAATATTTTACTGACATTCCTTTGCAGCAATCTAAATACACAAAAGCGACACAATCGCGGCGATTAATGCGAGCGGCATGTAGAAGATGCAGACACAACAAAAACGTGTCGAGTTCTTTCAGCCATTTGTTAGGTTGGCAACCGATTTATCTTGAGGGACATTAATAAACTGTCGTCCTACCAGCCGGCTGTTGTCTCGCTTTAAACGACGCATTCCTCCCGTAACCTCTTCGCTGGAGTGTCCCGTAACAGGCAAACGAACTTCTGAACGCTTGCAATGATCATTCGTCAACGTCGACGTGGATTCCACGAAAACAAGCAAATGAAAGGACGTCCATATGTACGTAGTGTTTCGGGAAGGAAACGAAAGTCCAGATGTACAGAATGTTCGTGAAGGAAACGGGTCACACGAAGTCGCAGCGTGTGTCATATTCAATACAAACATGGCTGTAGAACCATTTATACCAGTGCAATAATTATACCACGACTATAAAGAATAATATATATATATATATATATATATATATATATATATATATATATATATATATATATTCACGTATATATATATATATATTCACGTATATATATATATATATATATTCACGTATATATATATATATATATATATATACATATATATATATATATATATATATATATATATATATATATATATAATGTATATACTGGATCCCTCGTCACAAAATAAATTTACTAATAATAAGAACTACAACAGTAATTATTATATTTATAATAACAATTATAACACTGCAACGAAAATGCATAACTGTTATAATCCAGGGTGTATGTATTAGTTATTTTAAAATAACTACAATAATAACAATATTAACAATTGCAATAATAGTAATAATAATAATTATTAAACTTAATAATAACTATTGTCACAAAAAACATTAATCATAAACGTTACTACAATAATATGTGTATATATATATATATATATATATATATATATATATATTGTATGCATACTATAACAAATAGTTTGCTCCTTATCTAAAAATAGACGTCGAAATAGAAAGACAAAAACCAAAACAGGTACAAATGTTTTGAAATCGAAATGTTTGGTACGGGCTTATAAGGTAATAAATATCGTGTTGAAAATACGCAGGAAAAGATGACGAAAATCCTTTGGGCAGTGCATCGACGACATCCTGTTGTGCTTCCTACCGCACAGGGAAGCACGGGAACGGGGGAAAGAGCCGACGGAAGACGTCGTCTGTCCCGGAATGTTCCTGGAAACCGTCACACTCATAATTAGTCACGGATTACGGCGCCGCTGAAGGTTTAACACATGTTATCCGTTGCGAGGATCGTGCGTTAACTTTAATCTTTCGCACGCCTTTTTAGCGCACTTTGTTCGCCAATTCCGTCGCCGCCGTATACCCGCTGAACCCGTTTTTAGCGCCGGCGATGGCTCTGTGAGAAACTACAACTGTTGCAGACTTCTGAGAAAGCCGGGACTAAGATATCTCACAGCCAGTTAAACCCAACGAAAATATCGACCATATTCCCCGTTCATATTAGCAACTTCCGGCAACTTAATAGTATCACACCGCGATGCGTTCGACGTTTCCGTTTGATGTGCGCAGCCCGCAGGTTGAAGTGGAAGCGTCTCATTTGTCCGCCAGACGGCTGCGTTGCCACGCGATCCGTCAACACGTCACGCGCGGCTGCACAAGGCGGTTCCGACGAAAGTGATGCGTGATCGACCGCGGCCGCTGTTGGAAGCTTTTCAACCGTTAAACAACACTTGTCTCGGGGATTACGCATGAGAAATAAACACGTGCGTGTCGATGCCGTGTCGTGCAGTGCTGGGGGGTTGGCGGCGGCTATAGCGTCGTCTTCCAAACGCCGCTCCATCGGGATGACACGGGACGGTGGCAGGTGTGGACTTTATATTGTGCACAGTTGGTTGATATTTAGACACTAGACAGTGGTTGATATTTGTGTACGGATAGTCTTCGCGCATTAATTGCAGCGTGACTGGATGTTTCCCAGAGAAGCCGAGATGGAGTTTGATTAACATGTCCACCACGGAGTAAAATGTAAAGCACTTTGAGCAGTCATGAAGATTGGATATCCAATCTTCATGATATATATGTATATATATATATATATATATATATATATATATATATATATATATATATATATATATATATATATATATATATATATATTAGAACTTAAAATTGTATATGGATATTTATTGACGTCATTATAATTAGTGTTTTACATTGTTTTTGTCTTCTTTTGTATCTCCGGGGACGGTTCGATTAAACATATTTAAAGTTACGCAAATATTTAGCGGGTTTTAATAAACACACGATTGCTTATTTGAAATAAATCACGTCGTTTACTAAAATAACCATCTTCTTCTTCAAGAAACGGGCTCCAGCTATAGGCATTGTATTTATACATTTTGTTTTCTGCCTTCGTCAAACTGGCAAACTATATAACTGTGCGTGCGCGTGTATGTTTGCGTGCATGCGTGTGTGTATTG
>CBDHHR010000403.1:7500-9022 GCA_965263245.1 Metamycoplasmataceae bacterium | reverse complement strand
GCAACTCGAGTTGTTTAAATTTAGACGGCCTTATCGTGTCGCGAGATAAAGTGTGACTAAGGTCGCGTCGAGAACATAATTAATGTATATGCTTGTAAGCGCGCATTGCGAAATATATATTCAGGTAGCATTTATGTTATAGAAAACAATGTAATACGGCGTGTAACCTGAAATAAGAAGTAATTGATACTTGTTGTTTTTGTTACAGTAACGTGCATTACTATTTCTATATGTTCCACTAACATTACATGAAGCCTACGGTGTTTTATATTACCATTTCCAGTATTGGTGTTTCTGTAAACCTTGAAAACATAATAATGTTCTATATCGAGATAGCGCATGTTTGTGGATGTGTTAGAGTTTTCATTATAGGCGACTTGACCCTACTTCATGGATGAATCTACGACAAAACAAGTATAACGTAATGCGCCTTATTTTCCAAAACAAAAGTATTATCAAGGGTTCTTAGGCAAAGTTACTGGTTTAGAGGAAAGCGCTACTTAAAAGGTAACTGTCTTGACTTGTTACACCCCACAAATGCACGCAAACGTCAGTACGAATACAGCTGGAAATTGTTTGTATTAAGACGGGAACTGTTGTTTGTGTTACCATAAAACATGCTTCACCAGTAGTCGCGTTATGTAAGACAAACGATGACATAAATAGGCATATGCAAAGACTGTACTGTATATATTTGTATGTATGTATGTATGTATGTATGTATGTATGTATGTATGTATGTATGTATGTATGTATGTATGTATGTATGTATGTATGTATGTATGTATGTATGTATGTATGTATGTATGTATGTATGTATGTATGTATGTATGTATGTATGTATGTATGTATGTATGTATGTATGTATGTATGTATGTATGTATGTATATACATGATATATATATATATATATATATATATATATATATATATATATATATATATATATATATATATATATATATGATTATACATAAACACAAGACCGACTATCCGTATCCGTGTCGTGGTGTCCGCAGTGTCGGAGTGTGCACCAGGTGCCGGGCCGGGAGGAGAAGTGTGACTTTGTGCTGCGCACGGCCGACTGTAAGGATGACGACGGCTTCTTCTGGTACAGCGAGTTCGTCTACTGTCTGCTCGGTGACGCCCTCCCGGCGGCTCTCTCCGTGCTGGTCAGTGGTCGATGTTTACATAAGTTTATGTTAACCGCTACAGCAGGTTGTGCGATTTTATAAAATCGGTCAATTTGTATTACAAAAAATTTGAAGATGCAGCGCATCATTTTTCTCTCAAAGTTCAATTTTTCGTACAAACAAGTAATGTACCTCATGAAAAAGTACTGTAACCTGTGGTTGTGCAGTGTTTCCTGCTCAGAAAAATGCCAGTGTACATAAATTATAAATCCTAGAAAGTGAGCACTGTGTCAAAACAACTTGCATTTGATTCGTCTATCCTGAATGAAATAGCGATGTCGGTCTAAGTCCCACCTATATATTATAAATGTATTATATTTGGCAGTCTT
>CBDHHR010000402.1:7500-12802 GCA_965263245.1 Metamycoplasmataceae bacterium | reverse complement strand
TGTAAGATGTCGTCAACTGTGACTAAACAGTCATACATTGCAAACGCTGTAGTTCCAATCAAGCGTTTATTAACTATAATTGATATATTTTGCTCGAAACATCTTGGGTTATCCTGTCGCTGACACCAACCAGGGCATAAGTAACTGGGCAGTGGGAGATCAGCATCGTTATTCCAAAAATGCGGCCATCGGAAATAATATTTGTGAGCCACCTCAACATAGCGGACATTTTTCATTTATATTACAATAATAATTAGATGATTTTTGTTTTGCATTAGACATACCACTGTGTTGTAATATATAATGCAAAAATAATTAATGTATACATGGCAGAAGTCACGTCAAAAATAGTATAAATTCAAACAATGCATGATAAAGATAAAGGCATCACTTATCAACGAGAAGGAGAATTATAACCTTCCAATTCGACGTGTGTGACGTCACATGAACAAAGGCCAAATAGTAATTGCCATGCCATATTGGCAAGATAGTGAACACACTTTGTTGTAAGGAAAACACCATTTGGTTATGAAAAATACAAAATTGTAGTGCTTGGAACGTTGCAGCAGACAACTCCAGTCGTTCACAACGATGCTGCTTTGTTGTTTTTCCTGGATGCCGAGTAAAACCACGTGAATCTTCCCACTGTGATTACGTAACTAAGTGCAGCTTAAGTATCGCTAGCGGTGTTGTAGTTTAATTCACTAACAGTCAGTCTAGACGAATGTCACTTGCAGCTAGCACCAGTGGTATTAAAAAAAGTAAAGGTGGGTTCTTATATAGCGCAGTATCCAATCCTCAGGATTGCTCAAAGCGCTTTACATATTACTTTCCTGGCAGAACTGTTCAATCAAACACCATCTCAACTTCTCTGGGAAGCATCCAGCCATACGCTACAATTAATGCGCGAAGGCTGCTCGTACACATATCCACCACTGTCTATAGCCAGATACTCATTTATACAGCTGAGTGGACTGGAGCAATGTAGAGTGAAAATACTTGCCCAAGATTTTAACACCGCAGCACAGGATTCGAACCCGGATCCTCTTAGTCGAGAGTCCGACGCCCTACCCCTGAGCCACGGCGCTCACATTGACGGTATGAAAATCATAATATGTATCAATACATAGCTGCAGGTTTGTTCGAATGATTGGGTCAGTGGATCTCCATAAAGAAAGGAATTACCGGAAATGTGGATGGACGGCTGACGGAGCATATGAGGTGAATTTCGGCGCGAAGGAACGATTGGTAAGAAAGAAATCGGATGGTTTACACAGGTTGATAAGCACTAACATAAAGCAGAGACAGAGATACATTCTGTTCACAAAAGGAGGAGATGAAGGATTTTGTAAAGACGGTTTTAGACAGAAGGAGAAAGACAAAATATGAAGGAAGGCATCTCATCAGTATGGCAAATCAAAATGAACAGAGGAACAAAAAGGAAGCTAGAACTGTTCCCAGTATCAGGGAACAATGAGGATGACACCCGTATTGATTAGAGCACCTGAGAGACAGACTTCACTTCTTTGTGTCCGTCACGTTGGCGACTCGTCGACCAGCTAAGTTATGGCAACTCCATTAAGCCACAGCGGCAAGTAGTTATTCATTAAGCGCAGTGTGGTCGATGGTGCTAAAACCAGTGTAAAGATCAGCCGGTGCAAACATCGTCACTGCCCAAAGCGGAGGAATATGCAGTAGATTGGAGAACAGTCGTTATAGCGTTTGTACTGAGTTCATAATTTGTTGGGATAACGGAAGATATGGAAATTACGTTGTGACGAATTATTGCTTAAGAATGATGATTAGTGGTGAGGAAATCGTAATTGAGGTTTATTTACCAACTTGTTATTACACACACAAACACAAGCACAAGCACAAGCACAAGCACAAGCACAAGCACAAGCACAAGCACAAGCACAAGCACAAGCACAAGCACAAGCACAAGCACAAGCACAAGCACAAGCACAAGCACAAGCACAATGATTCGTATTAAAAACCTGTTAATACAACGTGTTAAATGTGTTGTACACGCCAATGAGAACCAGTGAAACACCAATACTGCGGGACGGTAAGACGGACAGAGAGGGAGAGCGGCCGAGAGAGAGAGAGAGAGAGAGAGAGAGAGAGAGAGAGAGAGAGAGAAGAGAGAGAGACAAAGAGAGAGAGAGAGAAGAGAGAGAGAGAGAGAGAGAGAGAGAGAGAGAGAGAGAGAGAGAGAGAGAGAGAGAGAGAGAGAGAGAGAGAGAGAGAGAGAGAGAGAGAGAGAGAGAGAGAGAGAGAGAGAGAGAGAGAGAGAGAGAGAGAGAGAGAGAGAGAGAGAGAGAGAGAGAGAGAGAGAGAGAGAGAGAGAGAGAGAGAGAGAGAGAGAGAGAGAGAGAGAGAGAGAGAGAGAGAGAGAGAGAGAGAGAGAGAGAGAGAGGAGAGAGAGAGAGAGAGAGAGAGAGAGAGAGAGAGAGAGAGAGAGAGAGAGAGAGAGAGAGAGAGAGAGAGAGAGAGAGAGAGAGAGAGAGAGAGAGAGAGAGAGAGAGAGAGAGAGAGAGGAAGACAGATATATCCTTACAAGGA
The DNA here is from genome assembly GCA_965263245.1 of Metamycoplasmataceae bacterium. Classification (GTDB taxonomy): domain Bacteria; phylum Bacillota_I; class Bacilli_A; order Mycoplasmatales; family Metamycoplasmataceae; genus DT-68. Next base: position 10,237 of record CBDHHR010000402.1, on the reverse strand, counting down.
CACGACCAGCAAACAGACATACCTTTACAGAACCACTGAGAAGGAAAGGTAACAATGCGAACAATCATGAGGTCACGTTATTCATTAACTCTCTACGCTTGTCTCCCTCGGGTCAGGATGGCCTGAAAGAAGGAATCAGACACTTCAATGTATTCATCCAGCCAGCATCTATTGTGTCTACCGCCGCCAGACAGTGAAGAACGGGTGAAGAGATGCTGACGGCGACTTTGTTTATCCTCTAAGAATTATTTCATCGTCGAGGGACTTAGTCTTTCCACGAACAGCTCCGAGATTAGTTCGTTGTTCGCCCTTTGGCTGTCGGTGGCCGAGGCTTGACGCACGTCTAAAGAGTGATGACTGATCATCTAGACAGTACTGGAAACTACATAGTTTTTAGGTTTGTGTAAAAACAATCTGGATTGTTTTGGAATAATAAAAAGCAACGTTTTATATTGATCATGAAGCGGTCTCATGAGGAAAAACGTGTAAAAGGCCCACAAAAGTCACACAATAAGAACAGATTATATATAATCCTACTTGGAGATGAGTGACTTTGACGCACTAATTATTTGTAATGGATACGACGAGTTTAATAGCGAAGTTCGTTAGTGCAATGCAATAATAGCATTGTAAATTACATTGTTTAAGGTTTGCGTGAAAGCATTCAGGATTTTATTTGGAATAATAATCAGAGCAACGTTTTGTATTGATCATAAATTCGGTCGGCAAACGTTTCAAACAGGACACGAAATGCACACAGTAAGAGCAGATTAGCTATAATCCTATCGGGAGATAGGCGACTTTGACGCAATATTTTTAATGACACGACTATTTTAAGAGTGACCAAATTTCTTCAATGTAATGCAGTGCAATGCAATGCAATAACAGCATGGTAAAACACTTCAATAGTCATGTGTACAATGACGTCAGAAAGCCCACGGAAATAACGTCGGGTTGTGGAATTAAATGCCCCCTCACATCCGCGCAATTCGTACTCAGAGCAGCCGTTCATTTATCGCGGGTTTGATGTTCGCTACATTGGTTCGACACGCGTGCGTACCGAAGCCACGAGAGACGGCACTGAAATCATAGTCAGTCGCAGCTGTTGTCACAGAAGCCTTCGGAACACTATCGCTCGTCAGACTGCAAGTCCGGCAGCGCGATCTCGCGTAATCCTCCAACCGCTTCACTGTCACTCACGCCCAGGAGACGTTGTCGAGTAGGACGCCGTCGCCATAGCAACGACGTCGCTAGCCGACGAATGGCGCTACGTCTTGCCTCTGTCAACTGTCGACGCCGTCGGATCGACCAGGGAGGTGGTTAGTATTATTGGCCGAGGTGACCGACGCCGGTGGTGTTCAATCCGGACGCCGTCTCGCGGGTATTCGCTTAAAACAGTGTCCGTTAGAAACAGCGGTCTTCGATCGACTGTTCGGGTTCGGATCGCAACTATGGCCAGGCGTACCCCGCTGAGACACAATCACTGGAAGTACGAGGTGAAAAGTTCTAGCTTCGAAGGCGCACGGAGGTCCGTGAATGCGTGGACAAGGTTAGTACGACGATACTGACTGTAGCTGGATGTCTATTTTGCCATGTTCCAGATGATTGCTCGTTAATGGCGGCTGATCGCGCTCGTCCCTACCTTCGATGTAACGTCGTATTTGTTTGAGTGGGTCAATGGAGTGAATACTGTTCTTTAATCAGATAGTTGTGTTGTATAGAATGCTTATAAATGTTGAAAACCTTTGGCCCGATGAACGTTTTAAAGTCGCTCTAAAGTGTTAACGCAGAGTGAATGCTGCGCCCGCCAGATATTGAAATTGTAACAAAAATAATCTGATGTTAATCATTTTCTATTGGCTATTTTGAAGAAGCTGGTTTGGTTAGCCACAAAGCGTATTGATGTTCGGCGCTTCGCCGGATTCCCATAGTTAGTATGCTTATTTAACGAACTTTCGGTTAATACTTAATACCCACAACTAACACCATGAAATGTATGGAACACACTATCCTGATCAGAGTAAAACGAGGTACTGACTCGCAATACGCAGTAAATATAGCGAAGTTAAATGTTATCAAATTAAATATTCAAAACAGTAAATGTAGATTTAGCACCGTTTGTCGAGGGCCCTGTAATGGTTTTTATTTACTCAGTGATTTTGTTTCACTGGAGATGGCGAATGTAGGCAAATGTACGCGTGGCAGATATTTGCAGATATTTGTATATTTAGTGTTATGCATAAACCTACACAATCAGATGGTAATTTGTTGGTCTTTGAACACAGTTCTGAGTATAATCTCAGCTGTCGTTGACCACCACGTTACGGTAAGGTGAATGGTCTGGCTTGCGTACAGGCTTGCCTTTAAAAAAGCAATATAGTTGCAAGAAACAGCCATCACTTTTGATTAGTCGATTCTTCGTGCAGAATATTATTACGACACAGACGTTGGAGATATTAGCTCGCGTCTTTGGTGATTAGCTGCTACGTGGCAGGACAAGCCATAAAAATTGCACGCGCACATGTACGCACGCGTGCATACACACCCACACACCAGAGTAAGCGTGTAGAGATATGTTTTTGTTCGTGGTTGAATTAAATATATATTGCATGAGTGATACAGTAAATAAACAGTGGATTACATTTGATGCGTTACTTTCAAGCAGCGGATACCAAAAATGCATTATTTATTAGTCATGAAATACAGAGTTCTTATTGACCACGTATTCTAATAACAT
>CBDHHR010000402.1:0-2500 GCA_965263245.1 Metamycoplasmataceae bacterium | reverse complement strand
CACAGACGGACACACACGGACACACACGGACACACACGGACACACACGGATACATACGCACACACACGGACACACACGGGCACACACGGGCACATAGGGCACACACTGGCACACACGGGCACATACGGGCACGCACGGATACATACGGACACACGGACACAGACGGACACACACGGGCACATAGGGCACACACGGGTACACACGGGCACACACGGACACATACGTATACACACGGACACACACGGACACACACGGACACAGACGGACACACACGCATACACACGGACATATATGGTCACACACGGGCACACACGGGCACACACGGGCACGCACGGATACATACGGACACACACGGGCACACATGGGCACACACGGACACACACGGGCACACACGGGCACACACGGGCACACACGGACACACACGGGCACACACGGGCACACACATGTACACACATGTACACACGGACACACACGGGCACACATGGGCACACTCGGGCACACACGGGCACACACGGGCACACACGGGCACACACGGGCACACACAGGCACACACGGGCAAACACGGGCACACACGGGCACACCCGGGCACACACGGGCACACACATGTACACACATGTACACACGGTCACACAAGGGCACACACGGGCACACACGGGCACCCACGGGCACACGCGGGCACACACGGGCACACACGTGTACACATGGGCAAACACATGTACACACGGGCACACACGGGCACACACGGGCACATACGGGCACGCACGGATACATACGGACACACACGGACACAGACGGACACACACGGACACACACGGGCACATAGGGCACACACGGGCACACACGGGCACACACGGACACATACGTATACACACGGACACACACGGACACACACGGACACAGACGGACACACACGGACACACACGGACACACACGGATACATACGCACACACACGGACACACACGGGCACACACGGGCACATAGGGCACACACGGGCACACACGGGCACATACGGGCACGCACGGATACATACGGACACACACGGACACAGACGGACACACACGGACACACACGGGCACATAGGGCACACACGGACACATACGTATACACACGGACACACACGGACACACACGGACACAGACGGACACACACGCATACACACGGACATATATGGTCACACACGGGCACACACGGGCACACACGGGCACGCACGGATACATACGGACACACACGGACACACACGGGCACACACGGGCACACACGGACACACACGGGCACACACGGACACACACGGGCACACACGGGCACACACATGTACACACATGTACACACGGACACACACGGGCACACATGGGCACACTCGGGCACACACGGGCACACACGGGCACACACGGGCACACACGGGCACACACAGGCACACACGGGCAAACACGGGCACACACGGGCACACCCGGGCACACACGGGCACACACATGTACACACATGTACACACGGTCACACAAGGGCACACACGGGCACACACGGGCACACACGGGCACACACGGGCACACACGGGCACACACGGGCACACACGGGCACACACGGGCACACACGGGCAAACACGGGCACACACGGGCACACCCGGGCACACACGGGCACACACATGTACACACATGTACACACGGTCACACACGGTCATACACGGGCACACACGGGCACACACGGGCACACACGGGCACACACGGGTACACGCGGGCACACACGGGCACACACGGGCACACACGTGTACACACGGGCAAACACATGTACAAACGGACACACACGGGCACACACGGGCACACACGTGTACACATATGTACACACGGTCACACACGGTCATACACGGTCACACACGGGCAAACACATGTACACACGGACACACACGAGCACACACGGGCATACACGGACACACATAGACACACACAGATGCACACAAGTGCACACAAGTACACACGGGAACACATTAACAACAACAATGATCCATGGATACAAATTCGCCAAGTCACAACGACATACATATGCAATATGAAGCAGGCTTCAGCAAAATGCTTCAGGTCATAAGGCGACGTTCTGTGTTCCGTACTTCCATGAGAGCGTACGTGTCAATTGGTGATTGTGTCGAGTGTAGTAATGCATTATTATCTTGCATAGACGTTCCCGGCTAATGCATTCTTCAGCACGTGCATACATTGCCGTACGCTGAGCGTCACGCGACTGTAATGCAAATGTACTGTAGTAAACCATAGAATCGTTTACGCTGACCACAAGAAGGCACGCCATTCTAGTCAGGATGTGAAGTCATCGTTCATAGCGAAATGGCCACAAATGCAACAAGCAAGACAGTACATGCAGTCAAACAAGTCCTGAGTCAGACACTTATCCTACGTACCATTTAGTTAGGTTGTAACCGTTCATCCAATCAGTCAATTAACTAGATTACAATCCAATCAATTAACCAACAATCCGGACAGCAATCCAACCACC
>CBDHHR010000401.1:5000-6289 GCA_965263245.1 Metamycoplasmataceae bacterium | reverse complement strand
TCGTTCTGGTTGACTATTTTATCGCCAGAGGGCACCATGTTGTTTTCTACTGCTACAAACTGGATACCACGCTCCATAAACCTGCAGAACACAAGTTTACTTATATTACTTTTGCTCGCTTGCATGCATAAACAGAAATTAAACAACACAAAAAGTATTGACATGAACCCAACGAAGACCAATATCATCAATCTCGTAGAAATGTAGGCCTATTTATTACGAAAGTATCACGAGAGCGCAACAAGCATAGTGAAATCTATTAACTCCATATGATATACTTTCAGTAGGTGGGTATTACCTAATACACCCGTAATAAATAAATAAATAATAATAATTATTATTATTAAATATACACTAATAGTCTAAAATAATGTATACTATAGTGATCAACATATAACCACATTCGCACGACGTAACCAGTGCTGGGGAATTCCCCTGGCGGCAGATCTATTTATAACTACGTTACTATTTACATAGGTCTCGGCCTACAAGGTGTGTTTTGTTTGATATGTGTAACCGCATTAGCACAAACAGAATTGCACTTTCATTCCTTCAGAAGAAAGCACGCATGGAAAACAACAGCGAAGGAAAGTTCTTATCCAGGAAGAGGCAGTTTATTTGTAAATACGAATGTAAATAAAAACATAGCATAGGCATTTGAACGAAAATCTGGTAAAACCATAATCTACATAAATCAATAGGAAATGTATAACCACGGTGACGTCATAAGTAATGACGGGAAATGTCCATGCAGTTCGACTAATTATGTCTACAATAGTATACAGAGGTGTGCCAAGTTAGCGACGGTCGCAAGGTAAGAATGATATCAGCTGACTACGAAAGCATTGCTGCATTACTGTCTTTGCATTAGAATCGTACAGACGTGAGTGCTCGTTGACACCAGATACACAACTACTAAGGTGAGTTCTGATACAGGGCCATCTCCAGTCCTTAACTGTCCCCATTTCCATAGTAGATACGTTCCCTCGAGTGCAATAGTAACTATAATGAGAAGAGTTCAGCCACACAATAAATACTACGCATAGACTATTCCTTCCCACGCTATCATTATATCAACCAATGTCAAGAACCATGTACACTACAGCGGCGTGAACTGAAGCAAAGGTTCGAAATGGCACAATGGTATGCGAACCCAGATTCCACCGACAGAGAGGCCGATGTTTTAGCAATGATGCCACCCAGCCTCTGTTATTATATGTTGTTACGTAGCTCGCTATAGGGTTCTTTGGACTGGTTCTGGGAACGACATGGTTCCTCTCATCAAGCCG
>CBDHHR010000400.1:12500-16323 GCA_965263245.1 Metamycoplasmataceae bacterium | reverse complement strand
ATTTTTGAGGGGTCATTTTAGTAATGAGCGTTTTATTTCATTAAACATTATAGTTATTGCTACTAAATAGCCACCGTCGCCACAGGCAAAACATTAACAGGTCGCACGTCGCCATTACAGCCGCCAACAAATTTAACCTCAAACCGTTCGTGTTGTTTGTGCGTTAAACGATGCATAGCGTTCTGATAATAAGCTGCCTCATTGCGAGTGACTGACTCGAATAACACACCCCGGCCTTGGGCGCGCCTTGGGCTAGGCCCGGTCCGTGTACGTCTCTGTATTTACGAGTGATCCATGTTCACGAGATGTAGCGCGCAAGAACGCTTTCAGACGCCGTCAGCGGGTCTCCTCTGGTCGTGGTCAGCGCGTCATCGATTGGTGGGAATGTTTGCGCCCTGCACCGCGTTACCCGGTCACGTGGGGACGCGCCTATCACAACCAAGGCAAGGCAAACTATGAAACAGTTACGAAATTCCGCCCATAACTGGCACGAGTTCGTGGCCAGTACAATACGTTGTAAGCGCGTATAATTAACTCACCCCTAGTTGGTCTTTGTTTTGGTTTTGTACTGGTTAGCACTCCTGACCGATTATAAAGAGTAATAGGGCCTATCCAGGACATTTTATATAGCTTTAGTCACTTTACTTGATTGTCTGTGTACTTTTTTCTGACAATGTCAATTTGTATATAATTCTACAGAAAATATTATATATATATATATATATATATATATATATGTATATATATTACATGTATAATATATGTATAATATATGTATATAACATATATTATTATATATATTATATATGTATAATATGTATAATATATATATATATATATATATATATATATATATATATATATATATGTATAGATATGTATAGATATGTATAGATATGTATAATATATGTATATATAATATATATGTATACATTATATATATATATATATGTATATATACATATATAATATATGTATATATAATATATATGTATATATTTTATATATATGTATATATATATATATATATATATATATATATATATATATATATATATATATATATATATATACATATATATAATTTCCTTATCTTCTGTCTGACATGAGGTTGTTGAAATTCTACCACTGTGCTTGTTAGCAATAAAAACATAGGGAAATGTTGTTTTTGGCGAGACCTGCCCATAGAAAAGATAGAACAGCCATAGGCTATGCAGTCGTCGTAATGCGAGCAATGTGATACACATTACATGTAACGACGGAAGGTAAGGCGAACTTACAAGGTGATTATGTACATACTTATGATTGTGACGTAGGCAAACATCCCGTACACAATGGAGCAGTGCATGAAATATCACATATTGGATTGGAGCAATGGAGTTATATCGTTATTTGTTGCAGCAAGAGTATGCACTGGAGCAGTAGAGTTATACATTCACCTGTTGTAAATAAATAAATAAATGTACTCATATAGCGTTACACCTAGTTACAAATATACAAGGCGCTGTATGTGCACATATAAATGTAGTAGATGTAAGTAGATATAAATTAAATAATTACTTAGACATGTTACAAAAATCTCTCTCTCGCCCTCTCTCTCTCTCTCCCTCCCTCTCTCTCTCTCTCTCTCTCTCTCTCTCTCTCTCTCCCTCCCTCTCTCTCTCTCTCTCTCTCTCTTTCTCTCTCTCCCTCTCTCTCTCTCTCTCTCTCTCTCTCTCTCTCTCTCTCTATATATATATATATATACTGATAAAATATATAGATAAACAAATACAAATATAAAAGGCTAAAATACATAAATCTAAAAAAGTTATTTCAGAAGGTGGTATAAAAACATATTGTTTTAAACTTCTCTTTACGATGCAAAGAAGCGTAAAGTCACGTAAATTCAAGTTCTCTTTACTGTAGCACGTGTATGTACTGGAGCAGTGGAGCTATATTATCTCCTGTTGTAACAAGTGTATGAACTGGAGCAGTGGAGCTATATTATCTCATGTTGTAACCAGTGTATGTACTGGAACAGTGGAGCTATATTATAACCTGTTGTAACAAGTGTATGAACTGGAGCAGTGGAGCTATATTATCTCCTGTTGTAACAAGTGTATGTACTGGAGCAGTGGAGCTATATTATATCCTGTTGTAACAAGTGTATGAACTGGAGCAGTGGAGCTATATCATCGCCTGTTGTAACGAGTGTATGTACTGGAGCAGTGGAGCTATATTATCTCCTGTTGTAACAAGTGTATGGACTGGAGCAGTGGAGCTATATCATCGCCTGTTGTAACAAGTGTATGTACTGGAGCAGTGGAGCTATATCATCTCCTGTTGTAGCAAGTGTATGGTCTGGAGCAGTGGAGCTACATCATCTCCTGTTGTAACAAGTGTATGTACTGGAGCAGTGGAGCTATATCATCTCCTGTTATAGCATGTGTATGGCCTGGAGCAGTGGAGCTACATCTTCGCCTGTTGTAGCAAGTGTATGGTCTGGAGCAGTGGAGCTATATCATCTCCTGTTGTAGCAAGTGTGTGGACTGGAGCAGTGGAGCTATATAATCTCCTGTTGTAACAAGTGTATGGCCTGGAGCAGTGGAGCTATATCATCGCCTGTTGTGGCAAGTGTATGGACTGGAGCAGTGGAGCTATATTATCTCCTGTTGTGGCAAGTGTATGGACTGGAGCAGTGGAGCTATATTATCTCCTGTTGTAACAAGTGTATGGACTGGAGCAGTGGAGCTATATTATCTCCTGTTGTAGCAAGTGTATGGCCTGGAGCAGTGGAGCTATATCATCGCCTGTTGTAACAAGTGTATGTACTGGAGCAGTGGAGCTATATCATCTCCTGTTGTAACAAGTGTATGGTCTGGAGCAGTGGAGCTACATCATCTCCTGTTGTAACAAGTGTATGTACTGGAGCAGTGGAGCTATATCATCTCCTGTTATAGCATGTGTATGGCCTGGAGCAGTGGAGCTACATCTTCGCCTGTTGTAGCAAGTGTATGGTCTGGAGCAGTGGAGCTATATCATCTCCTGTTGTAGCAAGTGTGTGGACTGGAGCAGTGGAGCTATATTATCTCCTGTTGTGGCAAGTGTATGGACTGGAGCAGTGGAGCTATATTATCTCCTGTTGTAACAAGTGTATGGACTGGAGCAGTGGAGCTATATTATCTCCTGTTGTAACAAGTGTGTGGACTGGAGCAGTGGAGCTATATTATCTCCTGTTGTAACAAGTGTATGGACTGAAGCAGTGGAGCTATATTATCTCCTGTTGTGGCAAGTGTATGGACTGGAGCAGTGGAGCTATATTATCTCCTGTTGTAACAAGTGTATGGACTGGAGCAGTGGAGCTATATTATCTCCTGTTGTAGCAAGTGTATGGCCTGGAGCAGTGGAGCTATATCATCGCCTGTTGTGGCAAGTGTATGGACTGGAGCAGTGGAGCTATATTATCTCCTGTTGTGGCAAGTGTATGTACTGGAGCAGTGGAGCTATATTATCTCCTGTTGTAACAAGTGTATGGACTGGAGCAGTGGAGCTATATTATCTCCTGTTGTAGCAAGTGTATGGCTTGGAGCAGTGGAGCTATATCATTGCCTGTTGTAACAAGTGTATGTACTGGAGCAGTGGAGCTATATTATCTCCTGTTGTAGCAAGTGTATGGACTGGAGCAGTGGAGCTATATCATCTCCTGTTGTAACAAGTGTATGTACTGGAGCAGTGGAGCTATATTATCTCCTGTTGTAACAAGTGTATGAATTGGAGCAGTGGAGCTACATCATCGCCTGTTGTAGCAAGTGTATGAACTGGAGCAGTGGAGCTATATTAT
>CBDHHR010000400.1:2500-7500 GCA_965263245.1 Metamycoplasmataceae bacterium | reverse complement strand
TACATGCGTGAGCAATATGAACGAAACGGTGTGAGTTGTATCTCTATGGACCACATACTAAACTTCCCCAGTGCGATATTTCCTTGAACAAAATTCTACTGTGTCTATTAATCTCATCATCATCTGACATTTCCTTAAAAATAGCATTATATACACTGCTCCGTGCCATGTTTCCTCCTGAAGTCACAGTGATTAGGACTAGTATCCAAAACTATTTCAATTCTACCTAGTATAATTACTTCAATAATTTAGCTAAATTTATATATTGATTGACACAGTTGGATATGTCTGGGCTAATGGAGTTCCAGTCTGTAATTGTGCAAGGGAAGAAACTATATTTGAAAACGTCAGTTTTAACTGAAGGAGAAATGAAATTATAATGACCATTTGATCTGGTATGGCGGGTACACGCGTTGAGATAGTTTGGTAGATTGACTACTATTTAGTTGTGTAGCACTTTATGGAAGACAGAAAGTCTTGCGACTTTCGTCCTGCTCTATAGAGATGGCCTTTTTAAAGCGACGTGGTCCGTTTGTGGTTTTTTATTTTTATTGCGAAATCATGTCATACGGTATAAATTATACCTATTATAGCGTAAAGACAGTCAAAATATGTTTTCATGTACCATTTAGGGGCTGAAAACAGACGCAGTAAGGGCGCTTAACTCTGTGTACACATCGACCACGAGGCGTTTTCGAAACCTTTGTAGGCGAGGCTAAAAGCCCAGAAGGAAATGCATGACCACGCGATGCAGTATCACGTGAACACAAGTTGACGCCACTAACGCCACACCCAGCCAGGTGCACGGCTCCCAGTTGGTAAAGGTCAAAGGGTGGGTGTCACTCGCGGCGGTTTGAGTGACAGCGTCGGGATTCTTATAAACATTCGACGTTTAACATTACGAAGTCAGTTCTGTTTCGATAAAACATTTATTGGCGGTCAGGACGCTACAATAGTTATAACTTATACTAATTAACATGATTTTGCAATAAAAAGCCACGAACTGATCATGTCGCTTTAATGTTGTTGACATTAAAATGGCCATCTCTATTGTTATGCTTACGCGCCACAACACAGTTACGAGTGACCGGCAGGTGTAGTTTCACTGTTATCATATTGATTGTGGTAGACACATTCTTCTAGCTTGAAACAAATCACTGGTTTCCATTATTGCGCATGCCTTTCCCTTAAATGAAACAATTACAAAATAACGTGATAAGAAACGTAAAATAATGTTTTCTAATATTTTCTAAAACCCTGCGGTTACTTGCTGCATGTTTGTACATGTCAGAAAGGGTGTATACACTAATCTCGGGAAAATGAAGCCAGAATGGGTGATAACCCCTTGTCTTAATCAGTATGTTGATTTTGTTTTCTATTTAGCCCCAAAATATATATAATAATTCATAAACTAACTACTTGCCAATGTTCACGCTTTTATCTAAAAATGGTAGATTCGTCAAATGTGCAGTTTTAACCGTTCTACGCGCATTGTGCGTGCACGTTGCCGCGTATTCAAGAGCGATAGGTACGGAGAGGCGCGTGTTTAGCGTTGTCGTTAGTTTAACGGCTACGTCTGAAGGTTTGGAACGTGGTTTGGCTTTATTTACAATATATGTCACAGTGACATCGAAACAGCAAAGAACGTATCATGGTGACCGCTACGAAAATGTTGTCCGTGGTACTGTGGCTGTTTGGAGGTACGTAAATGAATCAAACATTTGGCATAAAACCCGCTTAGATTGAACATAATATTAAAAGGTAAACTGGGCACTAGAGCAATGATATCGGATAGATTGACTTAGCTTGGTTAACATAACTTCAACATAAAGGCCTACAGCTGTCTACTTTTCTGCAGTAACACCGCTACAATCGTCACGATCACCACAACCACCATCTGTAACATCTCCTCCATCACCAACATAGCAGTCATCGTCACCATCACCACCACACCACCACCACAACCATTACCGCTTAATACGCACGCACGCACGCACGCACAAACACAAACACACACACACACACACACACACACACACACACACACACACACACACACACGTGTCACATCCACGCACACGCACACGCACACGCACACGCACACGCACACGCACACGCACACGCACACGCACACGCACACGCACACGCACACGCACACGCACACGCACACGCACACGCACACGCACACGCACACACACACACACACACACACACACACACACACACACACACATAAATACAACATCACGTGCTTAATTGTTTATGCTTTTAAAGTTTAGCACGTACATGTGGTTTTTCTACGCTACAAATTTGACTATCGTTCTTTTAAGTTGATATGGACGACTACTACAATCGAACGGTATTGTGTGCGTGCGTGTGTGCGTGCGTGCGTAGGCGTGTTTGTTACAGTGAGGGCGGTAAACTTCAAAATCATGATAATGAACAAACTGCTGGAGGACTATAACCCGGACATCCGACCCGTGGTCAACCATACGACGCCAACTATTGTCACGATTATGTTAACACTCAAACAACTGCGTCGGCTCGTGAGTAGCAATGTGGCTAAAGTCCTTGATGTGGCATATCGGGTGCGTTGCTATGGCAATATGCACGTGTTTACGTCACCACCAGACACTGTCTGGTGTCTGACGGCGATCCAACATGCGCCTTTCGTATCCGACACGGGTGATTCGAAAGCAAATGAAAACACCGTATCTCACTGACCTCCCCCCCCCACGTTTGTGAAACAGTGAAAGAGTGACCTACTCCCATAGTCGCACTTCCGTCCGACACTGGCTGGCCGTGTGTCGGTAGGACACCATCCGATATAGTTAGAACACATCAGACGTGCTGCATTGTCGGACGGCATTGGCTAATAGTGTGTTAGGGTCTTACGTGTAGCGGTTAGAGCCTGTATGTTATGGAATATTATGTATATTATTATCGTGCGTCAGATGTCGTTTCTGCTGTTTTCGTGGCAAACAGCCCAGGCTGTCAAGGATATTGTCTACCGGTTACAAGACGACACCCCCAATAGTACTGTGCTTACATTGTCAGCGTATCGCTTCACCTTAGGTTAGATATCGCGCAGAATAAGAGCTGTTTTTTTATTTATACTGATAATGATAATCGATTTAAATGTGTTTTATTGTGTGAATTATTGCTACATTCTCGTTGTGTTCAGTAATATTTATTGCTTGCAGCACGAGAAGTTTCAAGTTCTGACAATAAATGCGTGGCTAGATCTGGTAAGTTATTTATACACAATGTGCACATCAATTCCAAGTCATACTGCAGTATTAGCCATAACCTGCTTAGTATGATAACACAGAGTAAGCACAGACAGACATGACGACGAAAAGAGGGAAGGAGGAAGCGAAAAAGCGACAGGAGGGAAGTAGGGAGGGATGTAGGTATTTAGAAGGAAGTGGGGTGGGACGGAGGGACGGAGGGATTGAGGGGTAGGTAAAGACGGAGGGAAATGTGAGGAAAGGGGAAGGGGAAGAGGAAGTGAGAAGTAAGGGAGAGAAAGCGAGAGGGGGGTGTATAGACAGAGATAAATAGATAGGTAGGTAGGTAGGTAGGTAGGTAGGTAGATAGATAGATAGATAGATAGATAGATAGATAGATAGATAGATAGATAGATAGATAGATAGATAGATAGATAGATAGATAGATAGATATATAGATAGATAGATAGATAGATAGATAGATAGATAGATAGATAGATAGATAGATAGATAGATAGATAGATAGATAGATAGATAGATAGATAGATAGATAGATAGATAGATAGATAGATAGATAGATAGATAGATAGATAGATAGATAGATAGATAGATAGATAGATAGATATATAGATAGATAGATAGATAGATAGATAGATAGATAGATAGATAGATAGATAGATAGATAGATAGATAGATAGATAGATAGATAGATAGATAGATAGATAGATAGATAGATAGATAGATAGATAGATAGACAGACAGACAGACAGACAGACAGACAGACAGACAGACAGACAGACAGACAGACAGACAGACAGACAGACAGACAGACAGACAGACAGACAGACAGACAGACAGACTGACAGACACACAGACAGACAGACAGACATACTGAGATAGAAATATTCTTAGAGGATTGTTTTTTAATCGTTAGATATAATTATCCGATTTAACATCGTGCACGCAGTGGACTACATTCAAGGTAACGCAAGGTGTCTGCTTCAGAAATGGCATGACGAATTCATGGTCTGGAACCCAGAGAGCTATGGTGGCGTGAAGAGTTTACATCTTAAGTCGTCGATGCTGTGGAGGCCGGACGTTGTGCTCTCCAACAGGTCAGTTCGAAACGAGAACCTCAGAGCAACAGTGAAAGCGGCACTTGGCGTTTGCATTTTATTTAAACGAAATGCCACGTTTGCCTATATACAATGTTGGCTGTGATTTTTACATTTGTATTGTTCTGAGTTGTTTGACAAGGATGTATTGTATGTGTGTATTGTTTGAAATACTGGTCGATTAAAACATTCGTAAGTGTACTTAAGACGTCGTAGCGGGCGATAACCCGTCGAAAGCCTATAATGAAAGCGTAAAGTTACACTAGTTGCGGTTCACAAGTCCGGGGCCGGTTTCATAAAGCCGCGTAATGTTACGCACAATTGTGCGGTCTACTGGTCCCAGCTAACAGTGACTAGTCGATGTAGCTTGCGGCCGGTTTCATGAGACCAATTTAGCATTCGCGTGGCTAAACCGACGTAGAATTGCCATAATTGGGGTGCGGTGAGGGAATCCGTGCATTTGTGTTGTGTCGATCTAAACACCCTATTTTCTTTAGCTGCCGCCTTTGCCGTTCGTATACCAAATGCCAAGCTATGATGAATGTAAATGATATCCAGCGTAAACAGTAAGATAACTATGTTGAGAGTGGGCGAGTAGGGAGCATCAACGAACTTGGGGAGCATCGCGTAAATATTTCAACAACACAAAGTTACG
>CBDHHR010000399.1:10000-18092 GCA_965263245.1 Metamycoplasmataceae bacterium | reverse complement strand
TTAAAAACAACGATAATATGGTTTTTGAATTAATTTTATCCATTCTATGTGACTGTGTATCTGGATTGTTACAATGCCTTATTTCGTCTACCCGCCGTTTATTTACCTTCCCCGTCGTTGGCGTTGGAGTCACCTTAACGTGACCCAGTTTAACAAAGACTAGCAAAGGTGCATTGTTGAATATATTTCTTGTTGGTATATCCAGAAAATGCTATATGTTACACAAATTGTTCACACAAATGTGATGCAGGTTTCGTCAATACATCCGAGGACTTCACCATCAATATTGAGATCTAGTACGTCCCCTAGTACCGGTTTGTTGAGGTTCCATCGCGTCTGCGTTTCTTCTTTCACTTGTCTCCCCCTACCGGTGGTCGTCCTATCAACTACTTCCACTTTCCTTCTGCAATACGTGGCTCTCAAGGCAGCATCTAGAGGCGTCAACTACTTCCACTTTCCTTCTGCAATATGTGGCTCTCAAGGCAGCTAGAGGCGTCAACTACTTCCACTTTCCTTCTGCAATATGTGGCTCTCAAGGCGACATCTAGAGGCGTCAACTACTTCCACTTTCCTTCTGCAATATGTGGCTCTCAAGGCAGCTAGAGGCGTCAACTACTTCCACTTTACTTCTGCAATATGTGGCTCTCAAGGCAGAATCTAGAGGCGTCAACTACTTCCACTTTCCTTCTGCAATATGTGGCTCTCAAGGCAGCATCTAGAGGCGTCAACTACTTCCACTTTCCTTCTGCAATATGTGGCTCTCAAGGCAGCATCTAGAGGCGTCAACTACTTCCACTTTCCTTCTGCAATATGTGGCTCTCAAGGCAGCATCTAGAGGCGTCAACTACTTCCACTTTCCTTCTGCAATATGTGGCTCTCAAGGCAGCATCTAGAGGCGTCAACTACTTCCACTTTCCTTCTGCAATATGTGGCTCTCAAGGCAGCATCTAGAGGCGTCAACTACTTCCACTTTCCTTCTGCAATATGTGGCTCTCAAGGCAGCATCTAGAGGCGTCAACTACTTCCACTTTCCTTCTGCAATATGTGGCTCTCAAGGCAGCATCTAGAGGCGTCAACTACTTCCACTTTCCTTCTGCAATATGTGGCTCTCAAGGCAGAATCTAGAGGCGTCAACTACTTCCACTTTCCTTCTGCAATATGTGGCTCTCAAGGCAGCATCTAGAGGTGTCAACTACTTCCACTTTCCTTCTGCAATATGTGGCTCTCAAGGCAGCATCTAGAGGCGTCAACTACTTCCACTTTCCTTCTGCAATATGTGGCTCTCAAGGCAGCATCTAGAGGCGTCAACTACTTCCACTTTCCTTCTGCAATATGTGGCTCTCAAGGCAGCATCTACAGGCGTCAACTACTTCCACTTTCCTTCTGCAATATGTGGCTCTCAAGGCAGAATCTAGAGGCGTCAACTACTTCCACTTTCCTTCTGCAATATGTGGCTCTCAAGGCAGCATCTAGAGGCGTCAACTACTTCCACTTTCCTTCTGCAATATGTGGCTCTCAAGGCAGCATCTAGAGGCGTCAACTACTTCCACTTTCCTTCTGCAATATGTGGCTCTCAAGGCAGAATCTAGAGGCGTCAACTACTTCCACTTTCCTTCTGCAATATGTGGCTCTCAAGGCAGCATCTAGAGGCGTCAACTACTTCCACTTTCCTTCTGCAATATGTGGCTCTCAAGGCAGAATCTAGAGGCGTCAACTACTTCCACTTTCCTTCTGCAATATGTGGCTCTCAAGGCAGCATCTAGAGGCGTCAACTACTTCCACTTTCCTTCTGCAATATGTGGCTCTCAAGGCAGCATCTAGAGGCGTCAACTACTTCCACTTTCCTTCTGCAATATGTGGCTCTCAAGGCAGCATCTAGAGGCGTCAACTACTTCCACTTTCCTTCTGCAATATGTGGCTCTCAAGGCAGCATCTAGAGGCGTCAACTACTTCCACTTTCCTTCTGCAATATGTGGCTCTCAAGGCAGCATCTAGAGGCGTCAACTACTTCCACTTTCCTTCTGCAATATGTGGCTCTCAAGGCAGCATCTAGAGGCGTCAACTACTTCCACTTTCCTTCTGCAATATGTGGCTCTCAAGGCAGCATCTAGAGGCTTCAACTACTTCCACTTTCCTTCTGCAATACGTGGCTCTCAAGGCAACATCTAGAGGCGTCAACTACTTCCACTTTCCTTCTGCAATATGTGGCTCTCAAGGCAGCATCTAGAGGCGTCAACTACTTCCACTTTCCTTCTGCAATATGTGGCTCTCAAGGCAGAATCTAGAGGCGTCAACTACTTCCACTTTCCTTCTGCAATATGTGGCTCTCAAGGCAGCATCTAGAGGTGTCAACTACTTCCACTTTCCTTCTGCAATATGTGGCTCTCAAGGCAACATCTAGAGGCGTCAACTACTTCCACTTTCCTTCTGCAATATGTGGCTCTCAAGGCAGCATCTAGAGGTGTCAACTACTTCCACTTTCCTTCTGCAATATGTGGCTCTCAAGGCAGCATCTAGAGGCGTCAACTACTTCCACTTTCCTTCTGCAATATGTGGCTCTCAAGGCAGCATCTAGAGGTGTCAACTACTTCCACTTTCCTTCTGCAATATGTGGCTCTCAAGGCAGCATCTAGAGGCGTCAACTACTTCCACTTTCCTTCTGCAATATGTGGCTCTCAAGGCAGCATCTAGAGGCGTCAACTACTTCCACTTTCCTTCTGCAATATGTGGCTCTCAAGGCAGCATCTAGAGGCGTCAACTACTTCCACTTTCCTTCTGCAATATGTGGCTCTCAAGGCAGCATCTAGAGGCGTCAACTACTTCCACTTTCCTTCTGCAATATGTGGCTCTCAAGGCAGCATCTAGAGGTGTCAACTACTTCCACTTTCCTTCTGCAATATGTGGCTCTCAAGGCAGCATCTAGAGGCGTCAACTACTTCCACTTTCCTTCTGCAATACGTGGCTCTCAAGGCAACATCTAGAGGTGTCAACAACTTCCACTTTCCTTCTGCAATATGTGGCTCCCAAGGCAGCATCTAGAGGCTTCAACTACTTCCACTTTCCTTCTGCAATATGTGGCTCTCAAGGCAGCATCTAGAGGTGTCAACTACTTCCACTTTCCTTCTGCAATATGTGGCTCTCAAGGCAACATCTAGAGGTGTCAACTACTTCCACTTTCCTTCTGCAATATGTGGCTCACAAGGCAGCATCTAGAGGCTTCAACTACTTCCACTTTCCTTCTGCAATATGTGGCTCCCAAGGCAACATCTAGAGGCGTCAACTACTTCCATTTTCCTTCTGCAATATGTGGCTCTCAAGGCAGCGTCTAGAGGCGTCAACTACTTCCACTTTCCTTCTGCAATATGTGGCTCTCAAGGCAGCATCTAGAGGCGTCAACTACTTCCACTTTCCTTCTGCAATATGTGGCTCTCAAGGCAGCATCTAGAGGCGTCAACTACTTCCACTTTCCTTCTGCAATATGTGGCTCTCAAGGCAACATCTAGAGGTGTCAACTACTTCCACTTTCCTTCTGCAATACGTGGCTCTCAAGGCAGCATCTAGAGGTGTCAACTACTTCCACTTTCCTTCTGCAATATGTGGCTCTCAAGGCAGCATCTAGAGGCGTCAACTACTTCCACTTTCCTTCTGTAATACGTGGCTCTCAAGGCAGCATCTAGAGGCGTCAACTACTTCCACTTTCCTTCTGCAATATGTGGCTCTCAAGGCAGCATCTAGAGGCGTCAACTACTTCCACTTTCCTTCTGCAATACGTGGCTCTCAAGGCAGCATCTAGAGGCGTCAACTACTTCCACTTTCCTTCTGCAATACGTGGCTCTCAAGGCAGCATCTAGAGGCGTCAACTACTTCCACTTTCCTTCTGCAATACGTGGCTCTCAAGGCAACATCTAGAGGCGTCAACTACTTCCACTTTCCTTCTGCAATATGTGGCTCTCAAGGCAGCATCTAGAGGCGTCAACTACTTCCACTTTCCTTCTGCAATATGTGGCTCTCAAGGCAGCATCTAGAGGTGTCAACTACTTCCACTTTCCTTCTGCAATATGTGGCTCTCAAGGCAGCATCTAGAGGCGTCAACTACTTCCACTTTCCTTGTGCAATACGTGGCTCTCAAGGCAGCATCTAGAGGCGTCAACTACTTCCACTTTCCTTCTGCAATATGTGGCTCCCAAGGCAGCATCTAGAGGCGTCAACTACTTCCACTTTCCTTCTGCAATATGTGGCTCTCAAGGCAGCATCTAGAGGCGTCAACTACTTCCACTTTCCTTCTGCAATATGTGGCTCTCAAGGCAGCATCTAGAGGCGTCAACTACTTCCACTTTCCTTCTGCAATACGTGGCTCCCAAGGCAGCATCTAGAGGCGTCAACTACTTCCACTTTCCTTCTGCAATACGTGGCTCTCAAGGCAGCATCTAGAGGCGTCAACTACTTCCACTTTCCTTCTGCAATATGTGGCTCTCAAGGCAGCATCTAGAGGCGTCAACTACTTCCACTTTCCTTCTGCAATATGTGGCTCCCAAGGCAGAATCTAGAGGCGTCAACTACTTCCACTTTCCTTCTGCAATATGTGGCTCCCAAGGCAGAATCTAGAGGCTTCAACTACTTCCACTTTCCTTCTGCAATATGTGGCTCTCAAGGCAGCATCTAGAGGCGTCAACTACTTCCACTTTCCTTCTGCAATATGTGGCTCTCAAGGCAGCATCTAGAGGCGTCAACTACTTCCACTTTCCTTCTGCAATATGTGGCTCTCAAGGCAGCATCTAGAGGCGTCAACTACTTCCACTTTCCTTCTGCAATATGTGGCTCTCAAGGCAGCATCTAGAGGTGTCAACTACTTCCACTTTCCTTCTGCAATATGTGGCTCTCAAGGCAGCATCTAGAGGTGTCAACTACTTCCACTTTCCTTCTGCAATATGTGGCTCTCAAGGCAGCATCTAGAGGCGTCAACTACTTCCACTTTCCTTCTGCAATATGTGGCTCTCAAGGCAGCATCTAGAGGTGTCAACTACTTCCACTTTCCTTCTGCAATATGTGGCTCTCAAGGCAGCATCTAGAGGCGTCAACTACTTCCACTTTCCTTCTGCAATATGTGGCTCTCAAGGCAGCATCTAGAGGCGTCAACTACTTCCACTTTCCTTCTGCAATATGTGGCTCTCAAGGCAGCATCTAGAGGCGTCAACTACTTCCACTTTCCTTCTGCAATATGTGGCTCTCAAGGCAGCATCTAGAGGCGTCAACTACTTCCACTTTCCTTCTGCAATATGTGGCTCTCAAGGCAGCATCTAGAGGCTTCAACTACTTCCACTTTCCTTCTGCAATACGTGGCTCTCAAGGCAACATCTAGAGGCGTCAACTACTTCCACTTTCCTTCTGCAATACGTGGCTCTCAAGGCAGCATCTAGAAGCGTCAACTACTTCCACTTTCCTTCTGCAATATGTGGCTCTCAAGGCAGAATCTAGAGGCGTCAACTACTTCCACTTTCCTTCTGCAATATGTGGCTCTCAAGGCAGCATCTAGAGGCGTCAACTACTTCCACTTTCCTTCTGCAATATGTGGCTCTCAAGGCAGCATCTAGAGGCGTCAACTACTTCCACTTTCCTTCTGCAATATGTGGCTCTCAAGGCAGCATCTAGAGGCGTCAACTACTTCCACTTTCCTTCTGCAATATGTGGCTCTCAAGGCAGCATCTAGAGGCGTCAACTACTTCCACTTTCCTTCTGCAATATGTGGCTCTCAACGCAGCATCTAGAGGCGTCAACTACTTCCACTTTCCTTCTGCAATATGTGGCTCTCAACGCAGCATCTAGAGGCGTCAACTACTTCCACTTTCCTTCTGCAATATGTGGCTCTCAAGGCAGCATCTAGAGGCGTCAACTACTTCCACTTTCCTTCTGCAATATGTGGCTCTCAAGGCAGCATCTAGAGGCGTCAACTACTTCCACTTTCCTTCTGCAATATGTGGCTCTCAAGGCAGCATCTAGAGGCGTCAACTACTTCCACTTTCCTTCTGCAATATGTGGCTCTCAAGGCAGCATCTAGAGGCGTCAACTACTTCCACTTTCCTTCTGCAATATGTGGCTCTCAAGGCAGCATCTAGAGGTGTCAACTACTTCCACTTTCCTTCTGCAATATGTGGCTCTCAAGGCAGCATCTAGAGGCGTCAACTACTTCCACTTTCCTTCTGCAATACGTGGCTCTCAAGGCAACATCTAGAGGTGTCAACAACTTCCACTTTCCTTCTGCAATATGTGGCTCCCAAGGCAGCATCTAGAGGCTTCAACTACTTCCACTTTCCTTCTGCAATATGTGGCTCTCAAGGCAGCATCTAGAGGTGTCAACTACTTCCACTTTCCTTCTGCAATATGTTGCTCTCAAGGCAACATCTAGAGGTGTCAACTACTTCCACTTTCCTTCTGCAATATGTGGCTCCCAAGGCAGCATCTAGAGGCTTCAACTACTTCCACTTTCCTTCTGCAATATGTGGCTCCCAAGGCAACATCTAGAGGCGTCAACTACTTCCATTTTCCTTCTGCAATATGGCTCTCAAGGCAGCGTCTAGAGGCGTCAACTACTTCCACTTTCCTTCTGCAATATGTGGCTCTCAAGGCAGCATCTAGAGGCGTCAACTACTTCCACTTTCCTTCTGCAATATGTGGCTCTCAAGGCAGCATCTAGAGGCGTCAACTACTTCCACTTTCCTTCTGCAATATGTGGCTCTCAAGGCAGCATCTAGAGGCGTCAACTACTTCCACTTTCCTTCTGCAATATGTGGCTCTCAAGGCAACATCTAGAGGTGTCAACTACTTCCACTTTCCTTCTGCAATACGTGGCTCTCAAGGCAGCATCTAGAGGTGTCAACTACTTCCACTTTCCTTCTGCAATATGTGGCTCTCAAGGCAGCATCTAGAGGCGTCAACTACTTCCACTTTCCTTCTGTAATACGTGGCTCTCAAGGCAGCATCTAGAGGCGTCAACTACTTCCACTTTCCTTCTGCAATATGTGGCTCTCAAGGCAGCATCTAGAGGCGTCAACTACTTCCACTTTCCTTCTGCAATACGTGGCTCTCAAGGCAGCATCTAGAGGCGTCAACTACTTCCACTTTCCTTCTGCAATACGTGGCTCTCAAGGCAGCATCTAGAGGCGTCAACTACTTCCACTTTCCTTCTGCAATACGTGGCTCTCAAGGCAACATCTAGAGGCGTCAACTACTTCCACTTTCCTTCTGCAATATGTGGCTCTCAAGGCAGCATCTAGAGGCGTCAACTACTTCCACTTTCCTTCTGCAATATGTGGCTCTCAAGGCAGCATCTAGAGGCGTCAACTACTTCCACTTTCCTTCTGCAATATGTGGCTCTCAAGGCAGCATCTAGAGGCGTCAACTACTTCCACTTTCCTTCTGCAATATGTGGCTCTCAAGGCAGCATCTAGAGGCGTCAACTACTTCCACTTTCCTTCTGCAATATGTGGCTCTCAAGGCAGCATCTAGAGGCGTCAACTACTTCCACTTTCCTTCTGCAATATGTGGCTCTCAAGGCAGCATCTAGAGGCGTCAACTACTTCCACTTTCCTTCTGCAATATGTGGCTCTCAAGGCAGCATCTAGAGGCGTCAACTACTTCCACTTTCCTTCTGCAATACGTGGCTCCCAAGGCAGCATCTAGAGGCGTCAACTACTTCCACTTTCCTTCTGCAATACGTGGCTCTCAAGGCAGCATCTAGAGGCGTCAACTACTTCCACTTTCCTTCTGCAATATGTGGCTCTCAAGGCAGCATCTAGAGGCGTCAACTACTTCCACTTTCCTTCTGCAATATGTGGCTCTCAAGGCAGAATCTAGAGGCGTCAACTACTTCCACTTTCCTTCTGCAGGCTCCCAAGGCAGAATCAACTACTTCCACTTTCCTTCTGCAATATGTGGCTCTCAAGGCAGCATCTAGAGGCGTCAACTACTTCCACTTTCCTTCTGCAATATGTGGCTCTCAAGGCAGCATCTAGAGGCGTCAACTACTTCCACTTTCCTTCTGCAATATGTGGCTCTCAAGGCAGCATCTAGAGGCGTCAACTACTTCCACTTTCCT
>CBDHHR010000399.1:0-2500 GCA_965263245.1 Metamycoplasmataceae bacterium | reverse complement strand
GAAGTGGCGACGGCTATTAAGGTACTTTTGACAAGACTTACATCAGGCGTTTACATGCATTTGTACGTGGAGGGTTAGTAAATAGCCACCTCCTGCTGAAGTAGCAACTGCAGTTGTATGAAATGTAACAATTATAGTTAGTAACCGTAGCACAAGCGTGGTAGTTTTCATCGTCGTGCACGAGCTCATTGGAAATTGAGATGATGTTGTTTTTTGTAATTGCTAATATATCATAGATAGGCTTGTCAGGTGATCGTGGTGTCTATGTAACTTTTACATATTATTCAGAGTAAAGTTAATTGCAATAACCCCTTTCTACGTTACACAGCGCATGGTCGGAAGCTGTAGAACTGGCAACATCCGATGTCTACATCCCAACATGAAACAACAGTTGTTTACATCTAATACATATGTTATTAGCTACACAATTTATTTGATGAATCATAAAGTATCCCAATGCTTACTTTCGACAAGGAAGTTATGTAACTTTAGCAGTAACGTTGTTGAATATATATATAATATTGCATTTTACTTTCAAGAAATGTTTTCTTGTGTTTTTGTATATTCGCAGAATAAAGTTTTTCACAACATGTGCACAGCGACGTTAACGCATAATCCGAAAATTTGGGTAGATTATTCTAATTAATACAAACATGCTGGGATTCATCAACGGGAATAGTGTATCTTAGGCCACGTCCAATATCTCCTTTAGGTCAAACATAATCTGTTGTTGATGAATGTGAATTAACACACTTCTACCAGACAGGCGGCGCCTCTGTCGCGCCTTGTACGTGTCGACTACCAAACCGAAAGATTGATTGGAATGCAAGCGCCTTTCGATTTTCCGTAAAGCCTTGTTTATTCAGTTATCGATATATCCCTCTCAACCACGGGCGCGCATTATGGGCATAGAGGAAGTTCGTTTAATATACGTATAAGTATTGTTTCGTCAGTCGAGGGAAGTGATCAACGGTAGCTTCATCCTACGTCGTGCATCAGTATTTTACATTTAGAACCGACGCCATTATGCCAAAATTGCCCTGAGAATGGGGGTCAGGGAGTGGGGATGGACGATAGCTGTCATCGGATATCGACGTTCTGTTCTCTAACAGGCAGACGCAGTTGTTAGAAGGGCCTAGTGGATTCCGCACTGCGTTGGAGAAACAGCAACACCTCCTGCCACAAGAGCAAATGAACACATGGCTTGTCGTCCACCACTGTAAGACTCGATGACTCCGTTGGGTGGCAGCACTGTATACCTCCTCAAATCCGCCTGGCAGATGTTTATGTTCTGCCGCTGTTGCCACCAGGGCGGTCGTATCCTCAAAAAGGGTAGAGACGATGATTGGTTATCAGGCCGAAATAACAAATTAAATAAGGATACATCTTATCAGATAATACTATATTATAAAAACTATTCAAAAGTGAACTTATATTCAAACAAAAATAATAAACAGAAATACAAATATGCAGTTGTTTATGATGCAGGAATTATGGCAGGACTAAATTCGATTAGCTTAGACACCGAGAGGAGGCAGCACTTTACGCGGATAACATCCAAATGCCGTCTAACTGACCAGGCTACATTCTTGGCGAAATTACGCAGCCGAGCAACATTCGCTTAACAAGCCTAACCACTTTCGGCTCGAAGCGAAGCTCAAATTATACACAGGTCATTAGTGTTCACGGAATGGCGAAGAGGACACAAGAGGAAGTTACACGAAGCAATCAACATCCACAGGAGGGAGCTGCCATGGCGCAGATAGCACCATTGCAGTTACAGCTCGTGTCACATGACTGAAATCATGTGACACAACCGTGCATCAGTCGGCCTGCTGACGAAAACCGCTGAGAACGATAGAAAACGCATATATTATGTCAACAGCTGTTTAGCGAGAAACACCGCCGCTGAAATGTTCACCTCTTTCCGAAGCATGTAACCAGTGTACAACGGAAGTACCTGAGTCACTGGCACAGATATTATGCTTTTGTTGATCCGCGAAGAAAGTAGTGGTTAACTCGTCCGCCTGACACGTCGCCGGCCCGGGTTCAATACCCGAGGAAATAGGCGTATCACGCAAACAATTACAACCAACCATGAATAATTAAATTACCATAATCGTTAGTATTGCCTCCACAGACAATAGTCTAGTCACACATTAAAGCTAGTCCAAGTTGCCAGACGTGACTGGGGCAAACCTTGCGCCTTTGCTGCTTGTCCAACACCAAAACGTGCAACGCGCTATGTTATCATCAGATATCGATTACCTGTATCAATAAAGGTGTACAAATTATTTATTGAAATTGCCTGTGGGAAAATGGTAGAAAAACGTTAATTTTATTTATACATTATGATGTTTTAAACAGCTTTACCAATCACGTTAGGCTCGAAGCCAACAACGGCGGAGAATGATAGTCGGTCACGTGTTATCATGCGGCACGTTGACCATTCGGAAACCTGACGCCCTCTCCCCACATATACACATCCTCGGGAGACCGG
>CBDHHR010000398.1:10000-13446 GCA_965263245.1 Metamycoplasmataceae bacterium | reverse complement strand
CTGGTCGGCTGGTCGGCTGGTCGGCTGGTCGGCTGGTCGGTTGGCCGGTTGGTCGGCTGGTCGGTTGGCTTGCTGGCTGGGTGGCTCGCTGGGTGGCTCGCTGGCTGGCTCGCTGGCTCGCCCGCTGGCTGGCTGGCTGGCTGGCTGGCTGGCTGGCTGGCTGGCTGGCTGGCTGGCTGGCTGGCTGGCTGGCTGGCTGGCTGGCTGGCTGGCTGGCTGGCTGGCTGGCTGGCTGGCTGGCTGGCTGGCTGGCTGGCTGGCTGGCTGGCTGGCTGGCTGGCTGGCTGGCTGGCTGGCTGGCTGGCTGGCTGGCTGGCTGGCTCGCTCGCTCGCTCGCTCGCTCGCTCGCTCCCTCGCCCGCTGGATCGCTGGCTGGCTGGCTGGCTGGCTGGCTTGCTCGCTCGCTGACTGGCTGGCTCGCTGGCTGGCTGGCTGGCTCGCTCGCTGGCTGGCTGGCTGGCTGGCTGGCTCGCTGGCTCGCTCGCTTGCTGGCTGCTGGCTGGTTGGCTCGCTGCCTGGCTCGCTGGCTGGCTGGCTGGCTGGCTGGCTGGCTGGTTGGCTGGCTGGCTGGCTGGCTGGCTGGCTGGCTGGCTGGCTGGCTGGCTGGCTGGCTGGCTGGCTGGCTGGCTGGCTGGCTGGCTGGCTGGCTGGCTCGCTCGCTCGCTCGCTCGCTGGCTGGCTGGCTGGCAAGGTCCTTGTAGTAGTGAAATACTTAATTAAAGCCCTGATGCGGCGCCACTATGCTGTTTGTGTTAATATTCACCGACAGATCGCAGCACTGTCGTGCCTTGCACAATGAGAACCCGTACAGACTTCACATTAAACCTCCTAAAATGTAACGTTAAGTCTGGTCCTACCCAATCCCAGAGTATGACTACGGACCCCTTACAGGGTGATTGACAGAGATGTGTATAATAATTAACCCATACTTCTCTACTTTCTACTATAGGGGCTTCACGGCAAAAGAGTTACTTGTCTTTTTATGACACCAATTTGCTTTTTATTTGAAACACTCGCTTGCGTCTCAAACGTTTTGACATGACTCCCTAAAGCAGAACTAATACATTATTAGGGCCCAGAGCAACTGCCCCTCTGTCCTGACCTGAATCCAGCACCGGTCTTGTGACCCATTCCCGATGTAACAATGTTAACGTCTTGCGCAGCTTCGTCGAGTTGCGTGGTTTGAGTGTATTGCAAACATATTTTGAGCCAAAGCGCAACCCTTCATCACGTCATTTCGAAAGGGCTCAGAATCAATTGGCCTAAATACTGCGTTGCAATTTCTATCGAAAGACTTGGTTGAAACTGAAGACGGTGAACACAGAGTCTCTGTTTGCGTAGTCGGAAGCTTTGATTAGATCTACAGCGGCTACACGGAGTGGCACGTGTTCCTCTCGTGTTTTTCTTGTATTTACCTTAGGCAGTAGAACAGGTACGGTTACTTCTCCACAGCAGAAACCACACAGGAATCCGAGATTCTGGGTGTATGTACTCCCAAGCTAACGTTTGTTAAAAAAAACCTGCATGAAATTAAACATACAACGCAACTTACATTTGTTGACTGTTCTATTTATATGTACACAATTACGTTGCTGCTGGTTGGTTATTATTTATTGTATAATTTGTTGTTGTTTTAATAGTTTTGCTTGTTTGTTTGTATGGTGTTTTGTGTATATGTGCTGTTGTTGTATGTTGTTGTTGTATGTTGTTGTTGTTGCTGCTGCTGCTGCTGCTGCTGCTGCTGCTGCTGCTGCTGCTGCTGCTGCTGTTGCTGCTATTGTTAGTATTGTTCTTGATTTTATTGGAGTTATGTATATGTAATTGAGAAGTGGGTACAGTCACCCAACACCAAGCGACGATTGGTAATTATGTGATATCCGGTCTGCTATCAGAGCAAAGGTTATTGGCGGGCTATATACAATATATGCCAGAAAGCGTGTCAGCGTCTATCAAACGAAGGAAACCCTCCACTATTTGTTTGGTCTGCTGTGCATCTTTGGCCAGTCTCCTAAAGAACTAACATATTAGATTAGGCTTTAGATGTGGCATTTTATTAATCAAAATAATGCTGCGTCGTTTGGGTTTCATGGTAGACAGTGAACACCATTTGGTCGTTAATCACCAAGATGGCGGGTCACAGGGACGCCCGCACACCAAATAAAGGCAATGACGTGCTCATAGTGGTCCCAGTTGTTTTTTGGATGTCGTAATAATTTTATTTTAAATAGGTATTCTAGACACAATTACCCAGATGAATAAATACACATTGTTAATTAGCAAGAATCATCTGATTATAAATACATAATGTGTTTATGTTATATCAGTAGACCAATCAACATAATATAGGCAATTAATTTGCATAGGTATTATTATATACCCTTTTATTAATATGCATTAATAATGTATGTAATCACAGAATAGCACCCAAGGCATCGATTTATAGAAAAGCAGAGGAAACCACAACGATCACACGACAGATAGATCCATGTAATTCCAACAGAGGACGTCCTATGACAAAGGGTGTAAAATTGAAATAAAATGCATGCCACCTTGAAACATAATGGACGTCAAACTTCTTACAGACAATGCCTGCACGCCTACCGTACAATTATCAGTTTGCGAAACAGAAAATTGAGTCAGTAACATGAATAAAACATCAAATTATTGTTTTAAAATAAAAACATCATCATGTGAACGATAACTTGATAGCGAATACATTGTTCCATGTCGTTGTTCACTTGTTAGATTTAACGAATTCGATCGTGTTGCGTGCGTCATTATCGCTGTCTCCCACGTTGATGTCCTCGTTAATACTTTCAGCGTCCGAAGACTCGCCGCTTGCATGTTGATGTCCATCGGATTTCATCTCCGTGACGGTACTCACTTCCTGCACGGCTGACGACTTGGTGACGTGTGTTGTTTCGATCGTGTAAGTTCCTTCCATCGGGTTCTCGTTGTTGCGGCTGTCAACGGAGTTCGTCTCGTTGTTGCGGCTGTCAACGGAGTTCGTCTCGATGTTGCGGCTGTCAACGGAGTTCGTCTGGTTGTTGCGGCTGTCAACGGAGTTCCTCTCGTTGTTGCCGCTGTCAACGGAGTTCGTCTGGTTGTTGCGGCTTTCAATGGAGTTCCTCTTGTTGTTGCGTCTGTCAACGGAGTTCCTCTCGTTGTAGTCGGCGTCATCCCTCGGGCTGTCTTCCTTCTGGTCTTGTTCGTGACCTGCAGTTGTTCCTTCGTCATCATCGACACCTTCGTCACTGTCGCTCTCACTCGTCACGTGCACACTGTTACCCCACTCGTGTTGTGTCACAGGCATGCCGACGTCATCCACCACCTTCTTGCTTTCCTCGTCGTCAGCATTATTCCTACTGCGCCTGCGCGACCGGAACTCGCACACGAGGTGGTAGACGACTCCGCCACTGCACGAACACATCGGCTTCTTCGGCCGC
>CBDHHR010000398.1:0-5000 GCA_965263245.1 Metamycoplasmataceae bacterium | reverse complement strand
TCGAAAGCCTTACTGAAGTTAACAAATACCATGTACGGTGGTCGGTCCTGCTCAATGCACTTGTCTTGTAGTTGTCGGAGACAAAATATCATATCCACGGTACTCCGGTTACCTCTGAAGCCACATTGTGTCTCCGGAACTACCTCTTTTTGTTGAGAAGGATCCTGGCGAAGAACTTGCCGGCCATGGAAATAAGAGAGATTCCTCTGTAGGTCCCACAGTCTGTTCGATCACCTTTCTTGTAGATGGTTACAATGCTGGCATCCGTCCATGCTTGTGGTACAGAACCTCCCTGCACATCCACTGCCTTCCTTTCCCACCAGTCTGACTTCAATGCACGGTGCGTTTTTGTAGCAGGTTGCAGGCATTTTTGTATGCAGCCGTGGTGGGTCTAATGCTCCTGGTTTGCAATATTGTCGGGTGAGCTTGGTCTCTTCTGCTCATAAGAGTCTGTAGCTTCTTGTCGTTGGGGTCGAACCAGTCCTGGTGTTTTCTGTCTGGCTTGCCAAGAAAAGTCTTGGCTGTGTTGTATACGACTTGCTGCAGACCTGCCCATTGCTCGTCTGGTGTTGAGCTTTCCTTCTCCTCCCATTGGGCGAGAGCACTGTCCATCTCCTGGTCAAAACTCTCCCTATGGCTGGTACTTCGTTTTACTGTGATGGGCTTTGTCGGCTTACTTGTCCCTTGCCTGTTGTTCTTTTGTCGTATTCTGAAAGCCACTTTTGACTTCAGCATCTGGTGATCAGTCCAGCAGTTAGCTCCATGCATGGTTCGGGTACTGTGGATGTCCATCTTATCCCGGCACCTCGTGATGATAAAGTCGATCATATACCAGTGTCTGGAACGAGGATGTATCTTGTGTTCATCCTTCTGCTTGAACACACATACACACACACACACACGCACGCACACACACACGCACGCACGCACGCACGCTCGCACACACACACACACACACATACATACATACATACATACATACATACATACATACATACATACATACATACATACATACATACATACATACATACATACATACATACATACATACATACATAAATACATTCATACATAGTTACATAGTTACATACATGCATACATATATATATATATATATATATATATATATATATATATATATATATATATATATATACATACATACATACATACATACATGCATACATACATACATACATACATACATGCATACATACATACATACATACATACATACATACATACATACATACATACATACATACATACATACATACATACATACATACATACATACATACATACATACATACATACATACATACATACATACATACATACATACATGCATACATACATACATACATACACACATATATACTCACTCCACAAACACACACGAACTCACGCACGCACCTACTTCATTACGAGATAAATCCGTAAGATTTGGAATTGATTGGCTCATTTTGAACTCGTCTCATTACATTCTGACGGCCACTGGATGCCATGGGGAAAACATATCAGAAATCTGTGATGGATGGTGGTCTCACGTAATGCATAATTAACACCCCCTCGACAATGGAAGATCGTATACTAAACAGCCGTTGCTAAATCAGGAATTATTAATCAATAATGGATAAAGTTAACCGTGTAAACACGAAAACGCTACGTCATGACAGCTCTACTGCTGCAGTCAATCGCTTAAGAATGAATACGACGTTACAACAATTTAATGAACTCAGTTAGTTGTGGCTATGCAAACATCGTATTCACAAATTTATGTAAATCATACGTTGTGTAATTATCACCTTTATAATTATTATTAATGTTCAATTGTCTATGACGTTTTGTATGTTGTGTGTGGTGGTTGTTCAACCGTAAAATGATGCCATATTTTTGTTTTGCTTCAAATGTGAATTAATTGGTATCACAATTGTAAATTTTAATTTGTATAGATTTGTGACATTTTACATAATTGTGATATATGGTAGTTGAATAACTATAACATTATATCATGCCTTTGTACCTCAAATTGTAACGCATCTCCCAACGAGTTACATTCGCTATGTTGTTACTGTCGGGTCCTGGTATATATACGCCATGAAATTGATTGATCTGAATATACCTGAATATACATACACCACAGTGCATACGACCGATTTGCGTGAATAATGACTAACTTTGACTGCGTTCTGAGACTAAAACAATCACAACATACTAACAGGTCTTTCAGCAGCTGTTTGTTTCCAGACAACGGGCAGTCGTACTATACTTATTATTAACTTACAAATATAATACGTCTCCTTGATTTAATCTACCGTTGCGTGTTCGATGATACATTTGAATGGGATTACGGGTGTCCATAGACAACGTCGCTGCAGGGAATCCACCTAAGCCCACTTCCTTCACCAACTTCCAAGGTAAAAGAAAATACTGTCATCGGGATATTTTCACATGATGTCCCCGCCAAGATGGCGATTAAACACAAATAAACAACCCTAACACAAATAAACAACCCTAACACAAATAAACAACCCTCCGGAGAAAGACGCCGATGCAATCGGTTATTTGGAGAATATGTGATTGGTGGTATTTCCCACATAGTGCGTGACATCTTGTCAGTCATCAGAATATCCCATTGTGTTTAACTACACGCTTCACATTTGATTATTCGCATGATCATACACGCACATTGCCGTCACCTTGTGTGACCTAAGATGGAACCAACACAATATCATGAACTAAGCCAAGAATAAATCTAATCGGTCATGATACGTTCACCGAAGTAATCTCCATAAGTGATCGAAACAGCTACAGCAAACAATCTCTAAAGCCGGTATTATACCACAATTGGAACACGTCCCCGTGCGTAGGAGTACCATTCAGTACCATTGAAAAGAACCCAATCAAAAGACCTGAACGGCGCAGCGTTGAACTCTAACGGTTAGTTTATGAGTTGCGGTTCTTCACCGCGTTCCAAACATTCGCTATGTGACCGAAGACGCGTCACTTGGGGTCACTCAACAGCTGTCCATTCCGATCAGACTTCCCCGCATAACTCGCCAGACGAAAGGTGTGTACTCCCGCAGAATTCTGTTTACCTGGACCTTCCGTAAAACGATCCGCCATCGGACAGCTGTTGGTGTGTCGGCGATAGTTTACAAAACTATTTGGCAGAGTCATCGCTTGACCTTACCTTCGTCCACCGACCACGCGCTTGCTGGCCAGTGAGTGGACGTCGAATCAATCACGAGTATCCTTAGTGAGCGTTGTCCCACAGCGACTGGAGGTGCGAAGGTTTTACGCGGTCTGCTGCTGGTCGGCTCCACAACGCTGTGGCAACAATTGATTCAATCGCAGCTTGTAATCAGTGGCGTGAGACGTCACGCGTCACTGATCTTGACTAAAACGTGTATGACTAGCTTTGCACGGGACGGTCGTATCTCTATCTGCACCAGTCACACGGAAAATGGAGCGCGCCAACATGAGTTCAATTAATGTTTTGACATATCGATTATTGGACAGCCGGAGAGTTGGGATATGTCCAGGGTTATTCTGTCATTTCACATGATGTATCCATGCCGTCATGTCCGATATAGGAACATAGTTCGTTAGATTTCAATTATTTATTATCCAAATGAAGAACTGTGTGTGTGTGTGTGTGTGTGTGTGTGTGTGTGTGTGTGTGTGTGTGTGTGTGTGTGTGTGTGTGTATGCGTGCGTGCGTGCGTGCGTGCGTGTGTCTTGTGGGTGCGTGCGTGTTGTGGGTGGGTGCGTGCGTGCGTGCGTGCGTGCGTGCATACATGCGTGTGTGTGTCTTGTGGGTGCGTGCGTTCGTGCATGCGTGCGTGTGTGTCAGTGTTTGTGGTGGTGTGTGTGGTGTGCATGCGTGATCATAAGAATGAATAATAGTAACGTAATACGTACACAAACTCCTGCTGGTCTGGCCTACGTTCATAGGTAGCCACGACGCAGTCCGGTTACCAAGTGAAGCCTGTTCTACGTTCTTTCAAGCAGTTGTGACCGAGGCGGCTTAACAATAACTGACGTCCGATGTTTAGTTGATATTCCGATAGCGTGGCTGTATCTGATTGCTTTCCACGCTATTCCTGTACTGTTTTTTTGTATTAGTAACCTAGCCAAGCGCGGCAACACGACACTCGTATATTGTCTTCTATTGTTATACACTGACAGTACCGAAATAGTAACACGAAGCGCGCTTATTGTGTTAATTGTCACGCCACGTTCATATGAACGCATGCGCAACAGCTTGTTGTCGCTGCTGTTGGTTGTAATGATAGCGATACGTTATAACTAGAAAAGATTACACGAAATAATTATGGCGAGTACTCTTGGAGTGTTAGGTATGTTGTTTTAAATGTGTATGAAGGTATGTGGGGTGCTAGTAAGTACGCATTGTGACTGTCTTATTTTGTAACGGAACGTATACGGGATATTTGTTCGGGTGGGTGCAAAACCGGTCATTTCTTAGAAATAACTACTACGAGAGACCACAAACGCGTTTGCACAAACTTTCCGCCGTCTATGAATGCCTGTCGAGAGGATATCATGCGTGACGGAGAAACATGCACGAATATACTGTCAGGACAGGCGTAAGTAACACGCGTGACGAGAGTATTACGAATTATGAGAACATCACGCGTAACGAGAGCGTCATGCGTTACGGGGAATTAGGCTTGTCTAGAACATCAGGCATGACAAAACGTATCAGGCATGGCAGAAGTATCAGGCGTGACGAGAGTATCAGGTGTGACGAGAGTATCACGTGTGACGAGAGTATCAGGCGTGACGAGAGTATCAGGCGTAGGGAGTGTTACAGGATGGATGTCTGGGACGTTAATAGAGTATAACGCGTGATAACAACTGCACAATATGGATGATTCGACGTGTGAAAACACAGCAGTTATACACATTGGTATCAGGGGTCACATAAACAGGAGGCGCTGAGGTGGCACAGATCGACACATTAAACTGGT
>CBDHHR010000397.1:2500-8678 GCA_965263245.1 Metamycoplasmataceae bacterium | reverse complement strand
ACCGATGAATACGGCAACAATATCGGATGTGTTAAAACATCAGCGAAATGTCTGAAATACATTTAGATAAGTCTGAATTTGTTATCAGAGATAACTCGTATATTCCGCGCTGAAGTTGCTGGTGAGATATTTTTACTCATGATTGGAAAACCCATGAAAGTTCATAAACACATATATGTATCAGGTAAACGTTCTGCATTTTTGGCACCAAACTTTCACTCACTATATTTAAGTCAATGTATATACATTATTGTTTGTGATATTGTGATGTGCGTGTCCAACTGGAGCAATCACCAGAAGTTGTGTGAGCAATCACCAGAAGTTGTGTTGTGTTTACCATTACGCCACAAGGTGGCGCCACTGGTAGGTATACATTCAGTAGTCGCACAATTGTCGATATATAAATACATAAATTGATCCATAACTATAAGTATAACTATGAAATTGAAGTGGGTCCCGATTCGAAAAAAATATCCATCATTTGGCTAATGATAGTAACAGCATGCATTTCATTGGTAATTCATTGGACCAATCAGTGGCGTAGCCAGGATTTTGCATTGGAGGGGACCATCCAGCATCCAGGCAATATATATGACTCTCCGATTCACGATGGGTACACAGTCCCCAATGTTGAAAGCCAGCTTCTATGAATATATTTTTTTGTAGAATATTATATATATATATATATATATATATATATATATATGAATATATATATATATATATATATATATATATATATATATTCTACCAAAAAAAATTATTAATAGAAGCTGGCTTTCAACATTGGGGACTGTGTATCCATCGTGAATCGGAGAGTCACGTTAATGTCGGTCCCGTCTCAATTTGGGACGTAAACGAGCCAGTGAGGACGGCAAGCACCCAGCTCCAGGGAGTGTCCATCAGACAGGTCGTCCTGGCAGACTGGTCAGTTAATGGAACCCTGCTGAATTCTGTAAACAATTACAAACTGCCAAAGTCAGAAACAAAGAGAAAAATGACACAATACTATGATATACAAGAAATACGAGCCCGTAGCCCCTATTTGATAGCCACCTGAAGCCGGCCACCATATTCCTCACGCTACATCTCCCAAACCTGCCGACAAGGAACTTCGTCATTTACTCTGATCAAACAGTAATTACACATTTGTACATTAATATGGATGACCAGACGTAGACGTTCAACTAGTAATTTCTTAACGTGTAACGTTGCTGCTTATTGAAATTCATAAATTCTCGATAGGAAGTTCCAAATACATAGTAGAAAATTGACTAGTTAAATTGCTTTTGTTACAACGTGTAATTTGTCAGGCAACTATTATTTTGCATCATTGTGTTGATAAATTAACAGCCATCACTCGCATTCAGAATGGAGAATAGTAAAATTTTCGTTGCCCTGTCATCTATTAGGCTCCAGATAGGAAGGTGTCTATCGCCTACGACAGAAGTGGAGGATTCCTCCACATTGGGTAACTGAATCCTATTTGAATGAAACAATATTTCGGCACTTGAGTATAATTCGGACCCACCTCGATGTTGTCGGTATAATTGTATATTTGCCTACACTTGATAGGTCATACTAACTTTAACCCAAATGGTAATAATTCATCATTCCAAGGAATATTTATGTCTTACAAATATTTCGTTTTAGACACGCTTTGAGACCCAAAATAGTGCAGCGGTTTGTGTCAGCCGTACACAGTACCAACTTTTATGCCTCAAAAGTGCGCAAAGACGCGCTGATTGTGAAATATAGGTATGCATGGGATGATGTTAAATGATTGTGTTTACGAAATGAAATATCAAATGTTGGTAAAGATACAGGCATAGCGGTAAAATTGAGGTTGGGCCGGATTCGACACTTGAGTGTCCAAATTTCTTTGTCTTTGCCAACGGGTAGGACTGGGAACGGAAGTCCTACACAGGCATCCCTATACCCTCTGTACTTTGTCACTATATTCATCAAGCAGCCAATTCACCAGGCAGCCATTTTTTGGTCCTCAAATATTTCTGGAATTAGGGGGTCATGGTCCCCCTGGCCCCCTTGGCTACGCCACTGGTACCAATGAGTTTAGCAGGCTGGGGTAATCCTGGCGTGGGCCCTATTTTTTCAAATTATACATATGGGTATCATTGGATAATGTAGTATAAAGAAGTTACCAATATTTGTCGAGGGCGAATCGGGAATGAATTCATATGCATTACATACACATTCGAGATATTCTAGCAAATATAAATATTTAAATCTACAATACTATTGAACATATCTTCCCGCATCATTAACATAACTGACTTATCGCCATTCATGTGTCTATTGTGCAATATAATGCAGTTACAAATTAATGCTAAACATCTCATATTCATGAACCAAACATATATCCACCCCTAATGTGTTGGTGCAGTAAATATCGTAAACCTTTTGCACTGGTAACGCACTTCAAAGACAGATCGACTCTCGGCTGACGTGTGCGTGTGTGTCGGGGTGCCGTAGACCTCCTACAGGCGCCTGCCGACAAACACTCAATGGTCTGGGTGCGGTGTCTTCGTGTTGTCGCATTGCGGTCTCGTAAATATGTCAGGTAACTTGTCATAACACGGGATGTTTTTACAAACTCTACTGTCCCGAATGCGTGTTAGTCGTAGTTGAAATTACGCCACCCGCTGCCGCAGAGCGACTGCGCCAGAACTCCAGTCGAGAGAACCCAAGTCAGAAACCTGTTGTGCAGTTTCGAACCTTCTACATCTACGTTCATTGCGCCAGTTCATTCCGCTCTAGAAAATGAGTAGTTACTACACTTATTGCATCGTAGCTGCGACCTTCCCAGAGAAAGCGATGTCGTGTTTTAAAGAACACGTTTGCCAGCAAGGGGTTCCGCATAATGCACTGTGAGCAGTCAAAAGGTCTACACTATGTAAGAACGTATATTTATATCACATACTTAATAAACACAAAAATAACAAGCAAATTTCACAGCATTAGCCGTTGTTGTCGCTGCGAACATGGCAGCAGCTGTAGCACAACAGTAGGGCTACCTACTCGGTGGGTGGCTCCACAACTTTGGGTCGCCAAGCCATATCCTTTATGACCCTGCTTGCTCGTACAATGTACAGGCGGGACGAATACTACAGCCTTAACCAAATTGTGCATTTGTGCATGAAAGTGAAACACCGCGCAAGATACTGTGACATTTTACATTTATGTCTTCTTCCTCAGCTAATGGTTATACATGGACCAAATACGTGGACACAGATTCCAACACTTTACTATAGTTTGACATCGACTCGACATGGACATTATGCTACAACGCCTGGTACGACCTAAATAAAATGTAATGATCCATGTCTGTCATGTAGCGCCAACACTATGGTCAGATTTATGCGTTAGTGAAGTCTACATTTTATGACACTCATGCATACGCATATTGTACGCCCTACACTCGCAGTTGTGTGTGGTGTGTGTGGTGTGTGTGGTGTGTGTGGTGTGTGTGGTGTGTGTGTGGTGTGTGTATGGTGTGGTGTGTGTGGTGTGTGTGTGCGGTTTGTGGTGTGTGTGGTGTGTGTGGTGTGTGTGGTGTGTGTGTGGTGTGTGTGTTGTGTGTGTGTGGTGTGGTGTGTGTGGTGTGTGTGTGGTTTGTGGTGTGTGTGGTGTGTGTGTGTGTGGTGTGTGTGGTGTGTGGTGTGTGGTGTTTGTGGTGTGTGTGGTGTGAGTGAGTGAGTGAGTGAGTGAGTGATTGAGTGAGTGAGTGAGTGAGTGAGTGAGTGAGTGAGTGAGTGAGTGAGTGAGTGAGTGAGTGAGTGAGTGAGTGAGTGAGTGAGTGAGTGAGTGAGTGAGTGAGTGAGTGAGTGAGTGAGTGAGTGAGTGAATGGTATATATAATATAACATAACGCTTTTTTTCACCACATTCACACGATGTGTTGTGTAGTGTCCTTCTCGTGTGCTTCTGGTATGGAGAAGTAATATAGGAGGGGGCAAGGGGGGCAGTTGCCCCTCTGAAAAATCAAAAATGTCAAAATATTACATGGAAAATACAAAATGAATAAAATAACATAAACATTTTTCAACAGTTCATTCAGTTAGAGCAGGTCATTACACTTGGAACAGGAATTGGAGTCGTCGGGGTTCTCTTCCGAAATTGTCAATGACCTTGTTCATTAGCTCGGTCTTCTGGCTGTTCACTTTGTTGCGGTGGACACTTAGCATGCAGAGGCCGGACAGACGTGTATCACTCATCGTTGATCTTAACCAGTTCTTCACCCTGCGCAGTGTGCTGAAGTACCTTTCCACTGTACATGATGTTGCAGGCAGAGTCAGTGCGATGAGGATAGCCTTGCGCACAGCAGGGAACATAGTGGTCTGCTTCACCAGCTCGATCATACCCAGAGAGTTGTCATCCAGTGGCTTATGCTTCTGTACGTCATACCACACTAGAGCTTCTTCTACCAGGTTGTCAATGTCATTCATTTCCTTGACAGATGAAACGATGTGCTTGAATTCATCTCTTTCTGTTTGCTGCATTTCTCTCGGATGTAGTGCGAACATGTGAAAATATGGCGTGTTGTTTTCACCAAAGCGACTTTCCAGAAACTGGATCACGGAATCCATGTACGGGACATAGATGGTGCGGCGATAGTACTCCTCAATGGACCCTCCCACTTTCGGCCGGTGGACCTGGCGTGCGCATCGCCGAGGCATAGTCAAATCTAGGCCGTGCATGGTTAAACTGGCCGTGTTTTTAGAAAACTGGCCTTGCAAAACACGGCTGCACGGCTCGCTGGCTAAACATCTGATTCAGGATAACATTGCCGCCCTGCATTTTTTTCTGCGGACGCCCATGTGTGCGAACAACGTTTTTTTAACTAAATATGTTTTTAGCGTCAGTGAAACGTTGTCGAACACATGGCATGATTTGATCGACTTCGTCATCCTAATGTTTCTTTCGATTTGTCAATGGAGTTATATCTTCTGTTTATTCGTCGATAAACCAACGATTTGGCGTTTTGTCCGTGTTTAATAACACACACACGCACACGCACACGCACACGCACACGCACACGCACACGCACACCCACACGCACACGCACACGCACACGCACACGCACACGCACACGCACACGCACACGCACACGCACACGCACACGCACACGCACACGCACACGCACACGCACACGCACACGCACACGCACACGCACACGCACACGCACACGCACACGCACACGCACACACACACACACACATTGTGACTAGTATGTTTAGATGCCACCCATCAGACGCGTGCACAATACATTTAGATGATCTCTATTACATGGTCCAATGTTTATAATGCAAGCAGTCTAAATCAACGTAGTTCAAATAGATGTTGACTACACGACTTGTAGTATGTACACAATTTGTAGCAGGTGCAAATTGTATTGATCATTAGATTAGTTGTAATAACAATGACCAATGAGAAAATGATTGTTCGAATGTTGAAAGGGTATATATTTACATTACCAGGAATATATATCGACACAACTTTAAGTACTATGACATGCAAACCCCATTACGTACTTTCGGCGTACATAGAGCGTCCTTCACACGACAATTACTACTGCAACGATTTTGTATCGACGATAAACTTATTGTACCGTGGCAGGTATGAGCTACCCATAAATAAATACATTCCACGCAGATCTTGTCAACTGCAGACCGTCCCACGCCGAATAAATCGTTGATTTACACGCCTTCATCCTCAATAACAACATGTGTAAATATGTATTCGCCTGTATCG
Source organism: Metamycoplasmataceae bacterium (assembly GCA_965263245.1). Taxonomy (GTDB): domain Bacteria; phylum Bacillota_I; class Bacilli_A; order Mycoplasmatales; family Metamycoplasmataceae; genus DT-68. The sequence continues at coordinate 2,907 of CBDHHR010000397.1, read as the reverse complement.
GTTGTGGCAGACCTCCAACTTGGGACTATTTGTCCCTTTACAGTAAAATGTGTTTAAAGATCAAGTATTGTTAGCTTTCGTTATAAAATATTAATTCTGTACGTAAATAAGGACTTTTTGTTTTTTTCAAATACTACGATTCTGTGTAGAACACGTGTTTTCTCAAGGTAATGCAGTGCTTGTCACGACTCAGTGGGTTGCAAAATAAAAAATGAGAGCTGGTGAATTGAAATATGTCACCATCCTCGCAATAGGTTCCACTTCGCCTGGCACGTCCCGTCTGTCGCAGCGTCTTCTCCGATTCACGACATTTGCCATTCTGTCTCTCTCTCTCTACGCGTATTGCACCTGCTGTGCAACTTTATTTATATTTCACATACCCAGACGCGCGTGTGAAGTGCACATGA
>CBDHHR010000396.1:2500-5000 GCA_965263245.1 Metamycoplasmataceae bacterium | reverse complement strand
ATGCGTCCTGTGTTTAGTTTTGTTTTGCATCGTACAATAATGCTATGCTGTATAACGTAAATACGTTATATCGTATCGACAGCCCCAATATATTTTAATGAACCATTTCTGGTTAGTGAAATGCTGTAGTACGTGACGAATGAATTGTGTACCATCATAAGAATAATCCGCGTAAACGGAGAACGCCACATTGACTGCTTTGTGCTGACATTTGTAGTTCCGACCCCCCTTGAGTCACGATAAATTCCTCGGAGTTATACCAGCTCGCTATTCGTGTATTTGAGTGACAGCATGGCAATTATTATAAAGATTGAACGGTAAAATTAAACAGTTGATTCTGCTTCTTTAAAACATTGAGTTTTTAGTACTTTATAACAGTTCTAATGTATGTTGTATAACATAAATGCACAATACAAAATAAATATAAAAACAGGTTGCACACTCCCTTTAAGCAATACTTGGCTGGCATCGTCACTGGGAATTAACCAACAAACAAGTAATCAAATAAACAAACATACAAACAAACAAACACAATATCTCTCTCACACAAACAACTTTACTAAAGCACTAAAATCAACAACCACCATTGCTTTGTAAACTATTTAGTATTGATTGTATAGGAGCTGTTGATTTTAGAGCTTCGAAAATGCGATTAGAAAGATGCTAGGAGCAATTAAATATTGAACTACAGCTTATCTCGGTAGGATATTGCATACCTCTCCTAGGCTTCGGTCGTTTGAATGATGTTGTTAAAATTCAAATACATTCAATGACGTAAATCGACCATCGCTGGTCATGATACACATGCGCGGGTACTGTAAAAGTCAGGTCACGTAAGGCACGTATTCTCTATATTAATAGACACCGTTATTAGCAGTCACGTTAACAAAATATTGAACAGGATATAGGTCAAAACAGACTAGTCGTTTGCAGCCGCTACTAACACACAAAATAAGCGATGCAGGTCTTGTTAAAATGTTATGCTCCATATATAAAATTATATAGCATTATAATCGGGAAGCATGCAGCTATGCTGCAATTAAGCCCTGTTGCAATTAAGCCCTACTGCGTGAAGACTAATCGTGCACAAATATCCGCCAGTGTATTTAGCCAGGTACTCGTGTATTCAGTTAAGTGAACTGGAACAATATGGATGGACCACAAAAGGCCAAGCTTCGAAACGGTAACAGTAGGATTTAAATTCATGTTATCTCGATCTCAGGTTACTTTGATATTGTATTGCTGTTCGGTGTTCTCTTTGTTGTTATAAAGTCTACGCTAGCGTAATATCTTGACTTCGCACACCTAATTCATTTTATTTCGTATATATATATATGTATATATATATATATATATTTCTATTTCTATTTCTACAAAATACACACATAGGAAGGTATATGAGCGTTGTATTCAAAACAAGACGATAAAGACAATTCGTCTTAAGCTGCAACAGAAACTCGTGGTGTTTTCATAAATAACCTTTGCCTACTCATGTTTCCGATTGTGTGTTAATATCTAAACGTGTTTTCGCCTGCTCAAAGATGGTGCCCGATGGTGTCTCTAAGTACAAGCGACCCAGAGAGTGTATCGTAAATGGCACACAACGTCATTACAATGACCCAACTATACGGTAGCAAACAGGAATATACAGATAATCACATAGTCAAAGTACGTCAACAAATAGTGCAATAGTGTTTTTTATTTTGCGTTCTCTACCTAACCAGAAATCCATTTCAACAGCGACATAGGCATTCGCTAGTTGTAGCATGAATAATCGTGCAATATGTGACCTTTCTATGTAAATGTAAAACCCACAGCGGTCGTACTACCACGCTGACGCTAACAAGCAACAGCAATGTCATTACAATGTATGAATACCGTAACAACTAATGTGTATGTGGTTGGATGAGATGGCACATATATATGACCAGGGAAACCGTTAACACATTTAGAAAGGTTGCAAAACTAGCTATGCCGTACATTTACTATACTTAATCAAGCAATGATTTGACTTGTGGTGAGAACAGTAGACACCACATTTATTTTGCGTAGAGTAATTTAAACGTTGCGTATCAACACGTGCCAATTATACACATCTCATTGCTCTCTATTGTCCTCGTTTATGTGTGTGTATCCTTATAAAATATATTAATGTTCCTCGTGAATTGCGAAATTATTCGCCAAAAAACAGCCACATTAAAAAAATTGCGTTATTGTCAAAGGAACAATCAGGTCACACATAGCATGAGCAGCGCCCACAGGAAGCCAAGAGCCAAAGGACCCTGTCTAGCGCGTAGACCGGCTGATCGCCCTCTACCCGCACACTCGTCACACCACGGCTTCTTGCGGGGTTTCTTGCAGTGGTCTTGGTTGGCTCCGACGCACGAGGCGTACTCCATGACGTGGGCGATGTAGTTCTGTTCGTGGACTCCGTGGAAGAGATGAGACACCGGGCCTCGGGCGTAGATGGCGACGTCTTCTCCTCCGTGACTCACCTCGT
>CBDHHR010000395.1:15000-17500 GCA_965263245.1 Metamycoplasmataceae bacterium | reverse complement strand
ATACCTGCTTTTAGAGCTGTGTACCATGATGTATGATGTGCGTGCGTGTGTGTGTGTGTGTGTGTGAGACTTGCCCCAGAAAAAGGGGTCTGAAGTCCCCAAATTGTGACATGGCGTTGTGTATCTTTTTGATGCCATAGAATATTAGCTTTAAATGATATCAAATTTGTTGAAATATGTACAATGTTTTCATTTATTTAGTTAAATGAGCAATGTCTAGCAAGGCAGTGTTTTGAAATAGATCTAAATGTTTGGCTCTATATAAACACAATGCCCGAGCAGCCATATATTTAAAGTTGATTAAATTTGGATTATTGGTTGAGGAAAATAAACAGATATGTAATAAGATTACACTTTCTGCTAAAAGCAAAACAATTATTGGTAGGACACGACCTAGTCATATTTGCTTCAAATACAGAAAATCTGGTACTGTACTCTGTGACAGATCAAATATAGCACATAGGTAAGTTCTTGTCTAGTGCAATTTCCAGTTCTCAGAACTGCTCAAACTGTTGTACACTCTAGTCCCTGGCAGACCTGTTCATTCAAACACCAGCTTGACACCTCCAGGGAGCATCCAACCACAAATATCCACCACTGTCTATAACCAGGTACTCGACTACTCATTCATACGGCTGAGTGAACTGGAGCAATGCCATAGCCACTGTGAGAGAAACCATTACCTGGTTGTGGACGAGACAGGACATTACCTGGTTGTGGACGAGACAGGACATTACCTGGTTGTGGACGAGACAGGACATTACCTGGTTGTGGACGAGACAGGACATTACCTGGTTGTGGACGAGACAGGACATTACCTGGTTGTGGACGAGGCAGGACATTACCTGGTTGTGGACGAGGCAGGACATTACCTGGTTGTGGACGAGACAGGACATTACCTGGTTGTGGACGAGACAGGACATTACCTGGTTGTGGACGAGACAGGACATTACCTGGTTGTGGACGAGGCAGGACATTACCTGGTTGTGGACGAGACAGGACATTACCTGGTTGTGGACGAGACAGGACATTACCTGGTTGTGGACGAGGCAGGACATTACCTGGTTGTGGACGAGGCAGGACATTACCTGGTTGTGGACGAGACAGGACATTACCTGGTTGTGGACGAGACAGGACATTACCTGGTTGTGGATGAGTCAGGACATTACCTGGTTGTGGACGAGGCAGGACATTACCTGGTTGTGGACGAGACAGGACATTACCTGGTTGTGGACGAGACAGGACATTACCTGGTTGTGGACGAGACAGGACATTACCTGGTTGTGGACGAGACAGGACATTACCTGGTTGTGGACGAGGCAGGACATTACCTGGTTGTGGACGAGGCAGGACATTACCTGGTTGTGGACGAGACAGGACATTACCTGGTTGTGGACGAGACAGGACATTACCTGGTTGTGGACGAGACAGGACATTACCTGGTTGTGGACGAGGCAGGACATTACCTGGTTGTGGACGAGACAGGACATTACCTGGTTGTGGACGAGACAGGACATTATCTGGTTGTGGACGAGGCAGGACATTACCTGGTTGTGGACGAGGCAGGACATTACCTGGTTAGGACGAGACAGGACATTACCTGGTTGTGGACGAGACAGGACATTACCTGGTTGTGGATGAGACAGGACATTACCTGGTTGTGGATGAGGCAGGACATTACCTGGTTGTGGATGAGACAGGACATTACCTGGTTGTGGATGAGGCAGGACATTACCTGGTTGTGGATGAGGCAGGACATTACCTGGTTGTGGATGAGACAGGACATTACCTGGTTGTGGATGAGACAGGACATTACCTGGTCGTGGATGAGACAGGACATTACCTGGTCGTGGATGAGACAGGACATTACCTGGTCGTGTATGAGACAGGACATTACCTGGTTGTGGATGAGACAGGACATTACCTGGTTGTGGATGAGGCAGGACATTACCTGGTTGTGGATGAGACAGGATATTACCTGGTTGTGGATGAGACAGGACATTACCTGGTTGTGGATGAGACAGGATATTACCTGGTTGTGGATGAGACAGGACATTACCTGGTTGTGGATGAGACAGGACATTACCTGGTCGTGGATGAGACAGGACATTACCTGGTCGTGGATGAGACAGGACATTACCTGGTCGTGGATGAGACAGGACATTACCTGGTCGTGTATGAGACAGGACATTACCTGGTTGTGGATGAGACAGGACATTACCTGGTTGTGGATGAGGCAGGACATTACCTGGTTGTGGACGAGGCAGGACATTACCTGGTTGTGGACGAGACAGGACATTACCTGGTTGTGGATGAGACAGGACATTATCTGGTTGTGGATGAGACAGGACATTACCTGGTCGTGGATGAGACAGGATATTACCTGGTCGTGTATGAGACAGGACATTACCTGGTCGTGGATGAGACAGGACATTACCTGGTTGTGGATGAGACAGGACATTACCTGGTTGTGGATGAGACAGGACATTACCTGGTTGTG
>CBDHHR010000395.1:0-10000 GCA_965263245.1 Metamycoplasmataceae bacterium | reverse complement strand
ATCAACACAACTTGGTCTATGCCAGGCTTCGGATATTAGGGAGAAATTTAAGATGACAGCAAATAAACAGAACTTGGTTCAAGTCATCCTCAGTCCTGAGACTGACTTGAACTTGCTTTCATCTTTCTCTCTGACCTCAGGACTGAGGCTGACTTGAACCAAGTTCTGTTTATTTGCTTTCATCTTTCTCTCTGACCTCAGGACTGAGGCTGACTTGAACCAAGTTCTGTTTATTTGCTTTCATCTTTCTCTCTGACCTCAGGACTGAGGCTGACTTGAACCAAGTTCTGTTTATTTGCTTTCATCTTTCTCTCTGACCTCAGGACTGAGACTGACTTGAACCAAGTTCTGTTTATTTGCTTTCATCTTTCTCTCTGACCTCAGGACTGAGGCTGACTTGAACCAAGTTCTGTTTATTTGCTTTCATCTTTCTCTCTGACCTCAGGACTGAGGCTGACTTGAACCAAGTTCTGTTTATTTGCTTTCATCTTTCTCTCTGACCTCAGGACTGAGGCTGACTTGAACCAAGTTCTGTTTATTTGCTGTTCATCTTTCTCTCTGACCTCAGGACTGAGACTGACTTGAACCAAGTTCTGTTTATTTGCTTTCATCTTTCTCTCTGACCTCAGGACTGAGGCTGACTTGAACCAAGTTCTGTTTATTTGCTTTCATCTTTCTCTCTGACCTCAGGACTGAGGCTGACTTGAACCAAGTTCTGTTTATTTGCTTTCATCTTTCTCTCTGACCTCAGGACTGAGGCTGACTTGAACCAAGTTCTGTTTATTTGCTTTCATCTTTCTCTCTGACCTCAGGACTGAGGCTGACTTGAACCAAGTTCTGTTTATTTGCTTTCATCTTTCTCTCTGACCTCAGGACTGAGGCTGACTTGAACCAAGTTCTGTTTATTTGCTTTCATCTTTCTCTCTGACCTCAGGACTGAGGCTGACTTGAACCAAGTTCTGTTTATTTGCTTTCATCTTTCTCTCTGACCTCAGGACTGAGGCTGACTTGAACCAAGTTCTGTTTATTTGCTTTCATCTTTCTCTCTGACCTCAGGACTGAGGCTGACTTGAACCAAGTTCTGTTTATTTGCTTTCATCTTTCTCTCTGACCTCAGGACTGAGGCTGACTTGAACCAAGTTCTGTTTATTTGCTTTCATCTTTCTCTCTGACCTCAGGACTGAGGCTGACTTGAACCAAGTTCTGTTTATTTGCTGAGGTCAGAGAGAAAGATCATCTTTCTCTCTGACCTCAGGACTGAGAGCTGACTTGAACCAAGTTCTGTTTATTTGCTTTCAGAACTTCTCAGTCCTGAGGTCAGAGAGAAAGATGACAGCAAATTCAGAACTTGGTTCAAGTCAGCCTCAGTCTGAGGTCAGAGAGAAAGATGAACCAAGTAAACATTTGCTTCATCTTTCTCTCTGACCTCAGGACTGAGAGAAAGATGACTTGAACCAAGTTCTGTTTATTTGCTTCATCTTTCTCTCTGACCTCAGGACTGAGGCTGACTTGAACCAAGTTCTGTTTATTTGCTTTCATCTGACAGAGAGAAAGATGAAGCTTTTGGTTCATCTTTCTCTCTGACCTCAGGACTGAGGCTGACTTGAACCAAGTTCTGTTTATTTGCTTTCATCTTTCTCTCTGACCTCAGGACTGAGGCTGACTTGAACCAAGTTCTGTTCAGTCCTGAGGTCAGAGAGAAAGATGACAGCAAATAAACAGAACTTGGTTCATTGAGGCTGACTTGAACCAAGTTCTTTTATCTTCTTCTCTCTGACCTCAGGACTGAGGCTGACTTGAACCAAGTTCTGTTTATTTGCTGTCATCTTTCTCTCTGACCTCAGGACTGAGGCTGACTTGAACCAAGTTCTGTTTATTTGCTGTCATCTTTCTCTCTGACCTCAGGACTGAGGCTGACTTGAACCAAGTTCTGTTTATTTGCTTTCATCTTTCTCTCTGACCTCAGGACTGAGGCTGACTTGAACCAAGTTCTGTTTATTTGCTTTCATCTTTCTCTCTGACCTCAGGACTGAGGCTGACTTGAACCAAGTTCTGTTTATTTGCTTTCATCTTTCTCTCTGACCTCAGGACTGAGACTGACTTGAACCAAGTTCTGTTTATTTGCTTTCATCTTTCTCTCTGACCTCAGGACTGAGGCTGACTTGAACCAAGTTCTGTTTATTTGCTTTCATCTTTCTCTCTGACCTCAGGACTTTGCTTTCATCTTTCTCTCTGACCTCAGGACTGAGGCTGACTTGAACCAAGTTCTGTTTATTTGCTTTCATCTTTCTCTCTGACCTCAGGACTGAGGCTGACTTGAACCAAGTTCTGTTTATTTGCTTTCATCTTTCTCTCTGACCTCAGGACTGAGACTGACTTGAACCAAGTTCTGTTTATTTGCTTTCATCTTTCTCTCTGACCTCAGGACTGAGACTGACTTGAACCAAGTTCTGTTTATTTGCTTTCATCTTTCTCTCTGACCTCAGGACTGAGGCTGACTTGAACCAAGTTCTGTTTATTTGCTTTCATCTTTCTCTCTGACCTCAGGACTGAGGCTGACTTGAACCAAGTTCTGTTTATTTGCTTACCAAGTCTCAGTCTGATTCAGAGAGAAAGATGAACCAAGTTCTGTTTATTTGCTTCATCTTTCTCTCTGACCTCAGGACTGAGGCTGACTTGAACCAAGTTCTGTTTATTTGCTTGGTCATCTTTCATCTTTCTCTCTGACCTCAGGACTGAGGCTGACTTGAACCAAGTTCTGTTTATTTGCTTTCATCTTTCTCTCTGACCTCAGGACTGAGGCTGACTTGAACCAAGTTCTGTTTATTTGCTTTCATCTTTCTCTCTGACCTCAGGACTGAGGCTGACTTGAACCAAGTTCTGTTTATTTGCTTTCATCTTTCTCTCTGACCTCAGGACTGAGGCTGACTTGAACCAAGTTCTGTTTATTTGCTTTCATCTTTCTCTCTGACCTCAGGACTGAGGCTGACTTGAACCAAGTTCTGTTTATTTGCTTTCATCTTTCTCTCTGACCTCAGGACTGAGGCTGACTTGAACCAAGTTCTGTTTATTTGCTTTCATCTTTCTCTCTGACCTCAGGACTGAGGCTGACTTGAACCAAGTTCTGTTTATTTGCTTTCATCTTTCTCTCTGACCTCAGGACTGAGGCTGACTTGAACCAAGTTCTGTTTATTTGCTTTCATCTTTCTCTCTGACCTCAGGACTGAGACTGACTTGAACCAAGTTCTGTTTATTTGCTTTCATCTTTCTCTCTGACCTCAGGACTGAGGCTGACTTGAACCAAGTTCTGTTTATTTGCTTTCATCTTTCTCTCTGACCTCAGGACTGAGGCTGACTTGAACCAAGTTCTGTTTATTTGCTTTCATCTTTCTCTCTGACCTCAGGACTGAGGCTGACTTGAACCAAGTTCTGTTTATTTGCTTTCATCTTTCTCTCTGACCTCAGGACTGAGGCTGACTTGAACCAAGTTCTGTTTATTTGCTGTCATCTTTCTCTCTGACCTCAGGACTGAGGCTGACTTGAACCAAGTTCTGTTTATTTGCTTTCATCTTTCTCTCTGACCTCAGGACTGAGGCTGACTTGAACCAAGTTCTGTTTATTTGCTTTCATCTTTCTCTCTGACCTCAGGACTGAGGCTGACTTGAACCAAGTTCTGTTTATTTGCTGTCATCTTTCTCTCTGACCTCAGGACTGAGGCTGACTTGAACCAAGTTCTGTTTATTTGCTTTCATCTTTCTCTCTGACCTCAGGACTGAGGCTGACTTGAACCAAGTTCTGTTTATTTGCTTTCATCTTTCTCTCTGACCTCAGGACTGAGGCTGACTTGAACCAAGTTCTGTTTATTTGCTTTCATCTTTCTCTCTGACCTCAGGACTGAGGCTGACTTGAACCAAGTTCTGTTTATTTGCTTTCATCTTTCTCTCTGACCTCAGGACTGAGACTGACTTGAACCAAGTTCTGTTTATTTGCTTTCATCTTTCTCTCTGACCTCAGGACTGAGGCTGACTTGAACCAAGTTCTGTTTATTTGCTTTCATCTTTCTCTCTGACCTCAGGACTGAGGCTGACTTGAACCAAGTTCTGTTTATTTGCTTTCATCTTTCTCTCTGACCTCAGGACTGAGACTGACTTGAACCAAGTTCTGTTTATTTGCTTTCATCTTTCTCTCTGACCTCAGGACTGAGGCTGACTTGAACCAAGTTCTGTTTATTTGCTTTCATCTTTCTCTCTGACCTCAGGACTGAGGCTGACTTGAACCAAGTTCTGTTTATTTGCTTTCATCTTTCTCTCTGACCTCAGGACTGAGGCTATTTGCTTTCATCTTTCTCTCTGACCTCAGGACTGAGGCTGACTTGAACCAAGTTCTGTTTATTTGCTTTCATCTTTCTCTCTGACCTCAGGACTGAGGCTGACTTGAACCAAGTTCTGTTTATTTGCTTTCATCTTTCTCTCTGACCTCAGGACTGAGGCTGACTTGAACCAAGTTCTGTTTATTTGCTTTCATCTTTCTCTCTGACCTCAGGACTGAGGCTGACTTGAACCAAGTTCTGTTTATTTGCTTTCATCTTTCTCTCTGACCTCAGGACTGAGGCTGACTTGAACCAAGTTCTGTTTATTTGCTTTCATCTTTCTCTCTGACCTCAGGACTGAGGCTGACTTGAACCAAGTTCTGTTTATTTGCTTTCATCTTTCTCTCTGACCTCAGGACTGAGGCTGACTTGAACCAAGTTCTGTTTATTTGCTTTCATCTTTCTCTCTGACCTCAGGACTGAGGCTGACTTGAACCAAGTTCTGTTTATTTGCTTTCATCTTTCTCTCTGACCTCAGGACTGAGGCTGACTTGAACCAAGTTCTGTTTATTTGCTTTCATCTTTCTCTCTGACCTCAGGACTGAGGCTGACTTGAACCAAGTTCTGTTTATTTGCTTTCATCTTTCTCTCTGACCTCAGGACTGAGGCTGACTTGAACCAAGTTCTGTTTATTTGCTGTCATCTTTCTCTCTGACCTCAGGACTGAGGCTGACTTGAACCAAGTTCTGTTTATTTGCTTTCATCTTTCTCTCTGACCTCAGGACTGAGGCTGACTTGAACCAAGTTCTGTTTATTTGCTTTCATCTTTCTCTCTGACCTCAGGACTGAGGCTGACTTGAACCAAGTTCTGTTTATTTGCTTTCATCTTTCTCTCTGACCTCAGGACTGAGGCTGACTTGAACCAAGTTCTGTTTATTTGCTTTCATCTTTCTCTCTGACCTCAGGACTGAGGCTGACTTGAACCAAGTTCTGTTTATTTGCTTTCATCTTTCTCTCTGACCTCAGGACTGAGGCTGACTTGAACCAAGTTCTGTTTATTTGCTTTCATCTTTCTCTCTGACCTCAGGACTGAGGCTGACTTGAACCAAGTTCTGTTTATTTGCTTTCATCTTTCTCTCTGACCTCAGGACTGAGGCTGACTTGAACCAAGTTCTGTTTATTTGCTTTCATCTTTCTCTCTGACCTCAGGACTGAGGCTGACTTGAACCAAGTTCTGTTTATTTGCTTTCATCTTTCTCTCTGACCTCAGGACTGAGACTGACTTGAACCAAGTTCTGTTTATTTGCTGTCATCTTTCTCTCTGACCTCAGGACTGAGGCTGACTTGAACCAAGTTCTGTTTATTTGCTTTCATCTTTCTCTCTGACCTCAGGACTGAGGCTGACTTGAACCAAGTTCTGTTTATTTGCTTTCATCTTTCTCTCTGACCTCAGGACTGAGGCTGACTTGAACCAAGTTCTGTTTATTTGCTTTCATCTTTCTCTCTGACCTCAGGACTGAGGCTGACTTGAACCAAGTTCTGTTTATTTGCTTTCATCTTTCTCTCTGACCTCAGGACTGAGGCTGACTTGAACCAAGTTCTGTTTATTTGCTTTCATCTTTCTCTCTGACCTCAGGACTGAGGCTGACTTGAACCAAGTTCTGTTTATTTGCTTTCATCTTTCTCTCTGACCTCAGGACTGAGGCTGACTTGAACCAAGTTCTGTTTATTTGCTGTCATCTTTCTCTCTGACCTCAGGACTGAGGCTGACTTGAACCAAGTTCTGTTTATTTGCTTTCATCTTTCTCTCTGACCTCAGGACTGAGGCTGACTTGAACCAAGTTCTGTTTATTTGCTTTCATCTTTCTCTCTGACCTCAGGACTGAGGCTGACTTGAACCAAGTTCTGTTTATTTGCTTTCATCTTTCTCTCTGACCTCAGGACTGAGGCTGACTTGAACCAAGTTCTGTTTATTTGCTTTCATCTTTCTCTCTGACCTCAGGACTGAGGCTGACTTGAACCAAGTTCTGTTTATTTGCTTTCATCTTTCTCTCTGACCTCAGGACTGAGGCTGACTTGAACCAAGTTCTGTTTATTTGCTTTCATCTTTCTCTCTGACCTCAGGACTGAGGCTGACTTGAACCAAGTTCTGTTTATTTGCTTTCATCTTTCTCTCTGACCTCAGGACTGAGGCTGACTTGAACCAAGTTCTGTTTATTTGCTTTCATCTTTCTCTCTGACCTCAGGACTGAGACTGACTTGAACCAAGTTCTGTTTATTTGCTGTCATCTTTCTCTCTGACCTCAGGACTGAGGCTGACTTGAACCAAGTTCTGTTTATTTGCTTTCATCTTTCTCTCTGACCTCAGGACTGAGGCTGACTTGAACCAAGTTCTGTTTATTTGCTTTCATCTTTCTCTCTGACCTCAGGACTGAGGCTGACTTGAACCAAGTTCTGTTTATTTGCTTTCATCTTTCTCTCTGACCTCAGGACTGAGACTGACTTGAACCAAGTTCTGTTTATTTGCTTTCATCTTTCTCTCTGACCTCAGGACTGAGGCTGACTTGAACCAAGTTCTGTTTATTTGCTTTCATCTTTCTCTCTGACCTCAGGACTGAGGCTGACTTGAACCAAGTTCTGTTTATTTGCTTTCATCTTTCTCTCTGACCTCAGGACTGAGGCTGACTTGAACCAAGTTCTGTTTATTTGCTTTCATCTTTCTCTCTGACCTCAGGACTGAGACTGACTTGAACCAAGTTCTGTTTATTTGCTTTCATCTTTCTCTCTGACCTCAGGACTGAGGCTGACTTGAACCAAGTTCTGTTTATTTGCTTTCATCTTTCTCTCTGACCTCAGGACTGAGGCTGACTTGAACCAAGTTCTGTTTATTTGCTTTCATCTTTCTCTCTGACCTCAGGACTGAGGCTGACTTGAACCAAGTTCTGTTTATTTGCTTTCATCTTTCTCTCTGACCTCAGGACTGAGACTGACTTGAACCAAGTTCTGTTTATTTGCTGTCATCTTTCTCTCTGACCTCAGGACTGAGGCTGACTTGAACCAAGTTCTGTTTATTTGCTGTCATCTTTCTCTCTGACCTCAGGACTGAGGCTGACTTGAACCAAGTTCTGTTTATTTGCTTTCATCTTTCTCTCTGACCTCAGGACTGAGGCTGACTTGAACCAAGTTCTGTTTATTTGCTTTCATCTTTCTCTCTGACCTCAGGACTGAGGCTGACTTGAACCAAGTTCTGTTTATTTGCTGTCATCTTTCTCTCTGACCTCAGGACTGAGGCTGACTTGAACCAAGTTCTGTTTATTTGCTTTCATCTTTCTCTCTGACCTCAGGACTGAGGCTGACTTGAACCAAGTTCTGTTTATTTGCTTTCATCTTTCTCTCTGACCTCAGGACTGAGGCTGACTTGAACCAAGTTCTGTTTATTTGCTGTCATCTTTCTCTCTGACCTCAGGACTGAGACTGACTTGAACCAAGTTCTGTTTATTTGCTTTCATCTTTCTCTCTGACCTCAGGACTGAGGCTGACTTGAACCAAGTTCTGTTTATTTGCTGTCATCTTTCTCTCTGACCTCAGGACTGAGGCTGACTTGAACCAAGTTCTGTTTATTTGCTGTCATCTTTCTCTCTGACCTCAGGACTGAGGCTGACTTGAACCAAGTTCTGTTTATTTGCTGTCATCTTTCTCTCTGACCTCAGGACTGAGACTGACTTGAACCAAGTTCTGTTTATTTGCTTTCATCTTTCTCTCTGACCTCAGGACTGAGGCTGACTTGAACCAAGTTCTGTTTATTTGCTGTCATCTTTCTCTCTGACCTCAGGACTGAGGCTGACTTGAACCAAGTTCTGTTTATTTGCTGTCATCTTTCTCTCTGACCTCAGGACTGAGGCTGACTTGAACCAAGTTCTGTTTATTTGCTTTCATCTTTCTCTCTGACCTCAGGACTGAGGCTGACTTGAACCAAGTTCTGTTTATTTGCTGTCATCTTTCTCTCTGACCTCAGGACTGAGGCTGACTTGAACCAAGTTCTGTTTATTTGCTTTCATCTTTCTCTCTGACCTCAGGACTGAGGCTGACTTGAACCAAGTTCTGACCTCAGGACTGAGACTGACTTGAACCAAGTTCTGTTTATTTGCTGTCATCTTTCTCTCTGACCTCAGGACTGAGGCTGACTTGAACCAAGTTCTGTTTATTTGCTTTCATTTTTCATCTTTCTCTCTGACCTCAGGACTGAGGCTGACTTGAACCAAGTCTGTTCATCTTTCTCTCTGACCTCAGGACTGACTTGAACCAAGTTCTGTTTATTTGCTGTCATCTTTCTCTCTGACCTCAGGACTGAGACTGACTTGAACCAAGTTCTGTTTATTTGCTGTCATCTTTCTCTCTGACCTCAGGACTGAGGCTGACTTGAACCAAGTTCTGTTTATTTGCTGTCATCTTTCTCTCTGACCTCAGGACTGAGGCTGACTTGAACCAAGTTCTGTTTATTTGCTGTCATCTTTCTCTCTGACCTCAGGACTGAGGCTGACTTGAACCAAGTTCTGTTTATTTGCTGTCATCTTTCTCTCTGACCTCAGGACTGAGGCTGACTTGAACCAAGTTCTGTTTATTTGCTGTCATCTTTCTCTCTGACCTCAGGACTGAGGCTGACTTGAACCAAGTTCTGTTTATTTGCTGTCATCTTTCTCTCTGACCTCAGGACTGAGGCTGACTTGAACCAAGTTCTGTTTATTTGCTGTCATCTTTCTCTCTGACCTCAGGACTGAGGCTGACTTGAACCAAGTTCTGTTTATTTGCTGTCATCTTTCTCTCTGACCTCAGGACTGAGGCTGACTTGAACCAAGTTCTGTTTATTTGCTGTCATCTTTCTCTCTGACCTCAGGACTGAGACTGACTTGAACCAAGTTCTGTTTATTTGCTGTCATCTTTCTCTCTGACCTCAGGACTGAGGCTGACTTGAACCAAGTTCTGTTTATTTGCTGTCATCTTTCTCTCTGACCTCAGGACTGAGGCTGACTTGAACCAAGTTCTGTTTATTTGCTGTCATCTTTCTCTCTGACCTCAGGACTGAGACTGACTTGAACCAAGTTCTGTTTATTTGCTGTCATCTTTCTCTCTGACCTCAGGACTGAGACTGACTTGAACCAAGTTCTGTTTATTTGCTTTCATCTTTCTCTCTAAGTCAGTCTCAGTCCTGAGATCAGAGAGAAAGATGAAAGCAAATAAACAGAACTTGGTTCAAGTCAGCCTCAGTCCTGAGGTCAGAGAGAAAGATGACAGCAAATAAACAGAACTTGGTTCAAGTCAGCCTCAGTCCTGAGGTCAGAGAGAAAGATGACAGCAAATAAACAGAACTTGGTTCAAGTCAGTCTCAGTCCTGAGGTCAGAGAGAAAGATGAAAGCAAATAAACAGAACTTGGTTCAAGTCAGTCTCAGTCCTGAAGTCAGAGAGAAAGATGAAAGCAAATAAACAGAACTTGGTTCAAGTCAGCCTCAGTCCTGAGGTCAGAGAGAAAGATGAAAGCAAATAAACAGAACTTGGTTCAAGTCAGCCTCAGTCCTGAGGTCAGAGAGAAAGATGAAAGCAAATAAACAGAACTTGGTTCAAGTCAGCCTCAGTCCTGAGGTCAGAGAGAAAGATGAAAGCAAATAAACAGAACTTGGTTCATGTCAGTCTCA
>CBDHHR010000394.1:0-8956 GCA_965263245.1 Metamycoplasmataceae bacterium | reverse complement strand
ACGCCTCCACCACGGCCGTTGTGAGGTTCGGCACGAACGCGGGTCGAGGCGGAGGGATGCTCGCCTTCATCATCTCTGACAGGTGGTGAGGCAGACTGTCGGAGAGATAGGCGACCTCCTTTCTTCTGCCCACCGCTAACTGTGTGTGTGTGGGTGTGTGTGTGTATATATATATATATATATATATATATATATATATATATATATATATATATATATATATATATATATATCAGTACTGCCAGAAATTAACGGATACACTCACATTGAAATTCGTTTCTGTACATTAGTGTTTATCAGTAAAGCGGCCCGCACACCGCGAAGACTCAATTAAGACTCGGTCGAGACGACACCGTGTCGACCGCGTCTTGAGCGAGTCTCCGCGGTGTGCGGGGTCTTCGAAACCCCTCGAGACCGTCCGAAGCGTCTTGAGTGAGTTTCGAGCGAGTCTTGAGGATCGAACATGTTTATTTTTTTCAGAAGCGTCTCGACATGTTTGACCTCGTCTTGACCTCGTCTCGACACAGTCTTGTTTCAAAACATGGTGTACAGGTATTTCGGGACAAGATGTGGTCGAGACGAAACGCAAAAATCCCATTTCCCAATTCGGAGCGGGCTTGGAGTAACACGATGCTTTGCACAAAGCTTAATATAGCGGACATTTGGGCGCAAGATGTACCCCCATTCTATACGATGTGGCGGACAAACTTAAGGAAATCGTATTTTGCGAGATTGGAGAAGAACTAGATAGGACAAGTGTGTATACAATTTATAATCGATCTCCTTAATCTGAAATTATAACTCAGATTCCAAGAAAGACAATAGGCTTAAATAAATCAAATGAAACAATACGTTCAGTATAGCGCCTCTAGCCTGATCCGAAATGGCAGAAGCAGGACGCAATAATGATGGATAATGGGTAGTACGTTCTATTCTAGTATAGACTATATTTCTTAAAAATTGAAGATTTATATCAAATATCAATCCTATAATATAATACGTGTGTGTGTGTGTGTGTGGTGTGTGTGTGTGTGTGTGTGTGTGCGTGTGCGTGTGCGTGTGCGTGTGTGTGTGCGTGTGCGTGTGCGTGTGCGTGTGCGTGTGCGTGTGCGTGTGCGTGTGCGTGTGCGTGTGCGTGTGCGTGTGCGTGTGCGTGTGCGTGCGTGCGTGCGTGCGTGTGTGTGTGTGTGTGTATTTTTATATATGTGTGTGTGTGGTATGCGTGCGTGCGTGTGTGTGTCAGTTTCGATGGGCGACGTAGCGAGTTGGCCAACGACAAGTCGTTCGTGTAAACCGGCTACAAACCTTTCGTGTGTGCCTGATGATGGCCGCCGATGACCGGCAGCTGCCGCGCTCGTTCCAGTAGAAGTAGAAGATGATGCCGCCCCACAGCAGGAACACGGCCGTCATGACGGTGGCGTTGGACGAGATGGCCGACATGGCGGCATACTTCGCCTCGTTCAACTTGTCTACCAGCTCCTCCCAGATCGTCGACTGCATGTCGACGAGCACGTCCACGTACACGGACATGTTGTCGAACCACGACGCTGCCGCCTGACACACATACAACCTGGTTGTTGGACCTAGTTCTGGACATGCATGTCCGATCAGATCAGTTCAGTTCAGTTCAGATCAGATCAGATCAGATCAGATCAGATCAGATCAGATCAGATCAGATCAGATCAGATCAGATCAGATCAGATCAGATCAGATCAGATCAGATCAGATCAGATCAGATCAGATCAGATCAGATCAGATCAGATCACATAAGTTCAGATAAGTTCAGATAAGTTCAGGTCAGGTCAGGTCAGGTCATGTCATGTCAGGTCAGGTCAGGTCAGGTCAGGTCAGGTCAGGTCAGGTCAGGTCAGGTCAGGTCAGGTCAGGTCAGGTCAGGTCAGGTCAGGTCAGGTCAGGTCAGGTCAGGTCAGGTCAGGTCAGGTCAGGTCAGGTCAGGTCAGATCAGATCAGATCAGATCAGATCAGATCAGATCAGATCAGATCAGATCAGATCAGATCAGATCAGATCAGATCAGATCAGATCAGTTGTATTGCCATGTGTTTTCATTGCAGTTACAATAAAACATTGGAATACGTTGTAATGTTGGGTCATCGTACAGGTATGTTCACATGACAATACACTCACTTGCTCCAAACGATTATGATAAAATGTACTACTACTTTATGTTAAATAAATACATAAATACATAATAAGAGCAATCACATACAATATGTATGTCTTATTTATAGTAATATGTGTGTATGAATGAATGCGTGAGTGTGTGATGGTGCTCACGCATGTGTATGTGTGTATATGTATGCATGTACGTACGTACATACGTACGAACGTTTGTATGTATGTATGTATGTATGTATGTATGTATGTATGTATGTATGTATGTATGTATGTATGTATGTATGTATGTATGTATGTATGTATGTATGTATGTATGTATGTATGTATGTATGTATGTATGTATGTATGTATGTATGTATGTATGTATGTATGTATGTATGTATGTATGTATGTATGTATGTATGCATGTACATACGTACGTACGTATGTATGTATGTATGTATGTATGTATGCATATATGTATGTATGTACGTTTGTAGGTATGTTTGTGTTTATGCATGCATGCATGTATGTGTGCACGTGTATATGTATGCATGCGTGTGTATGTATATTTTGTATATATGTATGTATATATGTGTGTATTTATGCGTGTATGCATGTATGTATGTGTACATGTATGCATGTGTATATGCATGTATATATGCATGCGTACATTCATGCGCGCATGCTCATGCGTGCATGCATGCGTGCGTGCATTTATGTATTGTATGTATGTATGTGTGTATGTGTGTATGTGTGTATGTGTGTGTGTGTGTGTGTGTGTGTGTATGTGTGTATGTGTGTATGTGTGTATGTGTGTATGTGTGTGTGTGTGTGTGTGTGTATGTGTGTATGTGTGTATGTGTGTATGTGTGTATGTGTGTATGTGTGTATGTGTGTATGTGTGTATGTGTGTATGTGTGTATGTGTGTATGTGTGTATGTGTGTATGTGTGTATGTGTGTATGTGTGTATGTGTGTATGTGTGTATGTGTGTATGTGTGTATGTGTGTATGTGTGTATGTGTGTATGTGTGTATGTGTGTATGTGTGTATGTGTGTATGTGTGTATGTGTGTATGTGTGTATGTGTGTATGTGTGTATGTGTGTATGTGTGTATGTGTGTATGTGTGTATGTGTGTATGTGTGTATGTGTGTATGTGTGTATGTGTGTATGTGTGTATGTGTGTATGTATTTTATGTGTGCAAAACAGTTACCTACTGGAAGTCCCCACTGGCAAACCTTTCTCCAGTATTAGTACATATCAAATTTCCCCAATTGCTATTAAAATTCCATTAACGGTTTTCGCATTTGTATTGCCATCCCGAAATGACGAAATTGTATATCAAAAACATTATAAATAGCTACTGTATACAGTCACTGTTTGTTGTAAATAGCTACTGTACACAGTAACTGTTTGTTGTAAACAGCTACTGTACACAGTTACTGTTTGTTGTAAACAGATACTGCACACAGTAACTGTTTGTTGTAAACAACTACTGTACACAGTTACTGTTTGTTGTAAACAGCTACTGTACACAGTAACTGTTTGTTGTAAACAGTTACTGTACACAGTCACAGTTTGTTGTAAACAGCTACTGTACACATTCACTGTTTGTTGTAAACAGCTACTGTACATATTCACTGTTTGTTGTAAACAGCTACTGTACACATTCACTGTTTGTTGTAAACAGCTACTGTACACAGTAACTGTTTGTTGTAATCATTGCTTTGATGTTGTATCACTCCGACGCCCCTGGCTAAAACTGGGCCTAAGTGTAGTGTTTAGCGACTACCTTGACCGACGGCTCCGACTGTTTCTGTATTTGAATGTTGTGCGTGACGAGATTGACGCTTGCGTAGATGTCGGTTCCGGACCACTCGTTCACTTCCGTTTCCAGCTTCCGGATGCGGCTCAAGTACATCCGGGCCGTGTCGTAGTCGTTGACGAGGGATCCGCTTACTCGGTTGAATAACTGGTACGCAGCATGGGTCCTGCGTTTTTGTGGGCAATTGCTTACAATCGAACTGATCAAGTAGCAGGACCTTTTTCGGGACATAGACGCGGGAACAATAGGACAAAGGGGCAGACGTTTGGAAATTTTGTAGGGGCAGACACATGGCCGAGCCGAGCCGAGCCGAGCCGGGACGGGGCGGGGCGGGGGGGGTTATAATATAATTATATTATATATAATGTATACTTGAGCGAATAACATGAAAAACAAACAACTGAAAAGTTAATAACCCGAAATATTTAATTAATATACGGCTAGCTTATATATATATATATATATATATATATATATATATATATATATATATATATATATATAAGCTAGCCGTATATTAATTAAATATTTCGGGTTATTAACTTTTCAGTTGTTTGTTTTTCATGTTATTCGCTCAAGTATACATTATTATCTTCTGCATGCATTGCTGTACTTATTCTTATAATTGGTACTCCAGTGCAGCGCATTAAACTAAATGATCTTTTTCCATTATGTATCCTGTGTCAAAACATCACACCAGCTACCTCTGTACGGAATTTAGGCGTGACCTTTGATCATACTATTTTCAACTTTAGACAGCATATCTCTGAAACGTGACGTTCTCAGGTCTCAGGTTGTTTACTCCAAACAGCCCAAACTTGGGCTAACGCTTGGGTTGCTGTTTCTATGATATCCGCGATATTCGCCGCATTTGCCGATATATGTCTCATTCAGTCGCTGAAACTGTTGCAACGACTTCTGTTAATAGTAGACTTGATTACTATACTTCCATCCTTCATAAGATTGCCAGTAAAGACATTGCTAAACTTCAACGCGTTCAGAATTGTTTGGCAAGGGTAGTTTCCCCATCTTCTCGTTTCTCTCGCTACTACTACTACTAATACTACTACCACTCCTACTAGTATATATATATATATATATATGTATATATATATATGTATATATATGTATGCATATATATATATATACATATATATATATATATATGTATATATATATATATGTATATATATATATATATATGTATATATACGTATATATATATATATATATATATATATATATATATGTGTATATATATATATATATACGTATATATACATATATATATGTATATATATATATGTATATATATATATATATATATATATATATATATATATATATGTATATATATATGTATATATATATATATGCATATATATATATATATATATATATATATATATATATATGTATATATATATATGTATATATATATATATATATATATATGTATATATATATATATATGTATATATATATATATATATGTATATGTATATATATACATATATATATATATATATATATATATATATATATATATACATGTATATATACGTATATATATATATATATATATATATATATATATATATATATATACGTATATAAGCTAGCAGTATACGAAAGTGTTACCTGAAGTAGCCATCCGCTAAATACGTAGTGCCAATGGCGCGCATCACACCCGCGTCTTCTGTCGAACTTACGATTTTTTGATAGCTGACCAAAATCTGAAAGCAAATATGTCAAGTCACATATACAAGAATCAAAGAGCAAGCTGAATGCTCTACGCTGGGTTCAAATGGTAGCCAGTATGTGAACAGGTAAACACAAACGTAATTGTTAGTTAGGAGTTCCTAAAACCTATATGCGCCCATTCATGAAGCAAGTCAAGTCAAACGCGTTCAAAATTATTGTATTCAGATACAAGCGCTCGTGCTTCAGTCAAACGAAAACTATTATTATAATTAATTCAAAATGTTTGCATGTATACATTAGTTTGACATAAAACTGGTTTTGTTAGTGTTTTGGGTGGCCCCGCGTAAATGGGCCTATCAAAAAGCATTGGTAATTAGACACACTCATGCACGAAAACACAAATAGCTGTGAAGATTTACTTACAAACAGACTACGTGTGATCACTGATCACGTGCATGATTACGCCAATATCACTGGCGCGACGCCTACGATGTTAATTGAAAATGTCCGGTTTTTTATTAATGTATTAAAGTTTAGACGGACAATGATATTTTGTGATTTGATTCACCACATTCATAGACATTCTTTGATAACTGTTCCACGATACGCCACATAACAGTGTTGGTTTGTAACAAGTACACATACGTCGTTACAACACTACTACAAAGTATTTCATGTAGTCTGCATATAACGAAAATAATGTTAGTAAAATACTTTTATTGGTAACGGAGTGGTTTCTATCTAAAATAATAATACTTTTACTCCGTTACTTTCGTTTACTCAGCGAAATATTTTTTACAATAGTTCCTTGTCTATGCGTCATGAAGATCCTTTCATTATATTACAAATTTAGAATTGCTAAATATAGAAATACTTTAAGAAATATATTAGTGTAACTCATACTTGTTATACTAATAATAATTGCTAGTATAACTATTGTTGTTGTTATTATTATAATAATTAAAACAATATGTTCTATTTGACATTGCGCCACTAAATAATTTCTAAATAGAGAAGTAAATTATATATATATATATATATATATATATATATATATATATATATATATATATATATATATATATTATAGCAATTACATAATATTAATCATATTCAAAGTAGCAATATAAAGGTAGTTGCGTGAACTCTGTCACTCGCCTGCCACGTGTCTCCTATGACGACCTTGCTGATGGTGTTCTGGAGCCATCCCGTCAGTTTGTTGATGATGCGGGAATAGAAGAGAACTTCATCCTTCACGTCAACGACGTCAGACTCGAGAGAAATACGGTGCTCTCCGATGTAACGATGGAAGGCAGCCTGGGTGGGAACATCAGCGATCACGGTCAATGATTTTGTAATATGCTTTACGTCACACCAAACGATAGGTTCTTTTATAGCACCGTGTCCAGCCATCAGGACTGTTAAAAGCGTCTTACACTTTGCTCCTTGGCAGACCTGTGCAATCGAACGTCATCTCGACTTGTCTGGAAAGCGTCAAGCCACGTTACAGTTAATGCTGCTCCCTCCACTCGTTTGCTAATCGCCAAACCGGTTCTTTTATGACCAGATGTGTAATGTGTTAATAGTTTAAATTGTATGCACAGTCAGTTAATTATTTAAATGCGTACTTGTCATTTTTTTATCGTAACAAAAGAATCGCCGTTACACCGGGTATAACTGGCGAAACAATCAGCAGCTGCCGACGTCCTTTGCTTTTTGGGTCACGTGCTTTATGCGAGATCGACCTACTGCGGCACAATAACAAATCGCACGTGCTTTTGCGCGTCATGACTAAGATTCCAAAGGCAAAGTGATTCTTCTATGAAGGTTCGCATTAAGTGCATTATCGCACCAACCCAAGACACCGCAGCACAGGACACCAACCCAAGACACCGCAGCACAGGACACCAACCCAAGACACCGCAGCACAGGACACCAACCCAAGACACCGCAGCACAGGACACCAACCCAAGACACCGCAGCACAGGACACCAACCCAAGACACCGCAGCACAGGACACCAACCCAAGACACCGCAGCACAGGACACCAACCCAAGACACCGCAGCACAGGACACCAACCCAAGACACCGCAGCACAGGACACCAACCCAAGACACCGCAGCACAGGACACCAACCCAAGACACCGCAGCACAGGACACCAACCCAAGACACCGCAGCACAAGACACCAACCCAAGACACCGCAGCACAGGACACCAACCCAAGACACCGCAGCACAGGACACCAACCCAAGACACCGCAGCACCGCCGCCGCCGCCGCCGCCGCCGCCGCCGCCGCCGCCGCCGCCGCCGCCGCCGCCGCCGCCGCCGCCGCCGCCGCCGCCGCCGCCGCCGCCGCCGCCGCCGCCGCCGCCGCCGCCGCCGCCGCCGCCGCCGCCGCCGCCGCCGCCGCCGCCGCCGCCGCCGCCGCCGCCGCCGCCGCCGCCGCCGCCGCGCCGCCGCCGCCGCCGCCGCCGCCGCCGCCGCCGCCGCCGCCGCCGCCGCCGCCGCCGCCGCCGCCGCCGCCGCCGCCGCCGCCGCCGCCGCCGCCGCCGCCGCCGCCGCCGCCGCCGCCGCCGCCGCCGCCGCCGCCGCCGCCGCCGCCGCCGCCGCCGCCGCCGCCGCCGCCGCCGCCGCCGCCGCCGCCGCCGCCGCCGCCGCGCCGCCGCCGCCGCCGCCGCCGCCGCCGCCGCCGCCGCCGCCGCCGCCGCCGCCGCCGCCGCCGCCGCCGCCGCCGCCGCCGCCGCCGCCGCCGCCGCCGCCGCCGCCGCCGCCGCCGCCGCCGCCGCCGCCACTATCACCACCGTCACCATCATCACCACTACCATCACCACCACCACCATCACCACCACCACCATCACCACCACCCATACGACGATCGGGGACAATGCTAAGAAACGACGCACTACAGCTGTCTGCTGCCGCACCTTGCTCGAGAACTCCGGCGGAGTGGAGTTGGTCTTCTTGACGGGCCAGTCCTTCATGCTGGCGAGGGCGCTGTCAGTTTCGACGTAGCTACGGACAAGGAACGTCTTGCTGTCGGCGCCGATCTGACTGTTGTAGAGCACCAACTGGTCCCTCTCACGCTGCAGTTTCAGCACCACCTTGCTCAGCTGCATCGTCGACTGTATTACTTTGTCCAGCTGGCAACACCATTGTGCAATTTGTCATGTGCATGCATACACTGTTATTTTCTTTATAAGGAGTTTTAGGCAACGGACATTATATTTTACTTAATATATATATATATATATATATATATATATATATATATATATATATATATATATATATATTAACTAAACGAAA
>CBDHHR010000393.1:37500-44356 GCA_965263245.1 Metamycoplasmataceae bacterium | reverse complement strand
GAAGAGGATTATATTCGATAATATTTTATATTATTGTTTATTTTAATATAAGTGTTCTAAGAGCAGGTTAGCCCCGACCAACCTATCAGATGTTTTTTTGCTATTTGGCTGTATAGCAATACTGGCAATGTAACTGCTTAAAGGGAACCAAAAGGGAAATATTAAGTGCTATGCACGTGAAAGAGCTAATACAAAGCAACCATTCTGAACGGTAATCACATTTTTAACGTCAGTGGTTTATTAGTAAAATAATTCCAAAGTGGATAATTTTACTGAAATCATCGGCTTCATAGAGGCGTCCATGATGCGCCTCTTCCTGTTGTCTGACCGTGGTCTGACCACTCAGCACGCAGAACCGGCCTTAAAGTCACGTGTCCGATTGCGTGCGTCAATGCTATCGCCGTTGTAAACACAATGTTGTAAGATACGCGAACTTCGAAGAAGGACATCCGTTCGAAGAACGTTGCTTCGAATAGGATGTTTCTCACCGTATATACTGGGTCAAGATCCGCAGAAACGTCGGCGACGTCGAGTTTTCAAGTATGGAGCTGTGCAAACGATATTAGCGCGATATTTAATCACCAACGATAGTCGTCGAAACGGGTTACCGGTCGAATCCTTCCGTCGCCGTAGCCAAGTCATCAAAGCGCGCAAGAAGGTTAGTAAATATTATTATGTCTTCTGTATCTAAATTATTTGAATCTTGTACCATTAGACACATTGCGATGTCTGTCGAGATGACTTATGTACATACTGATATTGTTCGTAAACGTCCACCACAGTTAACGTTCTAGAAGGTATGTACACGGGATCATGGAGCCGCTAACTAGGTCCAAGCGAGTTAGGCCGTCCGATATTGTTATTCATTATTATTTGTTTTATTTTATCCTACTTTGAATGGTATATATCACGTTTGCATGAACAGAGGCATAAAAATTAGGTAAAGCTACATGTCAATAACACAAAAAACAGCTGAATGCAAGCCAGACAGTAGACGTCATAGTCAATCCGCATGAACGATAATATAGGCACTTTGATATCACTCGCTAAATAACTTCAAAAGTACTGCCTTTCGAGTTTCGTAGCTACGCATGCAGTTCCTATTTTCAGGTTGACCGCTCTGAAAGTGCCAACATGACTGCTATATTTTTCAGTAAACATATTATTCAAACATAAAAAATAGCATTGCGAATGTTGTTTTCAATCATTCATGTTATTTGTTCAGTGAGAGTACAAATTGTGTGTGCTGTATCAGTTCAGATACTCATACAACATTGATACCAGGACATGTTACAGGCTTACAGTAAATGATGAATAATTAGCTATGATGAGACATAACTTATGTACTGTAAAAAAATCACTTTGCAAATTTGCAATATTATTGCCTTTATTGGTAGTTTCTTGAAATATTGGGGACACACTGAGCAAACAAGAAGAAATATTAACAGACTAGCATAATATACTAGATGGAACGTGGACTTGTAGATATCTCACAAGATCACTCTATCCAATACAACACTAGATCTTCGGGTAAACACTCGGTAAACATTTGGAACCAGTTTCTTCTCCACCACAATGAGTGGAATTCTCTACCCTCAACCATTGTGTCGTGCAAATCACTAATGTAATTCACAAAAAAAATTAATCCAATGGTTTAGCAAGTAAGTCAGATGATCCACCATGCACATTAGCGTGACGTCTCAATATGACATTTTGCCAGTTAACAATATACCAGAGATGGAGTGAGTACAATACAAATGTACTCGAGTACGATTACTTTGAACATGCATGAGTACGAGTACTCAGAAAACAAATGTACACGAGTACGATTACTTTACAATATACTCGAGTACGAGTACGATTACTTTACAATGTAATCATGATTACTTTCATGATTACTTTAATGAATATCCTGTTTCTAACATAAAGGCGACTTTCATGGAATCCCTAGGTGTCATTCTTGTTCTGTTGTTGTGTCACTAATGTTCTAACTGATTACTGCTATCCACTATCCAGGTGTTATTATTATTAATAATTAGACGACTTTCTCAGGTATTGGATGAATCATTTAACGCTGGATTAATAACTTAATTTATGGTTTCTGAATCAAATACAAATATGAGGCATTTAAAAATTTCAAATGCACATCATCAAATACATTACAATAACAACACTTCAAAACCAGGGGGGCATATTCAAAAGAGTATCCAATTCAAATATGTAGTATATCAGATGGGTCCAGACATGGGGTCAAATACATTTGTATTTGAAAGTATTTAAATACTGTTTTAAGTATTTGTATTTGATGTTTAGGAATTAAAAGTATTTGTATTTAAATACTTTCCTAAAGTATTTGACTTTTTCAAATATTTTTTCAAATACATTGTCAGTATCAACATTTCTTTTTCACTGTCACATGTAATGCCTGCCAAACTGATTACCTTAATGCACTGCAACTTCACCCAACATTGCTAATTACTGATGAAGACACTTAACAGCAGGCTTCCCACATGGCCCTGCAGTGACCACAACTTGTGATTGCTCAGAGCCAGAGGATGGATTAATACCTAACAGTGACCATAGGTCAATATCCCCTTTTGTTCTTTAGTCAGGCTTCAAATTGGCACCAGTTTATTCTGGTTTCCTGGCTGACTTTGAAGTTGAGCCTTCATTACAACATTAGCAATGATTAGCAGTGTCTCTTCTGAGTGCAACATAGGCATTATATTATTATGGACCTCCTGGCTTAACATACAAACAATATATTTTGGCCTTTACGTCTTTCAGTCAGATGTCACTGTGATGCAGTTAGCAATAACAATACTCCCTAGCATTGGTCTGCCTGTCATCATATGAGCAAAACACTAATTATGCCTATAAACTAGATGTCTCAATATATGTGTTGCTTTTCTTATATTTACATAGTAATACAAAATGAAAAGTATTTGAAAAATATATGAAAAAGTATGTATTCGTATTTAAATACTAAGTATTTGTAATCCCTCAAGAATATTTGTATTTAAATATAAATTTCAATGTATTTGACCCCATGTCTGGATGGGACAAACACAGAATAGTTGTGGATTTAGACAGGTTTACAGTTTGCACTTAATTAAACATAATACTAGACAGGGATTTAGCAGCTAACCGCCCAGACCCAGTCAGGATTCTGGATGTTGGAAATATGACCAGTCATTCACACCATACTGACAGAGCAAACAGTACAGGTGGGGCATATGGCCTGGCTTCTAAAATTACAAAGCAAGATGTTAGGGGATGCTTATCTCCTGCAGTGCTTCTCGGGGACTGTCACAATATAACTTGTACTTTGTACTAAGCAGGAGGGTGAGGAGATGTTGCTTCTCTGGGAAGAGAAGGTATTAATTAGAGAAATCTGACTGAATATTTATTTAACTGAAATGCTCAACAGTAATAGAAAA
Organism: Metamycoplasmataceae bacterium; assembly: GCA_965263245.1. Lineage (GTDB taxonomy): Bacteria > Bacillota_I > Bacilli_A > Mycoplasmatales > Metamycoplasmataceae > DT-68. The sequence goes on along the minus strand of CBDHHR010000393.1, from coordinate 40,916 downwards.
TGAATACCTTGATTATTATTACATTTATTAGATTACTTCTAATATTGCCATTTTTATCTGTCTAATATAATATATTAGACAAGCAAATATTATTTGCTTGCAACTGTTCATATGAAAAAAATGTAATCGTGAAAAGTAATCGTGAGTACAATCACTTTGGTAATGTACTCGAGTACGAGTACGATTACTTTCCTTCGTACTCGAGTACGAGTACTCAAAAAGTACTCGTACTCGAGTACGAGTACAAGTACACGAGTACGATTACTCCATCTCTGGACTGGAGTGAAATGTTTGTAAGACGCAGTATTATTTTACCAATTATGTATTCAATACCACATTTGCCAACATTAGGAAATTGCATGACTGAGCACTGTCAACTCTAGTGCATAAACCCTAAGTGATCATGTAATCAGTTATCAAACCTTAGTTTATGTAATATGTATCACCACACAAACATACACACATCTCTATTCAATGAAGACAGCAGCTGGAGCAGCATCACCATCTATCTATCTGCGCAATAATAAAGGCAACTCAGTATCTGTCAGCTGTCAAATTAAGATCTTAGTGAGTGTATGTCATCTGCCAGAAAACTTCTGTACTCTATCCATGACCCGTTCCATCCTTACAGTCCCATTTGCTTTCTTGATAAATGTATCTAGCCTAATCCTGTCCTGGTTGTTGATATTGCCATTTCCAACACACTGCACCAAAGTAAAGGACACTGTTCACTATTACACTGTAACATATATGCTGCTTATTTGGCGCAGATTGAATGATCTTTTTTCATATAAAAACATAGTAAATTCAAACAGTCAATATTTAGCACTACAGCATGTCCTGTTTATTTATAGGGATGGAACCATGGCTCTAGCAAGAACGTCCGGCCAAGTCCTAGCGAACCCTGACAACATGGCTGTTTTCTGTTCAGGACGCAAGCAATTGGAGCTGCAGAAGACACTATAGCTGTATGTTTACCTGCAGATCCACCAGCCCATGGCAGACAGAAAGAGAGAATGGTGAATTACATCTTTGTCAGAACTCTGGCCTGGCCGCTGCCTACAATGACTGTCCATGTCGGAATTGCAGTCCTTGGGACAGATATGCCCAAGCTAATGAAACAAGATCTGCTTCTGTCAAGAGTCAGTTGATTTGTTCATAATCAATCCAACTGCTTATTTACAAATCAACTGATAATTTGTAAGGGCAGCAGTCAACAAGTGCTGAGTGTTATCCCATATCTTGTTCTCCGCTGAGAGCACGGAAGTTCCATCTTATGGCTGGTATACACTGGTATGACTCTCTGTACCCTTCGACCAAGCCTGCCATGGATCCACCAGGTAAAACTCTCTGTATATGGCCGACTTGGACACCTGAAATAAAACAAGGCCTAAATAAATATATCAACTATGTACAGTGGCGCAGTGGTTTAAAGCTTTGGACTCGGCTTCAGACTCTCAACTACGAGAACGAAACCATGTGGTGCTGTGTCGAACCTTGGGCAAGTCTGTTCACCCGTCATTGCGCCAATTCACTCAGCTGTGTAAACAAGTAACTGGCTATAGACGATGGTGGATATTTGTACACAAACCGTCTTGATTAATTAATTACAGCTTGGCTGGATGCTTCCCACAGTCATGAGATGGTGTTTAATTAAGTAGGTCTGCCAGGGAGTAAAGTATAAACCACTTTGACAAGGACAATGCTAAGCAGACATTGGGTCAAATACATTGACATTTATTTAAATAAAAATACTCTTGAGGGATCCAAATACTTTTTATTCCTAAACATCAATTACAAATACTTAAAAAGTATTTAAATATTTTCAAATACATATGTATTTGCCCCCATGTTTGAGGATTGGATACCGCACTATATAAGAACTGTGTTGACAGGTGACATATGAAAATGGAGGTAACTCAATCCATTATCATTGTAGAATACATGTTGTGTTTTTATAAAATCATTGGAACGTTTTTTTTGTTCTGACATCGTGGACAACTGGACATGCTACTCGAAATATTCTAGAATGATCCTAAATCAGTTACTGTTAAACATTAATTGTTGGGTATATTTCTACTATAGAATAATGTGTGGTGTTTTCATTGTATGAAATATCATTTGTATTATATAAATGTTGTATCATGTTAGTTTGCTTGGTGTTCCGGTTGCTCTAATGTTATTTTCATTGTCAATAAATTGTGAGCAACACATTTCACTGTTTATAATACATGAACATATACTTACATTTTTGTTGGCAGATACATGTGAAAGTTGTCTAACCGGTTACATTTGGAAGCACTGTCTGCTCCAAACACAGAATATAAAATCCATGGCCATTTGTAATATATCATGGCACGTCTGAAACAGAACCAGATGTTTAAATTAGTTTTTCATGAATTAGAAATATTAGTAGCACAATGTGGAACCTGACGGCTACTATTATGGTTACCTCGCCACTATTATGGTTACCTCGACAACAAAGTTGCATTGCAATTAAGATCACCGCAGAATATACATAAATATATCCACATCTGTTATAGTTTAGAATATTTGTTCTGCTAGTTGTGTTACTTTTACCCAGTTCAAATTGTTATATTTAACAGACTCCACTGTACATATATTTCAGCTAAAAAACAACTATTATTCAGCATGAAGTCGATTTCATAAAGAACATGGGTGGTGATTTTCTATTTTTATTTAGCCCTCCAGAATTATGCTCCAAACTTTCCCTTTAAATATACCACGCCTATTAAAAGAACACTTAATAATTATTGACACCACATAGTTAGATAATTAATCTTTCCCCTATATGGCTATAGTTCGATCTACTGGTGTGTTCTATTTATATCTATGATTGACACACATCTGTTTCATAGCCGCACATGTCATGCTATATCAATAATACAAAAGCATGCCACAGTCGCTACTGTTAATATAATAATGTCCAGTATTTGAAAAACAACAATTAATCTGCATTTTTGTCACAGTTGTGGACAATTTGGAAATTGATTCCTGAAAACAGTTTTAAGCTAGGGCGAAGGACCGAGCCTGTCACTCTGTATGGGTGTCACGCTGACATAAATCGCAGTCATGACCCAATATGATATTTGTTTCAAATTGGGAAACCTCACGTTGTGTATAACATATCCGACACTACACCACTGATTTGGAGAATAATACACGGCATGGCTGTGACTAAGAAGAAACTCGCCGAATCCCGGGATCGAATGCGAGGCCATCAAAATACCTGTCAGTGTTTCGAAGTTTCAGCGAGTTTCGACCACTTGTCAATGTCGCCTCGGCTTGTTACTCGCCTCTGCATTTCGGCTTCCGGCGGGTCTTGTTTACCAGCGCGTTCAGTTCTATCTTGAAAATGTTGGCCCTTATCGTTGCAACCGAAATTCAGCTATTTC
>CBDHHR010000393.1:30000-32500 GCA_965263245.1 Metamycoplasmataceae bacterium | reverse complement strand
TCCCGTCAATGTCTCCTTTTAAGATGCTACTTTTAATATAACACATATATATATGACCGCCATTCCTAATCGTAAAATAAAAATACAAAACACACTATATGTTTTACACGTAAATTTATATTACGATAACATGCAAGTATCTGAAGTGTGTACGTGGTAAGAAGCCAATATTGGCTGTGTTTATGACGATATAAGTAGTATAATTGTTCGTTATAAAAACGCCTGCATGTAACCATACTGTGTGCTTAGTATGTAAATAATTATATGCAAGTACCGCTGTCTGCAATACTCCGCGATTTGCCACATGTTTGGACGCCTGCGTTCAGGGGTGAACTGCGGAGAGCCACCGGTGGTGGACAATGCTAAACGCGAGATGACGGGCACAAGGTACATGGACAGGGCAACGTATACGTGTGACACAGGCTACTACCGAGAAGGAGCCGACAATCACTTCGTCTGTAGCAAGCGTGCCGTCTGGGAGGGAGAAGATGTCGTCTGCGAAGGTAAATCAATACACTGTCGTTCTTGTCATTGTTCGCAAGTTCTGGAATCGTCAAGTGGACACATGAACGGCACCTAACGCGGGGACCGGGGTTTATGGTAACGCCAACAAACTAGTATTAAATTAGCGTTATGTAACACGCTGACATATGCAGAGATGACCATAAATAAAACACTGCTGAGTAGTGTAATTCTGATTGTGATAAATGGAACAGTGTCGCCTACATGATATGCAGTAATGACTATTAAAATAAAAATATATACATTGGTCGGTTGATTCGCGACTAAAAATACCAAAAGCGTAATACATGAATACCAGCACTAAGCGCCAACCATTAGATGATTAAATAATTAATAATATCGTTATCATCGTTATCAAGCGATCACATGTCCGACGCCGGAGTTGCCACAAATGGCATCCTACAACTTGACTTCAGTGACGTACAAGTCACGTGTCGTGTACACGTGTTTCGAGGGGCTGTCATTGGTCGGAGACAGGGAGCGCACGTGCGAGGCGAACGGCGCTTGGAGTGGAGAAACGCCGACTTGTCACAGTGAGTTGGACATTCAGGCTCAACAAATAACAACACGTAGAGCTTTCATTAATGTATGTTGAATTGAACTGAATTTTTTTCAACTTATCAATGCTGATACAAGCTCTACAACACGTCTATTGATATATCTTATGCAGGAGTCCTATTCGGTTTAAAACATTAACTGGATAGATAATAAGTTTATGTAATTATAGATACAACAATTTAAGATACTAACATTTATTATCAGTATTTATAGCGCAAGAGGTGTGTGTGTGTGTGTGTGTGTGTGTGTGTGTGTGTGTGTGTGTGTGTGTGTGTGTGTGTGTGTGTGTGTGTGTGTGTGTGTGTGTGTGTGTGTGTGTGTGTGTGTGTGTGTGTGTGTGTGTGTGTGTGTGTGTGTGTGTGTGCGCGCGCGCGCGCGCGTGCGTGCGTATGGACAGACAGACAGACAGACAGACAGACAGACAGACAGACAGACAGACAGACAGACAGACAGACAGACAGACAGACAGACAGACAGACAGACAGACAGACAGACAGACAGACAGACAGACAGACAGACAGACAGACAGACAGACAGACAGACAGACAGACAGACACCGACAGAGTGAGAGATCGATAGGAAGCCGGGAAGAGAGGGAGAGAAAGAGAGCGAGAGAGCGACAGACAGGGAGAGCGGAAGGAAGGAGAGGCGGGCAGTCAGACAGTTGATAAAGTTATAACAATGTGGTTTATATCTGGATCTCGATCGACTTGTGTCTTCCTTGCATCTGACTGGTTTTTAACCAAGTTACTAAATATTACGTATCACTTTATAATGACTTGGGTTGACGTTCACCGTATCCACAGCAAAAGCCCGGAATACTTCTAAACAATATCAGAGCCAGTTCAACAATCGGTATCTTCAAGACAGCACTGAAAACACATATTTCCAAAGCTTACTTTGAGTAATACATGTAGACTTTTCCTGGACATGGACGAATTGACTGTATACATTTTATGACACTAATTTGTTTTTAAAAAAAATTCCTATAATACAAGCAGCTATTTTTGTATTGTATGTAAATTTTTAGAAACTTTACTTTCCGCTGATAATGATATGACCGTTTTTATTAATACTATAATGAATGGTAATTATGTAATTTTTTGGAATAAAAAATGTCGCTCTATTAACACTAATAGTATTGTTTAGCATGATGTTTTATATGTGTCTGGTGAACAAAATGATGTAAAAGCGCCATGAGCACCACCAGTATTAGTAGTATTACATATGTACCTTAATGTTGAATGTAGAAGTGGAGTGTCCTCCACCTCCGAATGTCGTCAACACGACGTGGTACGAGGACAAGAAGTCTCTCCGCCAGAGACGTGTCATCTACCAGTGTCTGCCTCGGTACAGACTCGTGTCGGGACAGCTGTGGAAGGCGTGTGGACCGCGGGGTGACTGGGTTGGCGACGACGCC
>CBDHHR010000393.1:12500-15000 GCA_965263245.1 Metamycoplasmataceae bacterium | reverse complement strand
CGTGTACGTGTACGTGTACGTGTACGTGTACGTGTACGTGTACGTGTACGTGTACGTGTACGTGTACGTGTACGTGTACGTGTACGTGTACGTGTACGTGTACGTGTACGTGTACGTGTACGTGTACGTGTACGTGTACGTGTACGTGTACGTGTACGTGTACGTGTACGTGTACGTGTACGTGTACGTGTACGTGTACGTGTACGTGTACGTGTACGTGTACGTGTACGTGTACGTGTACGTGTACGTGTACGTGTACGTGTACGTGTACGTGTACGTGTACGTGTACGTGTACGTGTACGTGTACGTGTACGTGTACGTGTACGTGTACGTGAACGTGTACGTGTACGTGTACGTGTACGTGTACGTGTACGTGTACGTGAACGTGAACGTGAACGTGTACGTGTACGTGTACGTGTACGTGTACGTGTACGTGTACGTGTACGTGTACGTGTACGTGTACGTGTACGTGTACGTGTACGTGTACGTGTACGTGTACGTGTACGTGTACGTGTACGTGTACGTGTACGTGTACGTGTACGTGTACGTGTACGTGTACGTGTACGTGTACGTGTACGTGTACGTGTACGTGTACGTGTACGTGTACGTGTACGTGTACGTGTACGTGTACGTGTACGTGTACGTGTACGTGTACGTGTACGTGTACGTGTACGTGTACGTGTACGTGTACGTGTACGTGTACGTGTACGTGTACGTGTACGTGTACGTGTACGTGTACGTGTACGTGTACGTGTACGTGTACGTGTACGTGTACGTGTACGTGTACGTGTACGTGTACGTGTACGTGTACGTGTACGTGTACGTGTACGTGTACGTGTACGTGTACGTGTACGTGTACGTGTACGTGTACGTGTACGTGTACGTGTACGTGTACGTGTACGTGTACGTGTACGTGTACGTGTACGTGTACGTGTACGTGTACGTGTACGTGTACGTGTACGTGTACGTGTACGTGTACGTGTACGTGTACGTGTACGTGTACGTGTACGTGTACGTGTACGTGTACGTGTACGTGTACGTGTACGTGTACGTGTACGTGTACGTGTACGTGTACGTGTACGTGTACGTGTACGTGTACGTGTACGTGTACGTGTACGTGTACGTGTACGTGTACGTGTACGTGTACGTGTACGTGTACGTGTACGTGTACGTGTACGTGTACGTGTACGTGTACGTGTACGTGTACGTGTACGTGTACGTGTACGTGTACGTGTACGTGTACGTGTACGTGTACGTGTACGTGTACGTGTACGTGTACGTGTACGTGTACGTGTGTGTGTGTGTGTGTGTGTGTGTGTGTGTGTGTGTGTGCGTGTTTGATTGGTGTGTATGAGTGGTGTGTGTATGTAGGGGCGGTGTGCGTGAGTGTGTGCTTGCGTGTGTGAGTGTGGTGTGTATAGTGTGTGTATGATTGTGTCTGCATATGTATTTGTGTGCGTGCGTGAGCGTGTGTCCAAGATTCGTAAAAGTAACGAGCTAAAGTAAGTCAAACTATAAAATACATTCACAATTTTTCTCGTTGGATTTTATTAGTAATATGTATAGATTAGTCTAGATATCACATATATAGACATACTGCAAGCAATGATGTTCTGTTGAACGCCAAATATAGGCGACATCAATTTGCCCCTTTACTTTTGAAAACTACAATAAATAGAATCTCTACTGTTAACCTGGCTTATCACAGAGTGCAATACGTACTGCTGCCAGTTGGATGCACGTTACAGGGACTGCCAGTGCAGTTTTAAATTACTCAAAACATCTACACTGCAAAAATATACAGATATTTTTATTCCGGGTGGACACTTTACCCGCCCATCCATATCAAAATATATTTTGTATAATTGGAATTTGTTTATATTTATAAAATAACTAAAACAAGTCATCGCTATCGTGATCACATGTAGCACATAGATACACCCTGTTGAATGTACCATGTGCGCAGGCTCAACTGGACCACCCGGAGCGCCAGGAGGCATTGGACCACCCGGAGCGCCAGGAGGCATTGGACCACCCGGACCCTGGGAACCTGGTAGAGGAAGTGCTGGCCCTCGGGGTCCGTCTGGTGTGACCGGAGTTGCGGGTCCGCCACCGGGTTTCGGAGCGAACAGTGTGCCGGACGGACGTGGTCGGGCCGGGCCGCCTGGGGCCACAAGCTCGGCCTCTTGTCCCACTGATGTAGTCGGATTTAGGTCCGTCTTCTGGTCGTCGCTCGTTGTCTTTTGTTTTACTTTCATGTAAGACGACATCCGCGCGGCGCTTCACGGAGACAACATGGCTCATGATGACAATCCACCTCCATACAGAATATGTTGGCAAACTGAAGCAGCCTTTTCAAAATGCAATGGATACTATGTGTGTGGACTGTCGGCGAAAGTGTCCCGGTTGTGAATCTTTAGGTTGACAATATTCGGGAAACAAGGTCATTGTTAATGACTCAACGCGACCCGTGCGTTACCACCAGCGCGTTGTTAATATT
>CBDHHR010000392.1:7500-15770 GCA_965263245.1 Metamycoplasmataceae bacterium | reverse complement strand
CAATTATCATTAAAATATTGCTCTACCATATGTTTGTCACGGGTTTGTTCAATAGAACATTCTGGTAAAGCTTGCATAACATCACCATAAAATTCACCAACATGTGTGGCACATAGATATGTTTTAACTTTTGTAATTCTTCGCTGTTTGATTACATTCCAGAATGCAGACAGTTTCCTGTTCTTTAACATAACATTAAGTTTTTGGTATTTATTGTTCACTGAGCGATCTACGTATATATATATATATATATATATATATATATATATATATATGTATATATATATATATACTATATATATATATATACTTATATATTGTATATATATATATATATATATATATATATATATATATATACTATAATGTTACTGTTAAAGAACAGGATATACTAAATCTGCATATCTGGATATGTACATCATATACAGCGTATAGAAATTTACAGTATAGTATATATATACATATCTATGTGCCACACATGTATGGTACAATTATTATATATATATATATACTGTAAATTATATATACACTATATATGTATATATATATATATATATATATATATATATATATATATATATATATATATACTATATATTGATATACTATATATTTAGTATATATGATATATATACAGTGATATATATATATATATGACATCTCTGTTCACCAATTGTAAGCTGTATAGCCAAATTATACAGACATCCGTGTATATAGTATACGTAGCATATATATATATCGTCATATATATATATATATGGATACGACACTACATATACACGTGACTGTAAATTTATATACATCTTACAATTTACAGTATATATATATCATATGCATACTATATCCTATATGATATATATATATATATCGGATATGATATATATATATAGGTGGGTATAAGTCTTACAAGTAAATTCATATATACTTTAATATACATATATATATATAGTATATATATATATATATATATATATATATATATATATATATATATATATATATATACAATAATATAGTGTATATAAATTTACAGTATATATATATATATATATATAATATATATATATATATATATATATATATATATATATAAGCTGTAATTATGTATATATATATACACTGTAAATTGATATATACTATATATATATATATATATATATTTATAGACACATGTATATATATATATATACACTGTAAATTGATACACACACACACTATATATATATATATATATATATATATGAATCTCTCTTCACCAATAATAAGCTGTGTAGCCAAAGTATCCAAAGACATCCGTTATATAGTTGTAGCACAAAATATCGTCAATTTCTAAATGGATGCGACACTAGATATGACGTGTCTGCAAACGATATAGATCGTGCGTGTAAGATTTATTTATCATATGCAACTATTCCTTTTGAGAATGTTTCTTTTCGGAAATGACATACATTAGAGGTGGGTATAAGTCTTACAAGAAAAATAAACTTTATTCGATGATGGTGTGAACAATATTATTACTAATATTACTCTATTTTAAACAGTAGTACAATTGTCATTTTAAAGTGCGATAATAAGGATTTTCGACCCTAGATCAATGAATAAATATGGCAATCGTATGACTTTATTTTGTAAACGATGCATATTTCATATATCCCACCCCCGGTTTAGTGACAACATGCTTTTCCGCGGAGCCTTTCTTATGCACTTTCATAATTCAAAACAATCTCCACATTTTCGTTAAAACAAACATTGAATTTGTATGTTTACATAATTACATCGCAAACCCCAGCGGTATATTTGTGCATATCATTATCTGTACCGCAATGTCAAACAATAAGTTATGAAACATTGCAGTGTTATGTACAATCGGAAATACTTATCCGAACAGGCCCGCACAATGCTGATTGTGTACAGCGGTACTGCCCTGTGTGACATATAAAGCTGTGAAGCAAATGTGCCGAACAAAACATGACAAAATGGGACAGGATAGGATAACGGCGAGGGTTTTCCAACTTAAATAGTAAAACATCGTTTTAACAATAACATGATATTACATTTTAAAGTATACTATATGATCATGGTATTTTCAAATAACAATAACATGATATTAAATTTTAAAGTATACTATATGATCATGATATTTACAAATGGTACTGATATATATGTTGCAAATTTTCATGGACGGATACACAATGTTCAATCATGCATTCCTTACCGTCACACACTCTGCCGTAGAAGCCATCTAAACAAGTGCAGTTGAACGTTTTCGATGTCTTCGAGCACGTGCTGTTGTGTTTGCACGGGCCGAAGTGGCACGGTTCGTAATCTGCAAGCAGTCGTAACGACATCGTTGTGAACACTATTACCACAGCCGTGCCATTTTGTGAACGCCATTATCATAGCTGTGACGACATTATTGTGGGCAATATTACCATTGCCGTGACGACATTGTTATGGACAACGATATCACCGCCGTGAAGACACAGTTGTCAAGACATATGCCACAACCGTGACGACATTGTTGTTGACAACATTACCACAAAGAACACACTATACGGCGCTTGTGTTTCACGTATTTCAGTCGTTCGTATTAAACGAATCAATCATAACACACGAAAGATAAGGACCACAGATAACGTAACTGGTAGAGAAAGAAACATGCATCATACTGATAGCATACTCACAACTAACAGGTGAATTTGCTTTAAAAATGTACACTGTTGATTCAATGTCGTTAACGTCAGAATAGCTGTTTGCTCGTTGTCAATGCATAATCACTACCGGGCAGATCACTTCTAACTCGCTCTAACCACCAGCGGGAAATCATCCATATTGTTGGCGAATATACGTCTGGATGACACACAAACGCTCTCTCTCTCCTTGCCTACACGTCGGCACACACGTACACGTACACGTACACGTACACGTACACGTACACGTACACGTACACGTACACGTACACGTACACGTACACGTACACGTACACGTACACGTACACGTACACGTACACGTACACGTACACGTAGACACAGTCAACGTACTTGAAACCTGCTGGCACACGCAAACACGTAGACACAGTGAACGTACCTTGACACCTGGCGCCGCGGTAATGTTGATTGCACAGACACTTGTGCTTGTGGATGCCTTCAGCCTCACATGTAGCACCATTCTTACAACGATTGTGGCGACACGGGTCGTTGACTGCAGTACACAAGACACATAGCTGGCCCAGTCTATGGTAATGCGTTGCAACGTCAAATTTACCATATTGTTAAGATACATTAATACGTTCGTTCATCTATATTTAGCCTTTTATGTGGTCTTCATCAGTCTGAAAACCCTTTATTTGTCAATTACTTTCATACTTATATACATTTTAGAAGCTCGATGTACACCTACTGGATATCCCTATTGTACACATAATATGTATTGTATTTTGTACCCTATTTTTATATAACTATTTTAATCACTTATTCAATTTTATTTAATGACCTATTTATTAATTTGTATTACCCACTAATTTATGATTTTACTTGTACTCCATAATTGCTTTAGTTGTTTTTTAAGTATTATACTTTTTATATTGTGTTGTATTTTAAGTATACATTTGGACTATTTGTCCGAAATAAACATACTACTACTACTACTACTACTACTACTACTACTACTACTACTACTACTACTACTACTACTACTACTACTACTACTACTACTACTACTACTACTACTACTACTACTACTACTACTACTACAACTAGAACAACAACAACTATTACTACTACTACATTGCTGATTTTAAAATGCGCGACGTTTTACATAGAACGACGTCGGAGTCACTACTTATCTATTTTAAATCCCCCAAAGTTGTCATGGTAGTATTAGGCATTTTCTGAATCAGTACACCTTCCAGTCCAGTTATGTTGTCGAGCTGCCAAGTTATGGTGACTAAATACATCCTTATAGGCTAAAAGCAAACCAAAATATTTGCTTCTGCGTAACGTTCTTTCCAGCTGAACATGAACTGTTTGTAGCGCCTGTGTACCTGTGCACCTCTTGCCGTAGTAGTCTTTCTTGCACTCGCATTCCAATGTCGACCCGTCCCATTGACACGTCGCGTCGTTCTTACATGGGTTACTTCTGCACGGATTATAACCTGTCACACGTCACACCTTGCTGTACAGAAAGCCGTTTCAGCGCTCTCAAATGTTGTCAAATCTAGTCACTCAGTTCCTACGCCGTTACATGTACTCTAACACAGGACAAACGTCGTTACGTGTACTCTCACAGAGACACACGCTGTTACGTGTACTCTCAAAAAAAAACCGCCGTTACATGTACTCTCACATAGACATACGCCCTTACGTGTACTCTCACACAGACACACGCCGTTACGTGTACTCTCACACAGGCACACGCCGTTACATATACTCTCACACAGACACACGCTGTTCCGTGTACTCTCACACAGACACACGCCGTTACGTGTACTCTCGCACAGACACACGCTGTTACGTGTACTCTCACACAGACACACGCCGTTACGTGTACTCTCGCACAGACACACGCTGTTACGTGTAGTCTCATACATATACACCATGTTACATGTACTGTCACACATACATACGCCGTTACGTGTACTCTCACAGAGACACACGCCGTTACACGTACTCTTACACAGACACACGCCGTTACGTGTACCGTCACACAGACACACGCCGTTACGTGTACTCTCACACAGACACACGCCGTTACGTGTATTCTCAGACACACGCCGTTACATGTATTCACAAATACACGCCGTTACATGAGTTCACGCACATACACACGACATTACACATCTCACATATTAACTCGGTAATAATGCAATTAACAGTATATAATCGTACAGCCTACAAGTTGCTTTAGAAATAAAAAATATTTCAGATTTATCGTGGCCACTTGCATGGTGGTTTGATCGATCGATCGATGGTACCCGATGCTAACAACTAATATTCCTCTGTTGTTGAAAGCCAAATCACTATTTATTGTAACAAATTCGCGTGATTAGCAAACATCACCACAATAAAACGATCAGTGTACGCGTCTGAATGACACCGCTCGGCAATATTAACAATATCCACGCCACAATAGCTCAGACACTTCGCATTGCCCTAATTGTAACTATTAAATAATATGCGTGGTACCAAATTTGCCATAGCAAGTGAGCAGTTATTACGGTAATTGGGAATTGTCTAAACAAAAACACGAGAAATTGCTAGAATAACAACAACACGATTTGCAAGGGACATATCTATTGTAAATATAACAGCGACATGCATAAATACACGCATATAATCAGATTACATATATAAGCAACTTACGCTGGCATAAGTTGCCGAAGTAATTCTGCATGCAGGTACATGTCATTGTTTGGAGTTTCTTGTTGGCTTGGCATGTGGCTTCATGCTGGCATGGACTACTTGCACACGGCGTGAATTCTGTCCGCACGTGAAATTCACTATTAGGGCATTACATGTCATTGTGTATAATTCAGATGTGTTGTTTGTATAAGTTGTGAAGATAAAAATACTGAGGAACACCCAATGTTAATTTCGTCGTCGAGGACCGACCAGAAGAATATGTGTTGTTATGTAACATTGGATTATCAGTCATATCGCAGTCGAATCTTTTATGGTGTACAACGAATATATTGTAATAAGTATAATAAGACAACTCGAAAGAGAACCATTTCACTATATCATAGCGGTAGACATAGACATGCAAGTGTCAATGTACCTTCACAATGAGGTCCTGAGAATTGCACTTTGCACGTGCACGTGTACGAGTTATCACCTGCGTTGCAAACAGCGTCGTTCTTGCACGGATTCTTCTTACAAGGCTGGTAGTCTGTGTAGAATAATCGTTGAATGGTCATGGCACACATTAACATCGTGTTATACAATATCAAATAATAGATAGCAAGTGGCCATTTACAAGAACATATTAGCAGGTCATATGTTAACTTACAAATCTAAACAACAAAATGAGCAATCGTCATAATGATTACAATATGATTGGCATATGACATATGTAACGGTAAATGTAACATTGACCTGCATACAATGCAATGCAATGCAATGCAATGCAATGCAATGCAATGCAATGCAATGCAATGCAATGCAATGCAATGCAATGCAATGCAATGCAATGCAATGCAATGCAATATATATATATATATATATATATATATATATATATATATATATATATATATATATATATATGTATATATATATATATTAAATAACGTTACCTCTACAAGTTGGCCCATAGTAATGCATTTGGCAGTCGCATTTGTAATCATGTCCATCTAGGCTGCACGTGGCATTGTTCATGCACGGATTCTTTTTGCAAGGGTCGAACTCTGTGAACCAGTCATTGCGTATTTGGCATATATTGATACGGAATCGATTAATGTGCAACTTTTCCTACATGACATGTGCATTTGATTTAGTCCTATACAGGCACTGTATATTGTTATACAAAGTTCTTTGTTTTTGTTTGTTTGTGTATGTGTACTTGTGTTTGCGCGCGCGCGTGCATGTGTGTGCGTGCGTGTGTGTGTGTGTGTGTGTGTGAGCGTGTGCGTGTGTGTGTGTGTGTGCGTGTGTGTGTGCGTGTGCGCGTGCGCGTGTGCGTGAGCATGTGTGTGTGTGTGTGCGCGTGCGCGTGCGCCTGCGCCTGCGCCTGCGCGTGCGCGTGCGTGCTTACGCTATGGTATTTATTTGTTTGAATAACAACAACCGGTTAAGCTTTTTACACTTACCGGCGCATAATGCACCATAATAATCTTCTGTGCATTTACATTCGAACCCATCAGGCTTGTTTTCGCAAGCACCTCCAACTGCGCAGGGATTTGATCTACACGGATCGTGTTCTGAAAACATAAAATTGACAAGCTTAATTTTCATACTTATATATGATGTGATTATAAAGGATGCACACCACCTGACACCATTTGAAGACGTGAACATGATTATATGTACAGAGATATTTAGGTGTGAACAGCGCTTAACAATTGTTACACTATTTGGGTTATAATTCAGACCTCCATACAGTGAATCGTGACGGTACAGTGCAATATTGCCTGACGCTCGACAAAGAGAAGTCTCAACGTATCGTGCTGCCGTGTAGAATTTTGAGCATGTTCTTTCCCTGTACGTCGTTCCAGTTCACTCAGCTGTATGAATAGGTACCTGGGTATAGACAGTGGTGGGATATTTGTCTTTGCGCATTAATTACAGCGCTGCTAGATGCTTCCCCGAGAAGTGGAGATGGCATTCGATTGAAAAGGTGGGCCATGGAGTAAATCCGACGACTGTACTATATAATAACTGACGTTTTTAAAAATAAATAAATCATACTAAGTACTAATACATATATATATAATCTACAGATAGCACAGCACATTGAAGGAGTCACTGAGCCACGGTGATGCTGCATAACCGGCACACATCACATTATGTTTTGGCCCTCCGTGGTGTTAAAATGATTCTTTGATAATATTTAACTCTTTTTAAAGTAAGCAATTTTTATTAATCCTGTTAATACAATTACCTAATGTGATGCTATGTCAACATTTCGTTTGAATGATATAACACTAACACTCTGACAATTTACTGAAAAACTAACTCCGCGTACGCAACGTTTCTAGTTTGAGCTCCGCCTTTACTATTCGTATAAAGCGACAAACGTCGGTATTTATGATTCAAGAAATGCTTATTTCACGTCATCAACAAGTAGTCATTGCATGGTTCAATGCTCATGAATTATTATTAGCGGGATGCATAATTAATCATCCACGTGGCAGCAAGCTAAAAATAATTCGCCTAAACACAATTACGTATCATCCTTTTGTGCAGATAACAACCAAATTATGCATTCATATACAACACATAAGCAACATACAAAATACTTATAGGAAATGATCACATTTAGATACAGTATATCTCAAATGTACATAAACACACAAAGCATCCCTTTATTATCCATCGATGCTAGTATTCGGCTCTGACAACATACACATAACGTTGGATCTAGCGCGACCACTGTTTGCCGAAACATACCTGCACATGTCCGGCCGTAGTAACCAGCCGTACACTTGCACACGAACGACGAGTTCCGCTGTGTACACGTCCCACCATTACTGCATGGCGACAACCGACACGGCCGGTACACTGCAACACACCACGCCACGCCGTGCAAGAGGTATTGTGATGTGTGTGTGTGTG
>CBDHHR010000390.1:7500-9965 GCA_965263245.1 Metamycoplasmataceae bacterium | reverse complement strand
TTTGGCAATTTTTGCATCACCCGATTCAAAATGTAATTTAGTACAGTTCACATGAGTATATCAAAATAAAAAAAATAAAAAAATCCAGGTCAAGTATCACTGAATATATAGGTCACTGAACTTTGACCCGATTCGCCTACTGACCGCTACATTAATGCCTGCAACTCTACTATTAATAAAGCTAGAGAAACAAATAGTGTAAATAAGAATATTGTAATTTTTTTATTACTCAAAAAAATGTATCCAGATTTTTTATTTTGTACACAGTAACCTATAATATTGCAGAACAGTCCCTGAATATATTAGAGTGGGCAAAAACTAATATTCAGAGATACATTAAATTAAGTACACCTTACATTACATGTGGATGACAAATTGCACCAGGATAGCACTGTTTAACCCAATACAAACATACAGCACAATCTCTGATTTTGCTAATATATTTTGTAAACAGTATCCATTACTGCAGAAGAGTCCCTGACAATATATGAGTGGGCAAATAATAATGTTCACAGATACATTAAATTAAGTACACCTGGGGATGAAAAATTGCACCAGGATAGCACTGTATAACCTGTGGAATACTAACATACAGCACAATCTTTGATGTATAAATCTGTATATGTATATAATATTTTGCTCACTAATTATATAATTGCTATTCAGTGTACCATGATCAGAGGGACAAGATCATGTACATGTAAATTTTGTATGTAATGTTATGTGATTTATGGCATACAGAGCAATGTTAAAGCATACAAATGACCAACTTGTATTGCATAATACATATGGTAAGCATTGCAGACTGAATTGTATTGACAGTTGATCAGCTTCATGTGAGTTGATTGCAGTTTCACTGGACTGAGTGATAATATGTGAAGTGATCTGAAGAAAGGTGAAGTAATGAAATTTATAATTAGTGAACACATATACATAATATGGATTTACACATGAGAGACTGTGCTGTATGTTCGTATTGGGTTATACAGTGCTAATCTGGTGCAGTGTACTTAATTTAATGTATCTCTAAACATTATTATTTGACCACTCTTGACTATTACGTCAGGTCAGTGTACTAGCTCTTTACACCCCCGCTACACCCCTTTCTGAAACTCATCTTTTAATGTTGTCCAATGAAACTGCCCATGAAGGGTGTGGATGGCATGAGTTAATGTGATCTAACACGAAGGGTGTGGATGGCATTAGTTAAAGTGATCTATCACGAAGGGTGTGGCTGGCATGAGTTAATGTGATCTAACATGAAGGGTGTGGCTGGCATGAGTGAATGTGATCTAACATGAAGGGTGTGGATGGCATGAGTTAATGTGATCTAACATGAAGGGTGTGGCTGGCATGAGTGAATGTGATCTAACATGAAGGGTGTGGCTGGCATGAGTTAATGTGATCTAACATGAAGGGTGTGGATGGCATGAGTTAATGTGATCTAAAGTGAAGGGTGTGGATGGCATGAGTTAAAGTGATCTAACATGAAGGGTGTGGATGGCATGAGTTAATGTGATCTAACATGAAGGGTGTGGCTGGCATGAGTGAATGTGATCTAACATGAAGGGTGTGGCTGGCATGAGTTAATGTGATCTAACATGAAGGGTGTGGATGGCATGAGTTAATGTGATCTAAAGTGAAGGGTGTGGATGGCATAAGTTAATGTGATCTAACATGAAGGGTGTGGATGGCATGAGTTAATGTGATCTAACATGAAGGGTGTGGATGGCATGAGTGAATGTGATCTAACATGAAGGGTGTGGCTGGCATGAGTGAATGTGATCTAACATGAAGGGTGTGGCTGGCATGAGTGAATGTGATCTAACATGAAGGGTGTGGCAGGCATGAGTTAATGTGATCTAACATGAAGGGTGTGGCTGGCATGAGTGAATGTGATCTAAAGTGAAGGGTGTGGATGGCATGAGTTAATGTGATCTAACATGAAGGGTGTGGATGGCATGAGTTAATGTGATCTAACATGAAGGGTGTGGATGGCATGAGTTAATGTGATCTAAAGTGAAGGGTGTGGATGGCATGAGTTAATGTGATCTAACATGAAGGGTGTGGATGGCATGAGTTAATGTGATCTAAAGTGAAGGGTGTGGATGGCATGAGTTAATGTGATCTAAAGTGAAGGGTGTGGATGGCATGAGTTAATGTGATCTAACATGAAGGGTGTGGATGGCATGAGTTAATGTGATCTAACATGAAGGGTGTGGCTGGCATGACTGAATGTGATCTAACATGAAGGGTGTGGATGGCATGAGTTAATGTGATCTAAAGTGAAGGGTGTGGATGGCATGAGTTAATGTGATCTAACATGAAGGGTGTGGCAGGCATGAGTTAATGTGATCTAACATGAAGGGTGTGGCAGGCATGAGTTAATGTGATCTAAAGTGAAGGGTGTGGATGGCATGAGTTAATGTGATCTAACATGAAGGGTGTGGATGGCATGAGTTAAT
>CBDHHR010000390.1:0-2500 GCA_965263245.1 Metamycoplasmataceae bacterium | reverse complement strand
ATTTGACATATATGGCCTCCTTCACTTTCCACTTGTGCCAATTCTTATTTTTAAATAGCCTGACATTTGTTTCACTGAATCTGTTGATAGTTTGAAAGTGGCACTCACAAAGTTAAAAGGTGATTTCTGTTTCAATGGATGTATGCCACCCCAACAAGAAACGGTTTTTGGTATGTAATAGTAAATGACATCATGCAGTTACAGTTGGTTGACATAATTGTAGCATAGCTACTGTTGGACTCTGCACTCAAATGAGCTATCATCTCAATGGATTGAAGTGTTTAGATTTGTGTTCCGTCTACAGTTGATGAACCGTTTACTGCTTACAATGTCAAACACTAGCTGTGACATTTAGCACAGCTTTATCCACAATTTGCATTCAACAGAATAACAAATGACACTTTGACAGTGTGTTTACCAAATAATTGTGTGTGAAGACATAGTCACATGAATTAATTCATGAAACAGTGAACACCAACTGTATTTATCAGGCATTAATCAATATCAACTTGCATGTCGGCTAGTCACTGGCTTGACTTGTTTAATGAAATAGGCTAAAATAGTCCCCCTCTTATATGGCAAACCTTTCAGCAAGCCCAAAGTGGCCATATAAGGCAGGTGGCCTCTGGTGAGGGGGAACCATTGATTGTTTCATAGCACACTGGTCGCTCCCTTACAAGTACACATGTAAGTTGTTAACGTTCGATCTAACATTGCAACAATGCCCCAACTACGTGGTGTTTCACAAAGAATGATGAGTGTGTGTTATTGACTTGTGATAAAAAATTGTAGATTTCGACTGCCGATTGGCCGCTGAAGAGGGGTAGATTCTCTATACAACCCTGGTCATTAGCCACGTTAGCTGGGTGGTTGCTGGTGAGGGGTAGTTTGTATTAGAAAACTCTAATGTAATGAACAACCCTTGCCAACATAATCCGAGTTGTTTGTGGCAAGGGGGCTGTATTAGAGGGGGAGTAATATCTTTGATTATGTAATTAGCAGCATTGTCTGTATAAACTGTAAAAGCATATTTATCTTTATATTTTACAGCATTTGGTCCTCAAGTGATGGCCGGTAAGTATACTGATTTATCAGCAGTTTCAGGCTTTAAAATGTTTTACAATTACAATCTGATTATATAATATATACTGGCATATTATATATATATATATATATATATATATATATATATATATATATGATCTTGTAGTATATTTTGTGTCCCTGTTGACTGCCATAAACACGCTTGTAGGTTACGTTTCTGCTGCCACCAGTTTGATGCTAGTTTTTAAAATGGTCCCTAGGTACATGCCCCAGGCCCATTTCCAATGCACAGTTGGTGCCCACTAAGCCCATCATTTTACCCCAAGGTCATCCAATATAATAAACACCAGAACGTAACTTATATTCTATTTATCACCCATGTACACGTCCAACTATATCATTATTATGGGAAAACATGTTTTTTGGAAAGAACACTTCAATCTGTTTTCAAAAAAACAATTGTAAAATGTTGCATTAAAATAATAATGTGTAGACCTGGGAATAACTGCTATCCTAAGTAGCATTGAGCATAACTTATCACGCTCAGTCAAATATATATATATATATATATATATATATATATATATATATATAATGAACAGGAATGTTCAATAATTATAATATCCCATACGGCATGTTAATGATTCAAAATGTGCTAATACTTGCGCAAATTGGTGGACATTGTTTGTTACCATGGAAATATGGTTCTGGCTACAAAACGTCAATATAAATGATAAGGTTTACTTGGCAAGAAAGTTTTACATTTGAGAAAGTAAAGACTATGCATGAACAAAATCACCCTTCATGGTTGGCCTTACACACGCAACACAGTTTCATTTGCCTTATAGCTTCTGAGATGTGGCATATTTTATTTGGAATACAGTTAAAGGATAACTTTGGTAAATATTTTAAAATAAAACAAGATCTTCAATGTTTTGTTCATGACCTTTGCTGTGAGATGTTAGTGTGAGAAGAAGTCGTTTAGTAGAATAAAAGCTCATGTTGATTTGCTTGTGCTAGATATATATGTACATTGAATAATTGCACTATTGTATAATTAGATTTATTATACCTTGTTAGAAAGGCATGTTATTAGCACTGTGATATTCCTATCAGCAAAATATGTATATATATATATATATATTATATATATATATATATATATATATATATATATATATATATATATATATATAAATAATATAATAATCATATTTAATTGAACAAACAATATTGTTGTTTGTTCAATTAAATATGGTTATTATGATGAGTATTGTTCTAATTATATGTTTAAATGTATACTAATGGTATTACATATATACTTCTAATTGCTAAAACATGCATTGGTGTATTTTGGCTGGAAACCTGAATATTGAATGAAATACGTTGACACGTGAATATTTACAATATAAACACACTCATGCACACACACACATACACACTTCTCTTCTTCAAT
>CBDHHR010000389.1:5000-13254 GCA_965263245.1 Metamycoplasmataceae bacterium | reverse complement strand
CTGTCCGGAAACGTCAAATGTTCATCAAGGTGTGCAATAAAACTGTATCATTAAAAAGGTATTTATTTAACTCATTGTCATTAGGGGTGATACTTGCCTGCTTGTTTCGTTACAGTAATAATTTTAATCAAATGGTTAATTCCTTGTAACATATCTACAACGACGTTCACCCAGAGAAATAGTAATGTCAATGGTATTAACGCTATTCGTACTACACACTATGTGTAATATGCGTGACAACTGTATCAAATAATGTAAATAGTGACTGGTTATTTTATCATAAACAAATGGGTGAAATATATTCTCAAAGTTGCCCTTTAGACAGTCAAACTGATTTTATTCAAGAAACTAATGAGTCAAAATTAACCAACACGTTCCTAAGGTAGAACATTTATAGGTTTACTACTGAATACATGTGAATGTAAAATGGACAAGTTCTTAAATTTATCACTATGCGACAAAGTTTGGATGCGTTGAGAGGTATTTTCCTCTTAAATGTTTTCTCTGAAATCACCACCTAAACTCATCTTTTAACAGCGTGCGTGGTTGATTTAAGAAAATGGTGCGGTCACCCTAATATTAAATATATATACATATATATATATATATATATATATATATATATATATATATATATATATATATATATTTATATATATATATATACATATATATATATATATTCCGTGCGGAACATTGCATTGCATTGCAGTGGCAAGAACATATAAAATAATAATAATTATAAGAATACATAGGGATCCAAAATCATGAATGCATATATGCACCAATAAGCGTAACATCCAGATACTATATAAAAACACTGATGCAAACTAAAATACAAATATGAATACAAACATTTCATACCAGCGCTTACCTTAGTCCATTTGTCAAGTCCGATTCGCTTGACATGTGAAGTAAATATAAATCATAATATACATGATAAATAAACAAGACAGCACACAAATAAGTTAAACATTTAAACACAAACAGATTACAGATAACCACTCACGTCGTATCATTACTTACTTTCACATTGCTGACCAATATAGCTCGATGGACATATACATGTTGCCGTAGAAATGTTCCCTGTTTGTCCAGTGCCGTTAGAGCATGTCCCTCCATTCAGACAAATGAAATCGGAGCACGGGAACTATAAACATCACATGCAACATTGTTGTCACATGCAACATTTGTACTCTTTGAATGTATAACATTATGATAATAATATTTATTATTTATAAAGCGCAATATCCAAATATGTTCATATCACTGTACAATAAAATATAAAGCTATTTATGTTGTGTTAAAACGAATAATAATAATACTAATAATAATAATACTAATAATACTAATAATACTAATAATAATAATACTAATAATACTAATAATAATAATACTACTACCACTACTACTACTACTACTACTACTACTACTACTACTACTACTACTACTACTAATACTAATACTAATACTAATACTAATACTAATACTAATACTAATACTAATACTAATACTAATACTAATACTACTAATAATAATAATACTAATAATAATACTAATAATAATACTAATAATACTAATACTAATACTAATACTAATACTAATACTAATACTAATACTAATACTAATACTAATACTAATACTAATACTAATACTAATACTAATACTAATACTAATACTAATACTAATAATAATAATAATAATAATAATAATAATAATAATAATAATAAAAATAAAAAATAAAATAATAATAGTAATAGTAATAGTAATAGTAATAGTAATAGTAATAGTAATAGTAATAGTAATAGTAATAGTAATAGTAATAGTAATAGTAATAATAATAATAATAATAATAATAATAATAATAATAATAATAATAATAAATATAAATATAAATATAAATATAAATATAAATATAAATATAAATATAAATATAAATATAAAGATAAAGATAAATATAAATATAAATATAAATATAAATATAAATATAAATATAAATATAAATATAAATATAAATATAAATATAAATATAAATATAAATATAAATATAAATATAAATATAAATATAAATATAAATATAACTGTAAACTAACAATAATAATAATAATAATAATAATAATAATAATAATAATAATAATAATAATAATAATAATAATAATAATAATAATAATAATAATAATAATAATAATAATAATAATAATAATAATAATAATAATAATAATAATAATAAATAAATATAAATATAAATATCACTGTAAAATTAACTTTCAGATAACAAAATGTAGAAATGTTAAATTATTCATATTAAAACTGTTTATTAAATACTATCAAGAACAAACCAATAAATAAATAAAACTAATTATTACTCTATTTACATTTGATATAAATGAACAGTGCGATCCATAGGAGACGTCCCAACGTATACATTATGGTTTTTTGGTTAATCAAATTTGGATGATTTACCTCTGAAAATAAATGCTTTTTAGTATAATATCTGCTGCATATCGCGACATTCGCCAGCGGCGTGAATATGTGTCACATGATATGGGTCATGTGACATATCCGTGAAATCAGCCCGCTAAGGGGGTCGCGAGAAGATACTGCCTGTAAAAGCGATATAATTGATAATCGTGCATGATCTCGTATTACAAACTATACAATACCCGGCAGCATTAAAAGAACCAAGCCGTGACAGAACTACAGCCATCCAGTGAGGTCGCCGACCGCTGGTACTAGCACATCATGGTATAACAAACCTTGCACACCACTATATGTTATGTGATGCGCATATTAATAACCATATAGGTAGGTTAAATGCCCACCAAATCGATTTGCGTTCGTCTGTGTTGACAGTTTGACTGCCTAATCGGTGGAACATCACGGGCACGCTTCATTAACATTTACGTGCTCTTATCACCGATTTTGATACATAAAATCGTAATACGGTTCTCTAACATTTCATCCTGGTTCCCGACCATAAAAATGCCCGATTATTGATCTGCAGATCTAGTCAGGAGGTGCCAGATGGAAGGGAGACGAGACGATGTTGATACATCTCCCTCTCCTTTCTCCTCTGCCGTTTCTCCGCTATAAGTCCCCATGCATTGATGTCAATTTGGCTTTTCTTCATATCATGTTTAGCAGTGTCTTTGAATCGTTTTCTCTGCAAACACGTTTTCTCACACCGTGTGTTAGTTGTGCAAAACGTACTTGTCGGGGGAGATGGTTTTCCTACATGCCGATACATTGGCCAGCCCAGCGGAGTTGGTTCTGCATTACCATTGCCTCGATACTAGTTGCCTTGGTATCCGTAGTCTACTGGCATTGGTGCGGCTATCTTCTCATCGGATACAAAGTGTCTTTATGAGACAACTTTGGTGGAATTTATCAAAGGTCTTCAGATGACATCGATGAGTAACCCACGCCTCGCTCCCGTAGAGTAGAATATCAATACAGAAGGCATTGTAAGCCATCACTTTAGTATCTTTCCTGAGGTTGTGATTATCAAACCCTTGATTGCGCCGTTTCCTGAAGGATGTGCTGGCACAGCATATACGGTGTTGAATGTCTGCTTCAAAGGTTGCTTTCTGTGATAGATGACTCCCTAAGTACGGAATTTTTTCAAATGTGGGTTGTCCCAGATATGTTAATATCAGGAGGTCCTTTAATGTTGCCTGAAGCGGACTGCTACATGATCTTGGTTTTCCTGTGGTTGATGGGGCGTCATAGATTTTGATATGCTTCTGTAACGAGGTCAAGGAAACATTCTCACCCCCTCTTTGCGTGCTTAACATTAATTAAATTGAACGACGTATACGAACTGGAAATTGGAAAATGTATGTATAATTATGTTCACAGGAGTCTACCTCATTATTTATACAATATCTTTACATGTACCCATGACATACACATTCACGAAACTAGACAAACCTCACACATACGACCTTTAACTTCTCTAACAGTAAAATCTTCTAATAGTTTTTTTTATGTAAAGGTCCATTGATATGGAACAGAATTCCCTTTACCATCCAGCAAAAAAAACCATAAAAGTTTTGCAGTATCACTAAAAGCAATTGTTTTAAAAGGGTATGAAGAGCTCCGTTGTCTGCTCGGAATCGTACAATATATAATTGATTGTTACATTATTAGTTTAAACATACTGTTTACATATGTGTTTTGTACGATTAAAAAAAAAAGAATATTCATTCATTCATTCATTCATTCAAGGCTTGTCTGAAGCTTTTTCTGCTATGTGGGCAAGAATGGCACAGTCGTCACCATACTGAATGTATATAACGGCAGTCTTTGTCACTTTTGTTTTGGTCTTGAGACGACTCAGGTTGAAAAGTCTTCTACTGCGCCGGTAGTCAGTTTCAACTCCACACGGAAGGCGGTCACGGAGAAGAAAGAGTACGACACGCAGGTAGACAGTGAAGAGGGTCGGTACAATAATGCATCCCTGCTTCATCCCTGCACGGATGATGAACGGCTCTGTTTCAGTACCGTTTATGAGGACAGTTGCTGTCATCTTGTGGTGGAGAAGACTCAGGATTGGGATAAAGTAGGTAGGGCAACCAAATCTGGAGAACACATTCCAGAAAGCTTCACGGTTGATAGAGTCGATGGTCTTAGTCAAGTCAATGAAAGCCATGTAACGATCCTTGTTTTGTTCCCGACATTTCTCTTGAATTACTGAGATGTCCTGAAGCCACACTGCGTTTCAGGTAGTATGTCTTCTGACAATGGGATCAAGCGGTTACGAAGAAGAACACGAGCGAATATTTTCCCAGCTATGAACCATCACTGAGATTGCTAACATCAGACAAGTGTTATGTTGGGCTTATTTTTGAAGTCTGCATTCAGTTAATAATAACATATCTAGTTACAGTACATAAATAAACTAGTGTTAACACAGTCATTATTTTAATTAACTATATGAAAATATTGGATAAAGCATTATGGTCGGTTGTCCATAATAAAAGAGACACACGTCGCCTTGATGTATAACAATAAATGGAAGGAAGCTGTGTTTCTCTGACATAATCCTCCATTTTCTGAACACTGTCTCAATGGCGTCATCGTCGATAACTTGCAGATATTTGTAACCGTTGCTTATGTCTTTGTAACGTGGGTTCGCATCAATCCTTTAGTGATTTTGCACGGGGAAATCTCTACAAATAGTTAAGGTGAGAGGTTTGCCAAATCAGTATATGCCATTTTTAATGGGGTCAAAGTTCAACTTAGTGCTGTCATTAGATTGGTCGTTTAGTTCGATTCACTCGATTGCCTCCTTCGAGTGATTCGAACGATGATACACGTATGATTTTATATCCGAATTCTCCGATACACGTGAATCAGATGGTTTTCATCCGAGTCACTCGAGATATATCGTACGTTTATCACCACTTTAACTGGAAGTCCAGTTTCATACAAATATCCAGTTGTTCACAGCCAAATAAGTCTTCAAAATTCTATGAGTAAAAACATGCTAAATTATGACTGGTATACAAGACATTTGCATCTTGACCCGTTATTGACTTTGGCAATGCAGTTGACGGTTTTACGAAGGTCAAGGTTGTTGTGATGTTTATTAATCGATTTTGAAAAACATTAGGCTGCATATGATTTAAATTGTAAATAGTTACCTACCTTAGTACTCGGCGACAAAATGTCAGTAAATGAGATGAGTTGTATGTGTCAGCGAACTTGATTTCGAGAGAACACCGCATTAACATACAACGATGGTTTCCGACTTTTTTTTAACTTCTTATACTTTGATATATTTTCTCTCAATCGGCAATGCTTATTTCTCATTTATATTATTATTTAGTACATTTTGTAGCCTGGATTTAGGGCGGGGTTCCCTGATTGGCTTAGATCTGTAAGCGCAGGCGCACTGCGTACTAGCTAACTGTAAACAAGCGTAATCGATCGGGTCGCGGCTAGAAAGCACTGCCTACTACTCGGATTATGTTGTAACAATTTCAGTAAGGAGTTTATTTCGAAAGCATCAATTGGAGTAATAGAAGGAAAACGGCCGATTTTGGAACGAAGATCGTGTGCTTACGTGACTGTGAACTTCAAGTGTGCTTTTCTCCGTTTGAAACTTTCTACCCCAGGCATGATCGACGTCCAATAAGTTTGGCTGTGTATCAGATAGGTCCATGATTTTGCAACGTTGGAAATCTTAATAAAGCTTCTTTTTTTACTTTTTGACACACGATTCATTTCGTTAGAACACGTCACAGTTTAATATTTTGGCGCTCTCTGTAATGTTGTATATTGAAAATGTTCAACAGCGACGCTCCGGCTACACGTGTGTGACACCGAAGTAGTTTCCACGATAATGCGTCGGTCGCTTTTATAAAATTGCGTTTTAAATATTCGTTAACAAATAATCGGTTAGGCATATTTTCAAACATATTTTTGACAAGTATTATGTATGTTTCGCCAAACTGTACCAACTGTACAGGTTATCCATTGGTATCATGGCAAAATTGCTCCCTAGCTTACGATTTCCGTAAGGATCGCTTTAGGGAAACGCATTTTGAAAGTTCTTTTTAAACGTTCCGTCCGATTCTGTTGATGGATGGGTTTTCTTTAAATGTACTTTATCGTTGTTAAACGATCCCCAGGCAACACCAAATAGAATGACACGGAACGGTATGAACTGGCGTTGACAAACAAAATTAGTAAGATCAACGCAAATAATTATTCCAAACAAATTATACATAAAAACTAAACCTTATTCCACATAATATATTAGTCTAGAGTGTATTACGACTATTGAAATGGCGTAGAAAAAGACGAATCTCCGTATAAAATAGTAATCCTTCATCGTTGTGAGAATATACACCGTAAGTAAGTGGAATTATATGGTAGTGATCTCTCATTGTGAAGGGAATCTCACTAATACAATATTACATTTGTTTGTCATGCATGCATTCCTAAATACAAGTTTACCTTTGGTTTTGCAAATAAGGTGTCAGATTCGCAGCTGAGCCACTTTCGTTTGGATCTAGCCCAAACGTTGCCGTAAAAACGTGATGGAATGTGTTAAAATGCTTCCTTCCCTGCGATAATGTAGAAAACCGGATAACGTAAAATACATAATTTGATATTACTGAATCATATGTAATTGGATTATGTATGTATATCATGCACAACTTTTATTTCACAAAATAAATAAGGTAATCTCATATAGTATACCATAAGTGTAAACTTGAGAAAGAAAATGCTTTCATTATAAGGGAATCTAGCTAGTATAATGTCACATTTATTTGTCATGCATGCATTGCTAAATACAAACTTATCTTTGGTTTTGCAAATTGTGAGTTAGACGCGCACAGCAGAACCACTTTCGTTTGAATCTTGCCTAAACGTTGCCGTAAGAACGCCATGGAATGTGTTACAATGCTTCCTTCCCCGCGATAACGTAAAATACCGGATAACGTAAAATACATCATTTGGTATTATTGAACCATATGTGATTAAATTAGGTATGTATGTCATGCACAACTTTAATTTCACAAAATAAATTACGTAATTTCGTATAGTATACCTTGAATGTAAATTCGGGAAACAATATTATCTTATTATGAAGGGTATCTATCTAGTACAATATCACAATTGTTTGGCATGCATGCATTGCTAAATACAAACTTATCTTTGGTTTTGTAAATTGTGTGTTAGACCTGCCGCAGAACCAGTTTCGTTTGGACCTGGCCTAAACTTTGCCGTAAGAACGCCATTGAATGTGTTATAATGCTTCCTTCCCCTCGATAACGTAGAATACCGGATAACGTAAAACACACCACTTGGTATTATCGAACCGTGATGAAATTAGGTCTATATATTTTGCACAACTTGTATTTCACAAAGAAATCAAGATATTCTCACATAGAATAACTTGATTATATACTGGGGAAAGCACGTATATGATAAACGTGGATAACGTAGAATACATTCTTAACGAAGATGCCGTTTTTCTGTCACTTTGATGTCTTCTGGTGATCATAAAAATTGACTCAGGTAATCTCGTATATATATATATATATATATATATATATATATATATATATATATATATATATATATATATCGTTTTTAGATGACAACACCATGTATATGTGTATGAAAGCAGACATACTTTCAAATCAGATAACACTTCATTGGTACGCAATGCTATGATATAAATTATGCAGATAACGTAAAATACATGACTTTTGTGGACAAGTTATACACGTGTGTAAGG
>CBDHHR010000389.1:0-2500 GCA_965263245.1 Metamycoplasmataceae bacterium | reverse complement strand
TATTATTATTATTATTATTATTATTATTATTATTATTATTATTATTATTATTATTATTATTATTATTATTATTATTATTATTATTATTATTATTATTATTATTATTATTATTATTATTATTATTATTATTATTATTATTATTATTATTATTATTATTATTATTATTATTATTATTATTATTATTATTATTATTATTATTATTATTATTATTATTATTATTATTATTATTATTATTATTATTAACCAGCCGTGGCAGACGACCTACGTTGAAGCGCGCGATGTGAATTTGGTATATTCTCTACATGTGACCGTTCCTTGTTGCTGACGTTTAACGTTGATTTTTGTGACGTACACATGTTCGCCTAAGACTGTTCATTCCAAAGGACGTAGCTTACTTCAGCACGGCGATGTGGGTCGGAGGTGGCCGTTGGGTGTTTATGTATTGTACCCTAGGCGCGGTAACAGCATGGAACAACAACCCGGATATTAACAGCGCCCACGACGAAAAGCAGGTTCTTGTCCGAATTATATAAGCGAAACCTACACATCCAACGTAACACTCCACACAGATCATGCCACTGGTTAAACCGTAGCTGCTCGATGTATCCATACGATATGTTACTACTTCTACTAATACTTCCACCAATACTTCTAGTTCTATTACTACTACTGCAACTACTACTACTACTACTACTACTACTACTACTACTACTACTACTACTACTACTACTACTACTACTAGTACTAGTACTACTACTACTACTACTACTACTACTACTACTACTACTACTACTACTACTTCTACTACTACTACTACTACTACTACTACTACTACTACTACTACTACTACTACTACAACTACTATTACTACTAATAGTAATACTAATATTACAACTATTACCACAACTAGTAATACTAATACTAATACTACCGCTATAACAACTACTATTGTCTACGGCTTGAACGTTATTGACATTGCGGCAAAATCAAACTTATCAACATTTCAGTACACCGCAATGAATGAGTACTTGAGCATGTGCGTGTGAGCGTCGTGTGCGCGTGCACGTGCACGTGCACGTTCATAATACTGGTGGTGGATATGTGTACGAGCAGCCTTCGCACATTAAGTGTAGTATATGGCTGGATGCTTCCCAGATACGTCGAGACGGTATCTGATTGAACACATCTGCCAGGGAAGTAAAGTGTAAAAACGCTTTGAGCAGCCCTGAGAACCAGTTACTTCGCTATATAAGAACTTACATTTACCTTTTGAAACTACTACTACTACTAGTACTACTACTACTACTACTACTACTTTTACTACTACTACTACTACTACTACTACTACTACTACTACTACTACTACTACTACTACTACTACTACTACTACTACTACTACTACTACTACTACTAATAATAATAATAATATTACTACTAATATTACAGCCAGTACACTTAATATAATACATGCTGTTGACTGGATGTATATGACTGTTTTATTGTGTTAACAACTATACTTACTTATCCTCTTCGTCCCCAGTGGGACATAAGGCTGCAACTACGTTTTTCCACAGGGCCAGAGCCACGCCCCAAGAGAGCCACATATCTTGTAACTCTGCCATTACTGTCTTTCGCCATGTTGTCTTTGGTCATCCTGGCTTCCTTCTTCCGGGTGGCGTCCAGCTTAGAGCAACATTGGAGATACTTTATTTGGGCATTCTCAGGACGTGTCCTAGCCATCTCAGTCGTCGGCATTTAATTTCCAGGACAGCACTGTTGCAGCCCGTCTTCTTGTGGAGTTCCACGTTAGATATTTTATTGGGCCAGAATATCCCGCATACCTTTCTCAAACATCCATTGTGGAAGGCGTCGATCTTTGCCATGTCCCCATTAACCACTCGCCAGCACTCTGAGTCATACAGTAAGATTGACTTCACGTTACTGTTGTAAAGCCTTATCTTTGTTGTCATGGTATATAGCTTGGACTTCCAAATGGTCTGACATTTGACAGAAGTACAGCGGGCTTTCCCCAGTCTTGCCTTAATGTCTTTTGGGCTCCATTGTCTTTACTGGTGAGACTACCAGGTAGGTAACATCCTCTACAAACTCAGGTGGTTCACCATTAAGGATAACAGGTGCGGTTGGAGTGGTATTGATACTCATCACTTGTGTCTTGGTTGTACTCATGGTAAGCCCAGTTTGCTTTGCATAACTGTCTAATCTATCAGCTGTTTCCTGCAGATGGTCACACTTTACTGATAGAAATGAAGGTCATCGGCAACGTCGCGGTCTTCTAGCAGGGAGAAGAGAGTTCACTGGATACCCCTTGGTTTATGTGATGTAGTTGTTCGCGTAAGCCATCCGATAACGACCTTGAAGAGGATGGGTGAGAGGATACATCCTTGTCTAACACCAGATTTCAGTGGGAACCACTCAGATGATCCTTTACTGAGGATGACGCTGCATTCAAACTGGTTGTAAAACTTCTCTATCAATGAGA
>CBDHHR010000388.1:0-5610 GCA_965263245.1 Metamycoplasmataceae bacterium | reverse complement strand
GTTCAAGTCAGCCTCAGTCCTGAGGTCAGAGAGAAAGATGAAAGCAAATAAACAGAACTTGGTTCAAGTCAGCCTCAGTCCTGAGGTCAGAGAGAAAGATGAAAGCAAATAAACAGAACTTGGTTCAAGTCAGCCTCAGTCCTGAGGTCAGAGAGAAAGATGAAAGCAAATAAACAGAACTTGGTTCAAGTCAGCCTCAGTCCTGAGGTCAGAGAGAAAGATGAAAGCAAATAAACAGAACTTGGTTCAAGTCAGTCTCAGTCCTGAGGTCAGAGAGAAAGATGAAAGCAAATAAACAGAACTTGGTTCAAGTCAGCCTCAGTCCTGAGGTCAGAGAGAAAGATGAAAGCAAATAAACAGAACTTGGTTCAAGTCAGCCTCAGTCCTGAGGTCAGAGAGAAAGATGAAAGCAAATAAACAGAACTTGGTTCAAGTCAGCCTCAGTCCTGAGGTCAGAGAGAAAGATGAAAAATAAACAGCAAATAAACAGAACTTGGTTCAAGTCAGCCTCAGTCCTGAGGTCAGAGAGAAAGATGAAAGCAAATAAACAGAACTTGGTTCAAGTCAGCCTCAGTCCTGAGGTCAGAGAGAAAGATGACAGCAAATAAACAGAACTTGGTTCAAGTCAGCCTCAGTCCTGAGGTCAGAGAGAAAGATGAAAGCAAATAAACAGAACTTGGTTCAAGTCAGCCTCAGTCCTGAGGTCAGAGAGAAAGATGAAAGCAAATAAACAGAACTTGGTTCAAGTCAGCCTCAGTCCTGAGGTCAGAGAGAAAGATGACAGCAAATAAACAGAACTTGGTTCAAGTCAGTCTCAGTCCTGAGGTCAGAGAGAAAGATGAAAGCAAATAAACAGAACTTGGTTCAAGTCAGTCTCAGTCCTGAGGTCAGAGAGAAAGATGAAAGCAAATAAACAGAACTTGGTTCAAGTCAGCCTCAGTCCTGAGGTCAGAGAGAAAGATGACAGCAAATAAACAGAACTTGGTTCAAGTCAGCCTCAGTCCTGAGGTCAGAGAGAAAGATGACAGCAAATAAACAGAACTTGGTTCAAGTCAGTCTCAGTCCTGAGGTCAGAGAGAAAGATGAAAGCAAATAAACAGAACTTGGTTCAAGTCAGTCTCAGTCCTGAGGTCAGAGAGAAAGATGAAAGCAAATAAACAGAACTTGGTTCAAGTCAGCCTCAGTCCTGAGGTCAGAGAGAAAGATGAAAGCAAATAAACAGAACTTGGTTCAAGTCAGCCTCAGTCCTGAGGTCAGAGAGAAAGATGAAAGCAAATAAACAGAACTTGGTTCAAGTCAGCCTCAGTCCTGAGGTCAGAGAGAAAGATGAAAGCAAATAAACAGAACTTGGTTCAAGTCAGTCTCAGTCCTGAGGTCAGAGAGAAAGATGACAGCAAATAAACAGAACTTGGTTCAAGTCAGCCTCAGTCCTGAGGTCAGAGAGAAAGATGAAAGCAAATAAACAGAACTTGGTTCAAGTCAGCCTCAGTCCTGAGGTCAGAGAGAAAGATGAAAGCAAATAAACAGAACTTGGTTCAAGTCAGCCTCAGTCCTGAGGTCAGAGAGAAAGATGAAAGCAAATAAACAGAACTTGGTTCAAGTCAGCCTCAGTCCTGAGGTCAGAGAGAAAGATGAAAGCAAATAAACAGAACTTGGTTCAAGTCAGTCTCAGTCCTGAGGTCAGAGAGAAAGATGAAAGCAAATAAACAGAACTTGGTTCAAGTCAGTCTCAGTCCTGAGGTCAGAGAGAAAGATGAAAGCAAATAAACAGAACTTGGTTCAAGTCAGCCTCAGTCCTGAGGTCAGAGAGAAAGATGACAGCAAATAAACAGAACTTGGTTCAAGTCAGTCTCAGTCCTGAGGTCAGAGAGAAAGATGAAAGCAAATAAACAGAACTTGGTTCAAGTCAGCCTCAGTCCTGAGGTCAGAGAGAAAGATGAAAGCAAATAAACAGAACTTGGTTCAAGTCAGCCTCAGTCCTGAGGTCAGAGAGAAAGATGAAAGCAAATAAACAGAACTTGGTTCAAGTCAGTCTCAGTCCTGAGGTCAGAGAGAAAGATGACAGCAAATAAACAGAACTTGGTTCAAGTCAGCCTCAGTCCTGAGGTCAGAGAGAAAGATGAAAGCAAATAAACAGAACTTGGTTCAAGTCAGCCTCAGTCCTGAGGTCAGAGAGAAAGATGAAAGCAAATAAACAGAACTTGGTTCAAGTCAGCCTCAGTCCTGAGGTCAGAGAGAAAGATGAAAGCAAATAAACAGAACTTGGTTCAAGTCAGTCTCAGTCCTGAGGTCAGAGAGAAAGATGAAAGCAAATAAACAGAACTTGGTTCAAGTCAGCCTCAGTCCTGAGGTCAGAGAGAAAGATGAAAGCAAATAAACAGAACTTGGTTCAAGTCAGCCTCAGTCCTGAGGTCAGAGAGAAAGATGAAAGCAAATAAACAGAACTTGGTTCAAGTCAGTCTCAGTCCTGAGGTCAGAGAGAAAGATGAAAGCAAATAAACAGAACTTGGTTCAAGTCAGTCTCAGTCCTGAGGTCAGAGAGAAAGATGAAAGCAAATAAACAGAACTTGGTTCAAGTCAGCCTCAGTCCTGAGGTCAGAGAGAAAGATGACAGCAAATAAACAGAACTTGGTTCAAGTCAGTCTCAGTCCTGAGGTCAGAGAGAAAGATGAAAGCAAATAAACAGAACTTGGTTCAAGTCAGCCTCAGTCCTGAGGTCAGAGAGAAAGATGACAGCAAATAAACAGAACTTGGTTCAAGTCAGCCTCAGTCCTGAGGTCAGAGAGAAAGATGAAAGCAAATAAACAGAACTTGGTTCAAGTCAGCCTCAGTCCTGAGGTCAGAGAGAAAGATGACAGCAAATAAACAGAACTTGGTTCAAGTCAGTCTCAGTCCTGAGGTCAGAGAGAAAGATGAAAGCAAATAAACAGAACTTGGTTCAAGTCAGTCTCAGTCCTGAGGTCAGAGAGAAAGATGAAAGCAAATAAACAGAACTTGGTTCAAGTCAGCCTCAGTCCTGAGGTCAGAGAGAAAGATGACAGCAAATAAACAGAACTTGGTTCAAGTCAGCCTCAGTCCTGAGGTCAGAGAGAAAGATGAAAGCAAATAAACAGAACTTGGTTCAAGTCAGTCTCAGTCCTGAGGTCAGAGAGAAAGATGACAGCAAATAAACAGAACTTGGTTCAAGTCAGCCTCAGTCCTGAGGTCAGAGAGAAAGATGAAAGCAAATAAACAGAACTTGGTTCAAGTCAGCCTCAGTCCTGAGGTCAGAGAGAAAGATGACAGCAAATAAACAGAACTTGGTTCAAGTCAGCCTCAGTCCTGAGGTCAGAGAGAAAGATGAAAGCAAATAAACAGAACTTGGTTCAAGTCAGCCTCAGTCCTGAGGTCAGAGAGAAAGATGAAAGCAAATAAACAGAACTTGGTTCAAGTCAGTCTCAGTCCTGAGGTCAGAGAGAAAGATGAAAGCAAATAAACAGAACTTGGTTCAAGTCAGCCTCAGTCCTGAGGTCAGAGAGAAAGATGACAGCAAATAAACAGAACTTGGTTCAAGTCAGCCTCAGTCCTGAGGTCAGAGAGAAAGATGACAGCAAATAAACAGAACTTGGTTCAAGTCAGTCTCAGTCCTGAGGTCAGAGAGAAAGATGACAGCAAATAAACAGAACTTGGTTCAAGTCAGTCTCAGTCCTGAGGTCAGAGAGAAAGATGAAAGCAAATAAACAGAACTTGGTTCAAGTCAGTCCTCAGTCCTGAGGTCAGAGAGAAAGATGAAAGCAAATAAACAGAACTTGGTTCAAGTCAGCCTCAGTCCTGAGGTCAGAGAGAAAGATGACAGCAAATAAACAGAACTTGGTTCAAGTCAGCCTCAGTCCTGAGGTCAGAGAGAAAGATGACAGCAAATAAACAGAACTTGGTTCAAGTCAGTCTCAGTCCTGAGGTCAGAGAGAAAGATGACAGCAAATAAACAGAACTTGGTTCAAGTCAGTCTCAGTCCTGAGGTCAGAGAGAAAGATGACAGCAAATAAACAGAACTTGGTTCAAGTCAGTCTCAGTCCTGAGGTCAGAGAGAAAGATGACAGCAAATAAACAGAACTTGGTTCAAGTCAGCCTCAGTCCTGAGGTCAGAGAGAAAGATGAAAGCAAATAAACAGAACTTGGTTCAAGTCAGCCTCAGTCCTGAGGTCAGAGAGAAAGATGACAGCAAATAAACAGAACTTGGTTCAAGTCAGTCTCAGTCCTGAGGTCAGAGAGAAAGATGACAGCAAATAAACAGAACTTGGTTCAAGTCAGTCTCAGTCCTGAGGTCAGAGAGAAAGATGAAAGCAAATAAACAGAACTTGGTTCAAGTCAGCCTCAGTCCTGAGGTCAGAGAGAAAGATGAAAGCAAATAAACAGAACTTGGTTCAAGTCAGCCTCAGTCCTGAGGTCAGAGAGAAAGATGAAAGCAAATAAACAGAACTTGGTTCAAGTCAGCCTCAGTCCTGAGGTCAGAGAGAAAGATGAAAGCAAATAAACAGAACTTGGTTCAAGTCAGCCTCAGTCCTGAGGTCAGAGAGAAAGATGAAAGCAAATAAACAGAACTTGGTTCAAGTCAGCCTCAGTCCTGAGGTCAGAGAGAAAGATGAAAGCAAATAAACAGAACTTGGTTCAAGTCAGTCTCAGTCCTGAGGTCAGAGAGAAAGATGAAAGCAAATAAACAGAACTTGGTTCAAGTCAGCCTCAGTCCTGAGGTCAGAGAGAAAGATGAAAGCAAATAAACAGAACTTGGTTCAAGTCAGCCTCAGTCCTGAGGTCAGAGAGAAAGATGAAAGCAAATAAACAGAACTTGGTTCAAGTCAGTCTCAGTCCTGAGGTCAGAGAGAAAGATGAAAGCAAATAAACAGAACTTGGTTCAAGTCAGCCTCAGTCCTGAGGTCAGAGAGAAAGATGAAAGCAAATAAACAGAACTTGGTTCAAGTCAGCCTCAGTCCTGAGGTCAGAGAGAAAGATGAAAGCAAATAAACAGAACTTGGTTCAAGTCAGTCTCAGTCCTGAGGTCAGAGAGAAAGATGAAAGCAAATAAACAGAACTTGGTTCAAGTCAGCCTCAGTCCTGAGGTCAGAGAGAAAGATGAAAGCAAATAAACAGAACTTGGTTCAAGTCAGCCTCAGTCCTGAGGTCAGAGAGAAAGATGAAAGCAAATAAACAGAACTTGGTTCAAGTCAGTCTCAGTCCTGAGGTCAGAGAGAAAGATGAAAGCAAATAAACAGAACTTGGTTCAAGTCAGTCTCAGTCCTGAGGTCAGAGAGAAAGATGACAGCAAATAAACAGAACTTGGTTCAAGTCAGTCTCAGTCCTGAGGTCAGAGAGAAAGATGAAAGCAAATAAACAGAACTTGGTTCAAGTCAGCCTCAGTCCTGAGGTCAGAGAGAAAGATGACAGCAAATAAACAGAACTTGGTTCAAGTCAGCCTCAGTCCTGAGGAGAGAAAGATGAAAGCAAATAAACAGAACTTGGTTCAAGTCAGCCTCAGTCCTGAGTCAGAGAGAAAGATGAAAGCAAATAAACAGAACTTGGTTCAAGTCAGCCTCAGTCCTGAGGTCAGAGAGAAAGATGACAGCAAATAAACAG
>CBDHHR010000387.1:5000-9924 GCA_965263245.1 Metamycoplasmataceae bacterium | reverse complement strand
TCCTCACAGTCGGGTCAAGTTTCAGTACACATATTAATATGGTCTGCCACCACAGCTGATGTACAAATGGCCATATGGTGCTACGCCAGAAGGTCACCTCCTCATGCTGTATCATATTCAGATAACTTACACCTAACATAATTCTAACATCTAATATCACCTGTCTTTCAAAAGAACTGATAAAAACGCTAGAACCCAAACCAAGTTTGATCATGTTTTCTGCTATTAGCATCTGCTCTTTCCATGCTTCTCTCCACATTATCTTTCAAACTTAATTATAATAATATTATTACGTAGATTCAGTTTGTAAACTATACCCACTTTCTCGTGTGTTCCTTCGTCAACATCAGGATTTGTCAGAAATATACATACCACATTACTCACATATAACATTACCAGTACTTAGAATCCACCACTGATATTGCATAGAAAGGGCATTCAGTAATTTATCAGTGAACTTTGATAGCTTAGCACACTGGAATTCATGTGTGAAAAATAGCAAATCGACTCACCTTCGTCATTCCAGAGTCGACTTGCAGAACCGAGTGAGTTGATTAAGTTAGTAGCTACCGGGGTACATGCCATCACAGCCATGTAGCAGTGTAATACAAACGTACGGCTGGTAAATGCACCGCCCTCATGACTGACTTATGTGTTGAATAACAACATGTACTGCCAGAAACCAGCCAACAGAGGCATCTCCCTGTACGATGCATAGAAACATTGTCAATGACATTTTCTATGTCAAACCAGGCAAGAGCAGTAAATGTAGGCACCATGAACGCTACCACGCTAATGAATACAACACAAGGATAGTAATCTGCCATATATCCCAGGATGCAGCATGAAG
Source organism: Metamycoplasmataceae bacterium (assembly GCA_965263245.1). Classification (GTDB taxonomy): domain Bacteria; phylum Bacillota_I; class Bacilli_A; order Mycoplasmatales; family Metamycoplasmataceae; genus DT-68. Next base: position 9,074 of record CBDHHR010000387.1, on the reverse strand, counting down.
AGGAATGGATGAACGGTGGGTAATTGAAAATAAGGAAACGGCCACCAATAAAGGAAATGGCTACTTCCAAATGGCATGTGCGTGTCGTGGCCGCCCTGTATTCTCCAGCATCTGTCTCGGTTTATAAAGGTGCAGCATATTAGCTTCCTGACTGTGGTCAGCAGAGAAGCCATTCCTCGAACAATTATCGACTGGTCGCTGCCCATCGATGCCACAATGTCAGTCGCTCTTATACAGCCATGGAACTGTGTATTTGATGAGTCCATTACCGGTGACTTCAGTTGAACTGTAGTTTCCTCTCTCAGAGTCGTGGCAGATTGGCCATGGCACCAGACAGAGTGGACGAGAAGACACAGTACATAGTGTGGCTTTTCAGGGGTCACTGATTAATATTGCGTTTAATCAATGTTTGTAAGCTGACTGCAAGTGTACTTCTCAAACACACAATAGTTTAGTTAACAGAACAACATAATGTATGGAATAGTAATAATAATAATAACTAGTATTTTATATTTTGTCCATTAGTTTAATCGTATCATGGAGATTCTACGACTTATCAAAAGTCACTACCACCGGCACCACTGTCAGCTCTTTTAGTTTTTTACAATCAGAGAAGAATACACAAGCCAAGATATAAAATGATATTGAATATATTGTTCATGGCTCCAAGAATGGTTTATTGTAGTATGATTTAACTTACTTTGGAGCATAATTGTCAATGATGAGTATGACGTTTCGACCCGTCAGCTACAGGCCATGCTCAGATTCCGACAATTATGCTCCAAAGTAAGTTAAATCATACCACAATAAAGATATAAAATGTTTAACATTTATGAAGGTCCACCATCAATGAAACCTAGGATTGTTGTGTTTTGTTATACACATATGTACATATAGCAAAACACAACACACATATACACACACATATATATATATATATATATATATATATATATATATATATATATATATATATATATATATATATATAGCCTCAATATGTGTTAAAAAGGTGTACAATATTTTACAAGAAAACATTCTGCAAATGAGAGAATCCAACAGAATGATAAAAAAATATATTAAAAAAGTATGGAAGACAGCATATTACGGATTCCCAGAGCCAGTTTTATTGATGTATAAAACATCACATGGATGCTGCATTAGTTGCGGCTAAACCACCTGGTCTGGCAGGAGTAAGAAGCTCCTGGTGCTGTGAGACGCAGATATCAGCACCTAAGACCACCACATGACAGGGCGTCCACTGGGTGATCTACTGAAGCAACTTACGTGTGATTATTGCTCAATCACCCGGCAAATTATTAGATGTCTGTGGATGTCTTCTGGTCATCTGACAACAGATTACCCATGCATGAGTGTCCTGATGTGGGACGTGATAATCCCTAAGTAGCTGACCGCAGCTACACTCGGATGTAGTAAATGTTGTGTGTGAGATCTCCGGCCCGAGGAGACAGGACGGGTGATAGTTTGTCTGCCTCAGGAAGTCTTACTTCCTCCATCATCACTGGGCCAGACCAACAACAGAGCACTGACCAGGCACGTCCACATGGGCTAACTGACCACTAAGATTGTTTACACTAAAATAATCAGATATTTTATGTTGTCAGTCTCTGTACTTGTCATGACATAAACTCCTGGTAAAAAGGGCTTCTATCTATATTCTTTTTGAAGTACAAGCGCAGACTGTTATGTGTGGTAGCCATATCATATATAGATAACTTATTAGAGATATCTACCTGTGTGTAAACATTGACAGAAGATTTATGGATACATGTTATGGATGATAATGGGTGCAACATATAATGATATCAGGAGACATTGATCAAAGAATGTGCAGGGAAAACGGCCATATTCCATTTACCAACGGTTTCTGTTTACACCAGACTGTGGTTGATATTTCAAGCCACAGATGTCACGCATACCGAGGTAAGCAACAGGGCTGATTCTGTGAACCCACAATATCAAGTGAAGTCACATAAACTGATGATTCTTCTATTTCTGGTTGTTTTCTGTCTGTGTCTTGAACCAGTTTGTCTATGTTAGGCTTGTAGAAGGTAAGGATAGGTTCTTATATAGCACAGTATCCAGTCCTCAGGACTGCTCAAGCGCTTTACACTTTACTTCCCTGACAGACCTGTTCAATCAGACACCATCTCGGCTTCTCTGGGAAGCATCCAGCCATGCTTCAATGATTGTGCAAAGGCTGGTCGTACACATATCCACCATGGTGTATAGCCAGGTATTCATTCATGTAGCCGAGTGAACTGGAGCAATGTACAATGAAAACAGTTGCCCAAGGTTTCACACAGCAGTACAGGCTTCAAACTTGAGTTGTCTTAGTCGAGAGCTGCTGCAGCTACTCAGTGCAGGAGCACAGTGTTCCACAGGTGTTTGTACCTGGTACCTCTGAGAAGTGCACCAACAGTGACACAGTAGCATGACAACATAGGCTGCATCTGAATGTCTGTGTGATGATGTCAGCTCTCAGTTATCAAGGATGACAACAAACTATCACAAAACACAATTTTACATTTATTTAAATGCCTAGTGATTTTAACATTATTAAATTTGTGGGAAATGTTCTATTCTGTTGTAACTGGAATGCATTCTAAACTGGTTGATAAATTATAGGCAATTCATAATCGAACCAAAAATAAAAAACAATTTTTATTGAAATATTATCCTCTGTATAATTCAATAATAACATAATAATTTTTTTCTCAAGTGATTTGTTTGTTCATCCATAATGTAAAAAATATTTTTTACAACTGCAAGCTTTTGAACTCATAAATACCACACCAGACGTACATAGTATTAGCATGTGCTGTAAATGATGTACCCTGTTACATGAGGTTATCTCATACATAGTATTACATACACGTGGTAGGCAATTTGTACAGTCAGATCCATTTTCAGATGTCGCAGTTTGCAATGAGTTCTATTCACAGAGGAGCTAGCCTACACTTCAATCCTGGTCAATATTTCTCCTTAAAGAGACATGCACCACAATGTACACTGCATATGCATCGACATGTTTCGTCAGCAACTGTGAATACATATAATATACTCCAATGAGCCATATATCTGTCATCTAGTCCATCTAACTAATTAGGCTACGGAGGCAGCCCCAATTGAAGGTTGAATCTGAATGAGCCAATTATATGATATACCCCGGGGTATGTCTTATTTTATGACCTCAGGTGACTTAATAACTAAATTAAACGGACCTTTCTATGGAATGTGTTGCTGAAGGAATTGCAGCTGATCACGTCAATGGACACTTTCAAAGCATGTCTTAAAATGCACTATTTTAAACTAGCTTCTAATGTATAATAGGTTAATATTTCAGATGTGTGACAAATGCCAACATGTGACAGAGGATTTGAAGACATTTACATTGTGCCCTAAGATTCAACATATCAAATCTGCTTTTATTGTTTAATTATTTGGGTGTTTAGTATTATACTACTAATTTATGATTTTTATAGTTATTTATTTAATAACATGTTATTATATGTATCAATTTGTTTAAACTTCACATTTAATTTAAATGTTTTATTTGTTTATTTATATTTTTATACAAGATTTCACAGTCACAATTGCTATCAGGCTGAATTAACATTTATCCTGGTGTATTACATTTTATCACTAAATTTTATTCTATTTATTTATACATAATTTACATTGTTTTATTGAAGATTATGTAAACACCATTGAACATTATCATATTCTGGAGACCAGTGTTTAAATAAAGTTTATTATTATTATTCATTTAAATATAATCAATACAATTGCTGATCTGTCCAAAGTAATATCAACACATCATATGTGAGCATTAACGTTCATAATTATGTCAGCAATAAATTTGACCTGCCAGCACCAAGACAGCTATTTCCAGTGCGGTATCTGTATTACGGAAACAACTGCAAACTTTCTAATGGCAAATGTCAAGATGTGTAATTATCCCAGCATCTCAGTGACCACTGCAAAGGCCACATTGCATAATGAAGTTGAACTCTATGCAACAAAGGTCTTCACAGTCTCCAGACAAATGCT
>CBDHHR010000386.1:0-4949 GCA_965263245.1 Metamycoplasmataceae bacterium | reverse complement strand
CTAAAATTGATCATTATTGTATATCTGACATGTTTGGGGATACACACTAGTATATGGTTTTAGCTTTTTGTGTTTTTTCTTCAAACAACACTATGTTTGAATAAATCATATCAAATTGAATTAATTCACCCATTAACTCACTCACTGACTCACACACTCACTATCACACTCACGCACTCACTCACACACACTCATACGCACACACGCACGCACACACATAATTACAACCATGACATTTGTACTGCGCAGTTCCAACATTCAAATGCTCACAGCACTGAAAAAACAAGTTCTTGATCATTATTTAGTTTTGCCTTAAAAGCAGCAGTGACGTCACCCTCTGCGTTAGCGCATTCCATCGACGTGGGGATGCCACGCTACAAGCTATGTCCCTCCCAGGACGCCTTGTGCGTGGTACCATATAATAATAGCATGTGCTCATTGGAGCGCAGCAAAGCGCTAGGGTCCAGCGATCACATTAATATTTTTTTGATTTAGTATGACACACACGACGTCCCTAAGGGTGACAGAGCTTTCTGTGATGCAGCCGAAAATCTATACGGAATGCGCTAGTGCAGTAGCTGACGTTTACACCTATGACCACTGCTGCTTGTATAACAAATTAAACACGCTGTTGGCGACATAGCAACATTTGTTTCTGAATTCGTATCTACTTTTATTGATTACTCATCTCAGCAAAACCTATCCAGCTTCGATCACATAGTTTTGGTTAACTTGTTGACCCTAAAGTCCATACCAAAACTGGAATTATATGTTTTTATTTTTTTCGAGTATTTTCAGCTCAGTTGAATATAATACTTATTAGCGCCATCATCATTTTCACCACACCTTTACAATCTTGACTATCAACCATAGCTCAGTGGCGTATCAATAAATACGATGACAAATATAATTATTTATTGGCTCTGAGATAAATTACCCCTATTGTACGAATGTACCTCGGCGCTTGATTTTCAAGGAAACAGGCGCAATATAAGTTATTGTTCTTATTATCTTCGTCGCTACCTGCGATTTTCCTTTCCGTTTAAAAGAAGGGATTTCAAAAGATTTTGGTAGAAATGCTACTTCAAGCATTTTACATAATCACTGAACATCATATGATATTGATCCAATCCATTTCGTAACTTTGTTCAGGTAATACACATCAGAAAAGTAACATAAAATATTAATAGCACACTTGCTTTGACACATCACCGCTGCGTAAAAACTATGTAGCCTTTCTCTAATACATTAGTACTCACCCACCCAACCACCCACTCACTCACTCACTGACTCACTGACTCACTCATTCACTCAACCACCCACCCATTCACTCGCTCACTCACCCACTCACGCACTAACTCACTAACTCACCCACTTATTCACTCATTCGCTCACCCACTTACCCACTTACACATGCACTCACTCATTCACTCACGCACACGCGCACTCGCGCACTCGCGCACTCGAGCACCCTCGCACACGCGCACCCGCGCACCCGCGCACCCGCGCACCCGCGCACCCGCGCACCCACGCACTCACGCACTCACGCACCCACGCACCCACGCACTCACGCACTTACGCATTGATTCACCGACTCACTGACTCACGCACGCACCACTCACTCACCCATTCACTCACTCACCCTTTCACTCACTCACCCGTTCACTCACCCATTCACTCACTCACCCATTCACTCACTCACCCTTTCACTCATTCACCCATTCACTCACTCACGCATTCATGCACTCACCCTTTCACTCACTCACCCATTCACTCACCCATTCACTCACTCACCAATTCACTCACTCACCCTTTCACTCACTCACCCATTCACTCACTCAAGCGTTCACGAACCCCCCTACGCACTCAAACACGCACTCACTCACCCACCCATTCATTCAGGTACTCACGCAGTCACTCATTCACTCACTCACTCACCCACTCACTGACTGACTCACTCACTAAGTCACTGACGCACTAACGCACTCAGTCAAGGGCCACCCCAATCACGCACCCACCCTCGTACTCACTCACTCACTCACTCACTCACTCACTCACTCACTCACTCACTCACTCACTCACTCTCTCCCTCACTCTCTCAGTCATGCACTCACTCACCTTTCTCTAATATAGTAATACTCAACCACAAACTCACTCACTCAATAACTCACTCATGCACCCACCCACCCAACCACCCACTCTCTCACTCACCCACCCTCACAACCATTCACTCTCTCACACATGCACCCACCCACGCACTCACCCACCCACCCATTTACTCACTCTCTCACTCACTCTCTCACTCAAGCACTCACTCACCTTTCTCTAATACATTAATACTCACCCACCCACTCACTTAATCACTCACTCACTCACTATTTCACCCACCCACTCACTCACCCACCCACACAACCATTCACTCACTCATTCACCCTCCCACCCACCCACTCACTCACGCACTCGTTCGCTCACTCACTCACCCACTCATTCACTCATTCTCTCACCCACTCACTCAACCACTCACGCACTCACTCAAGCACTCAAGCACTGACGCACTCACACACTCATGCACTCTTTCATCCTTTCTCTCACTCCCCAATTCACTCACTCACCATTCGCTCACTCACGTACGCAGTCACACGCGCACTGACTCACACACTCATTCACTCATTCATTCACTCATTCACTCACTGACGCACTCACGCAAGGGCTCACCCACTCAATCATCCACTCTCGTACTCATTCACTCACGTACTCACTCTCTCACTCACGCACTCACTCATTCACGCACTCACTCACGCACCCCGCCGATGCCTCCCACAAACTAACGCACCATCTCGTCAACCAGGTTAAAAGGGTGGATCTTCAGTATGTATAGATTAGTGGGCAGACCTTCAAGGTCTTATCGTTACGTTGGTTAATTAGCTCTATAGCGTTTCTGTACTAAAATTGATCATTATTGTATATCTGACATGTTTGGGGATAAACACTAGTATATGGTTTTAGCTTCTTGTGTTTTCTCTTCAAGCAACATTATGTGTACCGCATGTTGAAATGGTCATAAAAATAATGTTTGTTGAATGTTGTTTGAATAAATCATACTGAATTGAATTAACTCACCCATTAACTCACTCACAGACTCACACACTCACTATCACACTCACTCACCCACTCACACTCATACGCATACACGCACGCACACACATAATTACAACCATGACATATATACTGCGCAGTTCTCACACTCAAATGTCACAGCACTGAACAACAAGTTCTTGATCATTATTGTTGTAATAACTGCATTAGCGCATTCCATCGACGTGGGGATGCCACGCTACAAGATATAATAATAGCATGTGCTCATTGCAGCGCAGTAAATCGCTAGGCTCCAGCGAACACATTAATATTTTATGATTTAGTATGACGCACACGACGTCCCTAAGGATGACAGAGCTTTCTGTGATGCAGCCGAAAGTCTATACGGAATGCGCTAGTGCATTAGTTGACGTTTACATCTATGACCACTGCTGCTTGTAAAACAAATTAAACACGCTGTGGGCAACGAATGATGGTACAACGTTATACAAATATCTTGGTTGTGATTGTGTGTGTATGTGCGTGTGAGTGTGTGTGTGTGTGTGTGTGTTTGTGTGTGTGTGAGTGTGTGTATATGTATGCATGCATGTGTTTTGTGTGAATGCGGCGTGTGGTGTGTGAGCGTGTATATGTGAGAGAGTGAGTGTGTGTGTGTGTGTGTGTGTGTGTGTGTGTGTGTGTGTGTGTGTGTGTGTGTGTGTGTGTGTGTGTGTGTGTTGTATGTTGTATGTGTGTGTGTGTGTGTGTGTGTGTGTGTGTGTGTGTGTGTGTGTGTGTGTGTGTGTGTGTTTGTGTGTATGTATGTGTGAGTGTGTGTATATGTATGCATGCATGTGTTTTGTGTGAGTGCGGCGTGTGGCGTGAGAGAGTTAGTGAGTGAGTGAGTGTATGTGTGTGTGTGTATGTGTATGTGTGTGTGTGTATGTGTGTGTGTGTGTGTGTGAGTGTGTGTGTATATGTATGCATGCATGTGTTTTGTGTGAGTGCGGCGTGTGGCGTGTGAGCGTGTATATGTGAGAGAGTGAGTGTGTGTGTGTGTGTGTGTGTGCGTGTGTGTGTGTGTGTGTGTGTGTGTGTGTGTGTGTGTGTGTGTGTGTGTGTGTGTGTCTGTGTGTGTGTGTATGTGTGGGAGGGTGGGTCGGTAGGTCGGTGGGTCGGCGGGTGGTTGGGTGAGTGATGCAGTGTGTGTTAAATTGATTTCAATATGATGTAGTCAAACAACATTCACCACACACTACAATTTAAGACCATGTTAATATGTTTTACATATAATGTTGTTTGAAATGAAAACCCAAGAAGCTAAACCCATGTTGTAGTGTTCATCCCCAGACATGTCAGATATACTCTTATGATATAGCATAGACACGCCAGCGCCGATGTGTCAAAGCTAGTGTGGTATTAATATGTTATGTTACTTGTCTGATGTGTATTACTTATCAAGTGAATTCGAGCAATATCATATGTTCAATGCTTATGAAAAAGCTCGAAGTAGCCTTTCTACAAACATATCTTTGCAAACCCCTTCTCTTTTACAGACACGAAAATCCCTGGAAGGAATGAGGACAATATTAAGAATACTAATAATTACTTCTATTGCGCCTAATTCCTTGAAAACCAAGAGGGGTAATTGATCTCAAAGCTAATGAACAATTCCCGTTGTCAATATATTGATTAACAAAGTATGTAAGAGTAGCCAATTTTCATTAAATTCGGTATACAACTGGAAGCCAATGTAACCGCTTAATTAGTGATACTGATGGCGAGGAACGGAGGGGGCTAAATAATTATATTCTGTACACGTTGGAGTTTAGGTAAGTCTTTTTTGATAATGTTATTAAGAAGTGTGTTACAAT
>CBDHHR010000384.1:10000-19226 GCA_965263245.1 Metamycoplasmataceae bacterium | reverse complement strand
AAAAGAAACATAGCTTCATTCTGCATATCCTATGAAATGCGGCATTTCAAGTCATGCCAACCAAGTCAATAAGACCTACCGAATTCTGTGCATAACAATGTAAAACACTAACTCCATGAATACAATATCCAAACAGTAAGGGTGGGTGTTTGTGTATGTGGTGGTGTGTATATCTGTATTTGTTTATATGTATGGGTGTGTTTGTTTGAGCGCACGAATACAAATATATCTTTATTAAACGCTCCTATGAAATCTAACACTGCCAGGGGCCAGTTTTCATGTAGACTACTTAGCGGCTACGAACGTTTACTTAGCGCTAAGAAGGTTACCATAGACAATGTTGCGTTTCATGTCCCCTACTTAGCCTGCGCAGTAGACGCTATGCACTACTTAGCCTACGCCATCTACCCCGGTGGCCTAAATCCACTAAGTAGTTCTTAGGCTATTTCAAAATGGCGGCATTACGACCTGTACACCGATGGAATAACGCAGCAAGACGAGGATTACACAGAGAGCGATGTTTAGGACAGGTCCCACCACTTCGAAATCTACGACGACACCGAGTTGTTTACGAGGTGCCGGTTTCGTCGTGCTGACGTCATGGATTTAGTCTTAAGTCAATATCGTCGGTGACAACGTTTTGGAAACTTCGAAAGTGCTCAGTGACACCAACGCTCGCATTACGATTCATTGCTTTCAGTTGGTAGTAGCTAGGTGATTTATCTGTCTGAGACGTTACCCAGACCACTGGAAGGCTTCATCCTGGGAGACAGCGGCTACACATGCCGAGAGACTGCCCGTTGACACAATTCATCCAAGTCACAAATGCCGTACAACAGCGCTACCACCTTGATTAGCATTCGGCCCATGTGTCAAGTATGATGAGATAATGAATTAGGAAAGTTTAGCTGAAGCTAATTAGTTGAATGATTTTTATTTTGTAATTGCTTATTATGAATTGAATGATTTGAGGCCATACAGCAATTGGCTTCTTTTTTAGTTCTGCAATAGTTCTTCTTTCCGTCTCACGCGAATTTACGTTGGCACAAATCGCCTCCAAATTTGTTTATTATTTGTAACGGTATCTGTTGGTTTGCTCTGAAGAACAGATACATTTCCGCCATACTCCTCCAGAAGACAACTCAACTCTTCGTCGTGTTATTCGTTAGATGGGCTCGGTCCATGACGCACGCATCCTGAGAGATCGAATGTCCAGTCTTTACCACGTTTGAGACGATACGGCGGTGTCGCGTATGTTTTCCATGATCCTAGTAGGACTGTGTGTAGGGGAATCCCGGGGGATGCCCGTATCACGACGCTAATCTTACAATGTGACAGATTTACGGCCGTACATGAAACCGGCGTTTCTTAGTTTTACTCCACTACGCTTTAGATAACACAACCACAGCTATTCCGAGTCGCCTTTCAATCGTGTGTTGCTAAGCTAACCCTTTTACTAGGTGCCAATTCTCTCCTAACACAGCACATTTCATTGGGTACTAATTCCCGGGTTGGCTCCAGTGCTCTGCCCACTAATCACAGCTGTTAATTTGCGTAGATCGACGAGAATCCGCCGTCGGTGGACCTAGACGAGGAGACTTTGAAGGGGATGAAGAAAATCCTCGTGAGGTTCGCCGACAAGACGTCGGTGCAGGGCATCATCTACATCAAGGAGGCCGCGCGCTGGGCGAGTCGGTCCGTGTGGATCTTCCTCTTTCTACTCGGCACGGCGGCCGTCATCTGGCAACTATCGGACATCGTGAGGAGGTACCTCGACCACCCGATCGCGACGACCATCGACATCGGCTACTCGACCCTCGAGTTCCCGACTGTCACCATCTGCAACATGAACCCGCTGCGCATGTCGATGCTGCACCTCGACTCGAAGACGGAGAAGTTTATCAAGAAGCAGAAGGAACAATGGGAGACGAGCCAGTTCGCCGGCAAGCCCCCTCCGCAACGACCCCCTGGTCCCCCTCCCAACGGACGCAAGGTCAGTGGTCAGCAAACGAACATGACAATTTTTCTTGTTTTCACTTCGTACGTGTTCACGTTTACACAAACTGCGTGACAGCCAGAATATCGCGTGACATCGATTTGTTTTTATTTCCGGTTGATCGTTATGATATCAACCTTTCTATCAATCACATTGTCACCGTCATGAAGTATTGTGGTATATATATCGGGCGGAGGGGAGGGCGGGCGGGCGGGCGGGCGGGCGGGCGGGCTGGCGGGCGGGCGGGCGGGCGGGCGGGCGGGCGGGCGGGCGGGCGGACGGGCGGGCGGGCGGGCGGGCGGGCGGGCGGGCGGGCGGGCGGGCGGGCGGGCGGGCGGACGGACGGACGGACGGACGGACGGACGGACGGACGGACGGACGGACGGACGGACGGACGGACGGACGGACGGACGGACGGACGGACGGACGGACGGACGGACGGACGGACGGACGGACGGACGGACGGACGGACGGACGGACGGACGGACGGACGGACGGACGGACGGACGGACGGACGGACGGACGGACGGACGGACGGACGGACGGACGGACGGACGGACGGACGGACGGACGGACGGACGGACGGACGGACGGACGGACGGACGGACGGACGGACGGACGGACGGACGGACGGACGGACGGACGGACGGACGGACGGACGGACGGACGGACGGACGGACGGACGGACGGACGGACGGGACGGACGGACGGACGGACGGACGGACGGACGGACGGACGGACGGACGGACGGACGGACGGACGGACGGACGGACGGACGGACGGACGGACGGACGGACGGACGGACGGACGGACGGACGGACGGACGGACGGACGGACGGACGGACGGACGGACGGACGGACGGACGGACGGACGGACGGACGGACGGACGGATAAATAGGCGTGTTTATTTCTTTATATTGTACAAAGTATTATAATATAAACTAATAAGACACAATAAAGCATACATATAAAAGTAATACTATATAGTGTAACTGTATGGTGCATGAGTTATTAACATTAAGGTCTCACAATGTGTGGTGCAGGAAACTCCTATTAAGACTAGCACATAGTCGCTATCATAGAAGTCACCTAGGAAGGGCAATTGTCTACCCGTTATATAATTACTTTGAAATCCGTTGTCCATCATTGTTTGGTCGTATCTAGGTGCATATATTTGTATATTCGTGTTCGTTTGATTAATGTTTGCTGATGTTGTAGCGACGAGCGGTGACAACGGGCGGCGGAGGTGCGGGCGAGGGAGGTGCGGGCGAGGGAGGTGCGGGCGAGGGAGGTGCGGGCGAGGGAGGTGCGGGCGAGGGAGGTGCGGGCGAGGGAGGTGCGGGCGAGGGAGGTGCGGGCGAGGGAGGTGCGGGCGAGGGAGGTGCGGGTGCGGGTGATGCGGGTGATGCGGGTGATGCGGGTGATGCGGGTGATGCGGGTGATGCGGGTGATGCGGGTGATGCGGGTGATGCGGGTGATGCGGGTGATGCGGGTGATGCGGGTGATGCGGGTGATGCGGGTGATGCGGGTGCGGGTGAGGGGGATACGGGCGGGGAGGATACGGGCGAAGGGGATACGGGCGGGGAGGATACGGGTGAGGACAACTATGACTACGACTATATGGATGAGGAATTCGGAATGGACGACGAACATGCACACGAAGAGTATGGAGGAGGCGACGTCTCCGACGATTATAAGCGAGAGCTGCGTTTCGCCGAAATAATGGGCAAGATTGACAGGTGACTACGTGTTGACGATCTACAGTCCCTTTACGGTTAAGTGGAACACGTATATAAAAATGCTCAGGTCAAGACGGGGAACCGCAATCAGTATCACAATACGTAGATCTCAAACCTGAACTAGCTCGAACAATAATGTAGGTGAGCGGTGTTCTTTTGTAAAATGTCAACACAAAGTTGACACATCCAAGCAGACTGCCTCCTAAACATAGATACACAGCAATAGTATTTTTGTTGTTCTCGTCGGTAGGAAGACGCTGGCGAAGATGGGCCACCAGAAGAACGAGACCATTCTGTCCTGCTCGTTCAATGGACGCAAATGTACACATCTGTGAGTTGACTTGTTGAATTGTGTATGTGCCGTGCGGGGCGTGGGTTGCATCAACGGCATTATGATGGCAAAAGGCAAGTAAAATTGCCAGTGCAATAACCAATTGGAACGATTGGCAGTCACCTAACATCCGGTCTCGTAACATTGTAACGAATTTTGTGTAGTTTACCAAACCAAATCTAAGGGTCTCGTCTTCGTCTAGTAGTCTAGAATTAAACGAGGGAGTTACTAGCAGTCCACTATACTTGCAACTGACGTCGGACGGTCGCATTTAGACCTGGTGTATTCTACCTGCTTTAGAAGCGGCATTGCCCATCAACATTTCGCTGCATGGTTTAAGTCCCATGATAAATAAAACATTATTCGATTGTGTATAACCAAGATGGCGGATCACCATGACGACCTGATAATAAATACATGCAATAAAGATGGCGGATCACCATGGCCACCTGATACTAAATACAGGCAATAAAGATGGCGGATCACCATGGCGACCTGATACTAAATACGGACAATAAAGATGGCGGATCACAATATCGACCTGATACCAAATAAGGGCAACGACGTACGACCAATCACCGTAATGTATGTCATTATTTCATGTAGTGCACGTTTTCTCAAAATAATAATAATTATTACCATCGTTAATAACACAGTTATTAACGGACATGTGGCTGGTAAAGTCTGTGTTCCATTTTAGCATCGCCAAGATAGATTCACAACGTTTCGCATATATACAAGTGTTCACAATGTTTCCCGTACAAATCGTCAAAGGTAGCTGGTGGTAGAGTTACATAGTCGTACTAACGGCAATTAAATCACTACTAAGTATCATTAGGTTGTGTTATAGAAATATTACGATTTGCAGCAATTTCACCTCGTACGTCGACAAGAGGTACGGCAACTGTTTCCAGTTCAACGGCTTCGGTCAGCGACTGAAGGCACTGAAAGCTCGCGATGCCGGCGTCATTCACGGTACGTCTGCTCAAGGTAGCTTAGGCAGTTGGAGCATATCAGTCTTTTTGCTGTTGTACTCCACTCCTTTCACACTCTTTCCAGGTCTTTTTGCTGGTGTTCTCCAATCCTTTCACACTCTTTCCAGGTCTTTTTGCTGTTGTTCTCCAATCCTTTCTCACTCTTTCCAGGTCTTTTTGCTGGTGTTCTCCAATCCTTTCTCACTCTTTCCAAGTCTTTTTGCTGTTGTTCTCCAATCATTTCACACTCTTTCCAAGTCTTTTTGCTGTTGTTCTCCAATCCTTTCACACTCTTTCCAAGTCTTTTTGCTGTTGTTCTCCAATCCTTTCTTACTCTTTCCAAGTCTTTTTGCTGTTGTTCTCCAATCATTTCTCACTCTTTCCAAGTCTTTTTGCTGTTGTTCTCCAATCCTTTCACACTCTTTCCAAGTCTTTTTGCTGTTGTTCTCCACTCCTTTCTTACTCTTTCCAGGTCTTTTTGCTGTTGTACTCCACTCCTTTCTCACTATTTCCAGGTCTTTTTGCTGGTGTTCTCCACTCCTTTCTCACTCTTTCCAGGTCTTTTTGCTGGTGTTCTCCAATCCTTTCTCACTCTTTCCAAGTCTTTTTGCTGTTGTTCTCCAATCCTTTCACACTCTTTCCAAGTCTTTTTGCTGTTGTTCTCCACTCCTTTCTTACTCTTTCCAGGTCTTTTTGCTGTTGTTCTCCACTCCTTTCTCACTCTTTCCAAGTCTTTTTGCTGTTGTTCTCCAATCCTTTCACACTCTTTCCAAGTCTTTTTGCTGTTGTTCTCCAATCCTTTCACACTCCTTCCAAGTCTTTTTGCTGTTGTTCTCCAATCCTTTCACACTCTTTCCAAGTCTTTTTGCTGTTGTTCTCCACTCCTTTCTTACTCTTTCCAGGTCTTTTTGCTGTTGTTCTCCACTCCTTTCTCACTCTTTCCAAGTCTTTTTGCTGTTGTTCTCCACTCCTTTCTTACTCTTTCCAGGTCTTTTTGCTGTTGTTCTCCACTCCTTTCTCACTCTTTCCAAGTCTTTTTGCTGTTGTTCTCCAATCCTTTCACACTCTTTCCAAGTCTTTTTGCTGTTGTTCTCCACTCCTTTCTCACTCCTTCCAAGTCTTTTTGCTGTTGTTCTCCAATCCTTTCACACTCTTTCCAAGTCTTTTTGCTGTTGTTCTCCACTCCTTTCTTACTCTTTCCAGGTCTTTTTGCTGTTGTTCTCCACTCCTTTCTCACTCTTTCCAAGTCTTTTTGCTGTTGTTCTCCAATCATTTCTCACTCCTTCCAAGTCTTTTTGCTGTTGTTCTCCAATCATTTCTCACTCTTTCCAAGTCTTTTTGCTGTTGTTCTCCAATCCTTTCACACTCTTTCCAAGTCTTTTTGCTGTTGTTCTCCACTCCTTTCTTACTCTTTCCAGGTCTTTTTGCTGTTGTTCTCCACTCCTTTCTCACTCTTTCCAAGTCTTTTTGCTGTTGTTCTCCACTCCTTTCTCACTCCTTCCAAGTCTTTTTGCTGTTGTTCTCCAATCCTTTCAAACTCCTTCCAAGTCTTTTTGCTGTTGTTCTCCAATCCTTTCACACTCTTTCCAAGTCTTTTTGCTGTTGTTCTCCACTCCTTTCTTACTCTTTCCAGGTCTTTTTGCTGTTGTTCTCCACTCCTTTCTCACTCTTTCCAAGTCTTTTTGCTGTTGTTCTCCAATCCTTTCTCACTCTTTCCAAGTCTTTTTGCTGTTGTTCTCCACTCCTTTCTCACTCTTTCCAAGTCTTTTTGCTGTTGTTCTCCAATCCTTTCTCACTCTTTCCAAGTCTTTTTGCTGTTGTTCTCCACTCCTTTCTCACTCTTTCCAAGTCTTTTTGCTGTCGTTCTCCACTCCTTTCTCACTCTTTCCAAGTCTTTTTGCTGTTGTTCTCCACTCCTTTCTCACTCTTTCCAAGTCTTTTTGCTGTTGTTCTCCACTCCTTTCTCACTCTTTCCATGTCTTTTTGCTGTTGTTCTCCACTCCTTTCTCACTCTTTCCAGGTCTTTTTGCTGTTGTTCTCCAATCCTTTCTCACTCTTTCCAAGTCTTTTTGCTGTCGTTCTCCACTCCTTTCTCACTCTTTCCAAGTCTTTTTGCTGTCGTTCTCCAATCCTTTCTCACTCTTTCCAAGTCTTTTTGCTGTCGTTCTCCAATCCTTTCTCACTCTTTCCAAGTCTTTTTGCTGTCGTTCTCCACTCCTTTCTCACTCTTTCCAAGTCTTTTTGCTGTCGTTCTCCACTCCTTTCTCACTCTTTCCAAGTCTATTTGCTGTCGTTCTCCAATCCTTTCTCACTCTTTCCAAGTCTTTTTGCTGTCGTTCTCCACTCCTTTCTCACTCTTTCCAAGTCTTTTTGCTGTCGTTCTCCAATCCTTTCTCACTCTTTCCAAGTCTTTTTGCTGTCGTTCTCCACTCCTTTCTCACTCTTTCCAAGTCTTTTTGCTGTTGTTCTCCACTCCTTTCTCACTCTTTCCAAGTCTTTTTGCTGTCGTTCTCCAATCCTTTCTCACTCTTTCCAAGTCTTTTTGCTGTCGTTCTCCAATCCTTTCTCACTCTTTCCAAGTCTCTTTTCATGCAGTCCTCCCATCGCAATCTCCTACTTCGTTGCCTTCATTCTGCCTCCATCAGCGATGTTGTGCTGTTACTGTAGGACTGAATGTGGTCATGTACAAGCAAGATCGCGAGTATCTGCCCGGATACACGGAGACGTCGGGATTCCGCATCGTACTGAACGAATTCAAGACAATGACATTCCCCCTAGAAGAAGGTTTCTCCGTGCCGACAGGTGTCGAAGCCAGTGTCGGCTTCAAGTTGGTAAGACGACATTAGTCAGTCTTGCAAATATTGTTTGCTATATAAATAGCCTTTATAATGTAACGTTAACATTTTCACTAAAGACAATCAGGTGTCATCAATATCCGATAATATTATATATATATATATATATATATATATATATATATATATATATATATATATATATAAAATGATATGTATATAATGATATGTATCTCATGCTAAGTCTCTCTTGGATAGACGTTCTCAAACCAAGTAGGTTTGTTTCTGGTGGCATATTTGATGAATTCATGGAAGTATATAATTCAAGTGTTTTGCAACCGGTTTGTTCTATCAATATAGGTCTACGATAGATCGTATGCATTATGTTTCATTTGTAAAAGCAAGTTTGTTTACAGTCTACAGCCTCTATATCAATTCCTTTCACAGGCGCTATGTCATGTCTGCCTGACGATTAAACTGAACAGAATAAAGCATACTAAATATTAATGATATATAGAATATGTGCCTGCTTTGCTGATAATTCAGCAGTTGTATGGTAAAAATGTGCGTAGCAGTGAGTGAATGTATTGTGTGTGTGTGTTTGTGGGCGTGCGTGTGCGTGTGCGTGTGCGTGTGCGTGTGCGTGTGCGTGTGCGTGTGCGTGTGCGTGTGCGTGTGCGTGTGCGTGTGCGTGTGCGTGTGCGTGTGCGTGTGCGTGTGCGTGTGCGTGTGCGTGTGCGTGTGCGTGTGCGTGTGCGTGTGCGTGTGCGTGTGCGTGTGCGTGTGCGTGTGCGTGTGCGTGTGCGTGTGCGTGTGCGTGTGCGTGTGCGTGTGCGTGTGCGTGTGCGTGTGCGTGTGCGTGTGCGTGTGCGTGTGCGTGTGCGTGTGCGTGTGCGTGTGCGTGTGCGTGTGCGTGTGCGTGTGCGTGTGCGTGTGCGTGTGCGTGTGCGTGTGCGTGTGCGTGTGCGTGTGCGTGTGCGTGTGCGTGTGCGTGTGCGTGTGCGTGTGCGTGTGCGTGTGCGTGTGCGTGTGCGTGTGCGTGTGCGTGTGCGTGTGCGTGTGCGTGTGCGTGTGCGTGTGCGTGTGCGTGTGCGTGTGCGTGTGCGTGTGCGTGTGCGTGTGCGTGTGCGTGTGCGTGTGCGTGTGCGTGTGCGTGTGCGTGTGCGTGTGCGTGTGCGTGTGCGTGTGCGTGTGCGTGTGCGTGTGCGTGTGCGTGTGCGTGTGCGTGTGCGTGTGCGTGTGCGTGTGCGTGTGCGTGTGCGTGTGCGTGTGCGCGTGCGCGTGCGCGTGCGCGTGCGCGTGCGCGTGCGCGTGCGCGTGCGCGTGCGCGTGCGCGTGCGCGTGCGCGTGCGCGTGTGTCATTTGATTAGACAGAATCGATTACTGTTCA
>CBDHHR010000384.1:0-5000 GCA_965263245.1 Metamycoplasmataceae bacterium | reverse complement strand
AGATGGCAGGTGGACTAGGAAGCCATTTGGCTTATCGAGAGTCCAAGTATACCCCGCCCGTCTTAGGTATATGTCGATTTTATTTTTAAATATATTAACACTACTAGCGCCTACACAATCAGCTGATAATCTGTTCCATTCGTTTACTGTTCTTTGTGAAAATGGAAATTTTCTAATATCTAGTCTACACTGCTTCTTTGCTAATGTAACTCCATGTCCTCTAGTCCTTCTGTCTTCCTTGACTGTGAAAAAATATTTCTGTCAATATTTTCATATCCATTCAATATTTTAAACACTTCAGTCTGATCTCCTCTCAATCTTTTGGTTTCTAGTGTTGTTAAACCACATTCTTTTAGACGCATTTCATAACTAATATTCCTGAGTTTTTGTATCATTTTGGTTGCTCTGCTTTGTACTTTTTCTAGCATATCAATATCCTTCTTGCGATATGGCCTCCATGCTTGTATACAATATTCTAAGTGAGGCCTAACTATTGTTTTATACAGCGGTATTATTAGTTCTTTTTCTTTGTACACTATATTTCGCATAATTAATCCAATAATTTGGTTTCCCTTCGCTGCTGCAATTCCACACTGCTCTGCTACCTTCATGTCAGCACTAATAGTTAACCCTAAGTCCTTTTCCTTTAAGGTAGTATTTAGTACAGTACCACCAATTGTATATGGTGCATCTTCATTCCCATGTCCTGTGTGAAGGCGCTTACACTTTCCAAACTTAGGTTTTCTGCCGTTAAGAATCCCTCTGTTATTATGTTTCCATCACTACCTCATCCTGAACTTTCTGTTTACTTCGAACGTACGCATAAAAACTCTTGCTGTCATGTTTTATATTAAAAGCTATTTTTTGTTCGTAGCTTCTCTTTGAATTTCTAATTCTTTATGAATGCTATAGTCTTCTTCACTTCCGGTATGTCTATATGTCTTCCACATCATTTGCTTGTACTTGATTTTTCTAATGGCTTCCTTCGATAAGTGTTTCTTCTTTGACCGTTTCCCTTGTTTTTTCAAGGGGACAAATTTGTCAACGACGCAGTCAATTTCACTCATTAAAATATTCCAGCATTCTGTTGCTGTCTTATTCTTCAGTGTGTTATTCCAGTCTATCTTTGCTAAATATTCCCTCATGTCCTTATATCTTCCTTTGTGAATTTTTTTCCTGTACCTTATTTTTCTATTCCGTTCTCCCTTTACTTTGATGATAAAATGTATCTGGTTGTGATCACTACACCCCAGTGGCTCACATATCTTGACATTATCAACAAATTCCTTCTGTGAACTCAATACTATGCCTAACACGTTCTCGCCCCTGGTTGCTTCTAACACATGTTGAGAAAGGAAACTATCTTGTACTAAATTTATAAACTCTTGATCCTCTCTTCCGGTACTCTGTAGAGATGTCCACTGTATATGCCCATGGTTAAAATCCCCCATAATAATACAGTCCCGTTTACTCACTTCTTTGATAGCGTTATGTATTTTTTCATTCTCTTCCATGCTTATGTTTGGACTCCGATACACTAACCCAACAGATAATGTTGAGTTTCCTGTAACTATGTTACACCAGACAGCTTCTTCACATTCTGCTTCTTTTTCTAATTTTATTTCATAAGCTTGGATGGATTCTTTAATATATAAAATAACTCCGCCTCCCCTTCTTCCTAATCTGTCTTTCCTAAACGTTATATACCCTGTCATTCCTAATTCGGCATCTGATATATCGGGTGTGGCCCAAGATTCAGTTATACCTATTATGTGAAGGTCAATATCTTCTACTAATGTTTAGTTCATTTCTTTTGTTTACTATGCTCCTTGCATTTAAACAAACACATTTATAACCAAATTCCGTAGGGCTTTACAGGCTGTTCTTTGCTGATGTCTTTTTGCTATCTTTATCTATGCCTCTAGTCTTTGGCTTCTCTGTGTATCCCCCCTGCGAAACTAGTTTAAAAAGTTGCAACCTGTTCCATTGTCCATCGATCGAAGAAGGTTCTCGGAGAACACTGCTGCGCCCTTTCCGCTTAGATGGAGGACATCTCTCATATACATGTCTTCTTTCCCAACAAAATATCCCCACAAATCTACGAATCCAACTCCTTCTTCTTCACACATCTGCTCTAACAGTGCGTTAATTGCCATCCTCTTGCAGTTTCTAAATGTTGTTCCCCTTCCCCTCATCACTGGCAAGATTCCTGATAGTATGATCTGTTCAACTCTCGTCTTCTTCAGTGTCTCTACCAACTCTCTGTATCTCTTTACTATCCTGGTTGTTTCATCCCTGTCTGCATTGTTCGTCCCTACATGTACTAATATATACCCCCCTTGGCCATGCCCCAATACGTTCTCTACCCGTTCAGTCACATGCTCTATCCTAGCTCCCGGAAGACAAATAACAACGTCTTCTCCTTTGCTTAATGTCCTGTCTGTCTTTCGCAAAATGGAGTCTCCCATAAATACCCTTTCTGTTCTCAATGCCCCCTCGATCACTGCTTCAGAGTAGATCCTCCATTTTGCATCTCCCTGGTTGCTGACTTTCCCCCCTGCCGCTTTCTCTGTTGTTCCTTTCTTTCCGGTCTCTTGTCTTCCTGTCATCGTCCTTGTTATTGACTTCCGTTTGGTCACATCACCTCTCACTTCCTTTCTTCCGTTCGTCTTTCCTCCTGTCGCATCTACGTCTCTCATCTCCTGTCTCCTTGTCCCTCCCTCCTTCTCTACTGTCACTTTCTCCCCTGTCACCTTCCTGCATGTCATGTTTCCTGTTGTTCTTTCTCCATTTGTTGTCCTTGCAATCACCCTCCCTCCACTCTCAATCCCCTTCAGCCTAGCTAACTCTGCTGTCAGACAGTGCACTTTCCAACACCCTAAACATTGGAACGTAAACCCTTCCTCCGTTGTCTCTGACCAAGTTTTTCCGCACCCCGATACGGTAAAATCCACCAAGCTGTGGCAGTGGTTACACACCAAGTGCCTCCTTGCCTTCACTTGCCGCTTGCCATGTGCCATATTACGATTTGTCAAAATCAACTCTTAGTTTAAACCAACTTAGTCTTTAGAAAGACTGTTTGTTTATTGTGTACAGCAACTGCAGCACACTTTATGTTATAAACAACTTACTACCTATGCTACCATGAACAATAAGTTTAGTCTGTACTGGTACCGTTCCCTAGCGGAAACGTTGGACACTACCTATATAAACAAACAAGGGTTTCCTACTAAACGCTTGTTTATTTTTAATAACAATGATACCTATTCACAGTATTATCTTACATATGTAGTTGTTACTCTTATTGCTTTATCTCTTATATACTATATCAAAAAAAGAGATTTACTCAATCGTGTTTACAACTTGTCGAAGCCTAGATTACCCTATTATCACCCACTATACTAATCTGTTCAAAAATACTGTTAACTAACAAACTTTAACCAAAACTACTACTCAATATATGTCCAGTACAACTTTATGAATAACCTTAACACAAGAATAATACTTGTCAATCAATATTTCCGCTTGTTTTTCAAATTTTATACACCACTAATTTCAAACCTCTACATCCGCCAATTTTCCCGCCAATATCCGACGAAAGAGAAAGAGATAGAGAGAGAGAGAGAGAGAGAGAGAGAGAGAGAGAGAGAGAGAGTGTGTGTGTGTGTGTGTGTGTGTGTGTGTGTGTGTGTGTGTGTGTG
Organism: Metamycoplasmataceae bacterium; assembly: GCA_965263245.1. Taxonomy (GTDB): domain Bacteria; phylum Bacillota_I; class Bacilli_A; order Mycoplasmatales; family Metamycoplasmataceae; genus DT-68. The sequence continues at coordinate 1,299 of CBDHHR010000384.1, read as the reverse complement.
TGTGTGTGTGTGTGTGTGAGTGTGTGTGTGTGTGTGTGTGTGTGTGTGTGTGTGTGTGTGTGTGAGTGTGTGTGTGTGTGTGTGTGTGTGTGTGTGTGTGTGCGTGCGTGTGCGTGCACGTGCGTGCTTGCTGGTACGTTTGTTGTATGTGACTACCTGCCGTACGCGCGTCACATACCCAAGTATAACGACACAATAAATACATTCGACAATTAATGTAAGGTAGTTGTAAAGATTGTGCTATTCATTATTATAACTAATTGTTTTATGTCGAACTTCACCAATTCATGGTTTCATTCCACTAATGGATCTAGCAAATACATAAGATAAGCTGATAGAACACGGCTTTGAGATTGTTACAACTGACACTTGTGAATGAGACCAGGGGCGCACTTCATTGTCATTCTTGAAAGCGATTTTGCACCTTAAAATCGAGTCTGTGTGTTCCCTAAGGACAAAAATTTAAATTTCGTTTCGATAAAAGTACATCGAGGATGTACACGTTGAAGGAAACGATCCAACGAATGTCATATGTTAAGAACGACATTACACCAATTGTTACTGGTTCATAAACCGATACATTTTGCTTTAGTAAAACGACCCTCAGATGTCTTTAATAAATTGGGAGGGGAGGTGACATAAGTAACTGGTTATTGTTCTCCTAAGCAATATATACCGCCGTTGTTCCGTCAGTGACTTGTTCTGCAGATTTGATGTATTACGTATGTCGCGGTTTGCTCACGTCACAATCAAAATTACTCGCCCGACCTCCATTAGGATTTACATTTGCCAACGATGTTGAGAACGGTTAATATGTGAAATGCATTATTACTAGTTCACGACTTATCTTAGATCAACCATTACTACATACATTTTATACTCTAACAACTTTTCCATAGTTTTTTGGCATACAGATAATCTTCTGAAACAAGACTTTCAAAAATACACGACAAAAAGCACGTGTCCAGGCAGCCATTTTTATCGCTTGACGGAGTTTGCTAAGCAACCTGTACACCGCAATTGCATTGAGGAATGGCGAATGTTGTCCTTGCTTGTCCTCTAAATAACGTGCTCGATTGTGTTGGTAGAAATCCATCGTCGACCTCGTGTGTTCGATCGACAAGTATGGCCCCGACTGTGAGGCGTTACTGGATGCAACAGGATCCGGCGACCCCAGACTTATCAAGAAAATACTGGAGTACGCGCGCAATAGCTACTTAGTCTCGAACAGTTTCTGTTGTGTCACATGACCGGTTGCGTAATGGTGTTTAGCTGATATCATTGTTTATCGCCCGCTTC
>CBDHHR010000383.1:32500-35498 GCA_965263245.1 Metamycoplasmataceae bacterium | reverse complement strand
CTCAGACGAGAGAATAACCTGGATGTCGCAGAGGCTGTGGGTGCTCAGACGCAACATCACTAGCAGTACTCAGAGTGGCAAAGGCAGCTGTATATTGTCTTTGAATTTTTGTATAGCATGAAAGGTATTTTGTAAGCCGAATCCTATTATAAAATAAAGGACAGTGGTTTAAATAACGTACTGAATAAATGTGTTGTTGTATAATGTTGGGTCAAGTGACGTGAACACCTCCGGTTCTAAATACACAGCAATACAACCTTTGATAGTCTGGTTATATAAATCGTCAAGTCATCACAGGAACCATGGCGTGATTCATTGTCTAGTCTACAACGCTGACATATATGTTGGCAAGCGCTGCATTTGGCAGTGTATATTTCGTTCGAAGTATATATCATTGACTTATAAATGTATGTCAAGAGACAAACGAGCCGACGACTGTTTCGTATGCCAATTAAGAGTTTATACAGACAACAACGCCGACAACAGTGTGTATGTATGTATGAATGTATGTACGTTTGTATGGATGTATGTATATATGTATGTATGTATGTATGTATGTGTGTGTGTGTGCGTGCGTGTGTGCGTGCGTGCGTGCGTGCATGTGTGTGTGTTTATTTGTGTGTGTGTGTGTGTGTGTGTGTGTGTGCGTGCGTGCGTGCGTGTATGTGTGTGCGTGTGTGTGTGTGTGTGCGTGCGTGCGTGCGTGCGTGCGTGCGTGAGTGTGTGTGAGTGAGTGAGTACATGAGTATTTGCGCACATACCTCTGCGAATGCAATGTGTCAGTGATGCAACCACGCCAAACTATTTGTGAGTCAAGTCATAGATAAATCATCGTGTTACTATTTTCCAACCAGGTCGTTTTCAAAAAGTGTGCACATATATAAATATTGATGATTATTATTGTAATAAATAAATAAGTAGCGCTCTGAAACAAACTGCATTACCAAAGAACAGATGAAGGCGACAAGGTGTGGTTAATGTCACTTGATTATTTAATACAGTAAATGTTTGTTTTACCGTCTAGTTGCATACACTATTAACCCCACGATGTATTTCTTCTTGTAGACGTATATTTCCATGCGAAACGCTTTATATCGTGGTAAAAGTTCAATCGTTTAGGATGCTGTACGCACTGACAGGAACCAGCCTTGTCTTCTGATTTCGTCTTTAATGCTGCTGGAAATCAGGCATTGCTATGTTTACATAAAATGCATGTTGCTCTCACGTGATGAATGAGATAGACATATTTATTTATTTACGTCCACAACGAAATCAATAGTAATATTACAATAAACTACCGTACACACACAATAGAGCAAGCAACATATAATTTATATTAGCCCCATTTGGTGAATTGATTTCTGAAAATCATCGCCTCCTGGTAGGTCAGAGGTCAACTGTTTAAACGACAAAACATAAATTAAATAGAGAGTGGATCCAAGTGCTTGGGAGGATATGCATTTAAAACAATCTGTTGCGAACCTGTTGATAACTGTGGACTACGCTGATGATTCAGCAATATAGATCTACACCAAGATCCAAGCCATGCCAGTATCATACACTATATATATATATATATATATATATATATATATATATATATATATATATATATATATATATATATATATATATACTATCAGTAAATGGCTTCGTTATTTAGTTAAATGTTAACTTATATATAGTTATAATATATATATATATATATATATATTATATATATGTATATTTATATATGTATATAATATATATATATATATATATATAGTATATATATATATATATATATATATATAAGCTGATACGTATTTAAATAACGAAGCCATTTACTAATAATATAAATCATAATAAAGCTTTACGATCAATATTATAATTTTGATCAATTCATCTATATATTTATAAAATGAAAACAACACTGAATTTTTTACTGTTACTATATTAGTAATTTTTATGATGTCTAATAGTTATTCGAAACATGCAAACAACAAATTGCTGTCACATATGTCAAAACAATGCAGTATCATGGTTCAAGTATCGTGAAGAGGTATGTATCATTCTAAATTACATTGAATGAGCAGACATTTTAACAACCACTTCATCTACACGATAAATATAAGTATTGGCCAGTTCAAGCTAAGCACGCACATTATGCACACAATGTTTTTCAAAGTACACACAGATGTAGTGTTAAATACATAGTTCAACCTTGTCGTGAAACGTGACATGGCGCGCTCAGTGACAATGACGTTCACCGTCATAAGGAACTCACCATGTGATTAACTTTGTGTGAAACTGCCAAACATTATGTAAAACTGCCATCAATTCACTCATGACAGTAAACAAATAAAAAAGAATCAGGTTGCTTCATGGTTAACGACAGTTAATTATATACCACAACCCAATCAAGCATGTTACTTACAACCAGTTAGGTATAGGAAAGTAAAGCTGTCTTCTTTTTAGATACGCATTTTGTATGAATATCGTACAGATAAATAATAAGGTGATCGCACGCAGACAAAGACGGTGAGAACCGTTGTTCCTGCATCTATCTGGGGTAGGATGTGTCTAGTCCACTGCTAGCGTCTTGTTGGACAGTACAAGATTTGTGAGTCTTCCAAAGGGTGTTGATGGTTTGCCTAGTCATGTGTTCAATTCCATGTCAAGATTTTATGTTCTAGACATAGTGCAGCAAAAATAATCGTGGACACTTGAGACTTGTGGACGATGGTAATAAATTTTTATTGAGATTGTTAGACAAAACGTTGTACTTGTATTTGTGGAGCTTTATGTTACATCATCGACAGCGAAGTGCCTCCGCATACACGAAGTGTTGTACTTCTGAAGTTGGCCTTCAAAAGAGAGGTTTTGTAGACGTTGGCATCAGACCTGGTCCTGAGACCCACTATCAAATTCGCAATATAGCATTTTACATAGTTTCATTGAGTAATTTGAAAAACAATATTTAAAAAATAGTCGTGGCTATAACAGATAGTTAAAC
>CBDHHR010000383.1:17500-20000 GCA_965263245.1 Metamycoplasmataceae bacterium | reverse complement strand
CTGATTGCCGTCCTTCTGGGCACTGATGCTGCGAACGCTGGACAGAGCTTGTATCAGATATATATTCGACTGTGTAACACGGCATTCATAGCGTGCATCAAGTCGTGTCTGGAGTCACCAAATGACGAAACAAAGACGATGATGAGATACAAGAGGAAGCATAGCGGATGCTGTACGGACTGCAACTCATTCCTACCGCCCGCTCGTCATCGAGACCCTAAGATTCAATTAGACTGAGAGACTACTGCGATATTCAACCTCATAGAAACTATCATTATCATATGGCGATAGATTGCTGCATTCACAACAGGGGACAAACCAAACGCAATGTATGCTGCACTTACCAACGCTCTTTGTGTGTGTTTCTTTGTTTTAGTTAAATACATATTACAAAGGGTGAACGTCTTCCTAATGCCCATAGAAAGAGATTCTGTTTCTATCTCTGTAAAATACCACCTTGCTAAAGTAGACGGTCTGCGAATACAAATGCGAAAATTAACTTAGCCAATATATTGGTGTCTGTAATGAATCAGAATTACAGTTTAACGAGCTACAAATCGAACAGAACCTCAACAAATTATTATTCCATAGCATCGATTTGTCGTGTCTATTTATGCGCGTCGTTGATACATATAACACTACTAATCGTTTTCACAATTGTTTGCCATAATATTATGATGGTAGATTCTAATGCACGGAGGACAATTTCTGACATCATATTCATATTTCAAAGTATAGACTGTCTCCAAAATATATGAAATATTTTTTTTACAAAAACGTACACTTAGTTCTCGCACGTACGAGTTTCGGACCCATGAGTGGGTTACTCACCATGAGTGGGTTACTCACCACGAGTGGGTTACTCACCATGAGTGGCTCACTGTTGTAAGATCATAGACGTGTTGGCATATAGCGGTTGTTGTCGATATTTAGTGATAGAAATGAAACAAATATTATCAACAACGTTGTCCAGAAGTAGTGATAACGAAAATATCAGCTTTAAATAGTTGCTAGTATCACTGATAGTCAATATAACAGGTCACATAATGCCTACTTAAATGTAATGTTTTCGTAATCGATGTAAACGTCTATGATGGTACAAGACGCATTTCTATGTGACTGTGTTGGTGATTATTATTATTAATAATAGTTTATTTCTCTGTTGGCAATTATAGAGATTGGACCGGATACATAAACACATGACAAAGTATACATTTGTTAAAACTAGAATGGAATAAGAGATAATAAAAAATAGCATATATATATATATATATATATATATATATATATATACAATTATAATTTAAAGATTATATAATACGTATGTATACAAATACTTTAAATAATTCAAGACATTAAAACATTCTATCTAAGCGTATTTGACAAACCTAATTTGAAAATAATAAATAATTTAAGACATAAAATATAAATATATCGAAATTGTAGTGTAAATATTAATTAATATATGTGTAAAATGTATAGTTTAAGTGATTACAATGTTTAATTGAACACTCATGATTCATATATATATATATATATATATATATACTCATAAACATACATACATACATATAGACATACAGGTAGGTATTAGGGCAGAGATCAAGCAATACAGCCCATGTGCTTAGTGCCAGACGGCGCTACATACGCACGGACACAGAGAAATGTGTTAACGAAATGTACGTACCGTGTGACTGACGAATTTTTGTAATCGTTGGCATTTGCTCGCAATGCTACGTATATTTTCTATGATTGATCTAATTGCGTATTCTCTCTTCACTCTGTCTCTCTCTCTATGTGTCTTTATTTGTTTGTGTGTGAGTGTGCATGTTTGTTTGTGTTTGTGTGTATGTATTTGTGTTTGTTTGAGTGTGTATGTGTGTGTGTGAGTGTGTGTGTGTGTGTGTGTGTGTCTGTGTGTGTGTGTGTGTGTGTGTGTGTGTGTGTGTGTGTGTGTGTGTGTGTGTGTGTGTCTCTCTGTGTGTGTGTGTATGTGTGTGTGTCTGTGTGTGTGAGTGAGTGTGTGTGTGTGTGAGTGTGTGTGTCTGTGTGTGTGTGTGAGTGTGTGTGTGTCTGTGTGTGTGTGAGTGTGTGTGTGTGTGAGTGTGTGTGTGTGTCTGTGTGTGTATGTGTGTGTGTGTGTGTGTGTGTGTGTGTGTGTGTGTGTGTGTGTGTGTGTGTGTGTCTGTCTCTGTTTCCGCGTGTGTTATGCGAGTTAAATGTGTGTATTTGTTCCTTGTAGTTGTGCTCGCATGTGTGTGGTGTGCGTATGCGTGTGCGCGAGTATGTTAAAGCGATACTCCAACCAGAGACAGATTCACACCATTTACTTACATCTGTATAATATATCGGTTGTACATAGTCATTGTGCACAAAGATCGTTAATAAACAATTCATTATAGTGTACTTTTATCAGAAACACTCCATGTTGAATTCAGGGTGCTGCCATCTTGAAACTTATGCGTCAGTGGCGTAAACCACTTACGTCACTGGCGCGTGC
>CBDHHR010000383.1:0-12500 GCA_965263245.1 Metamycoplasmataceae bacterium | reverse complement strand
ACAACACACATTGGCAATGAGCCGAGTGATAACTTGCGGTATTGACAGTGTTTTACATTCTTCACTCTTCGGTACAAGGTAGAAGAAGTGTAATTTAACGCTGGTTCACATGTGGAATTGCATAACATTAGCTCATATGAGCTATTTTCTGATAAAGCAACAAGACATGAAACGTAAAAGACATAAACACATTAAAATTAAAGCATTAAAACGGATACAATAAGGGTACAATGAGAAAGATCTAAGAAATGTATGCATGTATACAAGTATAGAATACATTTCGCGCGGCGATAGGCATCTTCTAGCCGTTTACCTACAGACAGAAGAATTGCACGAGGGACCGTCCCTGTCCCGGACCAGACTGTAGTACTAGCTGTAGTTTTCACTTTTTCTTAGTTCCTTTGGCAGCCTGCTCCAGATCCGGAGCCCATCATGCACAAACGATTTAAGTCCATATTTGGAGTGTTTGCGTTAAGGGGGTGACACACGTAAGAGTGCCTCATACGAATCACTCGTACGTAGTCGTGGCGAAACAATCGAGTCGCGAGAGTTGCGCGAATTACGTCATAAGGTGAAGGCCATTACAGACGCACACATGGCTGACAGTTGCAGCAGCAGCAGTGAAGAAGAACATGCGATGTTGCTAGATGCATTGGCTGTGCTGCAGCAAATTGATGACGAAGAAAAGACAAAAAGCTGAAGAAACGAAAAAGATGGTGGGTTCACTGAAGGATTGCGCGGCGCTAGCAGTTCGGCGCATGTCATGCTCTGATGAAGGAAATTTAAGTGGAGGACCCCAGAACATTTGCAAACTTTATCCGGATGGATACACAGCAATTTCAATATCTTCTTCGTCGTTAATCGACAGCCATGCGCGACGCAATACCACCTGCTGAGCGCCTTGTTGTAACTCTTCGCTTTTTAGCGACAAGTATATTACATTATATATATATATATATATATATATATATATATATATATATATATATATATATATATATATATATATATATATATATATGAAATATCAGATATACCACCAGGCCTGTATCAGTAATGTTTCGTAAATGCATTATTTATTATCAATAAAAGTAAACCTCTACTTGGTATTAACCAAACATACAAACAAGCAACATGGGGCAGTTTATCAAACAACGGACTCTTTTTTTTGTAGATAAGAATATACTAATTACCAGGCTACCTGTCAGTAAAAAAAAATTCACTATTGTACACAGATGATATTCTGTGTATACATTTGTTTGATAAATAAAAGGTTTGCATGGCTTTATCGTGTCTTACATGCAACAGCTGTTACATGTACACATGAATAGGTAATAATACTGTTAATGGTTTATGGTCTTCTTGGCTTAATTTCAAACGAGGTTGTCTGTTCCTTGATTAGCTAGGGTAGGTAATTATCATCACTCTATTTCCTAAATAAGTTGCAATTTGTATCAGTATAATCAGCAGTATATATTTATGGTTTTGTTTACAATTTGAATATTTCATGCACACAATAACATTGTAAACTAGTTTACACAAGTTTGGCTAACTGAACTGCAATTGACATTCTAACAACTTTATGATTATAATAAGTATCGAACACACCTCACTTTGCTTTACGAGAATCCTAATTGAGAGAAAAACAACTAAGCGGTTGGTGATAGGATTTGATGCTGAAAATTAATAATAATTAGTCCATTCTTGATTCCTCCAACCCAACCACTCCAATATTTGTGACTAGTAACGTTAGTTCACATACATTTGTTTTACCAGTGCAAATTATTCTTTTATGAAATATGTCCTACAGGTAACAGTTACCAATCACTTGAGTATCAGTACAGAATTGGTTATTGGGAAGATAATCCCATATACATGTTCGCACTGAATGACAAATACATAAAGGTGTAGAGTTGGGCTGTTCATGAAGTCATTAATTTGGTTAATAATAAATAACATCTAATTTCAGTACATCAATCATTTAGTCATAAGGTGTTAAAATATTAATTAAATATATGAAAATGTGAGATAAACCGTTATGGTCGGTTGCCCACAATATAAAAAAACATTTCCTTCTGATATATAACAACCCATGGAAGGAGGAAGCTGTGTGAACCTGACAATGTTTTGAACATGAAATTATATTTTCTTGCATCTATGAACACAATACCAAACAATTGGAACCACACAGTGGATTTCACCATAACTATAAGAAATCTAAATATAATGAGCAACTGCTTAGTTAAGAGGAACAACTGTGAAATCCCAATTCTGGCTTACAAATATCATACTACTATAGAGAAAAAGAACACTGGGTATATTGAAGTAGTAGACAAAGTCCCAGCTTATGAAACAATGTTGCATTATTTTATTTATGTGATATCATCTCATCAACATACATTTCAAGTGATCGGCAACACACAAATAAGTGTTCACACCAATATCATTCCTTCGGTTGGAACCAGTGATATATCGTCTTCATGCAAGAATCCATTATATGCATCATAATCTCGTCCATGCATCATTATAGCCTCTTTCTGAAAACAAAAGGGCAGACACAATCACTTGTAAGTACAGTACACATTTGTATTATTAATAACACATACCCCATACATACATGAGGATCTGATCAGAGTAATTTCATATTTATTATATACATATCCTGTGCTGATTCAATAACACTTATTAGGGTCAATTTATGCGAATAGACTGTTATGAAACTACAAGATATATTTAAAAAAATAGACTGGCAGGTTAAAAAATACCAAAAAGAGACGTCACGATTAAAAACCGTGTGTCTTATCTGCACTGACTGTGCAGTAAATATCCTTCCAAAGACCGTGTCCAGAAGTTTGTATTCATAGTTCTTTCATTATGACATCTATGTACTAAATCAATCACACCTATTATGTTTAGGTTAAGCAAACACATTGTTACGGAACTAGAACATGTTTCTTATGAAAATAGACTGGCAAAATCATAAGCTTACAAAAACGCCATGTTCAAAACCGTGTGTCGTACCAGCACTGACAGCACATTACATTTTGTTCTCGTGTCATGATCCAGAGATAGAATGTAAAGCTAGTCCTTATCAGGTGTAAACAAGGGGTACGGACGCGTTTTACCTAGTTAAATGTTTACATCATGAGTGTATATTTTTTTTTTTTAATTAGACATTAAAAAATTATTCCCACTCAGTCACGCAGTCACCAGTCACCAGTGCAGTGCCCGTGGGCGTGGCAGTGTCATTCACTCATTGGTCACGTGTGTTCAGACGAGCACTGTTTTATGGATTAAAATACAAATATTGTGAAAACTAAACAACAGTTAATCGAGTGATACTAATTTCACCATGTCGCTGTCTCTACTTACTTCTGATAGGGCTTTGACATTGAAATTTGAACGATCCAGCCATCATTCGACGGTGACGGCGACGCCGACGACAACGTCAACGACGATCATGACGGCGTTGCCGTTGGCGTTGCTACCGAATTTCTGAGATATATTCCTCCATTTTTGTGAACATTGCTTCAAGGGGCGTCAATATTGAGAACTTGCAGGATATTCTTGTGTCTTTGTAAGTTGAGTTTGCACCACTCCATAGCGACATTTTCACGGTAAAGCTCGATTAAAAAAAAAAGTGAGAGTTGCCAAATCAGTATCTACCATTTTTAAGAAGGTCGAAGTTCAACTCAGTGCTGTCATCTCATTGGTTGTTAACTACGAGTCACTCGTACGAGTGTCTCGTACGAGTGACTCGGACATACATGACACGCGTACGATTTTACGTCCGATTTTGCGACTCACGTACGATTTTCATGGTTTCATCCGAGTCACTCGTACGAGTCTCTCGGACGTGTGTCACCACCTTTAGTGTTTGGCCGTAGTTTTATCCTTTAGCATGGAATACTAGGAACATTAAAAATATGATACGATTTTGCATGAACGTTAGAGCTATTATTATTTACAATTTTGAATACGTCACATGCCATTTCTTTCACCACTTTCACCTGGAAGATTTCGGTGTTATCGGTCTTTAAAAGGATGAATAATCATTGTACATAAACTTAAGAAATGACTACACGGTCAGTCTGTTGCATTCACTCTTAATGTGTGGCCTTCCCATGCATAAGTGCATGCATAAGTACATGACTCTCGATAAGCCAAATGGCTTCCTAGTCCACCTGCCATCTTGAGTTGAATCTCTAGGTGGCAATCTTGTTAAATCTTGTTAAATCTAAGTGGCATTTGAGGTGGGAAGAAGGTGCAGGGCTACGAAAACAATTGAGTAAGAAGAATCGAGGGAGTGCAGAGAACTGATAAGAGAAGAATAGAGGAACTAAGAGTGGAAGGAAGGAAACTATGGCCAGCCTTACCCTAGCAACAACAATATGCAATTTGACCTCAGTTTTGTAACCAGGCATATTCAATTCAATTCAATTCAATATTAACAGCCAGAATGATAAATGTGTCGTTGTCTTGCACCTCTTGTGCTGCAGCCCGCGGGTGCTTATAGCCTACGACAAAAGTGGAAGATTCTTCCACTTTGGGTAACTTAATCATATTTGAATTATGACAAATGTATTTGCCAAATGCAAAGGGTAGAACTGGGAAAGGAAGTCTTACAGTTATACAGGCATCCCTATTCCAGCTGCAATTTATCACTCTACGAATCAAGCAGTCGATGTGTCCTGCATATTGGTCGGAGGATAACCACATCGGTGACAAAACTGGGTATTAATGTCCGTTTTGTTCCGAATAAATATCATAACGTTGCATGTTGGTTGTTAGCACCAGAGAGTAGAACCAAAAAGTGCTGTGTCGTACATTGAAAAGGTGCTTCAATACACTGTTGCATAGCAACGGAATGTCCCTCGATGTGCAATAATTTGTCAAAATACCTACCACTTGCAGTGGTTTAACTTTAAATGAAACGTTCTGCCCAACGAGCAATCAATAAAACGCAGATAAGACGCACGGTTTTTGACCTGGGGACCGTTTCATTAAGATAAAGTGCACTTAAGAAAAACCCATCCAGAAATAGAATCGTACGGAAAATTTAAAGAGATATTTCAAAATGCTTTTAACTAATGTAACCCTTACGGGAATCATAAGCTACGGCGCACTGTCGCCATCGTACTGATCGATAATTTATACAGTTGGTACAGTTTGGCAAGACATACATAATACTTGTCAAAAAGGTGTTTGAAAATACGCCCCCCGATCATTTGTCAACAACGTGTGGCCTTTTACTCGCTGTGCGAATATTTAAAACGTAGTCTTATAAAAGCGGCCGATGTATTTTTGAGGAAACTATTTCGGTGTCACACACGGTGTAAACATTTAGTGGAAGCGTCGCTGTTGAATATTTTTAGTATACAAGATTGCAGAGAGAACCAACATCTTAAATTTAAATGTTGTCGTCAAGTATTATACTACGAAGGTAACTGTGTACAATGTAAATTAGATGCAACATAAATTGGCTCAAAAACCGATAAATACATATCGCAACAAACGTGACCTTCGCAAAAGGCCAAAGCTGCAAACTACACTGCAGACGTCAACGGCCAAGAGACTAATGTCGTGTAGACCACGTGCGCTCGCGTCTTTATGAATTATTTTCTTTATGCCTTTATGTATATATATATATATATATATATATATATATATATATATATATATATATATATATATATATATATATATATATTATAAGATTAAGTGTGTGCAACTTCAGCGGCCTGCCGAGTGAAACACCCACCTTTTTAACACCAGATCGGCTCCCTCGATTTACTAACACCGAGTGTGAAGATCATAAATGCATGTCCAATACAATGTCTACACACCACCAACGTTTCGTAGCCGAAGGATCCACTGTTATTACCAAAAAGAAGTCTTTAGTAACGTGCTATCAGTTTTCTAAAACCAGCGTCACTAACATTTCCGGAAGTGATCCGGCGACCCCGCGTGGGACACCTTGTGTGCGCTATGTTCGCCCCCAAAAATTCACGTCGCGAGGAGACGCTTTATTGTGCGAAGCTTCGCCAGTTCCATATTAATTTTCATTGAGTGATGATGTGATGAATGATGTAGTAACCCATAAAGGTGGCTGTACTTGTAGTACTTTTGTATTAGTGTTTACGTTATTGTATTTGGAATGTATCAAGAAGAAGATTTACAAAGGAAAAAACCACTGCGTGCGATGAGGACCCTACAAGAGATTACGTGTTGGTGAGTAAATGAACATGCCATTAAATAATATTACTAGCATTGTTACAACACGGTTAATAAGGGTTTGCTGGTAATGTAACTGATACAACAACAAATATTGTTAACGTCACAAAAAAGGCCTTTGACAAAGTGCCACACCAAAGATTACTACTTAAACTAAAGGCCCATGGCATAGGAAATGGAATGATTAACTGGACAGAAAAATGGCTTATTGATAGAAGACAAAGAGTAGTAGTTGATGGGGAGGTTTCAAACTGGAAATCGGTTTTGAGTGGAGTACCGCAGGGATCAGTACTGGGATCTATTTTATTCTTAATATATATCAATGATTTGGATGATGACATAACAAGCAAGGTGTTGAAGTTTGCGGACGACACAAAAGTGTTTAGGAAAATTAAAAGTGATGCAGATAGACAGCATTTATAAGATGATCTTAATAAGTTGACAGAATGGTCTGAGAAGTGGCAAATGCTGTTTAATTTTGGAAAGTGTAAGTATCTCCACACAGGACATGGGAACGAAGATGCACAATATACAATGGGTAGAAGTGGACTAAATACTACCTTAAAGGAAAAGGACTTAGGGTTAACTATTAGTGCTGACATGACGGTATCAGAGCAATGTGGAATTGCAACAGCGAACGGATACCAAATTCTTGGATTAATTAGGCAAAATATAGTGAACAAAGAAAAACAACTAATAATACCGCTGTATAAAACAATAGTTAGGCCTCATTTAGAATACTGTATACGAGCATGGAGGCCATATCGCAAGAAGGATATTGATATGCTAGAAAGAGTACAAAGGAGCTCTCCACAATGAAACAAAAACTAAGGAATATTAGTTATGAAATGCGTCTAAAAGAATGTGGTTTAACAACACTAGAAACCGGAAGATTGAGAGGAAACCAGATTGAGGTGTTTAAAATATTGAATGGGTATGAAAATATTGAAAGAAATTGTTTTTTTCACGGTCAAGGAAGAGAAAAGGACTAGAGGACATGGAGTTACATTAGCAAAGAAACAGTGTAGACTAAAAATTAGAAACTTTTCATTTTCACAAAGAACAGTAGAGGAATGGAACAGATTATCCGCTGATTATGTAGGTGCTAGTAGTGTTAATGTATTTAAAAATTAAATCGACATATACCTAAGATGGGCGGGGTATACTTAGATAGATAGGTTGGACTCTCGATAAGCCAAATGGCTTCCTAGTCCACCTGCCATTTAGAGTTGAATCTCTAGGAGGCAGTCTTGTGAAATCTTGTTAAATTTTACAATTAAACTATCAACTGCAATCTGTAGCCAACGGGTCAAGTGGCCATTAGATTTTAGTGACAATATCATAGACATCACATGTAGTAGTTCAGTCATATCCTTGACACAGGGATGCACTGTAGCATCCAATACATTCGTCAGATTGTGCATTTGTATTTGATTTTTATGACGTTAACAATATTTGTTGTTGTATCAGTTACATTACCAGCAAACCCTTATTAACCGTGTGGTAGCAATGCTAGTAATATTATTTAATGGCATGTTCATTTACTCACCAAAACGTAATCTCTTGTAGGGTCCTCATCGCACGCAGTGGTTTTTTCCTTTGTAAATCTTCTTCTTGATACATTCCAAATACAATAACGTAAATACTTTAACAAAAGTACTACAAGTACAGCCACTTTTATGGGTTACTACATCATTCATCACATCATCACTCAATGAAAATTAATATGGAACTGGCGAAGCTTCGCACAATAAAGCGACTCCTCGCGACGTGATTTGTTTGGGGCGAACATAGCGCACACAAGGTGTCCCACGCGGGGTCGCCGGGTCACTTCAGGAAAAGTTAGTGACGCTGGTTTTAGAAAACCGATAGCACGTTACTAAAGGCTTCTTTTTGGTAATAACAGTGGATCCTTCGGTTACGAGAAGTTGGTGGTGTGTAGACATTGTATTGGACATGCATTTGTGATCTTCACACTCGGTGTCGGTAAATCGAGGGAGCGGATCTGGTGTTAAAAAGGTGGGTGTTTCATTCGGCAGGCCGCGTCGCTGAAGTTGCACACACTTATAAGACATATATATATATATATATATATATATATATATATATATATATATATATATATATATATATATATATATATATATATATATATATATATGTATATATGTATATATATATACATATATACATATACATATATATATATATATATATATATATATATATATATATATAGATATATATATATATACATATATATATATATATATATATATATATATATATATATATATATAGCCAAATACATATTCAACAAGTTTGCAATTAAAAATATGTTAAACAATGACCTGTCTACACCACGTGCGCTCGCGTCTTTATGAATTATTTACTCTATGGCTGTATGTATGTATGTATGTATATATATATATATATATATATATATATATATATATATATATATATATATATATATATATATATATATGTTTAACATATTTTTAATTGCAAACTTGTTGAATATGTATTTGGCTATGCCTATAGTCTATAGGCATATTCTATAGTATAGACAATTGGATATTTGCATCAAAGTGGACTTCAACTAAAACGCCAGTTAGTGAATTTTGCCCGTTTGCCATGCATATCTTTGTTTTAAAGTGTGATATGGCTTACTCTTAGAAATTTACTATTCTAATATAGGTGCATTTTTTTGGACCGGAACCAGGATGAAATGTTAGTGAAACGAAGTTTTTCATTTTGGTCCTACGTAAAGTGAACTTTCGATTTTATGGATCGAAACCTTTGTTTTGTGAAATGAATTTTATTTATTTTCGAAATCATGTTCCTCTTCTAAGAGAAGTCATCTGGCAAAGGCTTCTGATAACGTGAATGCTATGGGTGACGGTGGGAATACAGTAACCCAGACAAAATAGACGATAAGAGATGAAACAAGCTGTTTGATAGCGATAGCGCAAATAAAACCACCAGAGGCATGGATAACTGAGGTGCATATAGAGAACTTGGTGAGGCTCATCGTCTCATAAACGACACCAACATGGAAGATGGTGCTGAGGGTAGGTGTCCTATATTCTTGCATTAAAATGTACGTCACTTATATTGCTACCACATGTATTCATTACAAATGTAAACGTCTGCAAGAATTACTCAATGTTTTCTAACCCCAGAAAATATGTACTAACATAGACCGCATTTACAAACAAGAATAATATATAATGTTAAACTTACAAAGTAATATTCATAATGTTATAAATTTCTTTATCATAACAAATCATGTCAGAATAAAGCTTAGGTATTATCTCAAGAGATTAACATTCCCCAGGATGCTGTCCAAAGAAGTTGAGATGGAGTTTGGTGGAACAGGTCTGCGGAGTAAAGTGTAAAACGCTTTGAGCAGTCCTGAGGACTGGATACTGCACTATATAAGAACTTACAATTACCTTTTATTTAGAGCAACTTAAAAACAAATTCAGCATGCTAAGGTATAGTCTTTAATTATGATAGTTCATATTTATTAATACTTGCATCTCATATGGCTGGATACTTCCCAGAGAAGTTGAGATGGTGTCTGATGGGTTGGGGTGGGGGCGGGGAGTGGGGGGAGTGCCCCAGCTCCTACCTAATAGCTCTACCACAGGCACACATAGAGAGGGAGTTCAGTTGCAATGTGACGGTTCGTTAACTTTCTTTTGATTTCGGCCAATAGATGAGCTAATGTGATGTATTTTCACTATTATCACTGTTTTACCATCGACGGTAATGCTGTGCTCTTTAGTCAGTAAGGCCTATGATAGAGCTGCTGGCCGATCGCTGATGGCAGTACCAGTGGTGCTGATCAAAATGTTTTTTTTCTCAAATCGTATTTGCTTAGCATCGGCACCGATCTGAACCTGAATAGCAAAGCGTCGAGGCATGTCGATTCTACCCGCAAACAGGACGGACACGTGAGGCATATGAAATGCAAAGATAACCAGTAATTATTTAACTAATTAATTTAATATCGTCGCTCTACCAATATTTGGTTAACGCCTGTATAGCTACCAAGTCCAAGGCTGAAAAGACTATTCAGCTAAAGACTAATGAGATTACTTCTACAGTGTCATATTATAATCTTACCTTGGAATGCGGTGCCTTTGTCAGTTGGTCTCGCCCTTGGCCACAACGGATCTTCGCTTCCGTGTCGTTCTTGATACATGTTTACTTCTTGATTGCTACGGTTGTTGTGTCATTTTTAACCGCCATCTTTTGGTTACGATGACGTTTCATGACGTCACAGGCGAATTTGGTGGAGCATAAGCCAATCAGAACGTGCAATAACTCCTACGTTTTACACCCGTTACTGCGTCGCGTCGAGAACGCTTCGTTATCCGTTATAGCGTGACGTGCGACACCTTTCGTAGGGTGAAATGTGAGCAGAGGTCTTTCGGAATATTTATTCATCTTCTTCCACTTCAATTTGTTTTGGAAGTAGACAACGGGATTTTGTGCGAAATTATATGTGGTAGTCCGAAACATAGCAAAGAAAATGACAAAATATAGGTGTCGGAACCAGGGAGGCACGGGGAATGGACAGGCCACTGTTAATGGAGGGCAGCACATATACTACACCTACATTGGAACATGTTAGAAGAGACAAGTCTACAATACATGCGTACTTCCAGCAGATATACGGCGCGGAAACATGGGCACTCATCATCCAAGCATAAAATAAACTAGCAGCCGCACAAACAGATGGAAAGAAGTATGATAAACATCACATACCAGGACAGAAAAACAAACTTGGGTAAGTGAAAGGCATAGGTCACAGATGTGATTGAATAAGTCAGAATACGGAAGTGGACCTGGGCAGGGCACGTCAGCAGAATACGAAATAACCGGCGAACATTGGTATCGCCATCTAAAAACCCTACGAAAGGAAAAGACCAAGAGGAAGATTGGCGAGACTATTTAGAGACGAACTAGGCGACTATTAGAAGGGTACCCTCTCGCAGAGGATAGCGCAAGAAAGGCAGATATGGATGCAGCATGCTAAAGCCATCGCCCAACCACGGGACAATATGGCGGCACAATTACGATGATGACTACACCTACGTTTATGACAACTCAAAAAGATACAGCGAACTTCATACTAACAATAGAACGACTTATATAGTAGTAGTCGCAGGTATGTCAATGATTGGCACACCTGCAGTGACATAGCCAGGATTTTGCATAGGGGGTATGCATATATATATATATATATATATATATATATATATATATATATATATATATATATATATATATATATATATATATATATATATATATATATATGCGTTCACGATAGCAAGTTCCAACTAAATGGAACATCGACTAGATAAATTGTTTTGGTTGCAATGTTCAATTCGGCCTTAGTCTAGTAACCGAGCAACTATTATTTTAATTTCCCAATGCATTATAGTCTAATTCAGGGATTGGGGGACAGGGCCCTCTGACTACGCCACTGGCTCGAAACCTATTTTGTGATGTGAACAGGGTATGTGTAATATTGTCTTCGTTCCGTCTACTCCGCTGTGTGGCGCCACTGTTCTGCCTTTCATCATAAGCTAATCATTCTTAACCGTTATCAACGTTAGCTACTCTTTCTATCAAACTCCACAGAATTATTTACTCTGCGAATGCATGTATCAGCTTCGGGTTTTCTAGTTAGGTGCTCTCGTCGTCATATTCTGCGGCTACCTCTAACGATATATTTACGAGTAGACACGACTCGCACATACAAACATACACTCGCACACTAACGCTTGCACTTGCTCCGTATACATTCCAGCACAAAAATTAAACACTGACGCTCACTCGCACGCACGCACACATACACGCGCACGCAATAACGAACGAATGCACGCGCACATACACGCACTGATGAATACACGCACGCACATACGCATGCATGCGTATGTGCGTGCACACACACAGGCACACAAACCCACATGCACACACAAACCCACATGCACACACAAACACGCACACACAAACGATCGCGCGCCGTCATCTCACAAACCACAACACATAAAGCATACAAAACGTTCGTAGGGCTATGTAATGCACACACCTATCTAATGTGATTCGCTATACGATGTTTTATGGAGCGCAGCATGGCAGCTGTTCCAAACGAACCAACGCGTGGTAAAGTTGCACACACCCAAGCACGCGCATAAACACACACTGCATTAATCAAACCGCAATAAACACACAACACGTACAGA
>CBDHHR010000382.1:0-5000 GCA_965263245.1 Metamycoplasmataceae bacterium | reverse complement strand
GGATTCGTTGGGGCCTAAATGTAGTTCTCCCGGTTAACAGTGCAAGGCCAACTTCATCTGTTTCCAGGGTTGTTCGATTGGGGTCGTGTACAGTAGTCGATGCACGTTTGACGCTCAATGTTGTGTGACAGTTGGTCTCAACTAAGCTGAACACAAGGTGCAGTTTAAGATATCAACAGACACTAGGATATCAACAGATACCGAAACACGAGGACGGGCACAGATTTCACAATGCAGTTATTCGAAGGTATGAACGTTTGTTGTGGTATTTAGAAAGGCAACTAATGGTCGTACGTTCCATTATTGTCATATTATCATATTCATGATTCAATGCATGTTTCTATTGTAATTCCGTCTATCATGATTTTACCTTTAAAATCATAACAAAATTACAATGTGTTCATAATTGCTTAGCAAGGATTGTGACTAGGTCTCCACGTTTTAGTTGTTCTATGCGGCTACTAAAGTCATTGCATTGTCTTCCTATCCGATATCTTATTATCTTTAAATTCATTGGTTACTCCGATGTGAAAGGTTGCCTAGCTTCGATCATATCTTTATGATCTAGTTTTTGTCCACAAAGTCAATACCATTGTTGGGACAAGTGTTTTTGCATGTTTAAGCCAACACGCATGTGGAAAACAAAATTATGATCACTGTGCTAATTGGTGTCGATATTATCTGAAATATAATAACTAAATTTGTCTAATCTACAGCTGTTATATGTTTATTATTTTATGTTATGTATTTATGTTTACCAATTTGAGTTCTATGGAATTATGCGAATTATGTATCAACATTTTAAAGTAATTCCTCGTTACATATTATGAAGGACAAAATGGCGACGATGTGTGCGCCATCTTGGTTTCACGTCGCCTGTTGTAAAACATACCTATCCATAAATCTGCAAGGATGAATAATTATAGTTTCACATGTTAACATGTTTAATGTGTCATATGATATACTATAACATATAAACGATGTTTTAACGCCATTCTACAATACAAATAACTTCATTGGAAAGAAATATATCAGTTTAAGCTCTGACAAGTTGATACCACAATCTCGCCAGTCAAACACTATATGGTATATAAAGGAAGGAAATTGCTATTATAATTGTAACAGATGTGTATTCGATGCCTTGTGGCAAAGGGTGTATCACGTGATGCTCGCAATATGGAGCGTCACATCCGGCAATGGCACGCCGGGCTTAGGGGCAGATACTCCCTCCCTTTCTCGTAGCACAGTGATCAGTTGTGAGGGTTGAAGGTCGTGACGTTTCTCGCCAGGGGAACGTTGTAAGGAGCAACCAATGCGGAGTCCCGAGCCCAAGTAGTCCATTAGATTGTCCTATAGGCAGAATGTTCCCAGTGTCTCCCACTTCCGGATTCCATCTTTTTTCTTTATCAGTCACGGTATATACTTTTTAACAGACATTAGATATTATAAATTACATAATTTTATCTTTGAAGTTTTCTTTTTATAGCACATTATCTCAGTTTCACGATAAACTTCAATTAATTCGTTGTACGTGTATTGATGGATTTTAATGATTGCTTTTGTTCATTATATTTTTATAACTATTATATTTTTCTCATGTAGCGCTCATCTGTTAAGCCAAGATATGGAAACACCAGGTAATAGGTGAAGAGAAGGCTTAGCACTGAGACACTGAAAAAGAAACAAAGGAAATGGGATAGACCGGCAGAATGTGGCCACAAACAGACACCTTGAACAGGAGAAATGAGCAGAGTAGAGAATTGTTACATATGTGACTGGTCAGTCTCTTGACTGGAGTGCCACCAACAGTGTCACTCTTGCGAAGACACTAATTTGAACAATTCTACATCAGTCCTATTATAATGTTACATTGTATTAGTCAATAAAGCAATGTCACAAATATGTTATACACACACTTCACATTAAACCTAATGTTTATTAAATCACACATACCCTATTCATATTTAGGATGTCATTAGACATACAGATGATAATCAACTAGATAAAATGTTGGATATTGTCAGAAAATGCAACATGTTCTGTTGTAATAACCACCATTAAGAACTCATGCTTGTGGGAAACAACTGTACTGGTTTTGTAATTTGTCTCTTTTTCAGGTAGAAACAATCGTTCAAATAGGCTGTTTGACATCCATAATGACGGAGGATATGTTTCCACAAAAGAAGAGTTCAAAACACAGCAGTGTTATCCAGGAAAATGAATTTGTGCATACGTTTTAGATTGTATACTAATAATTATGTATTCCAGTCAGATAAATAAAAAAATTCTAATAATATAAAATACAGTTGTTTAGAATACTGCGTTATAATGCAAAAGCAATGTCAGTTGTTTGTCTATCCATTTTGTTCACTTGGACAGTTTATGGTAATATCGATTCAGTGTTGTGTGTGGCAGGTTCACATCCTGCTGGTGTTCCTTATGCAAACATTACATGTTGTGTGCACACGCATTGATTCTATTTAATAAGTTCAGCTGCTTTTGTGACATCTCTGAAATGCATTGAACTATAGTCAAGTTTGCCTACGTATCAATGTATATATGCAGGAATAGTAATGCTTTCTTCATAAATGGCCTGCACCTTGGTTGCAAAACAAACAGGAATTAATTTGGAACCCAAACAACTGACATATAAGACCTATATGTGGGCTGTAGAGGAATGCAGATAAAATGTTTCTCGCTGGCAGCATCATCTGACCAGCATCAGAGTTCTGCCAGGTCATCAAGTTAATTGCAACAGTAATAACTCTACTTATAGTCAGCGTAGAATATGCCGAGGACTGCAGTGGCGTACGTTTACAAGGCATGCATGGGAGCGCTACCACAGGTCTTTATTTTAATAACAAAATAAACACTTCATAACAATTCTATTTTTTTCATAATGTACGTCCGTCATAAGTAATATTATGGAAAATTGGTTTTAACTCTGTAGGTAAATGCAATAAGCCAACATTTTAAAATGCTTTGTCCACCGTCGCATAAACAACAGTTGACATGACTGTCACGAGGCAACATCATTAATGATGCTTTCTGTTCTTCTAAGACAACCATGTGTTGCCCTAAATTTGTCACGGTCCTTTTTCGCATTCTTTGACGCAGACGATAGTACTACCGGGTGAAACTTTCTCTTACCCGCCATTAGATTGAAAGACAACAAATTTGCAAGCCGGCAACTTGTGGTCACGTGATAATGCGTCACGTGATCATGCATTTCCGTCTCAAATTTTGAAAATGCCTCATGGTTGATGTAAACGATACATAAGTACACTTACCACTTTTATTTCAAAATCAAAGTAGAATATGAAATCATCTTTGGACAGTCAGTATGCTATAATAGGTATAATTTTTACTGTATAACATGATTTTGCAATAAAAAACCACAAATGATTTTGTGTCCCTTGAAACTGCATGTTTTGCCATCTAACTCAACAGCTATTTAATCACACTCCTTAAACATGCAACAACAAAAATTATTAAAACAAAATAATTACATCGTTTGTTAAAAGCTGTATAAAATGTTATAAAAATAATTAAAAACTGCGACTACCCAGGGTAGGCCAGTTTAACAAGATTTAACAAGATTGCCACCTAGAGATTCAACTCTAGATGGCAGGTGGACTAGGAAGCCATTTGGCTTATCGAGAGTCCAACCTATCTATCTAAGTATACTCCGCCCTTCTTAGGTATATGTCGATTTTATTTTTAAATATATTAACACTACTAGCACCTACACAATCAGCTGATAATCTGTTCCATTCGTTTACTGTTCTTTGTGAAAATTTTCTAATATCTAGTCTACACTGCTTCTTTGCTAATGTAACTTCATGTCCTCTAGTCCTTCTCTCTTCCTTGACTGTGAAAAAAATATTTCTGTCAATATTTTCATATCCATTCAATATTTTAAACACCTCAATCTGATCTCCTCTCAATCTTCTGGTTTCTAGTGTTGTTAAACCACATTCTTTTAGATGCATTTCATAACTAATATTCCTGAGTTTTGGTATCATTTTGGTTGCTCTCCTTTGTACTCTTTCTAGCATATCAATATCCTTCTTGCGATATGGCCTCCATGCTTGTATACAATATTCTAAGTGAGGCCTAACTATTGTTTTATACAGCGGTATTATTAGTTCTTTTTCTTTGTACACTATATTTCGCCTAATTAATCCAAGAATTTGGTTTCCCTTCGCTGCTGCAATTCCACACTGCTCTGATACCTTCATGTCAGCACTAATAGTGAACCCTAAGTCCTTTTCCTTTAAGGTAGTATTTAGTACAGTATCACCCATTGTATATTGTGCATCTTCATTCCCATGTCCTGTGTGATGAAGGCACTTACACTTTCCAAAATTAAACAGCATTTGCCACTTCTCAGACCATTCTATCAACTTATTAAGATCATCTTGTAAATGCTGTCTATCTGCATCACTTTTAATTTTCCTAAACACTTTTGTGTCGTCCGCAAACTTCAACACCTTGCTTGTTATGTCATCATCCAAATCATTGATATATATTAAGAATAAAATAGGTCCCAGTACTGATCCCTGTGGTACTCCACTCAAAACCGCTTTGGTGTGGCACTTTGTCAAAGGCTTTTTTTAAAATCTAAGTAGATTATATCTACTGGTGATCCCTCATCTAGCCACTTTGTGACATCTTCCAAAAAACATAACATATTTGTTAAGCATGACCTCGCTTTTAAAAACCCATGTTGAGATGGGTTTATCAATTTATTTTTAACAAGAAAATCAACCAGGTGATCTTTAATTAGTCTTTCTAATAGTTTGCAAATCACCGATGTTAAACTCACTGGTCTATAGTTCTCTGACTTGTTTCTCGAACCTTTTTTAAATAATGGTATAATGTTTGCTTCTTTCCATTCTAACGGAACTATTCCCTCCTCTAATGACAAATTTAACACTGTTGCAAGCGGTATGCTGATTTGTTCTACAATTTCCACACCAAAGACTACTACTTAAACT
>CBDHHR010000381.1:15000-35000 GCA_965263245.1 Metamycoplasmataceae bacterium | reverse complement strand
TCGGCATCGTCGCGGCAACACCGAGCGATGGGCGAAACTGTAACAAGGCAGCTCACTACCTCGCGGCCACTTCCGCCGTCAGTGGGCGTCTGACGTCAAACGTCACAGTGACGTTCGACGTAACGTCGAATGACGTAAACATGCTTTTTTACAGAACGCTGGTGGGGAAAAAACGTTTACACAGAGTAGCGCCGATGAGATCGTGCACAATACTAAAAATGATATAACTAATGAGAAAGTGCTTTTTGTTACAGTTTCTCAAGTTTATGTATGACTATGTCTGTTGAACATTTTGTATCGTCATCGTCTGCTGCTGTTGCCGATGTACACTCTACCATTGAATATGACACCGCCTATTGTCATCACTGTCAAATCGCAGCCATCTCGTCCCGCCATTCCTCTTCTAAGCTTGCTGATGGCTGTGGTGGTGGTGGTGGTGGTGGTGGTGATGGTGGTGGTGGTGGTGGTGGTGGTGGTGGTGGTGGTGGTGGTGGTGGTGGTGGTGGTGGTGGTGGTGGTGGTAATTGTGGTGGTGATTGTGATGGTGCTGCTGCTGGTGGTGGTGATTGGGATGATGATGGTGATGGTGGTGATGGTGGTTGTGATGGTGGTGGTGATTGTGTTGGTGGATAGTGGTGGTTATGATAGTACTGATGGTGGTGGTGGTAGTGTTGGGTTGTGGATGTAGTGGTGGTGATGATAGCGGTGGTGGTGGTGGTAGTGTTGGGTTGTGGATGTAGTGGTGGTGATGATAGCGGTGGTGGTGGTGATGTGATGATGATGATGGTGGAAGTGATGTTACTGTTGTTGGTGTTGGCGACGACGATGATCGTGACATTGCTCCAGGCTGGGTCGGGTCATATCGTAGGTTGTCCATTCATCGACACCGTATTCAATTACACAAATCAGACAAACGCGGTTAACTGATTGTACGTTCATTTCGTATATTATTTACTATTAACACACTAATCACAACACCAGTTCTTGTCGCCATTAGAGTAAAAATATGCACGTTGAGCACCAAGACAGACATTGTTATGAAAGGAAACCTGGTTGGATTAATGTATTATAATACGCCACGTGATCGGTCAGGCAAGAAACACGCCACGTTATGCACGTGTACATATGCGGTGGGCTTTGTTACGGAGGCCTGCGTTAAGTACAATCACTACATTGGAAATGCCCGTTCTGGCTTGTGTTGTGCATCTATCGGTACAGGGAACACCACGTACTTAAAACAGTCGGCCTTATATTATTGGCCCGACTTACCTCACCGACCTGTTATCATCTTAGTCGTTTTGTTAACATCACATGAAACGGTTTGAAAGATATAGTCAAGCATATTTACATGGCACAATTATAACATGTACGGTACAAACAAAAGACATGTTAAGGTCTAGGCAAGCAAGAGGAAATAGTACACGCAGCTCATGTGGTATTGACCATGTCTTTGTGAGCTATCATAGCACACGACACCGTATGTTCCAGTCAGTGGTGGGTGAATTGATTAACACACACACACATAAATTATTAACACACACACACAAACTCACAAATACATATACATACACACAAACACACGCGCACACACACACACACACACAAACACAAACACACATAAACACACACACGCACACACACACACACACACACACACACACACACACACACACACACACACACACACACACACACGCACGCGCGCACGCACGCACGCACGCACGCACGCACACACGCACACACACACACACACACACACACACACACACACACACACACACACACACACACACACACACACACACACAACGAAACCAAATACATCTCAGAAACATAGCGTATTGTCAGAATAAATACAATATAACGTAGACGCAACGCCAGGAAGTAAGTGGCCGTCTCGAGCCATTCGACCGACGAGATCAAACTCAACCGCCGCTCTGGTTCCAGGCGTCACTCCACGGGCGCTCTCAAGGATCGGATAAGCCCGTAATTTCCACACTGTCAGTTCCCATGGAGGCGCTCTCACAAGACTCTTCAATCCGCGGCAAGATTTCTAGAAGGACGTCAGCAGAAGAACATACACACGAGAGTGAAATGTCGCGGCAACTCAGTGCGCAAAATAAGGACCCAATCACAAAACAGTTGTCTTTGTTTGCGACATATGACCTAGGCACAGTAGACAGCGCGGAAAAAAGAACCGTTTTATTTTACGATTAGTTGTTCTACAGGTCCTGGTTATGTGATAATGTTGATGCAAATGTGTTGACATAGGTTTGAGAACGCTTAGCCAACTGAATAGTAGATCGGGGTTTTTAACAGAGAGATCAGCAGCACAATCATAAGCAACTATCATGTTCCCCATAAACATATGTCCAGATGCTAGGAGCACTTTCCTAAGTCAATCCGTTCAGAATTTATGTCTTCCTAACATTTCGGCGGCCATTTTGTCCGCCATCTTGCATTCTTAAAACAGGCAAATGACAGGCTAATGACCAGATCCACATCAAGTGGATCTTGCCATTAGATAATATGGACTAACCAAAATACAAACAAAAGACCTTGAGTTCTGCCATTGGATGTAAGGAATGAGTGGCATCATGCTGATCCTGTGAGAACCAACCTGACTTCGTCGTCGGTGTCTTCTCCAGTCTCCTCCTGACCTCCTCGGCCGTGATGGACGTCTTCAGCCGCTGCTTGTATGGAGGGAAGGCGTTGCCGTGGATGTCGACCGGAAGTTCACCCTTCGCCACCCGCACGCGGTCGCGTCGCTTCTTGAGCGGCGTCATGACAGTCTGTGGACGACACGGACAGTGCAGCGCAGGACAAGGACATAACGAATAATAGTTTGATTTCATTCTGGGCAATCATAGAGATTGAAATGGGCACGGGCGTCGATCGGTGGTGGACGGGGGGGACGCGTCCCCACACTTTTCAGCGTGGGGGGACAGCATAGGAATTATCCCCCCCACACTTTTCAGTTCAGAAAAATTGCGAGGCATATAGCCTGACTCACCACTCCTCTCTCTTAAAAGCCGCTACATAGGACTAGCTAGACAATAAACTCGCTAAATGAAGTTCCGAGCACCTATTAGAAAATCGACTAGTTAACCTGCATGGCTGGCCACACCGCGCAACTTGGTCTTACTTTAGTAAATGATCAGTTTGCAACCTTGTGTTGATATTATTTACAGGCTCTAGTAAATGATGAAATTTGTGTTGCACTTTCACCCCTCGCCTGCTTGATGCTTATCGCCTACGACAGAAGCGGCGGATTCCTGCACTTTGTATAACATTTGAGTGATGACAAATTTCTTTGCCAAAATGTTGGATTAGGAAGTTCTACACAGCATGGGCGTCGATCGGTGGGGGACGAGGGGGACGCGTCCCCCCACTTTTCAGACTGAGGGGGTCAACATAGGAAATGCCCTCACACTTTTTTTAGTTCATACAACAGATTTAAAGGCATATATAGCGAGACTGATCACTCCCTTCAGAGTATTAAAATTAATAACAATTATACGAGTTCAGATATAAACTTCCGACTACCTAGTGGAAAATCACTAGATAAATTGCTTGGTTGGGTGCAGCCCGCAACTTGATCTTAGTCCAGTAAATATTCATTATGCCGGGCTCTGTCGTTTTGCTCCCTTGTGTTGATACATTAATAAGCATTAGCCATCAAACACATTATCGATTTTTAATTTGTGTTTGCCCTGTTCCCCTTGGATTGCAGCCTGGTCGCCCTGTTGGATACTTATATCGCCTACGCCGGAACCAGCGGATTCCTGCACTTGTGTGTAATTTGATCACATTTTGAGTGATGACAAATTTCTTTGCCAAAAGGTGGGTTTGGGAAGTCCCACACAGGCATCCCTGTAACCTCTGCATCGTGTCATTCTATGAATCAGGCAAGCAGTGTTGGGTCCAAAGTCTACCCCTCAAATGTTCAGTGATTGGGGCGGGTCATGGCCCCTCTTCAAATATATATGTTGCCAACATAACTATTTTAAATAGCATATCATAAAGGCCTTTGTTTGTTTTAGAAATAGCAACAGACCAACAATGAATTATGTTTTATATTTACAAAAAAAGTTATATGTATATCAGGTCATATATATATATATATATATATATATATATATATATATTATATATATATGTATATATATATATATATATATATATTATATATATATATATGTATATATATATATATATATGACATATTATAATATATATATATATATATATATATATATAATATATATACATACATATTATATAGTATGTATCTATAAAACTAATTTAAATACTTTAAGACATTAAAAAAAATTCTGTGTTTATTTGACTAAACTTAATACAAAATGATCAATAGTTTACAACATTACAATAAATAGATCTAAAAAATTAATTAAGGCTTAACAATATTTTACACATATCCATATCAGCATGCACGAATGTTTGTTAAGAGTCACTGTGAGTTCTTTTGATTTAACATGCTTAGAAGTGATGGCGATGGTGATGAGATGATGATAAATACTATGATGATGATAACGATGTTGATGATGACAATAATAATAATAGTAATTATTATTATTATTATTATTATAACAATAATAATGACATTGCTAATTTGGTGACAATGTTCCAGATCTTAATGGCGCAACAAAAACAAAGGTCTAGTCATTGTCTCGATTGTGAACAAGAATGCGAAAACCATCAACAGTCCGAAAGGCGGTGTTAAAAAGTGGATTTTTAGAGTAAACGTGCAGCATGTGTCAAAGACAGAACCATCAACATAACTTAACTACAATCGCAACAACACAAACCAGCGACAGGCGCAACAAAAGTCCCAAAGAGATGCCATAATCACAAGCCAAACCAGATACAACAAGAGAAGCTAAAGACAGAAGCAGGAGTAAAGCCAGCCACAGATGTAATGATAAAAACAACGACACAACCAAAGAAGCCAGAGACAGATACAACAATAAAAGACAAGGATAAGCGTGCTAAGATGGCAAAGACACAAGCATCATCAGACACTAAAGATAGAGCATCATAAGACATCAAGGATAGAAGCATCATAAGATACCAAAGATAGGAACATCATAAGACACCAGAGACAGAAGCATCATAAGATACCGAAAATATAAGCATCGTAAGACACCAAAGACAAAAGCATCATAACCTACCAAAAACAGAAGCATCATAAGACACCAAAGACAGAAGCATCATAAGACACCGAAAATATAAGCATCATAAGATACCAAAGACAGAAGCATCATAAGATACCAAAGACAGAAGCATCATAAGACACCAAAGACAGAAGCATCATAAGATACCAAAGACAGAAGCATCATAAGATACCAAAGACAGAAACATCATAATATACCAAAGACAGAAACATCATAAGATACCAAAGACAGAAGCATCATATGATACCAAAGACAGAAACATCATAAGATACCAAAGACAGAAGCATCATAAGATACCAAAGACACAAGCATCATATGATACCAACGATATAAGCATCATAATATACGAAAGACAGAAGCATCATAAGATACCAAAGACAGAAACAGCATAAGATACCAAAGACAGAAGCATCATAAGATACCAAAGACAGAAGCATCATAAGATACCAAAGACAGAAACATCATAAGATACCAAAGACAGAAGCATCATAAGATACCAAAGACAGAAGCATCATATGATACCAAAGACAAAAGCATAATAAGATACCAAAGACAGAAGCATCATAAGACACCAAATACAGAAACATCATAAAATACCAAAGACAGAAGCATCATAAGATACCAAAGACAGAAGCATCATAAGATACCAAAGACAGAAGCACCATAAGATACCAAAGACAGAAGCATCATAAGATACCAAAGACAGAAACATCATAATATACCAAAGACAGAAACATCATAAGATACCAAAGACAGAAGCATCATATGATACCAAAGACAGAAACATCATAAGATACCAAAGACAGAAGCATCATAAGATACCAAAGACACAAGCATCATATGATACCAACGATATAAGCATCATAATATACGAAAGACAGAAGCATCATAAGATACCAAAGACAGAAACAGCATAAGATACCAAAGACAGAAGCATCATAAGATACCAAAGACAGAAGCATCATAAGATACCAAAGACAGAAACATCATAAGATACCAAAGACAGAAGCATCATAAGATACCAAAGACAGAAGCATCATATGATACCAAAGACAAAAGCATAATAAGATACCAAAGACAGAAGCATCATAAGACACCAAATACAGAAACATCATAAAATACCAAAGACAGAAGCATCATAAGATACCAAAGACAGAAGCATCATAAGATACCAAAGACAGAAGCACCATAAGATACCAAAGACAAAAGCATCATAAGATACCAAAGACAGAAGCATCATAAGATACCAAAGACAGAAGCATCATAAGATACCAAAGACAGAAGCATCATAAGGCACCAACGATATAAGCATCATAAGATACCAACGATATAAGCATCATAAGATACCAAAGACAGAAGCATCATAAGATACCAAAGACAGAAGCATCATAAGATACCAAAGACAGAAGCATCATAAGATATCAAAGACAGAAGCATCATAAGATACCAAAGACAGAAACATCATAAGACACCAAATACAGAAACATCATAAAATACCAAAGACAGAAGCATCATAAGATACCAAAGACAGAAGCATCATAAGATACCAAAGACAGAAGCACCATAAGATACCAAAGACAGAAGCATCATAAGATACCAAAGACAGAAGCACCATAAGATACCAAAGACAGAAGCATCATAAGATATCAAAGACAGACGCATCATAAGGCACCAACGATAGAAGCATCATGAGAAACCAAAAGAACTATCAGCTGAAACAAACGCAGTCGTTGCAAACGAATCCAAAGACAAGAACCGGCAGAACGAACTGACACGAATCGGACTGGATGGAATCACACGCAATTTGGGTAGCCGGGTGCAGAATTCGAAAAAAAACACCTTCACAATATTTAATGACAGAGGTAAGCATTACCAATGGCAGATGCTGCAGCCTACCCACCAGTGGAAAAACTGCAGCAGCCCAGCTGAGTGGTGAGTTACCTGCAAGTATTGTGTGTCCGGTCGCTCCGGCATAGGGAAGAACAGGTTATCATACTCGTCCCATCCGTATGGGAAGCGGGCGTTTATAGTCATCCACTTCTTTTCTTGCTGGGGACCGATAAGACAGCCTTGAAGACATTTCTCAAGTGTCATGTATCAACATTTGCCAACCGCAGTTCATCCATGAATAATTGTTTCTTAATGGTTCTTTAGCACAGATTTTTTTATTACGTCCATATGTTCCGGTGAGAGTGTAATGTGTGTGTGTGTGTGTGTGTGTGTGTGTGTGTGTGTGTGTGTGTGTGTGTGTGTGTGTGTGTGTGTGTGTGTGTGTGTGTGTGTGTGTGTGTGTGTGTGTGTGTGTGTGTGTGTGTGTGTGTGTGTGTGTGTGTGTGTGTGTGTGTGTGTGTGTGTGTGTGTGTGTGTGTGTGTGTGTGTGTGTGTGTGTGTGTGTGTGTGTGTGTGTGTGTGTGTGTGTGTGTGTGTGTGTGTGTGTGTGTGTGTGTGTGTGTGTGTGTGTGTGTGCTCGCGCGCGCGCGCGCGCGCGTGTGTGCGTGCGTGCGTGCGTGCGTGCGTGTGTGTGTGTATGGTGAGTTTGTGTGCATGCGTGCGTGCGTGCGTGCGTGGGTGCGTGCGTGCGTGCGTGCGTGCGTGCGTGCGTGCGTGGGTGCGTGCGTGTGTGTTATAATACCAGGCCAGCACGGGCACGCTAAATAAATCCCCTTCACCGCGTCCGTCTTATAAATAGTCTCATATATTTATTTAGTTCTTCATTATGAGGTGCTACTAAAAAGTAATATCGACCAGATTTTGAAGACATGATATTAATATGAGCGGTAGCATGATGCCTATTGCAGCAGTGTGTGCGGGACCTTCACGGGCACACGCAATGTCCGTGTCGTAATGACAGAACCTGTTGGAAACACTGTGTCCACACTGCGTGGTTATGAGCAAAGCGCCAACATAATTACACAAATGACCAAAGCCTCACCGTTGGTGTGGTCTTTCTAGTTGATTTCATTTCCGGGCGGACGTCATTAGAAAACATTACGTACCAATGCCTGCTTCCAAAGGCTACGTGGCACGCAGGCAGGGCATAGTTAAATAGTACTAATGGCGGTTCGCGTTTATTATGATAAATAAATGTGGACGTGATATTATGTAACGCCATCAAGGCCACCACTTTCAGTCGCCATAAGGATGGCAGCCATTCCGTGCTCCAGCGCCATAAGGATATAAACTAGTCCTTGCTCTTTCACCATAAGTATGTAAACTAGAGCATGGGCTCATTAGTCATAAGGATGTAAACCAATTCTTGCTCTTTCGCCATAAGGATGTAAACCAATCCTTACTCTTTCACCATAATGATGTAAACTAATCCTTGCTTTTTCGCCATAAGGATGTAAACTAATCCTTGCTCTTTTACCATTATGATGTAAACTAATCCTTGCTCTTTCGCCATTATGATGTAAACCAATCCTTGCTCTTTCGCCATTATGAAGTAAACTAATCCTTGCTCTTTCGCCATAAAGATGTAAACCAATCCTTGCTCTTTCGCCATTATGAAGTAAACTAATCCTTGCTCTTTCGCCATAAGGATGTAAACTAATCCTTGCTCTTTCGCCATAAGGATGTAAACTAATGCTTGCTCTTTCGCCATAAGGATGTAAGCCAATCCTTGCTCTTTAGCCATAATGATATAAACTAATCCATACTCTTTCACCATAAGGATGTAAACTAATCCTTGCTCTTTCGCCATTATGATGTAAACTAATCCTTGCTCTTTCGCCATAATGATGTAAACTAATCCTTACTCTTTCGCTATAAGGATGTAAACTAATCCTTGCTCTTTCGCCATAATACTGTAAACTAATCCTTGCTCTTTCACCGTAAGGATGTAAACTAATCCTTGCTCTTTCGCCATAAGGATGTAAACTAATCCTTGCTCTTTCGCCATAAGGATGTAAACGAATCCTTGCTATTTCGCCATTAGGATGTAAACTAATCCTTGCTCTTTCGCCATAATGATGTAAACCAATCCTTGTTCTTTCGCCATAAGGATGTAAACTAATCCTTGCTCTTTCGCCATAAGGATGTAAACCAATCCTTGCTCATTCGCCATTATGAAGTAAACTAATCCTTGCTCTTTCACCATAAAGATGTAAACTAATCCTTGTTCTTTCGCCATAAGGATGTAAATTAATCCTTGCTCTTTCGCCATAATAATGTAAACTAATCCTTGCTCTTTCGCCATAATAATATAAACTAATCCTTGCTCTTTCGCCATAAGGATGTAAACCAATCCTTGCTCTTTCACCATAAGGATGTAAACTAATCCTTGCTCTTTCGCCATAATGATGTAAACTAATCCTTGCTCTTTCGCCATTATGATGTAAACCAATCCTTGCTCTTTCGCCATTATGAAGTAAACTAATCCTTGCTCTTTCGCCATAAAGATGTAAACCAATCCTTGCTCTTTCGCCATTATGAAGTAAACTAATCCTTGCTCTTTCGCCATAAGGATGTAAACTAAACCTTGCTCTTTCGCCATAAGGATGTAAACTAATGCTTGCTCTTTCGCCATAAGGATGTAAGCCAATCCTTGCTCTTTAGCCATAATGATATAAACTAATCCATACTCTTTCACCATAAGAATGTAAACTAATCCTTGCTCTTTCGCCATTATGATGTAAACCAATCCTTGCTCTTTCGCCATTATGAAGTAAACTAATCCTTGTTCTTTCGCCATAAAGATGTAAACCAATCCTTGCTCTTTCGCCATTATGAAGTAAACTAATCCTTGCTCTTTCGCCATAAGGATGTAAACTAATCCTTGCTCTTTCGCCATAAGGATGTAAACTAATGCTTGCTCTTTCGCCATAAGGATGTAAGCCAATCCTTGCTCTTTAGCCATAATGATATAAACTAATCCATACTCTTTCACCATAAGGATGTAAACTAATCCTTGCTCTTTCGCCATTATGATGTAAACTAATCCTTGCTCTTTCGCCATAATGATGTAAACTAATCCTTACTCTTTCGCTATAAGGATGTAAACTAATCCTTGCTCTTTCGCCATAATACTGTAAACTAATCCTTGCTCTTTCACCGTAAGGATGTAAACTAATCCTTGCTCTTTCGCCATAAGGATGTAAACTGATCCTTGCTCTTTCGCCATAAGGATGTAAGCCAATCCTTGCTCTTTAGCCATAATGATATAAACTAATCCATACTCTTTCACCATAAGAATGTAAACTAATCCTTGCTCTTTCGCCATTATGATGTAAACCAATCCTTGCTCTTTCGCCATTATGAAGTAAACTAATCCTTGTTCTTTCGCCATAAAGATGTAAACCAATCCTTGCTCTTTCGCCATTATGAAGTAAACTAATCCTTGCTCTTTCGCCATAAGGATGTAAACTAATCCTTGCTCTTTCGCCATAATGATGTAAACTAATGCTTGCTCTTTCGCCATAAGGATGTAAGCCAATCCTTGCTCTTTAGCCATAATGATATAAACTAATCCATACTCTTTCACCATAAGGATGTAAACTAATCCTTGCTCTTTCGCCATTATGATGTAAACTAATCCTTGCTCTTTCGCCATAATGATGTAAACTAATCCTTACTCTTTCGCTATAAGGATGTAAACTAATCCTTGCTCTTTCGCCATAATACTGTAAACTAATCCTTGCTCTTTCACCGTAAGGATGTAAACTAATCCTTGCTCTTTCGCCATAAGGATGTAAACTAATCCTTGCTCTTTCGCCATAAGGATGTAAACTAATCCTTGCTCTTTCGCCATTATGATGTAAACTAATCCTTGCTCTTTCGCCATAATGATGTAAACTAATCCTTACTCTTTCGCTATAAGGATGTAAACTAATCCTTGCTCTTTCGCCATAATACTGTAAACTAATCCTTGCTCTTTCACCGTAAGGATGTAAACTAATCCATACTATTTCGCCATAAGAATATAGACTAATCCGTGCTCCATCGCTATAAGGATGTAAACTAGTCAGTGTTTTTTCGCCATAATAATATAAACTAATCCATGCTCATTAGCCATAAGAATGCAAAGTAGTCCATGCTGTTTCACCATACGGATGTAAACTGGTCCATACTCTTTCGCCATAAGGATGTAAACTAATCCATGCACTTTCACAGGAAGGATATAAACTAGTCCCTGCTCTTTCGCCATACGTATGCAAACGAATCCATGCATTTTCGTAAAAATTATATAAGCTAATCCATGCTCTCTCGCCTTAAGGATGTAAACTAATCCATGCTATTTCGCCATATGGACGTAAATTAATCCATGTTCTTTCCCCATAATAATATAAACTAATCCATGTTCTTTCGCTATAAGGATGTAAACTAATCCATTCTCTTTCGCCGTAATGATGTAAACTAATTCATATTCTTTCGCCACAAGGATTTAAACTAATCCATGCTATTTCGCCATGCTAATGTAAACCACCCCATGTACCATCGCCTGAAGGATGAGGTGATTGGAAGTAGTTTTTTTAGCGTACATTTTAACATAATACAATGTATATCGATAACATTCAGAGGACATGATCACCAGTAATAGTATTTTCCAATATCACAGTTTACAGTAGAAGGCAAAAGACGCAGAAGTCTACAGAGAAAGTCCAGGTAAAGGAACATAAAGAACTGGGCAGGCCGCATCCTAACGTCCCTGACAAACATAAACGAAGACACAGAAACATGAAAATCGCTGGCTGTGCAATCCTGGTCAATTCTAGTCAAGGACTATTTTTAGATTACCAAATTAACATTGCTTGCGCCCATTGTTTAATAATCTCTTCAATCATTCTGACCGCTCGTTTTACTTGGCACGTTTTATTTTATACTGTTTCTAATGTGTTCTTTCCTGTTGACGATTTATTAATATTTTCCTAAATCCTGGCTGCGATTGCTTCTTCTAGAAACGAGGCTGTGTGCAGTGGATTGCTCCTCATTCGTGTACACGCGTTATCGCCTATGGCTTAGGTCGTTATGTGCGTGGTTTTTCATCAACTCGATGTGCTATAAGTATGCCATTGATTGCTCACCACATACTAACTTGTACATTTATTAATGCATTTACTTATACAAGCCATCGAACGTAGCACTTGACGATTTGACAGGATTTGTTATCGACTTTACAATTACAATTACAATTACAAATTCGATCAATTAGTTATGTTCCGAGGCATTGGTTAGTTATATTAATTGTTAATGTTGTGTTGATTGGTTGATTTTATGGTATTGTATGCAAACACACACACACACACACACACACACACACACACACACACACACACACACACACACACACACACAAACACACACACACACACACACACACTCACACACTCACACACTCACACACTCACACACTCACACACTCACACACTCACACACTCATACACACACTCACTCACTCACTCACTCACGCACGCACGCACGCACGCACGCACGCACGCACGCACACTCTCACACACACACACACACACACACACACACACACACACACACACACACACACACACACACACACACACACACACACACACACACACATTGTAAGCGCATTGATTGACAGTAAGTTAGATATCGCGCATAAGAATTGTGATTATTATTATTGCCGATCTTACCTAAAAATACTAGTCTTTTTCTTTGCCGTGTCAATTTCATTGGCGAAACATCTGTTGCCGAATTTACCTTAACAATAAATCGGTATATATATATATATATATATATATATATATATATATATATATATATACACATATATATATATCTTCCGAAGAGACGTGATTGCTAACGCAACTGTAAATAGAACATAATGTAGATATAATAATTTACCTAATAAATTTATTAACTTATTTTGTATCACGTGTAATCCGCTCTGTTGAAGACCAAAAGCGTGGACGGTGAAGTTGATCAGTTGCCGAGACGAATATTACTAAACGTTTGTAGACTTAATTTGGCGTATTCATATCAATGCTCTGCAGTAATTGTTCATAAATGTGTATCAAATGTCTTTGACGAATTCATACAGCCACATATCGAGTGTCTACAGTGTACGTGTGGACCTGTCTGCTGTCCACGTGACCGGGTACGTGGTTACACTGATTGCCATTGATTGTCTAACTGACGTTTAGGTAATGTCGATTGAAATGGTTATATCTTAAATTATACTGCCGCCTCTGACGACCACTAAAGAAAGATTACGTCGTTGCATCGGTCTGTCTCAAACTGTCGGCCAGTATTAGCTTGTCCAACCTGTCAGCTTAAGTCGGTTCCTAGAAAAAGGATAATCACATTGTGATTTTCTGTTGTTATAGTCAATATGGGCGCAACTGCCATAACATGGTTTAGAGTTTGCCTTCTCACTCAATCGAAATGAATTGTCCTACAGACAGTTTGCATCTGATGGATCGTGTCAGTGGAATACTAGATTAGTTTTAATTAAGTCACACATTGACATGCAGTCAATGTGAACTATGAATGAACAATTTATTTACCAAAAGTATAAAGGCATCCCAAATACCAAATCCAATGGACACGTTTTCATCTACACACCCGTCATACAGCCGACTTCACGGTGGTCGTACATCTTCGTTATGTTTGTGTTACTTGCTACAGACGTAGCAATGACAGTACGCTGACGTCATCAACTCCATCGGTGGATCTCCAGCATTGACGTCATAAATTCACGTCATTGTTAGTGTTTTGTTGTCGTTCCGGTACTTCTTTTTATTTTTTCCCCTTTGCCGCGCCTTTTTTGCTTTTCTTCTTGTTCTTCCCCCCTGTAGGCTTCTTCGGTGCGGCTGCCTTCGCCTTCACTTTCGTCTTCCCTTTCGCTATCCCTTTCGCCTTCCCTTTCGCCATCCCTTTCGCCTTCCCTTTCGCCATCCCTTTCGCCTTCCCTGTCCCCTTCCCCTTGCCCTTTTTAGCCTTTCCCTTCTTCCCAGCTCCTTTCGCCGAGACTACTTTTTTCTGGACTTCCGTGTCGGGTATTTGGGACTCGACCAGGTCAATGTCAGCCGTTTGTCCTCCGTCTTCCTCGACTTCCTCCTCTTGGGACCTACTCTCGGGAATTAACGGCAGGAACGGCTCCGACTCCCCAGTGTGGTACCGGTACATCGGTACTAGCGACATCATCGCCTTCTTGTGGGTCTGAAGGAACGGTCGACCCAGTCGGTCCAACGGCACCTCGCCCCGCAGCGCCCGCCGGTAGCCGAGGTGGCGTCTGTTGCCTGGCTTCAGCGGTGTAAGCAGCGTCTGTCGGAGGCAGGGACATGTGTCAGTAAATACAATCTCCGGTTAAAATACAACAAATCAACGTAAGTTTATGTCTTAATACACTTTATTTTAACTTAATCTTACCCGGAGGCGAGAATCAAAACCTAAACCGAATTTGTCAACGTTACGCTCTCTTCTGTGTAATGGTGCTAAGTGATCAGTGACTAGTTCGCGGCTATTCTACACATATGGGCATCGCTTTGCATACGGCCTCTTGACATGTAAGTAAACCCGCGTGCTCTGATATAATATGTGTACAATTCTTTTCCCGATACTGCACAGTTATTATCTGTAGAGTACTGAAACATTTATGCTATTTATATTGCATGTCACAACTTTAATATGATTATGTGAGGTAGTTTGTACATTTTGGTTTCGAATTCCAGTGAAATGATACTATAGACGCAAACCAACTCGACGCCAAGCCCAAACCTAGGCTAAGCAATGAGAAATTGCAATGTTGGAATGCACATTGCAAAATACCACAATGTATAAAAATATAGCATACTTTATAAATTGATTTCATCCTAGTCCTCTATTAATTTGTATGCGTTAATTGCAGCATAGCTGAACGCTTCCTCAAAATGTGCACTCTAGTGTCGTCCGAACTCTTTGATAGGAGAGTAGCCGCATATATTGTAGTTACATCTTTCCCGTTAGAGGACACCACGTGTTCGGGTCTTCTCTGTGGTATATGATGTCATTTCCAATTCAAACTTAACCAGCTCGAACATTTACATTAACTGTTTTCTCGCTAATACAGTGCGTACTAATTCATATACTCTCGCTAAAACAAAGAATACTAATTTATGTGCGACATCTACACAATATCTATGCCAGCAAAGATAGGGCGGTTTGGACTAATCGAACAACTCATGAAACGCCCCGAAAACGCATCATTCCGTCAAAATCTACGCAGAAAACAGAACAGGGACGTTCCAAGATGCTGTGTTCACAGAAAAAGGCTGTTCATTTGGCAAATGGAACATGTTCGTTTGCACGCCATGTTGTAACAACATGATGGGAAACACTATTGCCCAGTTATTTGTCTTAGTTGCCTCCTTTTTTGAGGAAAACAACATAAACAGCTAAGAAAAATTGAAATATAAAATTATATCGGCTCCTCACATTAATAAGAGAGTTATATCGATGATGACCCATATATAAATGTTCACGAGTTGAAGTTCGATATGTTTTGAAGGTCCTATCTCACCTGTAGATAGGTCTTGTCTCGATCACCTGCAGATATCTCCTGTCTCACCTGCAGATATATCTCACCTGTATGTAGCTCCTTTCTCACATGTCTTACCTGCAGATAGGTCCTGCCTATATCACCTGCAGGTAGCTCTTGTCTTACCTGTAGGTAGCGGGTGTCCGGACATGGGGGTGGAACGTAGTGGGGAACACCATACTTGTCCCACGTGACCGGATACCGAGAATTAATTTCCACCTTCTTTTTCCAGTCCTGACAGCGTTTACAACAGCGTTTACAACAGCGTTTACAACAGCGTTTACAACAGCGTTTACAACAGCGTTTACAACAGCGTTTACAACAGCGTTTACAACAGGGTTTACAACAGCGTTTACAACAGCGTTTACAACAGCGTTAACAACAGCGTTTACAACAGCGTTTACAACAGCGTTTACAACAGCGTTTACAACAGCGTTTACAACAGGGTTTACAACAGCGTTTACAACAGCGTTTACAACAGCGTTTACAACAGCGTTTACAACAGCGTTCAAACGATAACAGCGGTAAAAAGACACACCTGAATGTCTATAGATGTATTTATTAATCAGCAGTAGAAACAATAAACCGATAATGCTCAAACACCATCAACAAACCTCAAGCTACACTAGCAACGTGCGTGGAGAACTAACAACGATTAAGCAGCACCAACAACTTGCACCAACAGCGTCAGACGGAATCACTAACGCTGAAGCTGCACCAATAATGGTCAAACGACGACGACGACGACGACGACGACGACGACGACGACGACGACGACGACGACGACGACGACGACGACGACGACGACGACGACGACGACGACGACGACGACGACGACGACGACGACGACGACGACGACGACGACGACGACGACGACGACGACGACGACGACGACGACGACGACGACGACGACGACGACGACGACGACGACGACGACGACGACGACGACGACGACGACGACGACGACGACGACGACGACGACGACGACGACGACGACGACGACGACGACGACGACGACGACGACGACGACGACGACGACGACGACGACGACGACGACGACGACGACGACGACGACGACGACGACGACGACGACGACGACGACGACGACGACGACGACGACGACGACGACGACGACGACGACGACGACGACGACGACGACGACGACGACGACGACGACGACGACGACGACGACGACGACGACGACGACGACGACGACGACGACGACGACGACGACGACGACGACGACGACGACGACGACGACGACGACGACGACGACGACGACGACGACGACGACGACGACGACGACGACGACGACGACGACGACGACGACGACGACGACGACGACGACGACGACGACGACGACGACGACGACGACGACGACGACGACGACGACGACGACGACGACGACGACGACGACGACGACGACGACGACGACGACGACGACGACGACGACGACGACGACGACGACGACGACGACGACGACGACGACGACGACGACGACGACGACGACGACGACGACGACGACGACGACGACGACGACGACGACGACGACGACGACGACGACGACGACGACGACGACGACGACGACGACGACGACGACGACGACGACGACGACGACGACGACGACGACGACGACGACGACGACGACGACGACGACGACGACGACGACGACGACGACGACGACGACGACGACGACGACGACGACGACGACGACGACGACGACGACGACGACGACGACGACGACGACGACGACGACGACGACGACGACGACGACGACGACGACGACGACGACGACGACGACGACGACGACGACGACGACGACGACGACGACGACGACGACGACGACGACGACGACGACGACGACGACGACGACGACGACGACGACGACGACGACGACGACGACGACGACGACGACGACGACGACGACGACGACGACGACGACGACGACGACGACGACGACGACGACGACGACGACGACGACGACGACGACGACGACGACGACGACGACGACGACGACGACGACGACGACGACGACGACGACGACGACGACGACGACGACGACGACGACGACGACGACGACGACGACGACGACGACGACGACGACGACGACGACGACGACGACGACGACGACGACGACGACGACGACGACGACGACGACGACGACGACGACGACGACGACGACGACGACGACGACGACGACGACGACGACGACGACGACGACGACGACGACGACGACGACGACGACGACGACGACGACGACGACGACGACGACGACGACGACGACGACGACGACGACGACGACGACGACGACGACGACGACGACGACGACGACGAC
This sequence comes from Metamycoplasmataceae bacterium, assembly GCA_965263245.1. GTDB lineage: Bacteria > Bacillota_I > Bacilli_A > Mycoplasmatales > Metamycoplasmataceae > DT-68. The sequence continues at coordinate 16,981 of CBDHHR010000381.1, read as the reverse complement.
GACGACGACGACGACGACGACGACGACGACGACGACGACGACGACGACGACGACGACGACGACGACGACGACGACGACGACGACGACGACGACGACGACGACGACGACGACGACGACGACGACGACGACGACGACGACGACGACGACGACGACGACGACGACGACGACGACGACGACGACGACGACGACGACGACGACGACGACGACGACGACGACGACGACGACGACGACGACGACGACGACGACGACGACGACGACGACGACGACGACGACGACGACGACGACGACGACGACGACGACGACGACGACGACGACGACGACGACGACGACGACGACGACGACGACGACGACGACGACGACGACGACGACGACGACGACGACGACCACGACCACGACCACGACCACGACCACGACCACGACGACCACGACCACGACCACGACCACGACCACGACCACGACGACCACGACGACCACGACGACCACGACGACGACGACGACGACGACCACGACGACGACGACCACGACGACGACGACCACGACCACGACGACGACGACGACGACGACGACGACGACGACGACGACGACGACGACGACGACGACGACGACGACGACGACGACGACGACGACGACGACGACGACGACGACGACGACGACGACGACGACGACGACGACGACGACGACGACGACGACGACGACGACGACGACGACGACGACGACGACGACGACGACGACGACGACGACGACGACGACGACGACGACGACGACGACGACGACGACGACGACGACGACGACGACGACGACGACGACGACGACGACGACGACGACGACGACGACGACGACGACGACGACGACGACGACGACGACGACGACGACGACGACGACGACGACGACGACGACGACGACGACGACGACGACGACGACGACGACGACGACGACGACGACGACGACGACGACGACGACGACGACGACGACGACGACGACGACGACGACGACGACGACGACGACGACGACGACGACGACGACGACGACGACGACGACGACGACGACGACGACGACGACGACGACGACGACGACGACGACGACGACGACGACGACGACGACGACGACGACGACGACGACGACGACGACGACGACGACGACGACGACGACGACGACGACGACGACGACGACGACGACGACGACGACGACGACGACGACGACGACGACGACGACGACGACGACGACGACGACGACGACGACGACGACGACGACGACGACGACGACGACGACGACGACGACGACGACGACGACGACGACGACGACGACGACGACGACGACGACGACGACGACGACGACGACGACGACGACGACGACGACGACGACGACGACGACGACGACGACGACGACGACGACGACGACGACGACGACGACGACGACGACGACGACGACGACGACGACGACGACGACGACGACGACGACGACGACGACGACGACGACGACGACGACGACGACGACGACGACGACGACGACGACGACGACGACGACGACGACGACGACGACGACGACGACGACGACGACGACGACGACGACGACGACGACGACGACGACGACGACGACGACGACGACGACGACGACGACGACGACGACGACGACGACGACGACGACGACGACGACGACGACGACGACGACGACGACGACGACGACGACGACGACGACGACGACGACGACGACGACGACGACGACGACGACGACGACGACGACGACGACGACGACGACGACGACGACGACGACGACGACGACGACGACGACGACGACGACGACGACGACGACGACGACGACGACGACGACGACGACGACGACGACGACGACGACGACGACGACGACGACGACGACGACGACGACGACGACGACGACGACGACGACGACGACGACGACGACGACGACGACGACGACGACGACGACGACGACGACGACGACGACGACGACGACGACGACGACGACG
>CBDHHR010000381.1:0-12500 GCA_965263245.1 Metamycoplasmataceae bacterium | reverse complement strand
GACAATGTGCCAGCCATGCGTGACCATAGAAGAGGTGGGCGTCACCGCAAGGTAATCATAACAAGGCAGGTAGTCGTGGCGACATGACTGAGAGGCGGGAAAACATGGGACGTCAACATGACACATAGACTTGACCAGAGGTCAGTCAGATGGACGCACCTGTAATTTGTTGAGGTTGAGTTTGTGATCGATGTTCATCCTCGGTGCGGAGTTGTTTATCGAAAACTTCGCTATACACAAACAATATGCCTCGAAGTGAGCTTCAGTTATATGCACGTATATAAGAACATAAACGGCCTGCGAATGCAGTTATTCACTCATATTCTGGTACAAGCTTATGCATGCATATGTATATTGCATTCATAGGCATGCATACAATATTCTAACTATTGTATACAACTTGTATAAAGTCATATTCATACATATGCGCTCACACACACTCGCGTACACAGGGGCACGTACGCAAGCAAGCGTGCACAGGCGTATACATGGGATCTTTGTCTCTGACAGAAGAACGTTTATTTTCCATAATGCAGATGTTTCTAACATCACACTGGTTCCCCATATGTAACTTTCCATCAGTTCCCCAAGTAAAGTAGGTACACATAAACTCTGACCAGTTCCCCAAGTAAAGTAGGTGCACATAAACTCTGACCAGTTCCCGAAGTAAAGTAGGCTCACATAAACTATGACCAGTTCCCCAAGTAAAGTAGGTATACATAAACTCTGACCAGTTCCCCAAGTAAAGTATGTACACATAAACTCCGACCAGTTCCCCAAGTAAAATTAGTGTGTATAACCTGCAGCAACGGCGAGACGGTGCTTCATATAAGCCTTCGTGTCCCACTCGAAATCGAACGCGTGGATCTTGGTGGTGCACGGCACCGGTGCTTGGTAGGACCGGCTGACTCGTGCCAACGGGCCATTGCTCTGCGTCGACTTAGCAGAGGCCGAGCCGAGCGAGAATCTGGCCGAAGACACGCTATCGTTCGGCATCGTCGCGGCAACACCGAGCGATGGGCGAAACTGTAACAAGGCAGCTCACTACCTCGCGGCCACTTCCGCCGTCAGTGGGCGTCTGACGTCAAACGTCACAGTGACGTTCGACGTAACGTCGAATGACGTAAACATGCTTTTTTACAGAACGCTGGTGGGGAAAAAACGTTTACACAGAGTAGCGCCGATGAGATCGTGCACAATACTAAAAATGATATAACTAATGAGAAAGTGCTTTTTGTTACAGTTTCTCAAGTTTATGTATGACTATGTCTGTTGAACATTTTGTATCGTCATCGTCTGCTGCTGTTGCCGATGTACACTCTACCATTGAATATGACACCGCCTATTGTCATCACTGTCAAATCGCAGCCATCTCGTCCCGCCATTCCTCTTCTAAGCTTGCTGATGGCTGTGGTGGTGGTGGTGGTGGTGGTGGTGATGGTGGTGGTGGTGGTGGTGGTGGTGGTGGTGGTGGTGGTGGTGGTGGTGGTGGTGGTGGTGGTGGTGGTGGTAATTGTGGTGGTGATTGTGATGGTGCTGCTGCTGGTGGTGGTGATTGGGATGATGATGGTGATGGTGGTGATGGTGGTTGTGATGGTGGTGGTGATTGTGTTGGTGGATAGTGGTGGTTATGATAGTACTGATGGTGGTGGTGGTAGTGTTGGGTTGTGGATGTAGTGGTGGTGATGATAGCGGTGGTGGTGGTGGTAGTGTTGGGTTGTGGATGTAGTGGTGGTGATGATAGCGGTGGTGGTGGTGATGTGATGATGATGATGGTGGAAGTGATGTTACTGTTGTTGGTGTTGGCGACGACGATGATCGTGACATTGCTCCAGGCTGGGTCGGGTCATATCGTAGGTTGTCCATTCATCGACACCGTATTCAATTACACAAATCAGACAAACGCGGTTAACTGATTGTACGTTCATTTCGTATATGATTTACTATTAAAACACTAATCACAACACCATTTCTTGTCGCCATTAGAGTAAAAATATGCACGTTGAGCACCAAGACAGACATTGTTATGAAAGGAAACCTGGTTGGATTAATGTATTATAATACGCCACGTGATCGGTCAGGCAAGAAACACGCCACGTTATGCACGTGTACATATGCGGTGGGCTTTGTTAGGGAGGCCTGCGTTAAGTACGATCACTACATTGGAAATGCCCGTTCTGGCTTGTGTTGTGCATCTATCGGTACAGGGAACACCACGTACTTAAAACAGTCGGCCTTATATTATTGGCCCGACTTACCTCACCGACCTGTTATCATCTTAGTCGTTTTGTTAACATCACATGAAACGGTTTGAAAGATATAGCCAAGCATATTTACATGGCACAATTATAACATGTACGGTACAAACAAAAGACATGTTAAGGTCTAGGCAAGCAAGAGGAAATAGTACACGCAGCTCATGTGGTATTGACCATGTCTTTGTGAGCTATCATAGCACACGACACCGTATGTTCCAGTCAGTGGTGGGTGAATTGATTAACACACACACATAAATTATTAACACACACACACAAACTCACAAATACATATACATACACACAAACACACGCACACACACACACACACACACACACACACATAAACACACACACGCACACACACACACACACACACACACACACACACACACACACACACGCACGCACGCACGCACACGCACGCGCGCACGCACGCACGCACGCACGCACGCACGCACGCACGCACACACACACACACACACACACACACACAACACACACACACACACACACACACACACACACACAACGAAACCAAATACATCTCAGAAACATAGCGTATTGTCAGAATAAATACAATATAACGTAGACGCAACGCCAGGAAATAAGTGGCCGTCTCGAGCCATTCGACCGACGAGATCAAACTCAACCGCCGCTCTGGTTCCAGGCGTCACTCCACGGGCGCTCTCAAGGATCGGATAAGCCCGTAATTTCCACACTGTCAGTTCCCATGGAGGCGCTCTCACAAGACTCTTCAATCCGCGGCAAGATTTCTAGAAGGACGTCAGCAGAAGAACATACACACGAGAGTGAAATGTCGCGGCAACTCAATGCGCAAAATAAGGACCCAATCACAAAACAGTTGTCTTTGTTTGCGACATATGACCTAGGCACAGTAGACAGCGCGGAAAAAAGAACCGTTTTATTTTACGATTAGTTTTTCTACAGGTCGTGGTTATGTGATAATGTTGATGCAAATGTGTTGACATAGGTTTGAGAACGCTTAGCCAACTGAATAGTAGATCAGGGTTTTTAACAGAGAGATCAGCAGAACAATCATAAGCAACTATCATGTTCCCCATAAACATATGTCTAGATGCTAGGAGCACTTTCCTAAGTCAATCCGTTCAGAAGTTATGTCTTCCTAACATTTCGGCGGCCATTTTGTCCGCCATCTCAGCATTCGTAAAACAGGCAAATGACAGGCTAATGACCAGATCCACATCAAGTGGATCTTGCCATTAGATAATATGAACTAACCAAAATTCAAACAAAAGACCTTGAGTTCTGCCATTGGATGTAAGGAATGAGTGGCATCATGCTGATCCTGTGAGAACCAACCTGACTTCGTCGTCGGTGTCTTCTCCAGTCTCCTCCTGACCTCGTCGGCCGTGATGGACGTCTTCAGCCGCTGCTTGTAAGGAGGGAAGGCGTTGCCGTGGATGTCGACCGGAAGTTCACCCTTCGCCACCCGCACGCGGTCGCGTCTCTTCTTGAGCGGCGTCATGACAGTCTGTGGACGACACGGACAGTGCAGCACAGGACAAGGACATAACGAATAATAGTTTGATTTCATATTTCATTCGGGGCAATCATAGAGATTGAAATGGGCACGGGCGTCGATCGGTGGTGGACGGGGGGGATGCGTCCCCCCACTTTTCAGCGTGGGGGGACAGCATAGGAATTGTCCCCCCCACACTTTTCAGTTCAGAACAATTGCGAGGCATATAGCCTGACTCACCACTCCTCTCTCTTAAAAACCGCTACACAGGACTAGCTAGACAATAAACTCGCGATATGAAGTTCCGAGCACCCATTAGAAAATCGACTAGATAAACTGCTTGGCTGGCCACACCGCGCAACTTGGTCTTACTTTAGTAAATGATCAGTTTGCAACCTTGTGTTGATATTATTTATAGGCTCTAGTAAATGATGAAATTTGTGTTGCACTTTCACCCGTCGCCTGCTTGATTCTTATCGCCTACGGCAAAAGCGGCGGATTCCTGCACTTTGTATAACATTTGAGTGATGACAAATTTCTTTGCCAAAATGTTGGATTAGGAAGTTGTACACAGCATGGGCGTCGATCGGTGGGGGACGAGGGGGACGCGTCCCCCACTTTTCAGACTGAGGGGGTCAACATAGGAAATGCCCTCACACTTTTTTTAGTTCATACAACAGATTTAAAGGCATATATAGCGAGACTGATCACTCCCCTCTCTTATAAACTTTACATCGGTCTAGTATTAAAATTAATAACAATTATACGAGTTCAGATATAAACTTCCGACTACCTAGTGGAAAATCACTAGATAAATTGCTTGGTTGGGTGCAGCCCGCAACTTGATCTTAGTCCAGTAAATATTCATCATGCCGGGCTCTGTCGTTTTGCTCCCTTGTGTTGATATATTAATAAGCATTAGCCATCAAACACATTATCGATTTTTAATTTGTGTTTGCCCTGTTCCCCTTGGATTGCAGCCTGGTCGCCCTGTTGGATACTTATATCGCCTACGGCGGAACCAGCGGATTCCTGCACTTGTGTGTAATTTGATCACATTTTGAGTGATGACAAATTTCTTTGCCAAAAGGTGGGTTTGGGAAGTCCCACACAGGCATCCCTGTAACCTCTGCATCGTGTCATTCTATGAATCAGGCAAGCAGTGTTGGGTCCAAAGTCTACCCCTCAAATGTTCAGTGATTGGGGCGGGTCATGGCCCCTCTTCAAATATATATGTTGCCAACATAACTATTTTAAATAGCATATCATAAAGGCCTTTGTTTGTTTTAGAAATAGCAACAGACCAACAATGAATTATGTTTTATATTTACAAAAAAAGTTATATGTATATCAGGTCATATATATATATATATATATATATATATATATATATATTATATATATATGTATATATATATATATATATATATATTATATATATATATATGTATATATATATATATATATGACATATTATAATATATATATATATATATATATATATATAATATATATACATACATATTATATAGTATGTATCTATAAAACTAATTTAAATACTTTAAGACATTAAAAAAAATTCTGTGTTTATTTGACTAAACTTAATACAAAATGATCAATAGTTTACAACATTACAATAAATAGATCTAAAAAATTAATTAAGGCTTAACAATATTTTACACATATCCATATCAGCATGCACGAATGTTTGTTAAGAGTCACTGTGAGTTCTTTTGATTTAACATGCTTAGAAGTGATGGCGATGGTGATGAGATGATGATAAATACTATGATGATGATAACGATGTTGATGATGACAATAATAATAATAGTAATTATTATTATTATTATTATTATAACAATAATAATGACATTGCTAATTTGGTGACAATGTTCCAGATCTTAATGGCGCAACAAAAACAAAGGTCTAGTCATTGTCTCGATTGTGAACAAGAATGCGAAAACCATCAACAGTCCGAAAGGCGGTGTTAAAAAGTGGATTTTTAGAGTAAACGTGCAGCATGTGTCAAAGACAGAACCATCAACATAACTTAACTACAATCGCAACAACACAAACCAGCGACAGGCGCAACAAAAGTCCCAAAGAGATGCCATAATCACAAGCCAAACCAGATACAACAAGAGAAGCTAAAGACAGAAGCAGGAGTAAAGCCAGCCACAGATGTAATGATAAAAACAACGACACAACCAAAGAAGCCAGAGACAGATACAACAATAAAAGACAAGGATAAGCGTGCTAAGATGGCAAAGACACAAGCATCATCAGACACTAAAGATAGAGCATCATAAGACATCAAGGATAGAAGCATCATAAGATACCAAAGATAGGAACATCATAAGACACCAGAGACAGAAGCATCATAAGATACCGAAAATATAAGCATCGTAAGACACCAAAGACAAAAGCATCATAACCTACCAAAAACAGAAGCATCATAAGACACCAAAGACAGAAGCATCATAAGACACCGAAAATATAAGCATCATAAGATACCAAAGACAGAAGCATCATAAGATACCAAAGACAGAAGCATCATAAGACACCAAAGACAGAAGCATCATAAGATACCAAAGACAGAAGCATCATAAGATACCAAAGACAGAAACATCATAATATACCAAAGACAGAAACATCATAAGATACCAAAGACAGAAGCATCATATGATACCAAAGACAGAAACATCATAAGATACCAAAGACAGAAGCATCATAAGATACCAAAGACACAAGCATCATATGATACCAACGATATAAGCATCATAATATACGAAAGACAGAAGCATCATAAGATACCAAAGACAGAAACAGCATAAGATACCAAAGACAGAAGCATCATAAGATACCAAAGACAGAAGCATCATAAGATACCAAAGACAGAAACATCATAAGATACCAAAGACAGAAGCATCATAAGATACCAAAGACAGAAGCATCATATGATACCAAAGACAAAAGCATAATAAGATACCAAAGACAGAAGCATCATAAGACACCAAATACAGAAACATCATAAAATACCAAAGACAGAAGCATCATAAGATACCAAAGACAGAAGCATCATAAGATACCAAAGACAGAAGCACCATAAGATACCAAAGACAGAAGCATCATAAGATACCAAAGACAGAAACATCATAATATACCAAAGACAGAAACATCATAAGATACCAAAGACAGAAGCATCATATGATACCAAAGACAGAAACATCATAAGATACCAAAGACAGAAGCATCATAAGATACCAAAGACACAAGCATCATATGATACCAACGATATAAGCATCATAATATACGAAAGACAGAAGCATCATAAGATACCAAAGACAGAAACAGCATAAGATACCAAAGACAGAAGCATCATAAGATACCAAAGACAGAAGCATCATAAGATACCAAAGACAGAAACATCATAAGATACCAAAGACAGAAGCATCATAAGATACCAAAGACAGAAGCATCATATGATACCAAAGACAAAAGCATAATAAGATACCAAAGACAGAAGCATCATAAGACACCAAATACAGAAACATCATAAAATACCAAAGACAGAAGCATCATAAGATACCAAAGACAGAAGCATCATAAGATACCAAAGACAGAAGCACCATAAGATACCAAAGACAAAAGCATCATAAGATACCAAAGACAGAAGCATCATAAGATACCAAAGACAGAAGCATCATAAGATACCAAAGACAGAAGCATCATAAGGCACCAACGATATAAGCATCATAAGATACCAACGATATAAGCATCATAAGATACCAAAGACAGAAGCATCATAAGATACCAAAGACAGAAGCATCATAAGATACCAAAGACAGAAGCATCATAAGATATCAAAGACAGAAGCATCATAAGATACCAAAGACAGAAACATCATAAGACACCAAATACAGAAACATCATAAAATACCAAAGACAGAAGCATCATAAGATACCAAAGACAGAAGCATCATAAGATACCAAAGACAGAAGCACCATAAGATACCAAAGACAGAAGCATCATAAGATACCAAAGACAGAAGCACCATAAGATACCAAAGACAGAAGCATCATAAGATATCAAAGACAGACGCATCATAAGGCACCAACGATAGAAGCATCATGAGAAACCAAAAGAACTATCAGCTGAAACAAACGCAGTCGTTGCAAACGAATCCAAAGACAAGAACCGGCAGAACGAACTGACACGAATCGGACTGGATGGAATCACACGCAATTTGGGTAGCCGGGTGCAGAATTCGAAAAAAAACACCTTCACAATATTTAATGACAGAGGTAAGCATTACCAATGGCAGATGCTGCAGCCTACCCACCAGTGGAAAAACTGCAGCAGCCCAGCTGAGTGGTGAGTTACCTGCAAGTATTGTGTGTCCGGTCGCTCCGGCATAGGGAAGAACAGGTTATCATACTCGTCCCATCCGTATGGGAAGCGGGCGTTTATAGTCATCCACTTCTTTTCTTGCTGGGGACCGATAAGACAGCCTTGAAGACATTTCTCAAGTGTCATGTATCAACATTTGCCAACCGCAGTTCATCCATGAATAATTGTTTCTTAATGGTTCTTTAGCACAGATTTTTTTATTACGTCCATATGTTCCGGTGAGAGTGTAATGTGTGTGTGTGTGTGTGTGTGTGTGTGTGTGTGTGTGTGTGTGTGTGTGTGTGTGTGTGTGTGTGTGTGTGTGTGTGTGTGTGTGTGTGTGTGTGTGTGTGTGTGTGTGTGTGTGTGTGTGTGTGTGTGTGTGTGTGTGTGTGTGTGTGTGTGTGTGTGTGTGTGTGTGTGTGTGTGTGTGTGTGTGTGTGTGTGTGTGTGTGTGTGTGTGTGTGTGTGTGTGTGTGTGTGTGTGTGTGTGTGTGTGTGTGTGTGTGTGTGTGTGCTCGCGCGCGCGCGCGCGCGCGTGTGTGCGTGCGTGCGTGCGTGCGTGCGTGTGTGTGTGTATGGTGAGTTTGTGTGCATGCGTGCGTGCGTGCGTGCGTGGGTGCGTGCGTGCGTGCGTGCGTGCGTGCGTGCGTGCGTGGGTGCGTGCGTGTGTGTTATAATACCAGGCCAGCACGGGCACGCTAAATAAATCCCCTTCACCGCGTCCGTCTTATAAATAGTCTCATATATTTATTTAGTTCTTCATTATGAGGTGCTACTAAAAAGTAATATCGACCAGATTTTGAAGACATGATATTAATATGAGCGGTAGCATGATGCCTATTGCAGCAGTGTGTGCGGGACCTTCACGGGCACACGCAATGTCCGTGTCGTAATGACAGAACCTGTTGGAAACACTGTGTCCACACTGCGTGGTTATGAGCAAAGCGCCAACATAATTACACAAATGACCAAAGCCTCACCGTTGGTGTGGTCTTTCTAGTTGATTTCATTTCCGGGCGGACGTCATTAGAAAACATTACGTACCAATGCCTGCTTCCAAAGGCTACGTGGCACGCAGGCAGGGCATAGTTAAATAGTACTAATGGCGGTTCGCGTTTATTATGATAAATAAATGTGGACGTGATATTATGTAACGCCATCAAGGCCACCACTTTCAGTCGCCATAAGGATGGCAGCCATTCCGTGCTCCAGCGCCATAAGGATATAAACTAGTCCTTGCTCTTTCACCATAAGTATGTAAACTAGAGCATGGGCTCATTAGTCATAAGGATGTAAACCAATTCTTGCTCTTTCGCCATAAGGATGTAAACCAATCCTTACTCTTTCACCATAATGATGTAAACTAATCCTTGCTTTTTCGCCATAAGGATGTAAACTAATCCTTGCTCTTTTACCATTATGATGTAAACTAATCCTTGCTCTTTCGCCATTATGATGTAAACCAATCCTTGCTCTTTCGCCATTATGAAGTAAACTAATCCTTGCTCTTTCGCCATAAAGATGTAAACCAATCCTTGCTCTTTCGCCATTATGAAGTAAACTAATCCTTGCTCTTTCGCCATAAGGATGTAAACTAATCCTTGCTCTTTCGCCATAAGGATGTAAACTAATGCTTGCTCTTTCGCCATAAGGATGTAAGCCAATCCTTGCTCTTTAGCCATAATGATATAAACTAATCCATACTCTTTCACCATAAGGATGTAAACTAATCCTTGCTCTTTCGCCATTATGATGTAAACTAATCCTTGCTCTTTCGCCATAATGATGTAAACTAATCCTTACTCTTTCGCTATAAGGATGTAAACTAATCCTTGCTCTTTCGCCATAATACTGTAAACTAATCCTTGCTCTTTCACCGTAAGGATGTAAACTAATCCTTGCTCTTTCGCCATAAGGATGTAAACTAATCCTTGCTCTTTCGCCATAAGGATGTAAACGAATCCTTGCTATTTCGCCATTAGGATGTAAACTAATCCTTGCTCTTTCGCCATAATGATGTAAACCAATCCTTGTTCTTTCGCCATAAGGATGTAAACTAATCCTTGCTCTTTCGCCATAAGGATGTAAACCAATCCTTGCTCATTCGCCATTATGAAGTAAACTAATCCTTGCTCTTTCACCATAAAGATGTAAACTAATCCTTGTTCTTTCGCCATAAGGATGTAAATTAATCCTTGCTCTTTCGCCATAATAATGTAAACTAATCCTTGCTCTTTCGCCATAATAATATAAACTAATCCTTGCTCTTTCGCCATAAGGATGTAAACCAATCCTTGCTCTTTCACCATAAGGATGTAAACTAATCCTTGCTCTTTCGCCATAATGATGTAAACTAATCCTTGCTCTTTCGCCATTATGATGTAAACCAATCCTTGCTCTTTCGCCATTATGAAGTAAACTAATCCTTGCTCTTTCGCCATAAAGATGTAAACCAATCCTTGCTCTTTCGCCATTATGAAGTAAACTAATCCTTGCTCTTTCGCCATAAGGATGTAAACTAAACCTTGCTCTTTCGCCATAAGGATGTAAACTAATGCTTGCTCTTTCGCCATAAGGATGTAAGCCAATCCTTGCTCTTTAGCCATAATGATATAAACTAATCCATACTCTTTCACCATAAGAATGTAAACTAATCCTTGCTCTTTCGCCATTATGATGTAAACCAATCCTTGCTCTTTCGCCATTATGAAGTAAACTAATCCTTGTTCTTTCGCCATAAAGATGTAAACCAATCCTTGCTCTTTCGCCATTATGAAGTAAACTAATCCTTGCTCTTTCGCCATAAGGATGTAAACTAATCCTTGCTCTTTCGCCATAAGGATGTAAACTAATGCTTGCTCTTTCGCCATAAGGATGTAAGCCAATCCTTGCTCTTTAGCCATAATGATATAAACTAATCCATACTCTTTCACCATAAGGATGTAAACTAATCCTTGCTCTTTCGCCATTATGATGTAAACTAATCCTTGCTCTTTCGCCATAATGATGTAAACTAATCCTTACTCTTTCGCTATAAGGATGTAAACTAATCCTTGCTCTTTCGCCATAATACTGTAAACTAATCCTTGCTCTTTCACCGTAAGGATGTAAACTAATCCTTGCTCTTTCGCCATAAGGATGTAAACTGATCCTTGCTCTTTCGCCATAAGGATGTAAGCCAATCCTTGCTCTTTAGCCATAATGATATAAACTAATCCATACTCTTTCACCATAAGAATGTAAACTAATCCTTGCTCTTTCGCCATTATGATGTAAACCAATCCTTGCTCTTTCGCCATTATGAAGTAAACTAATCCTTGTTCTTTCGCCATAAAGATGTAAACCAATCCTTGCTCTTTCGCCATTATGAAGTAAACTAATCCTTGCTCTTTCGCCATAAGGATGTAAACTAATCCTTGCTCTTTCGCCATAATGATGTAAACTAATGCTTGCTCTTTCGCCATAAGGATGTAAGCCAATCCTTGCTCTTTAGCCATAATGATATAAACTAATCCATACTCTTTCACCATAAGGATGTAAACTAATCCTTGCTCTTTCGCCATTATGATGTAAACTAATCCTTGCTCTTTCGCCATAATGATGTAAACTAATCCTTACTCTTTCGCTATAAGGATGTAAACTAATCCTTGCTCTTTCGCCATAATACTGTAAACTAATCCTTGCTCTTTCACCGTAAGGATGTAAACTAATCCTTGCTCTTTCGCCATAAGGATGTAAACTAATCCTTGCTCTTTCGCCATAAGGATGTAAACTAATCCTTGCTCTTTCGCCATTATGATGTAAACTAATCCTTGCTCTTTCGCCATAATGATGTAAACTAATCCTTACTCTTTCGCTATAAGGATGTAAACTAATCCTTGCTCTTTCGCCATAATACTGTAAACTAATCCTTGCTCTTTCACCGTAAGGATGTAAACTAATCCATACTATTTCGCCATAAGAATATAGACTAATCCGTGCTCCATCGCTATAAGGATGTAAACTAGTCAGTGTTTTTTCGCCATAATAATATAAACTAATCCATGCTCATTAGCCATAAGAATGCAAAGTAGTCCATGCTGTTTCACCATACGGATGTAAACTGGTCCATACTCTTTCGCCATAAGGATGTAAACTAATCCATGCACTTTCACAGGAAGGATATAAACTAGTCCCTGCTCTTTCGCCATACGTATGCAAACGAATCCATGCATTTTCGTAAAAATTATATAAGCTAATCCATGCTCTCTCGCCTTAAGGATGTAAACTAATCCATGCTATTTCGCCATATGGACGTAAATTAATCCATGTTCTTTCCCCATAATAATATAAACTAATCCATGTTCTTT
>CBDHHR010000380.1:0-15711 GCA_965263245.1 Metamycoplasmataceae bacterium | reverse complement strand
TCGGCAGCCACCTGTGGTGACAGATGCCAGGAGCAGGACAGACAAATGAAACGTGTGCACAGACTTTGTCTGGGGTCAGGAAACCCCTGCAGCAATGCCTGTGTAGAGTCTGCAAGAGTTCGGCTGCCTCCAAGGCATTTCCCTGTACAGCGGGTAGAACTGGAAACAACACATCCCTGATAGGGAAGACCAGCCACAGTGCCTGTCAGACCTGCTCAATCAACCCAGTTGGGAGAGAGGGGAACGGGGACTAAGGCAGTGGACTCTTAAGCCAGAAAGCCACGATTTGAATATTGTGCTATTGTGTCAAACCTTGGGCAAGTTCCCACATTCTACACTGCTCCAGTTCACACAGCTGTAAGAATGGATACCTGGCTATAAACAGTGGTGGATATTTGTATATATGCAGTCTGAGAGTTCTATATAAATAGTAAGTATTGTGTATGTTAATTGCTGAATGGCTTAGTACTTCCCAGAGATGTCAACATTGTGTACAGTTGGACAGGTCTGCCAGGGGTAAATTGTCTTGAACAGTGCCTAAGACTGCACAGTGGACTATATATGAGCATAATTGTCACATTTATTAATATCTATATAATTATTAATATGCTACCTTTATTCATGAGGTTGCGGGTGGGATTAGTGGTAGCAAAACAGATGTTTTGGTTACCAGATAGGTTTTAGTTACAACATGACATTGTGATTGTGGATGGGCTTAGTGGTAGTGTGATTGTGGGCGGGTTCAGTGGCAGTATTTTTGTGGCTTGGCATAGTGGCAGTGAGATGGTGGGTGGTTTGCCAACAGTGAGTTTAGTGGCAGTGTAATTATAGGTGGGTTTTGTGGCTGTGTGTTTGTGGGTGGGTTTTGTGGCAGTGTGATTGTAGGTTGGTTTAGTCGTAGCGTGATTGTTGGTTGGTATTACCGGTAGTGGCAGTGATTTTGTAGGTGGATTTAGTGGCAGTTGTGGGTGGATTTAGTGGCAGTTGTGGTTGGATTTAGTGGCAGTGAGATTGTGGGTAGATTTAGTGGCAGTGAGATTGTGGGTGGGTTTAGTGGCAGTATTTACTGGCAGTGAGATTGTGGGTGGATTTAGTGGCAGTGAGATTGTGGGTAGATTTAGTGGCAGTTGTGGTTGGATTTAGTGGCAGTGAGATTGTGGGTAGATTTAGTGGCAGTGAGATTGTGGGTGGGTTTAGTGGCAGTATTTAGTGGCAGTGAGATTGTGAGTGGATTTAGTGGCAGTGAGACTGTGGGTGGATTTAGTGGCAGTGAGATTGTGGGTGGGTTTAGTGGCAGTGAGATTGTGGGTGGATTTAGTGGCAGTGAGATTGTGGGTGGATTTAGTGGCAGTTGTGGTTGGATTTAGTGGCAGTGAGATTGTGGGTAGATTTAGTGGCAGTGAGATTGTGGGTGGGTTTAGTGGCAGTATTTAGTGGCAGTGAGATTGTGAGTGGATTTAGTGGCAGTGAGACTGTGGGTGGATTTAGTGGCAGTGAGATTGTGGGTGGGTTTAGTGGCAGTGAGATTGTGGGTGGATTTAGTGGCAGTGAGATTGCGGATGGATTTAGTGGCAGTGAGACTGTGGGTGGATTTAGTGGCAGTGAGATTGTGGGTGGGTTTAGTGGCAGTATTTAGTGGCAGTGAGATTGTGAGTGGATTTAATGGCAGTGAGACTGTGGGTGGATTTACTGGCAGTGAGATTGTGGGTGGGTTTAGTGGCAGTGAGATTGCGGATGGATTTAGTGGCAGTGAAACTGTGGGTGGATTTAGTGGCAGTGAGATTGTGGGTGGATTTAGTGGCAGTGAGATTGCGGATGGATTTAGTGGCAGTGAAACTGTGGGTGGATTTAGTGGCAGTTGTGGATGGATTTAGTGGCAGTGAGATTGTGGGTAGATTTAGTGGCAGTTGTGGTTGGATTTAGTGGCAGTGAGATTGTGGGTTGATTTAGTGGCAGTTGTGGTTGGATTTAGTGGCAGTGAGATTGTGGGTTGATTTAGTGGCAGTTGTGGTTGGATTTAGTGGCAGTGAGATTGTGGGTAGATTTAGTGGCAGTGAGATTGTGGGTGGGTTTAGTGGCAGTATTTAGTGGCAGTGAGATTGTGAGTGGATTTAGTGGCAGTGAGACTGTGGGTGGATTTAGTGGCAGTGAGATTGTGGGTGGGTTTAGTGGCAGTGAGATTGTGGGTGGATTTAGTGGCAGTGAGATTGCGGATGGATTTAGTGGCAGTGAGACTGTGGGTGGATTTAGTGGCAGTGAGATTGTGGGTGGGTTTAGTGGCAGTATTTAGTGGCAGTGAGATTGTGAGTGGATTTAATGGCAGTGAGACTGTGGGTGGATTTACTGGCAGTGAGATTGTGGGTGGGTTTAGTGGCAGTGAGATTGCGGATGGATTTAGTGGCAGTGAAACTGTGGGTGGATTTAATGGCAGTGAGATTGTGGGTGGATTTAGTGGCAGTGAGATTGCGGATGGATTTAGTGGCAGTGAAACTGTGGGTGGATTTAGTGGCAGTGAGATTGTGGGTGGATTTAGTGGCAGTGAAAGTGTGGGTGGATTTAGTAGCAGTTGTGGGTGGATTTAGTGGCAGTGAGATTCTGGGTGGATTTAGTGGCAGTGATATTCTGGGTGGGTTTAGTGGCAGTGAGTTTGTGGGTTGATTTAGTGGCAGTGAGATTGTGGGTGGGTTTACTGGGAGTGAGATTGTGGGTGGGTTTAGTGGCAGTGAGATTAAGGGTGGGTTTAGTGGCAGTGAGATTATGGGTGGATTTAGTGGCAGTGAGATTGCGGGTGGATTTGGTGGCAGTGAGATTATGGGTGGGTTTAGTGGCAGTGAGACTGTGGGTGGATTTAGTGCAGTGAGATTGTGGGTGAATTTAGTGGCAGTGAGACTGTGGGTGAATTTAGTGGCAGTGAGTTTGTGTGTGGAATTAGTGGTAGTGAGATTATGGGTGGGTTTAGTGGCAGTGAGACTGTGGGTGGGTTTAGTGGCAGTGAGACTGTGGGTGGGTTTAGTGGCAGTGAGACTGTGGGTGGGTTTAGTGGCAGTGAGACTGTGGGTGGGTTTAGTGGCAGTGAGACTGTGGGTGGGTCTAGTGGCAGTGAGACTGTGGGTGGGTCTAGTGGCAGTGAGACTGGGTGGGTTTAGTGGCAGTGAGACTGTGGGTGGGTCTAGTGGCAGTGAGACTGTGGGTGGGTTTAGTGGCAGTGAGACTGTGGGTGGGTTTAGTGGCAGTGAGACTGTGGGTGGGCCTACCTCCTGGGTAGTGGCAATGTGTGTATGATTGTTGGAACCATGGACCCGGAGCATGCACATGCCTGTCTGTTGGTGGGATCCAGTCTGGGAGGTGTAGGAAGTATCCCTTTCCCAGTCAGTGCTCTGGTGGAGCTACCTGGGCAACTGCACCCTCACACTGGCACTGACAGATTGTGCTCTGCTCTGACACCCCCTGTTGCTGGTGATACCTCTCCAGGGGTAACAGAGGAGCAGTTTATTTTTACAATTTTCCTTCTCGAAAGTTTGTCGAATACCTACTTCCTGTCGAGAATCTGGTGCTGCGCAAAGTAAATATTATTATTAATTATTATTTTTAATTTCCTCAGCACAGGAGCCAGTTAGAAGGAACAACAGTTTTTAGTATACCTTCCAAAAAGACAAGCAAAATATGGTGAACTTGTTATAACATATTTTTTTATGGTTATTAGCATTATCGTTGGCACTCATTGCAGAATATTTGCATGTTTTAGACCATAGTTATTTTAGCTCGTCTTCCAAAAGATACTTGTAAGCAAAATAGAATGAAATTGTTTTTAATATTTAGCTAATACTTTATGGTTATTAGCACTAATGTTGGCACTCTGCAACATAGTGGCACGTTTTATACATTACTTATTATCTTCTCTTTAAAGGGATAATCCAGTCAGTGAGAGATTCTCAGCATTTACTTACATCTGTATAATATATTGGTTGCATATAGTAATTTTGAACAAAGATCATTAATAAACAATTAATTATAGTATAATTGTACCAGAAACACTCCATGTTGGATTCAGGGCGCTGCCATCTTGAGACTTACGCGCCAGTAACGTAAACCGCTTACGTCACTGGCGCATGCACGTTTGAACATCCTATATCTGTCCAATGGTACTTGATGTATCCAGTATGTCGCGGGTTGCTTACGTCACTATCACAATTATTAGCGAACATTCCGCCAATCCTCGCCTTTTCCAACAATGTGTCAGTGACGTAAACGATTTGGCTTACGTCACCGGCGCAAGTCTCAAGATGGCAGCGCCCTGAATCAAAGATAGCATGTTTTTGATACCATTAAACTATAACTAATTGTTTATTAACGATCTTTGTGCACAATTACTAGGCACGACCAATATAGTATAGTTATGTAAGTTAATACTGTGAACCTCTCACTGACGGGAGTGTATCCCTTTAAAGACATATTGTATTGAACTAGCAATTGCTCCCTTTTAAAAGTTGAATGCTAAACAGCAGGTAGACCCTGGCACTTGCAACTGACAGGCAATAAACTACTCTGATTTGTTGTAATCCCTGCCTTCAGGAGTGCAGAGTAATCCTTGACCACTGGTCATTGGCCCACCTGATACATTACACCTCCAGTGTCCACTATGAATACACAAACCACTGGCCACTCATTGTTGTTCACTGCAGTGGTCATCCATCCCTGAGGTGTTTGCACTCTAAATGACAGCATGACCCATTTTGGCCAGATTTACTCAGAGAGTCCAACCAGATTTACTCAGCATCCAACCAGATTTATTCAAAGTCCAGGCAGTTCTGCTGACCACTGGTGGATGTGTCCACACTTACTGACATGGGATTATAGGTGGTGTGGATGACCAGCTTATCGTAGTGGTGACCAATCGGCTTGACCAGACCACAAACTGTATGTGTCAACGTACTATAAGCGACTAAGTATAAGTGTGTGACAACGCACAAGAGTCTACTTCAAGGCCAACAGCTGAAAGGTATGGCTTCGGATGTTGTTATTAATTTTTATTAAATAACAAAACAAAAATTACTGTCATTTATGTGGACAGTGGTGGCTAAAATCTGGGACTTTCTCTCTGAGAGAACCCGGGATCAAATCTGTTGGCATCCAAGTTGAATCTTAGACAATTTTGTTCATTATATATGACTCCAGTTCACACAGATGAATAAATGAGTACCTGACTATAGACAGTGGTGGATATTTATGTACAAATAACAGATAACAGACTCGGTGAGCTAATAATTACCACCCAGGATGATTCTGCCTAACAGAACAGACGGTCCCTCCTTAACCAGTTGCACACCAGCGTTCTCCTAAAACATTCCTTCCCTCTGTTGCTGTCTTGTTTCCTTGTCTGTCAGGGACAAGGCCGTCTTTGATAGTAATCCCTGACTTTTGTTTTCTTTCCTTTTTCTCTTCCCCCTCCCTGTTCTTACACTGCTGTCACCACTCCCTCCCTCTCCCCTCTCACTCCCCACTCCCTCCCTCTCCCCTCTCACTCTCCACTCCCTCCCTCTCCCCTCTCACTCCCCACTCCCTCTCTCTCCCCTCTCACTCCCCACTCCCTCCCTCTCCCCTCTCACTCTCCACTCCCTCTCTCTCCCCTCTCACTCTCCACTCCCTCCCTCTCCCCTCTCACTCTTCACTCCCTCCCTCTCCCCTCTCACTCTCCACTCCCTCCCTCTCCCCTCTCCACTCCCTCTCTCTCCCCTCTCACTCTCCACTCCCTCCCTCTCCCCTCTCACTCCACTCCCTCTCCCCTCTCACTCTCCACTCCCTCCCTCTGCCCTCCCACTCTCCACTCCCTCCCTCTCCCCTCTCACTCTCCACTCCCTCCCTCTCCCCTCTCACTCTCCACTCCCTCCCTCTCCCCTCTCACTCTCCACTCCCTCCCTCTCCCCTCTCACTCTCCACTCCCTCCCTCTCCCCTCTTGTTCTCCACTCTCTCTTTCCCTCTCACTCTCCACTCCCTCTCTCTTTCCCTCTCACTCTCCACTCCCTCCCTCTCCCCTCTCACTCTCCACTCCCTCTCTCTCCCCTCTCACTCCCCACTCCCTCTCCCCTCTCACTCTCCACTCCCTCTCTCTCCCCTCTCACTCTCCACTCCCTCCCTCTCCCCTCTCACTCTCCACTCCCTCCCCCTCCCCTCTCACTCCCCACTCCCTCCCTCTCCCCTCTCACTCTCCACTCCCTCCCCTCCCCTCTCACTCCCCACTCCCTCCCTCTCCCCTCTCACTCTCCACTCCCTCCCTCTCCCCTCTCACTCCCCACTCCCTCCCTCTCCCCTCTCACTCTCCACTCCCTCTCACTCCCCACTCCCTCCCTCTCCCCTCTCACTCTCCACTCCCTCCCTCTCCCCTCTCACTCTCCACTCCCTCCCTCTCCCCTCTCACTCCCCACTCCCTCACTCTCCACTCCCTCACTCTCCCCTCTCACTCTCCACTCCCTCCCTCTCCCCTCTCACTCCCCACTCCCTCCCTCTCCCCTCTCACTCTCCACTCCCTCCCTCTCCCCTCTCACTCTCCACTCCCTCTCTCTTTCTCTCTCACTCTCCACTCCCTCTCTCTTTCCCTCTCACTCTCCACTCCCTCCCTCTCCCCTCTCACTCTCCACTCCCTCTCTCTTTCCCTCTCACTCTCCACTCCCTCTCTCTTTCCCTCTCACTCTCCACTCCCTCTCTCTTTCTCTCTCACTCCCTCTCTCTCTTTCTCTCTCTCCACTCCCTCTCTCTTTCCCTCTCACTCTCCACTCCCTCTCTCTTTCCCTCTCACTCTCCACTCCCTCCCTCTTTCTCTCTCACTCCCTCTCTCTTTCTCTCTCACTCTCCACTCCCTCTCTCTTTCCCTCTCATTCTCCACTCCCTCTCTCTTCCCCTCTCCACTCCCTCTCTCTTTCCCTCTGACTCTCCACTCCCTCTCTCTTCCCCTCTCCACTCCCTCTCTCTTTCCCTCTGTCTCTCCACTCCCTCTCTCTTTCCCTCTCACTCTCCACTCCCTCTCTCTTTCCCTCTCACTCCCCACTCCCTCTCTCTTTCCCTCTCACACTCCCTCTCTCTTTCCCTCTCACTCTCCACTCCCTCTCTTCCCCTCTCACTCTCCACTCCCTCTCTCTTTCCCTCTCACTCCCCACTCCCTCTCTCATTCCTTTCATCTCCCTTTCTTACTGCTTTCTGAACATATCACACTTCTTTGTTGTATTAAAGGCATCAATAAATCATTTTAATGTGTATTAACAATAGTTGGCAAACTTGGCATCTACTCGGGAATTGGGCTGGAATGAAAAGAGAAATTTGTTGGGTAGTCAGTCACCGTTGGCTCTCAATCCTGTAACCTGATGCAAAAAACAGTCAGACATGCAATGTTTCTAACAATATGTAATAATAAATACACACAATTATAATGAAGGTATTAAATAAATAAAATCCAATATTTTGTTTAGAACAGCATTCTTGAGTGTTACGCAGTGCCACATTTTACATCACACAATCATTTAAGGTGTGCCTGCAGGGATATGGTAAAATAAACGTGTTTATTAATAACACACTAAATGTAAGCTGCCTATTGCAGCCCATCA
Source organism: Metamycoplasmataceae bacterium (assembly GCA_965263245.1). Classification (GTDB taxonomy): domain Bacteria; phylum Bacillota_I; class Bacilli_A; order Mycoplasmatales; family Metamycoplasmataceae; genus DT-68. Next base: position 8,115 of record CBDHHR010000380.1, on the reverse strand, counting down.
AAACATAATAAAATAGCACAGGTTAGACTGAATAAAAAGTCATTAGCAACACCCAGAATGGTTCTGCATAATCTTGTCCGTATATAAATGTTGTAATGGCTGAATGCGCGGGTTAATGAAGTGTTATAAGTGATATTTAATTGACATTATAGACACTTATAAAGTGTACACAGGTCATGAGAGGTAATATTTGCTAAGACTGTTATTGCCAGTGCAGCTCGACCCGCATATCACTTGGTTAGAATAGTTTTATGATTTGTTTGTTGCACATAGTAATTATCTACACAATGCAGGACAGAAAGGTGTCCTTTAGTCCACCTTTTGGCATTGCTGTGCGTCGCCATTGTGCTATTATTAGCCTCAATTTGCATAACTAATTTGCAGAGATATTGTTTCACCAAGAATGCGTTTTGGTGTTTATCTTTCCCCCAATTCTGCAGATGGAAGGTTTGTAGGTTTAAATAAATTTCGGTTTGAAATCTGTGGATGGGTTTCTGGTTATGTTACAAAATTGTGAAGAAAGAAAAGGTGAGTTTGAGACTATCTATTAGGTCAGGTGTGTCTGTAACTTCACAAAACTAGGATGAAAAAGTGTGCTGATTAGTTTAATTTATTAACTAAAGGTTACCATTGCATGAAGAAAAGATAGTACATGCACATAAAAAGGTTAATTTAACATCGGATTCTCCTTAAACTCAGAAACCCAGTCAGTGCACTGCTGGGATTTTTTTCACTGGATTAGGCTCTACCATGGGGAAATTAAGAGATTTGCATTCTATTTGAAAGTACAATTCTGATGCTACACTAGAATGCTGTTGTTGTCTTGTCAAATTGGAAATAAATATTGTTGAAATTGATTTTGATACTGCCAGGATGCACAGCAGAATACTAAATTGATTACAGGCACTGGCAGATAGATACACAGGCACATACACAGGCACTGGCAGATACACAGGCTCATACACAGGCACAGGCAGATACACAGGCTCATACACAGGCACTGGCACAGCCACAGTCAGTTAACACCGATTAACCATAGTTATGCAACTTAAAGTTACGCAACTGCCCAGGTACTTATCATCACATATTTGCATAAACTCCATGTTCACTCATTAATAAAATGCACCATTTACTGAGGAAAAAATCTTAGAATTGAGACCACTCTCGGTGGGGGAGCGGTGGTCGCGCGGTAGAGCGCCGGACTGTCAATCGAGGGGACGGTGGTTCAATCCCACCTACCGCCGTTTCGAAACTTAGGCAATTTCTTCACCCCACATTTGCCTGTGTCTTTCGGAAGAGACACTAAAAGCCGGTGGTCCCTTCTATCTGGTGTCTATGCCAGGGGAAGTAAAAGATCCCACACAGGGGGTAAATGTGTAACCTGTAGTGGACTCACAAATTCTAGAGAAAAACAACTCCTGCGTTAGCCCAAGTTTGGGCTGTTTGGAGGTAATCACCTGAGACCTAAGGACTCTGAGCCCATGGTCATTTGCAATATGACACTGCCAACCATCTTGTGATGTGACCTTATGGTTCACCTTCCCAGTTCACATGAGAGCCTCATCTGATCCTCCATCATTCCTTGTTGACAAATACAGGCAGTTTCCTGGGTCATAAAGTCAGACATAAACATGGGTATCTTCCCTGATTGGGAGTAATCACACGGCCATCTCAATTTACTGTCTGCAGTGACCTGGTGAACATGGAACATTTGATGTTGTTGCTTCCAAACCCCAGTGTCCCCACAGTTTGGGGTGACGCTGTCATCAACACTGAGCCTTGATTGTGGCTTTCACTGGCTCCGTTTCACTGACGTCTGCATTTTGTCAAAATATTATTTCTGGTTCTGGTTTAAGGGAAACAAAAACATGACCTTGCTAGTCCTATGTTTTCCCACCGTGTGCATAGCAATCTACATTGATGCATTGATTATGCCACTAATGTTATTAGCATGCAGGGTTAATTTAATAGAAAATCTTATCAAACGATGTTGGCGCATGCTGTGATTGATGTAATGTACACCTTTTAATATCCGTCCGTCCGTCCGTCCGTCCGTCCGTCCGTCCGTCCGTCCGTCCGTCCGTCCGTCCGTCCGTCCGTCCGTCCGTCCGTCCGTCCGTCCGTCCGTCCGTCCGTCCGTCCGTCCGTCCGTCCGTCCGTCCGTCCGTCCGTCCGTGTCTTTGACTGCCCCATACACCCCTCCACCCCCTCACCTTCTGAACTGACCCACATTTATATCCTGTCCTTGAGTTATTGTAGTCAGCCCAAAGAAAAAAGAAAAATGTATTTCCATCTGTACACAGTGAGGAAATCAATGTGTCCGGTCAGCTGTGTATGTCCATGCCAGTGAGTGGACAGAGAAATGACTTGTCCAGGGCCAGCTGTAGGGGGTGGACAATGGCGTGTCCATGCATCCTGTGCTCTCGGCACATTGTCACTTGTCATTCTCCTGGCCTGTGTCACAAGCGCGTGAAACTAGTCTCATGATAGATTACCTGGGCATTGTCCCTGACATCTGCTGGAGGTTGTGGAGTTGGCATTACACAAGACATGGGGACAGTGGGACAGCTGGACATGGGGATGACAAAGTGGTGGCAACAAGGTGACAACTAGACAGCAGATGACAGCTTGACTATATGTTGATAGTTACTGATACCTGATGACAGCTACAAGCTGACAGATACACTGTGAGAGCTATTGTTATATGGTGACAGATACACTATGAGAGTTACATGGTGACATATACACTGTGAGAGCTATTGTTATATGGTGACAGATACACTGAGAGTTACATGGTGACAGATACAATGTGAGAGCTACATGTTGACAGATACATTGTGAAAGCTACATGGTGACAGATACAATGTGAGAGCTACATGGTGACAGATACACTATGATAACTACATGGTGACAACTATGCTGTGGCAGCTATATTGTGATTGCTACATGGCGATAGCTTCACGGTGACAGATACACAATGACAGGTACATTGTGACAGATACGTGGTGACAGCTATGTGGTGACTGACAGTTACACTGTGACAGTTACATGTTGACAGCAACATGGCGACAGTTACATGGTGACAGTAACATGATGACAGCAACATGGTGACAGTTACATGGTGACAGCTACATTACATGGTGACAGTTACATGATGTGGCAGTTAAATGGTGACAGAGGCATTATGTGACTGTGACAGTTACATGGTGACAACTTAACAGTGACTGTGACAGTTACATGGTGACAACTACACAGTGACTGTGACAGTTACATGGTGACAACTACACAGTGACTGTGACAGTTACATGGTGACAGCTACACACTGACTGTGACAGTTACATAGTGATATGCACATAAATGTGTTGATGTTCTCATGTTTCTATGGCCTCAGTGTCCACAGCCATTGCAACCGACTCCATTCAGCAATGCTGTTCCAGTCGGTCATGCTGTGGTATTATTTGGTAGGCCCTCCAAGGTGGCCAACCATGTTATCACCCGTATCACAACAATTGGCAGCTTTGTACTCGCTCTGTACACCCAGCTACCCATCTGGGTGAACTGAGGCATCGTTGAATTAACAATGCTTTGAACAGCAACAAACAGCCGCATCTCCACCATTGAGATGCTTCACCCACTGTGCCACCTGTCCTGCCACCCAGGTAGGCTTAGTTCCGCCTGACCGAACACAAGACATCAAAGAACAGCACCACCTTGTGTGAGTAGTGATGTAGTGGAACACCAGGGCTGGGATTGTAACTGGCTTATTCCCACCTGCCAACTCACATAAGGGTATCCAACTTGCCCAATTCATGCCCAAGCCACACAACAGAGGTCAGGCACAGAGCCCAGTTCACGCCCAAGTCACATAACCTAGTTCATGCCCAAGTCACATAACCTAGTTTGTGCCCATGTCACAGAACCTAGTTCAGGTATAAGTCACAGAACCTAGTTCATGCCCAAGTCACATAACCTAGTTCGTGCCCATGTCACAGAACCTAGTTCAGGTATGAGTCACATAACCTAGTTCATGCCCAAGTCACAGAATCAAATTCATGCCCAACTCATACCACCATACTTCATGTCCAAGTCACACAACCCAGTTCATACCTTAACCACACAGCCCAATTCATGCCCAAGTCACACAACCCAGTTCATACCTTAACCACACAGCCCAATTCATGCCCAAGTCACAAACTAGACCTTTCCTACACCATGCACTTCAGCTGACTGTCAAGTGTAGCCCATTATGCAAGTTTATGCAAACTGGTTAGTGAAGGTGTGAATTGCTCTGAGTAGTGTCTCCTCAGTCAGACAGTCTGGGGGTAATAGTCAGGGGTGCTGAGCCAACAAAGTGGGCAGATATAAACAGTGGCTGTTGACACCTTTTGGTTGTGCCCAGCTGAGAGACACCCAGAAATGTCACACCTCGTCCCCAGAGTGTTAGCAATACACCTGTGTTGGTAAACAGATTGCTTCACCCGTCTAGTAAACGTAAACAGCTCTGCTTTGTGATGTCAGTGGAGATTCACACTTTGGTCGTGTTAATGTGGATGACTTTGTATTTGCTATAATATGGGTCAATGGTGGTGCTTGAAATTGCATCCTCTGCAAGAGTAGTTCAGTTATATTACTCCTCACTACCATAGTTGTGTTTGCTCAAAGTCCTAGATTCATTGGCCGCAAGTATGTGCCAAGGAAAGGTACTGTTTCTCAGTGGCGTACCATCAAATGGAATAATTTCTCTGTAGCAGCATACATTCGTCATGTATGTTATAACTAGAGAAACTTGTAGTTCTTAGTTCTTAGGTGGTTTCCTCCAAACAGCCCAAACTTGGGCTAACGCAGGAGTTGTTATTCTCTAGAATTAGTGAGTCCACTACAGGTTACACATTTATCCCCTGTGTGGGATCTTTTACTTCCCCTGGCATAGACACCAGATAGAAGGGACCACCGGCTTTTAGTGTCTGTTCCGAAAGACACAGGCAAATGTGGGGTGAACAAAATTGCCTAAGTTTTGAAACGGCAGTAGGTGGAATTGAACCACCATCCCCTCGATTGACAGTCCAGCACTCTACCGTGCGACCACCGCTCCCCACAGTCTGTAATTCATGTTCACAGTATTTTAAACCTGATCATCAAAATGGGAGTTTTGCTACAGAACAGTGGAATCCTGTTGTTCTCTTGTGTGGGTCTAACCCAGGTGTTGTTCATGTAAGTCCCATGTTATTAATCTCTCAAGATAAGTACCTTCACGACAGTAGCCCCTATGCCAATATTATAACAGTAGCCCCTATACCAATATCATACCAGTAGCCCCTATACCAATATCATACCAGTAGCCCCTATACCAATATCATACCAGTAGCCCCTATACCAATATCATACCAGTAGCCCCTATACCAATATCATACCAGTAGCCCCTATGCCAATATCATACCAGTAGCCCTTATACCAATATCATACCAGTAGCCCCTATACCAATATCATAACAGTAGCCCCTATACCAATATCATACTAGTAGCCCCTATACCAATATCATACCAGTAGCCCCTATGCCAATATCATACCAGTAGCCCTTATACCAATATCATACCAGTAGCCCCTATACCAATATCATACCAGTAGCCCCTATGCCAATAGCCCCAGAGCAGTTAATCCCTATATTAATAGCTACAGTAGCACACATACCAATAGCCACTGTGCAATTAGTCCAAGCCGATGCCAATATTACCTACATGTATGTCAGTATTTTGACCCCCTTTACCTGTAACACCCTCTCTCGTCTAGTGCAGGTACTGGCGTAGGGTATATGCCAGTACCTCCATTGCATGTAACACCAATGTAGATAACATGTCAAAAACCAATTTGGGTGCGGGCACCAATACGCCACCCCGTACACCAATATCCCCATTCCAGTACCCCTTTTACCTGCAGCCCCCTATGCCAGAACCCCAAGGCTAGGAGCACCCTCCCTCACCCCAAGGTCATCGCTGTGCAGAAGGTCAGTAAACTAAAGTCCGGATTAGGTGACTGTTGTGATAACCCACTCATTAAAGGCATTCAGTACATGCATGCATTATATATAACGCAACTTGTGATTGCATCGTCATATATGGTTCACTGGTTTCTCCGTGGTGCTAACACCCACATCTCCCAAGTATAAGTGTGTTTACAAGTGTGTTTCTGCTGACTGGTGCGTCAGGCTTGTGTGTCATGTGTCAGTGTGTCTGCCTGGCCAGCTGCATTATGCATGACTGCACCAGAAGTGAACCAATGGTCCAAGTCCGTTCGTTCCAGTCGGTGGTTAATACAAATGAATTAAGGCATCTGACGTAGTAAAATAATTGTAAGTTCTCACGTAGCACGAGATCTAGTCCTTAGGCTTGCTCACAGGTTGACACTCATCGCTGACGGGTCTGTATCAACCAGCACCGATTTGACTTATCTGGGAAGTATTCAGCCATTCTGAAATTACTACACAAATGTACATCACTAACTGATGATGTTGCTTTTGGCGTCAGGTAAGTTAGCTTTGTAATTTTTTTATATTGACAAATACTGATGGCTGTTACTGTTTCTGCATATATTTGAAGAAGGCAAGTAAATGTGAATGATGTGTATGTTTGTTTATACATGTCCTTTGTGTGTGTGTGTGTGTGTGTGTGTGTGTGTGTGTGTGTGTGTGTGTGTGTGTGTGTGTGTGTGTGTGAGTGTGTGTGTGTGTGTGTGTGTGTGTGTGTGTGTGTGTGTGTGTGTGTGTGTGTGTGTGTGTGTGTGTGTGTGTGTGCGCACATATTTCCATACATTATGCATAAGGATATATATATATATATATATATATATATATATATATATATATATATATATATAAACTGTGTGTATGCATGTATATATGTATGGGAAATATGTTTAAGTTGCCACAGAGAAAACATGTTAGTTGCACATATACCTTCAAAAGTACAGACAATGCACACTCTTGCATAATGAACTGGAGCACCTTTTACGAGGTCACAGACTTAATACACTTGATTGATCGACTGATTAAATGATCCGTAAATGAAACAGTATCCTCCACCATTCACAATAGATGCTCACACTTCTTAGAGACGGATCGGCACCAAGTGACTGATGGTGCTGGCATCGGTTAAATCTCTCACTTCTATCAATACAGACATCTTGGCATGCCAATGATCTTGGAACCTCAAGAGTTGGCAGGTCGCAGAAAACATCTGCAGGCCAGATCGATGCAGCTTTCCACGTACATTTTTGGTGCAAACGCAGCGCCGACTCAAAGTGCATTTAGTATATTGATGAGTAAACGAAGTTGTTGCTGTCAGTGCACAATCAAATATATGCGCTGTTGTGTTTCCCCAACCGGCATTGATGTGAGAGGCAAGACGAATTGAGTTACGACCCATCTCAGTAGATTTGGGCAGACGACAGTAAATCTCTGCTTGCAGTTGCCTCCAGATCAATTGTGTAAATAGGCGGCGAGAAAAGTGCAGTTTGATGGTTCGGCATGCAGATTACCAGGCTGCTGCAGCTTAGCATTCAAGTCAGGCGACCGCGGAGTTAGGTAAATAGAATTTTCACATTTGCGCGGAAAGAGGATTTGATGGCTCGTGGGTTGTAGAAATAACTGGGCTAGAAATGCGTTTCAATCTAATCTCCGATGCAGGTTACCTTCCTGTTGCTGGTATTAACGTTAACCGTTAGCGCGGTTTTTTAAGTAATGGGACAACTGGTTGGAATTCTCTTACTGCGGGTTATGGTTATGGTTATGCTGTTTTGAAGTTGGATTAATTTTGCTTGTTCCTCATTGCTCAAGTTCACTCCACTGAATGAAAGAGTGTCTGTTTATATAAATCAAATGCCTGACTGTCAGTAGTTTCTACAGTGGCTGATGTTAACTGATTGTTTTTTACTCTTATAGTGCAGTGATATGACAGTTACCATAATGGAGGGAACTTTGGGTATTAACATGTATTACCTAATAAACTAACTTTTGTTTCCCTTGCCCTGTTAGCATTAAAAAATGGTGTCACTAAAAACATGCCAAATACCAGTATGTATACAATGTAGTGAATACATATGATGAAAGTTTTTTCCTAGTAA